>JBMYYC010000066.1:0-3990 GCA_049609045.1 Lishizhenia sp. | reverse complement strand
AAGGGTGTGCGTAGGATGTGGAATTAGTTTTAAAACAATTTTTGTAATTATACCGAGAGTTCCTTCACTTCCTGTGATGAGTTGTGTTAAATTGTAACCCGTAGCGTTCTTTAAAACATTAGCGCCTGTCCAGATAATTTCACCCGAAGGCAAAACAACTTCTAAATTGAGAACATATTCATTGGTTACTCCATATTTAACGGCTTTTGGTCCACCGCTATTTTCAGAAACATTTCCTCCTATAAAACAACTTCCTTTGCTTGCCGGATCTGGAGGATAAAAAAGTCCTTTTTCTTTTACTGTATTTTGAAGTACTTCTGTTATTACTCCTGGTTCTGTAGTAACTTGATGATTGTTTGTGTCTACATTTAATATTTTATTAAAACGCTCCATACTTAAAGCAATTCCTTTCTCAGTGGGAATCGCTCCACCGCTTAAACCTGTTCTTGCACCTTGTGGTGTAACTGGAATTTTATGTGTGTTGCAGTATTGGAGTATTTTTGAAACTTCAGAGGTGTTTTCTGGAACGACTACTATGAATGGCAATACAGAAATATCCTCGGTTTCATCTTTGCTGTGTTTTTCTAAACTTTCTTGATCAATTTTACATCTATTTCCAAGAAGGTTTGTGAAGTAGGCGATATGTTCTTTAAAATATGACATTATAAGTTGCGTTCTACAAAATCAATTAAGCTATGTATAATTTTGATGTGAATTTCTTGGGCTCGGTCTGCATAGTTCGATTTTGGAGCTCTTATTTCTACGTCACACAAATGTGCCATTTCTCCGCCGTCTTTACCAGTTAAACCAATTACTTTGATACCTTTAAGCTTTGCTGCTTCAATTGCCTTTATAATGTTCTTTGAATTTCCACTTGTAGAAATCGCAAGTAAAACATCTCCTTTTCTTCCAACACCTTCAATGTACCGTGCAAAAACTTCTTCGTAGCCGTAGTCGTTACTAACGCATGACATATGAGATACATCAGAGATTGATATAGCCCCAATTGCCGGACGATTATCCCTGTACCTTCCTGTTAGTTCTTCTGCAAAATGCATAGCATCACACATAGAACCTCCGTTACCGCAAGACATAACTTTGCCCTCTGTTTTGAAGCTCTCAACAAGCAGATTTCCTGCGCGTTCAATTGCTTTGAAATTATCAGGATTACTGTTAAATAACTGTAAAATTTCTGCTGCTTCAAAAAAGTGGTCTGCAATTTGTTTCATGCTTATCGAAATTGATTTCTTCAAAAATAAATAAAAATGGAAGTTAGCAATCTCTATTTTGAAACAAGTTTGCTATATTTGACAACCGTGTAACTTTAAAGTACACAAAAACAACATTATATTATGAGAAAAACTTTACTTGCATTGTTTACAATTTTCTTAGCAACAACAGTTGTTGCACAAGAACCAACTTGCTTTGAAAGATTAGAAAAAGCTTTTGAAAAGCGCGGATCCTACACAGTAGCAGACGATATGCATAGAAATGTAATCTTAAGTTTCTTTGAAGACGGTGATTCTTTCTGTGTAAAAGGAAAAGCAAGAGTTGAAAATGGAGTAGTAGTAGCTATTTTTGTTTTTTATGAAGATGCAACCTCTGAATTGTTTGATAAGAAATTCTATAACAAAGCGAAGAAAGAGCCGGTAATAACAAATGGAATTTCTGAGATGATTTACACAGCAGACGGAGAGCAGCTTAGAATTGTCTTTATAGACAAGTTAAAACCGAAGTCTAAAAGATATCAAGCAGTGGAGTTACCTTCAGACTTGTAAAAGAAAGAACTTTTAATGAGAGCTTTGCTTCGGCAAGGCTTTTTTTTTGACATAGATTTAGATGTAAATCATTCATTTTAAATACTCCTGTTTAACTGTTTGATTAATAAACTGCTAAAGTGGATTTTCTACGTAGTATCTAAGTGTATTTGTTAGATTTGTTAATAACCCAATTGAATATAGTTGAATTTACCGATTTGAAATGATATATTTGCCAGCTATATTTAAACACAAACATAAGATTACGACATGCGTAACAAAGGATTTTTTTGGTTTTTCACAATTGTATTAGCAGTTGTTTGTATATACCAGTTATCGTTCACTTTCATTGCAAATGGAGTTGAATCAGAAGCAGAAGCAAGTGCAGAAGCGAGTGTAGAAGAATTGTTTGCTTCGGCAGCAGAATCAGATACATTACTCTTGCCAAATGGTACTAAAGTTGCCAAAAACGACCCAGAAGCTAAAGATTTGGCTCAGTCTGCTTTTGTAAACGACATTCTAAAGAATAAGAACGAAGAGTCAGTATTTCTAGGAAGTACTTACAAAGACGTTAAGAGTAAAAGTATTGCTCTCGGACTAGATTTAAAAGGCGGTATGTCTGTAACTTTACAGCTATCAATGCCAGATTTAGTAAGAAATTATGCGGTTAGTCCAAAAATAGAACGTTTTAGTGCACCTTTTAATAAGGCAGTTGACACTTACAACTCTACAGGTGGAGATTTTATTGCGCTTTTTGCAAAAGAGTTTAAAATTGCGCATCCAGAAAGACCGTTGATTAAGGAGTTTTCTACTGAGGCTGTGATTTCTGAAATCGGTTCTAAAGCGACAGACGAGCAAGTTATAAATTATTTAACTGGTTTAGCTGATAATGCCTTAGACGGAGTAGAAACAATTATGGCAAACAGAATTAATCAATTCGGTGTTGCTCAACCAAATATTACGAAAGATGTAGAGTCGAATAGAATCTACATTGAATTACCGGGTGTAAAAGACCAAGAAACGGTAAGAGCAAGAATTCAAGGTTCTGCTAACTTAGAGTTTTATCATGCATTAAAAGGTACACAAGTGGGTGGAATTTTAAATGCTCTGGCAACATCTGAAGAAGATTTATTAGAAGCATTAGAAACCGAAACTGAAGATTCAACTGAAACAGCTTTGGATACTACTACAGTTAGTACCGACTCTTTAAATTTAGACGATATCTTAGGCGATGAGTCAAATGACCTTACAGAGGAAGTTGAAACAACTGAGTTTTTAAAGTATTTTAGAATCAACGCATCTGAAGAAGGATTTTTACCTAGTCCGCAACTTGGTTATTCGAAAGCAGCAGATACTGCAAAAGTAAACCAATTAATAGCAGATAGATATGACGAGTTAGGAATAGAAAATGTTCTTTTTGCTTGGGGAAATGCAGGAATCAAGTTAATGCAAGATAACGATACCCTTTATCATGCACTTTATGCGCTAGAAATACCTGAAGACGGAAAAGCTAGAGTTGGTGGAGCAGATATTGACGAAGCAAGAGTAGGATCTAACGAAGGTAAGATTGTTATTTTGGTTGATATGACTTCTGAAGGTCAAGAAGAGTGGAAACAAATGACTACAGATTTCCAGCCAAGAGGAAATCAACCGAACGATTTTGAGTTTGTTGCCATAGCAATGGACGGAAAAGTATTTAGTGCACCATCAATCAATTCTGTGATTGAAGGAGGAAGTACAGAGATCTCAGGAAACTTTAAGTTAGACGAAGCGCAAGAAATTGTGAATCTTTTAAATGGAGGTGCTTTACCTGCTCCGGTTGTGATTGTAGAAGAAGCAGTGGTTGGACCAACAATTGGAGCTGAAAATGCTTCTTCAGGTTTGATTTCATTTGCTTTTGCACTTGCTTTAGTTCTTGTTTACATGATCTTTTACTACGGTAAGGCTGGAGTTGTAGCAAATATTGCTTTAATTGCAAACATCGTTTTTATTCTTGGTTGCTTGGCTTCTTTTGGAGCTGTATTAACACTTGCAGGTATCGCAGGTATTGTACTTACAATTGGTATGTCTGTAGATGCAAACGTTCTTATCTTTGAAAGAATTAGAGAAGAAGTTGCAGAAGGTAAAGGAATGAAGTTAGCCGTTAATGACGGATACAAAAAAGCATTATCTTCTATCTTAGATGCGAACATTACAACGTTACTCGTTGCATTTGTATTAAAATCATTTGGTT
>JBMYYC010000065.1:0-5949 GCA_049609045.1 Lishizhenia sp. | reverse complement strand
ACGGAATATGTCTGTTAAGCCAATGGATTTCGTTTGTAGTTAACCGCACACGTGCCAACCTATCTGCTCTTTTTCTAGTTTGTATACGCCAAACCCAAAGTGCAAACACTATTAATACGAGTACAAAAACACCAAAAAACTTTGCTGTTAATGTATTGTCTGCGTTTAACAAAAGAGGAATAGTAGCCAGAAGAAATAAAAATGATAAAATCCAAACGGTAAACCTTCCTTTACCTTTTAAATAATTTATGTAGGGCGTACTCATATTTTTTATTTTAATTAAAACAGCTGTAGAACAGAAAAGTTTAAACAAAAAAAAGACTTGGCATTTACCAAGTCTTAAAAATCAATATTATTTTTTCTTTTTCTTCTTTTTATCGTCGACCCATTTGTCGCTCTTAAGCTCTCCAAGTACAGTAACATCTTTGATTCTGCTGTAATCTTCAATAGCCATCATCATTTCTTCCTTCGTGTCTCTACGAATTTTAATTCCGTTTGCTTTAGAACCTTCGTTTCTCACTTCTATGTAAAATCCATCTTTTAAACGCGCTGGTTTTGTTGGTGGTCTACCCATATCTACCTATAATTTAATTCTGTTTTTCAACAATTTTTGTTGAATGTGCGCAAGATACAAATTTAACTTGTAAAAACCTTGTTTTTATCGGATAGAATTAGGGTTTAACCTAATCTGCCTTGATACTTAACACAGGTTTACCTGTTCTACCTCCAGGTCTAAAAGTAAATCCGAAAATTGCGCCTAAAATACCTCCCAAAATATGAGCAAATTGAGAAACTTGATCTACATCAAACGCTTTATAAACTTCTTGCCCAACGTAAAGAATCATAATCAAAATAAAGGTAATCGGTATTTCTCCTTGCTTTACATTCGTTAACGAAACCAATACAATCATCATAAATACAATACCACTTGCTCCTATCAAACTATGTGAAAAGAATAAAATGTGTACTACCGCAGTTAAAAATGCCGTTAAAAGCAGCATTAACAACAACTTTTTAGAACCGTATTTCTCTTCTAAAATTGGACCAAGAAGTAGAATTAAACTTAAGTTTCCAATCAAATGCTCTGTACTTCCATGTCCTAATGTATACCCAAATAAACTCAAATACCAGCGCCAATTGGAGGTATCGAATTGTCCTCTAAGTACACATACTTCTGGCGGAGAGTTATATGTAAAGAAAAAATAGATCACCGTTGCCATGATGGCAAAAGTGAGCGTTATAGGAGCGTTAAATGTGAGTCGCATAACCGAATTAAACTCTTTCTATTACAGTTGCATACCCTTGTCCAACGCCAATACACATTGCTACAAGTGCATATCTTTTTCCTGTTCTCTGCAATTCTAATGCTGCAGACAATAAAATACGTGCTCCAGTCATTCCTAATGGATGTCCTAACGCTATTGCGCCACCATTTGGATTAATTCTTGGGTCATCGTCTGCTATTCCCATTTTACGTGTACACGCTAGAACTTGCGCTGCGAAAGCTTCATTTAACTCTAAAATATCCATATCTTCTAGTGTTAATCCTGCTCTCTTTAGTGCTTTTTCTGAAGCGTAAACTGGACCTATACCCATAATTCTTGGCTCAACACCAGCAATTGCAGAACTTACAATTCTTGCCAATGGCTTTAAATTGTTTCTCTCCACAGCTTCTTCTCCTGCTATTAAAAGAGCGCACGCTCCATCATTTAAGCCCGATGCATTCCCTGCTGTTACAGAACCGCCTTCTTTCTTAAAAGCAGGTCTTAATTTTGCCAATGTTTCAGTAGTTGTAGTTGGACGCATAAATTCGTCTTTATCAAAAACAATCGCTTCTTTTTTTCGTTGAGGAATAGTAACTGGCACAACTTCTTGAGCCATCCTACCACTCTCCCATGCTGCAGCTGCTTTTTGTTGCGACCAAGCTGAAAATTTATCTTGATCTTCGCGCGAAATTCCGTACATCTCTACCAAGTTCTCCGCAGTATTTCCCATTCCGTCCGTACCATACATTTCTTGCATTTTCGGGTTTATAAACCTCCAACCGAAAGAAGAATCGTGCATTTGAGCATCTCTACCAAAAGGCTTTGACGCTTTCGAAATAACCCACGGACCTCTAGTCATATTTTCAACACCTCCAGAAACATATACATCACCTGCTCCATCTTTTATTGCTCGTGCAGCGTTAATCGTAGATGCCATTCCAGAAGCGCACAATCTATTCACAGTTTCTCCACCAGACTGCCAGGGTAAGCCAGCCAACAATCCAGCCATACGCGCTACATTTCTATTGTCTTCTCCAGCCTGATTTGCACAACCGAAAAGAACATCTTCTACCTCTTCCATCGGTAGGTTTGGATTTCTTTCCATTAAGGTTTTAATCACGTGCGCTGCCATGTCATCTGGTCGAACAGTTGATAATGTACCACCAAAATTTCCTATAGGCGTTCTAATTCCGTCAATTATATATACTTCTTTGCTCATCATTTCTATTTTGAATGGCTAAATTAATAATACATTTTTAAGTAAGGTTATTACTAAGTGTTGAAAAGTATTTCTTTGATTTCTTACTATTTGATAGATTTTTTATGAAGTTTGAACAAAAATTAGATCTGTGAATAAATTAAGACTACTACTTCTAGGCATCTGCATACTATCTAAGGCAACTTTGTATGGACAAGGAGATGATTTAACGGCTGAAGAACTAAAATATAGAGATTCAATTGCAGCACTCAATGAAACAAATGCAGCTATTGCTGAAAGTCAAGAAGCCTATAACAAAGGCATAACTTACTTCAATCAAAAAAACTATACGGCTGCAATAAGCCAATTTACGCGTTCTGTAAAAGCTGATCCGAACTTTACAGCAGCTTTTTACAACAAAGGTGTTGCAGAAAATGAAAACAATCAATTCAAAGCAGCCATTTTAACGCTTAGTACTTTAATTGAAAAAGACAAGCAATACGCAAAAGCCTATTTTCAGCGCGGAAGAGCTTACCAAGGATTAAGTAATTACTTGGCATCAGAAAAAGATTATAAAGAAGCTATTGCTCTGGATGCAAACAACCCAAAAAGTCATTACAATTTTGGAACACTTCAATTCTTACAACAAAATTATGAGGAAGCCATTGCTTCGTTTACAACAACCATAGAATTAGACAAAAACATGGCTTTTGCTTATAACGATAGGGCTTCTTGTTATAGAATGCTTGGCAATTATACAAAAGCACTCACAGACTATGAGGAAGCATTAAGGAGAAATCCAAACCTAGTTTTTGTACTAAACAATATTGGTACAACCAAGAAGAAAATGAAGGACTACGACGGAGCTATTGCTTCATTTAACAGAGCAATTTCTTTAGATCAAAACTTTTATTTAGCTTATGCAAACAGAGGTGCTACTCAAATTTCAAAAGGACGAATAGACGACGCAATAACAGATTTTAAAAAGTGTATTTCAATACAACCAGAATATGCTATGGCGCACAACAACTTAGCTGCTGCATATTTCCAAAAAGCGTCCTATAAAGAAGCACTTCAAGCGTCCAATAAAGCAATTCAAATAGACCCGAATTATGCTTCTGCTTATGTAAACAGAGGAATGGCAAACGAAATGCTACGCAACATGGAAAAAGCATGCGAAGATTGGGAAAAAGCAAAATCTCTTGGTTCAGAAATCGGAAAGAGATACTACGCTCAAAATTGTGGAATGTAAAATATTTATTCAGATGAAATTTATCAACAACACTATATATACTATTTGTTTTCTTTTCTCATTTGCTGTTTTTGGGCAAAATGTAGAATTTAAGTCGGCCAACTTCAAAGAACAAAAAGAAGAACTGAAAGCAGTGCTCGAAGGATTAAAAAGTGCCGAAGAATATTTTGAACTAGGGTTAACGGCTGTTTTTGAAGTAAGAGAACCCGGTTTAAACTTTAAAAAAGCACTAGAATACTACAAACAAGCTCAGGTTTTAAATAGTGAAAATGCAAAAAACAATTTCAATATAGCGGTTTGCTATTTTTATTCTTCTGCACCATACAAAGGAATTAAATTTATTAGAAAGGCAAAAGCATTGGATGAAAACTGTGATCCATTTCTGCCTTACTACTTAGCTCTATCTTATCATTTAGAAGAAGATTTTAATGAGGCCTTGAAACTTTATAAAGCGTTTGAAGCCAATTATAGAAAAGCAGATAATTTCAGCAAGTTTGTGACACAAAGAAAAAGAGAGTGTTCTAAAGGTATAGAGCTTAAGGCAAAACCGGAAAGAGTCTGGATTGATAATATGAATGTTTTAAATACAGAACACAACGAAATTGCGCCAAGTATATCAACAGACGGATCTTCTATTATTTTTAGCTCTAATCGTCCGAATAACAATAAAACAAATGAAGTTGGAGAATACGATTTAGATATTTATTCTACTCTCTTTGAAAATGGAAAATGGTCTTCTCCTCGTCCAATTAAAGGCGCTGTAAATTCTCCATTAGATGAAACCGTAAATAACTTGTATTACGATGGAACTAAAATGTTACTTCATAGAGATATTGATGGACAAACAGATATTTTCGAATCACAATTATCTGGATTAAATTGGTCTGCCCCAAAAATTTTAGCACAACAAATTAGTTCTTCTCGAGCAAACGAAAAATACGCTTCTTACAATTTTGATGGCTACAAACTATATTTTGCAAGAGATAACGCAAATCGGTCTAATGGAACAGAAATTATGTTTGCTGGAATGGAAAATAGAATGACTGAAAAATATGGTGCAGCAACAATGGTTAGTACTGTGAATTCTAAGTTTAATGACGGACCAATTTATTTACATATAGATGGCGAAACCATGTATATTGCATCTGAAGGGCATGGATCTATGGGAGGCTATGATATTTTTGTTTCTTACAAAAAACAAGGAACTTGGTCTAAACCAGAAAACATGGGATATCCTATCAACACTCCTTACGACGATTACTTTTTTGCAGCTACAGCCAACGGAAAATATGCCTATATATCATCTAATAGAAATGGTGGTCTTGGAGATTTTGATATTTACAAAGTAACATTTTGGGGACCACAAAAAGAAACTGTTGTAGACATGGAAGATTATCTTTTGGCAAGTATTGCGCTTCCAATAAAAGACCCTCAGATAGAATCAAAAGTGAAAGTGAACAAAGGTTCTTTAACCGTATTTAAAGGTAAAACGATAGATGCATTATCCAGAGAAGCTGTGGAAGCGGAAATTGTTATTACAGACAATACTACAGGTAAAGAAATTGAACAATTTAACTCAAACAGTGCCACAGGAAAATTTCTTCTTTCTTTAACGGCTGGAAAGAATTATGGTATTGCTGTAAAAGCAGACGGTTATCTCTTTCATTCTGAAAATTTTGACATTAAAAGTGATGCAGATTACAATCTAATTAATAAAACAATAGAATTGAAAAACATTGCTATTGGAAGCAAAATTGCTTTACGTAATATCTTTTTTGATGTAGGTAAATCATCACTTCGTTCAGAATCAAATACAGAGTTAGATCGTTTGGTATCGTTGATGAAAGATGTTCCTTTGCTAAAAATTGAAATTTCTGGACATACAGATAATACTGGTTCTGCAGCGTTGAATGAATCACTCTCTCAAAAACGTGCAGAAGCTGTTGTTCGTTATCTAGAACAAAGAGGAATTTCTACGAATCGTATGTCTGCCAAAGGATATGGCTCTTCACAACCGATTGAAAGCAACTCTACGGCAGATGGTAGACAGCAAAATAGAAGAACAGAATTTGAAATAAAAAGTAATTAGACGTTTATACAATTCCATTAAAATCGTCATTAACCTGGCGATTTTTTTTTATTCTTTAATTTAAATCCAATCAAAAAAAGAGAGAAATAAAGCAAATTACAGAAAACAATATATGCAATGCATTAAAATGCTTATCTTGTTGCTA
>JBMYYC010000064.1:0-5961 GCA_049609045.1 Lishizhenia sp. | reverse complement strand
TTGATATTTGGCTAGAATCTAACAACCATACCTTACATAGAAACCTGTTAAAAGCAATCGTACTACTACCTTTTAAGCCATACAGAGAAGGCGAACTTTTAGATAGATTAATATATCAACTGAATAATCCAGAAACCAAAGTTGCAGTTAAAGCCTATGCAATGGATATGCTTCTGCACTTCGTAAAACAGTATCCTGAAATTATCCCAGAACTAAAAGAAAGTGTAGAAAATCAGTTTCAAAATGCTTCTGCTGGTTTTAAAGCACGTGGAAAAAGGTTCATAAAAGAACTCTCTAAATAAATTTTTATTTTTTTACAACAGACGCAAACATCATTAAAATATGGTGATTCAATCAAAAATCGATACTAATTAAAAAATAAAATAGTACTATGTATTGCAAAGTACTATTTAAAATACATATATTTGCATTGTAAAATAGTGCAAACATGAAATTAGAAAACACAAAAGCTCAAATGCGCAAAGGGATTTTAGAATACTGTATCCTATCAATTTTGGCAAAAAAAGAAGCCTATCCATCAGAAATCCTAGAAGAATTAAAATCGGCAAAATTAATTGTTGTAGAAGGTACGTTATATCCCCTACTTACTCGCTTGTTAAAAGCAGAACTACTCAGCTACAGGTGGGAAGAATCTACAGGCGGACCACCCAGAAAATATTACTCACTTACCAAAATGGGAACAGTATTTCTAGAAGAGTTAAGCGATACATGGAAAGAATTAAGTAAAGCAGTAAACACAATAAGTAAAAAATAAGATGAAAAAGACAATATCAATAAATCTAAGCGGAATCATTTATTACATAGAAGAAGATGGTTTCGATCTACTAAAAGAGTATCTAGAAAATATCAGACTTCAATTTAAAAATAAAGAGGAAGCAGATATGATCTTAGAAGACGTAGAAATTAGAATTGCAGAACTTTTTAATGCAAAGCTTTCTGAATCTAAAACAGCAATACTTTTTTCAGATGTTCAAGAGGTTATTTCAATTATGGGAGAAGCTTCAGATTATTCATTAGAAGAAGAGAGAGAAAATGAAGAAGAAAATAGTACGAATCAAGCAAGCAATATCAACAAAAGAAAATTATATCGAGATCCAGAAAATGGCTCTTTTGGTGGAGTTGCCGCAGGTTTAGCTAGCTATTTCAATGTAGACACTGCGCTCATAAGAGTTCTCTTTGTAATATTAGTACTTGCAGGGTTTAGTGGAATTCTCATCTATTTAATTTTATGGATAGTACTACCAAAAGTAAACTCTACAAGTGATAGACTTAAAATGTCTGGACAACCCATAACAGTAGAAAGTATTTCTAAACAGGCAAAAGAAACGGGTAAAAAACTAGAAAAATCTACACGTCAATTTTCTAGAGAAATCACAGAGAAAATAGAACCTAGATTTAAACAATTAGGAGAAATTCTTTCCAAACTAATTGGTATTGGTTTAGTTTTATTTTGTGCCTTTTGGTTAACTGTGTTTTTAATTTTTACTGTTGGCCAATTCGGCTTAATTGGAACCAACCAAGATGGAAATCTTCTGTCCGTATACGATCTTTCAAAACTTGTTTTAATTGACGGAACGTTTACCTTAAGTTGGCTGGCTGCATTCATTATCGTTCTTTGTCCATTAATCGGATTCACAGTTTTAGGTTTAACGTTACTTTTTAAATTTCAAACAAAGACTACAAAGCGAGTGTATCTAACTGTTTTTTCATTTTGGATAATTGCATTAATCACAGGAGCTGTTATTGCTACAAAAAACGGCTTAGAAATGGCACAAGAAGAGCGTATAGAAACAGAGATTGCTAAACTAGATACAAATCAAATTGACATCAACTGGCTACCTCTAAATGATAAGAGCAACTCGTTTGATTTTAAACGAGAAGAAATTTTGAAGGTAAGCAAAGACAGTATTTATTTTACTGTTGATAGAATTAGAATTTATCCTTCTAAAGACAATCAAATTCATGTCTACACACAAAAAATAGCGCACGGTAACGTTACTAAAAGTGCTATAAATAGAATTGAAAATATGCAGATTTCAACAGTAGTAAACGGAAATCATTTAGAAATCCCAGCCTATTTTAGTTTCCCAAAAACAGACAAAATAAGAAATCAGAGTGTAACAGTTGTGATAGAAATTCCTTTAGATGCAAGCGCTACAATTACAGCAGGTAATGAAAAACGAATTTATTCACTTACAGATAGAGACGATAGAATATACTTAAACCGTTATGATTTTGACAGTAGAAGCCACAGAAAATGGAGTTATTAGGTTCTTAATATAATTCTTGCCTAAAGCCCTATTCATTACATTGAAATAGGGCTTTTTTTATTATCTTTGTTCCGCAAAATTTTCAGATCTATGGCAAAAAATACAGATACAATAGCAGCTCCTACTAAAGAATTAAAAGCCTACAAACAAGAAGTTTTAAACGATTATAAATTGGCTTGTATTTCTAGAGAAACCTCTCTTCTAGGAAGAAGAGAAGTGCTAACAGGAAAAGCTAAATTCGGTATTTTTGGCGATGGAAAAGAATTAGCGCAAATTGCTTTGGCGAAACAATTTCAAAACGGAGATTTTAGATCTGGCTATTATAGAGATCAAACCTTAATGATGGCAATTGGACAGCTCAATGTTCAACACTATTTTGCAGCATTGTACGCACATACAGACATCACACATGAACCTGCTTCTGGTGGTAGACAAATGGGTGGACATTTCGCAACAAGAAATCTCGATGAAAAAGGCGATTGGAAAAATCTAATGGAACAAAAAAATAGTTCTGCAGATATTTCTCCAACCGCAGGTCAAATGCCAAGATTATTAGGTTTAGCACAAGCTTCTAAAGTCTACAGAAATCATCCAGAATTAAAAGAGTTAGAAGAATTCAAAAAATTTACAAACGGTGGTAACGAAGTTGCGTTTGGTACTATTGGTGATGCATCTACTTCAGAAGGTCCATTCTGGGAAACCATGAATGCTGCCGGCGTTTTACAAGTACCTATGGTAATGTCTGTTTGGGATGACGGATACGGTATTTCCGTTTCGCGCGAGCATCAAACAACAAAAAATTCTATTTCAGAAGCCTTATCAGGTTTCCAAAGAACAAAAGATACACCAGGTTTCGAAATTTTCGTTACCAAAGGATGGGATTATGTTGATTTATGCTTAACATACGAAAAAGCAGTGAAAATTGCTCGTGAAGAACAAGTACCGGTTTTGGTTCACGTAAAAGAAGTAAACCAACCACAAGGTCACTCAACTTCAGGTTCACATGAAAGATATAAGTCTGAAGAACGTATGCAATGGGAACAAGATTTCGACTGCATAGCAAAATTCAGAACATGGATTTCAGAATTAAAAGATAATCAAGGTAACGCTTTAATAGAAGCTGACGAGCTTACGAGTATTGAAAAAGACGCTAAGAAGTCCGTAAGAAATGATAAAAATGCTGCTTGGAAAGCGTTCACAGAAAACATGCAAACAGATTTATCTACTGCAGTGCAATTAATGAAGAATGTTGCCCAAGAATCGCCGAATCAAGTTTTTATTTCTAAAGGAATAGAAACACTAGAAAAAGCGTTTGAACCAATAAGAAAAGATGTGCTAAGTACAGTCCGCGAAGTAATTAGAAAAACACGCGGAGAACAAAACACACATAGAACTATACTCAAAAATTGGTTAAACCAACAGTTAGAAAATAATGCGGATAGGTACAGCTCTTACCTATACTCCCAATCGGATAAAAACATATTTAATATAGCGCCTATTGCTCCCGTTTATGAAGATGATAGCAAAGAAGATGGTAGAATTATTCTAAGAGAGAATTTCGATAAAATATTCCAAAAATATCCAGAGGCACTAACCTTTGGTGAAGATACTGGAAAAATAGGTGGTGTAAACCAATCTATGGAAGGCATGCAAGAAAAATATGGCGAATTGCGTGTTTCAGATACAGGAATCAGAGAATGTACTATTCTTGGTCAAGGTATTGGAATGGCCATGCGCGGATTACGCCCTATCGCAGAAATTCAATATTTAGATTATCTACTATACGCTATTCAGATAATGTCAGATGATTTGTCAACCTTACAGTATAGAACGAAAGGTGGACAAAAAGCACCTTTAATTATACGTACAAGAGGTCACCGTTTAGAAGGAATTTGGCATTCTGGCTCTCCAATGGGTATGATAATAAATTCTTTACGTGGTATGCATGTATGCGTACCAAGAAACATGACCCAAGCAGCCGGTATGTACAATTTACTAATGGAGGCTGATGAGCCAGCATTGGTAATTGAACCACTAAATGGTTACAGAACTAAAGAGCCTATGCCAACAAATCTTGGCGAATTTAAAATTGCTTTAGGTCAACCCGAAATAACAAAAGCAGGAAAAGATTTGACTATAGTCTCATACGGCAGTACATTCAATTTATGCATAGCCGCAGAGAAATTAATGGCAGAAACGGGTATGGATGTAGAATTAATAGACATTCAAACACTCTTACCATTTGATGTTAATCATAGCATTGCAGAGTCACTCAAGAAGACAAATAAATTATTGATCGTAGATGAAGACGTTGAATCTGGCGCAACTGCTTATATCTTAGATCAAATACTAGTGAAACAGAACGGTTATTATCACTTAGACGCTAAACCTGTTACCGTTTCAGCTAAGGATCATAGACCCGCTTATGGTACAGATGGCGACTATTTCTCAAAGCCAAGCATAGATGATATTTTTGAAACTGCATACAAAATAATGCACGAATCAAATCCGACAGATTTTCCAGAATTGTAGAAGAAATTACTTCGTAAGTAAAGGCATATTATCTTAAGTAGTATGCCTTTATTCGTTAATAATAATGTAAACACACGCTTAATTAAAGAAGTCTCTTTATAGGCGTTACCGATAACTATCGGTCGGGCTATACGTTAAAGTTATTTTGAAAAAGGTAAGTATTACTAACAGTTTACAACACTTCTATGGGCGTAATGCAATCAGTAAGTAAAACTAAACCTTCCACTGCAACAAGCTAACACTGCTATCCCTAAGCCAACAAAAAGTCAACACAACAATTATTTGGTTATTAGTAAAAGAAAATTATATTAAGAAATAGAATAAAAAAAGAAAATACAAACAGATGAAAGTACTTGTAATTGGAGCTGGTAATATGGGGCGGACATACTCAGAAGGAATTGTAAAATCTGGTCTACTGAATAAAAGAAAATTAATGATTCAAGATCTTAGTACAACAACGCTATCGGATCTTAAAGAAAATCCAACCTTCGAAGTTCATCAGAATCTAAAGAGCTGTTTACCACAGGCAGATATAGTATTTATAGCCGTAAAACCACATCATTCTGAAGATCTTTTCAAGAACATGAAAAACTATGTAAATGATCAGCAAATATTCGTATCGTTAATGGCGGGAGTAAAAATAGAGTTCATTCAAAATAATTTATCGATAGAAAAAGTAGTCCGTACCATGCCCAACTTACCCGCAAAAGTAGGTTATGGAGTAACATCATTCACAGCATCAAAAAGTGTCTCAAGAGTAGAGTTATTAATGGTAAGAAACTTGTTAGACACAACAGGGACTTCAATACACGTAGATTCGGAAGAGTATATAGATAAGTCAACAGGTATTTCAGGTAGCGGACCAGCTTATGTGTTTTACTTTATGCAAAGTATGCTAGAAGCTGCCAAACAAATGGGATTTTCAGATTATGACTCCAAAGTACTCGTTAGTTCAACGTTCGAAGGAGCTGTAAAATTGTTTAATGATGCAGACCTAACACCCCAAAAATGGATGAATAAAGTAGCCTCAAAAGGAGGTACCACACAAGCTGCACTAGATTCAATGGAAGAAAACAATGTTAACCAACTCATCAAAGACGCCGCATACGCCGCATTCAATCGCGCCGTCGAACTTGGC
>JBMYYC010000063.1:0-6247 GCA_049609045.1 Lishizhenia sp. | reverse complement strand
CAATAACACTCAGGAAATCCAATGGTAGTGCTGCAAGTAAATATGGAGTTAGGGATGATGATTAATTTTCTCTTCTAATTTGTAGTAGTTAATTTTAATATTAATGTGATAAAGGGTAGGATATTCTTTCAATCTGAGTTATATCAAAGGAATAACCGTTAAAATTGGTTTTGTGAAAACTGATTTTTCTTTAAAAAACGAGTGTACTCCATCTATTAATGCTCCATTTTTATGTTCAAAATTTGGTGGAAATATGCGTCTCCATCTTTCTATAAAGATACTAAAAGCGAAGTCTTTTAATTTTTCAGTTTTGATTATGAGCACCAAGTTATTGGGTAAATGCTTTATCTTGTAGGAATTTTTATTCTTTTGGTTCTTAAAAAAGCAGAGTAAATCAAATCCGTATTTGAACAGTAAGTTTTTGTGGATAATAACTTCTTTTCTATACTCTCCAAACATACCTTCTAGAATTATTAAATTCCTTAACTCGCGGCGCGAATTGTATGTAAATTTTTCTTCTATTTGAATTTTGGCTGCTTTGTGGTGCAGGTATTTACAGCGGTTGTCGCAGTATACTTTGTCTTTTCTACCAATAAGTTTAGAGGTGCAGACACAACAGTATCTGTTCAATTGTTGAGTTGATTTCATTGTAAAAGTTTTTATTAAGATACAAAATAAATTAGAAACATATTCTGTTCAAAACTTCTAATGATACAAATGCTTATAAAAGTACAGTAATTGTTATCTTTAAAAACTCAAAACTTTCAAGACTATGTACATTATATTTGATACAGAAACAACTGGTTTACCTAAAGACTTTAATGCCTCCATTACAGATTTAGACAACTGGCCAAGATGTATTCAAATTGCATGGCAAGTTCATGATCAAAACGGCGCGTTAGTAGAAGCTAAAGATTTTCTTATAAAGCCAAATGGTTTTGACATTCCCTTCGAGTCTGAACAGATACATGGAATATCAACGGCATTGGCTAACGATCAAGGTGTTTCTCTAAAAGAGATGCTGGTTGAGTTTAACGCTGCGTTAGAAAAAGCCAAGTTTGTTGTTGGTCAAAATTTAGATTTTGATTTAAACATAATGGGTGCTGAATTTTTAAGAGCGGAAATAGAATCAAACTCCTTGTTTTCAAAATCGGTTAAGGGATTAGAAAGTAATAAACAACTCAAAAGAAAAGATAGGGTAAATATTCCAACTGTTTTAGATACGTGTACAGAGGTAACAGCCAATTTGTGTAAAATACCAGGAGGAAGAGGAGGTAAGTTTAAACTTCCTACGTTAACAGAATTACACGAAAAGCTTTTTGGAGAACCTTTTGGCGAAGCGCATAATGCTACTGCTGATGTTGAAGCTACCACTAGATGTTTTTTAGAATTGATAAGAACAGATGTTTTTACTGCTGAAGAATTACTAGTAGAGGAAAAATATATTGAAGATTTTAAAGCGTTTAATCCAGCTCCTATCGGAACTTTTGGAATTAAACATTTAAATTTAAAAGCAGAATCTGCAAAACTTAAAGAAGCAACCAGTTCTGTTTCTTCTTCTCAAATTGAAGAAGGTTTAGCAATATTGAAAGATGTACCATTCACACATCTACACAATCACACTCAATTTTCCATACTACAGTCTACGATAGACGTTAAAGGTTTGATAGCAAAAGCTGCAAAATTGAAACAACCTTCTGTAGCTTTAACCGATATTGGTAATATGATGGCTGCTTTTCATTTCGAGAAGCATACTGCTGCCCACAACAAAGGCGTTAAAGAAAGAAGATTGGCAGCTGAAAAAAACGGAGAGCCTTTTGATGAAAAGGAAATAATGCCCATAATTGGATGTGAGTTTAATATTTGCCTAGATCATAGGGATAAATCAAATAAAGATAATGGATACCAAGTTGTGTTTCTGGCCAAAAATAAGAAAGGCTATCACAACTTGGCAAAAATGGCTTCTATTGCCTTTACAGAAGGAATGTATTACGTTCCGCGTATAGATAAAAAAATTGTAGCTCAGTATAAAGACGATTTAATTTGTTTGACCGGAAATTTATACGGAGAAGTTCCTGGGAAAGTCTTAAACGTTGGAGAAACGCAAGCAGAAGAAGCTTTAATTTGGTACAAGGAGCAATTTGGAGATGATTTGTATTTGGAGATAATGCGTCATGGTCAAGAAGATGAAGATAGGGTGAATGAAACGCTATTGAAATTTTCTAAAAAGCATGCTGTTAAAATTGTTGCCACAAACAATACATTTTATCTCAATAAAGAGGATGCAACATCACACGATATTTTACTTTGTGTTAAAGACGGAGAGCAGATAAATACACCAAAAGGTAGAGGTAGAGGGTTTAGATATGGATTAGATAACGAAGAGTATTATTTCAAGTCTAGCGATGAGATGAAGAAGCTTTTTGCCGACTTACCAGAAGCAATTATCAATACAAATGAGGTAGTTTCTAAGATTGAACACTATCCATTGGCTATGGACGTTCTTCTACCAGCTTTTGATATTCCAGAGGAGTTTCTAGACCCTAAAGATAAAGAAGACGGAGGTAAAAGAGGGGAGAACAATTATTTAAGACATTTAACGTACGAGGGTGCGAAGAAACGCTACGGTGAAATTACAGCTGAGATTTCTGAGCGTTTAGATTTTGAGCTTGAAACCGTTGCAAGAACTGGGTATCCAGGTTACTTCCTAATCGTTCAAGATTTTTGTCAGGCTGCAAGAGATATGGATGTTTCGGTTGGACCAGGAAGGGGGTCTGCTGCAGGAAGTGCTATTGCTTATTGTACCGGTATTACAAATGTAGATCCTATTGCGTATGATTTACTTTTTGAGCGTTTTTTGAATCCTGATCGTGTTTCTATGCCTGATATTGATATCGATTTTGACGATGAAGGTAGGGGAAGGATCATAGAATGGGTGATTGAAAAATATGGTAAAAATCAGGTAGCTCAAATAATTACCTATGGTACTATGGCTGCAAAGTCTTCTGTCAGAGATACCGCAAGAGTTTTAGATTTAAGTCTGTTTGAGGCAGATAGAGTATCTAAATTAATTCCCGACATTTCACTGTCTAAAATTTTTGGATTAGATGAAGATAAATTAGCTGATAAGCTTAAGAACAACCAAGACGATATTAATCGTGCAAACGAAATGAAACGTCTTGCTTCTGGTAATGATTTAACGGCAGAAGTGGTTAATCATGCCAGAAAATTAGAAGGTACAGTTAGAAATACAGGTATTCATGCTTGTGGTGTAATAATTACACCTTCCGATATTACAAACTTTGTACCTGTTGCGAAAGCGAAGGATTCTGATATGTACGTTGTTCAGTACGATAACTCCGTTGCAGAAGAAGCTGGGATGCTTAAAATGGATTTCTTGGGCTTAAAGACTTTAACGCTTATTAAAGATGCTATTAAGTTTGTAAAACAAAGACATAATATTGATCTCGTTGCAGATGATTTTCCAATTGATGATCAAAAAACGTATGAATTATTTCAGCGTGGAGAAACGGTAGGGGTGTTTCAGTACGAATCTCCAGGTATGCAGAAGTATATGAAGGATTTGAAGCCTACTGCATTTGCAGATTTGATTGCAATGAACGCATTGTATCGCCCAGGGCCAATTGAATATATTCCTTCTTTCATTAAACGTAAACATGGAGAAGAAGAGATTGTATACGATGTACCAGCTTGTAAAGAATATTTAGAAGAAACCTACGGAATTACGGTGTATCAAGAGCAAGTGATGTTACTGTCGCAAAGTTTAGCTGGTTTTACTAAAGGTGAGGCGGATACATTGCGTAAGGCAATGGGTAAAAAGCAGATAGCGCTTCTCGAAAAAATGAAACCTCAATTCATTAATCAAGGTGGAGAAAGAGGTCATGATAAAACAGCGTTAGAGAAAATTTGGACAGATTGGGAGGCTTTTGCATCTTATGCATTTAATAAGTCGCATTCTACATGTTATGCTTGGGTTGCTTATCAAACTGCGTATTTAAAGGCAAATTATCCTGCAGAATATATGGCTTCGGTGTTGTCTAACAACATGAACGATATTAAGCAAGTTACATTTTTCATGGAAGAATGTAAACGCATGCAAATTCCTGTTTTAGGCCCGGATGTTAACGAGTCTGAATTTAAATTTACGGTAAATAAAGAAGGAGCAATTCGTTTTGGATTAGGTGCAATTAAAGGCGTGGGTTCTGGACCAGTAACGGCAATTAAACAAGAACGAGAAGAAAACGGACCGTTCAAGAGTATCTTCGATATGACGAAGAGAATTAACCACAGGTTGTGCAACAAGAAAGCGTTTGAAAGTTTAGCTTACGCAGGAGGTTTTGATTCTTTCAAAGGTGTTCATAGAGCACAGTATTTTGTAGAAGATAACGGAAAAACGTTTTTAGATAAAGCCGTTCAGTTTGGGAAAAATTATCAAGAAAGTGAAAATAGTTCACAAGCTTCGTTATTTGGAGAAGTTTCAGGAACAGAAATTCCAGCACCACAAGTTCCTGAGGCGAATGAGTGGACTTCCATGTATAAGTTGAACAGAGAAAGAGAAGTTGTAGGTATTTTTATTTCTGGTCATCCATTAGATGATTACCGACTAGATATTGAATCGTTTTGTAACGGCAATGTAGGCATGCTGAACAACATGGAAAAACATGCGAACAAAGACTTAAGTATTGCCTGTATCATTACTGAATGTGAAGAAAGAACTACAAGAAATGGAGATCCCTTCGGAACTATGGTTATAGAAGATTATAACGAAGGAACGAAGCTGTTTTTATGGCGTGAGGATTTTTTAAAATGGAAAACATTTATGAGTAATAATTTATTCGTTTGTATCCGCGGGAAAATTTTACCTCATAAGTATAGAAAAGGAGAGTTTGAATTTAAAATATCAGGAATAGATATGCTTTCCGATATGCGACAGAAAAAGGCAAATAGCTTAAATTTAACTGTCAACTCACGAAGCATAGATCAACGATTTATTGAAGATATGTACAAGCTTTTTGAAGATAATCCTGGAACTTGTCCTATCAAATTTAAAGTGGTAGATGAGGTAAATAAGTTTGAAGTTGAAATGCCATCTAAAGGACTCCGCGTAGAATTAAATGATACGTTGATTAAATCTTTAAAGCATTTTGATATGGACTTTATGATTAACGACTTCAAGAAAAAACCAGTAATTACAGATGAAGAGCTTGTCTTAGCAGAATTCGATCCTGAAATGATGGAGGGAATAGAGTAGGATTAACTATCTGATTTAATTGGCTTGTATTTTTTAAAACAAGTTAGTGAGTAAGATTTAATGAATTTAGATTTTTATGAATTGCGGAGAAAAGCCAGGTTAGTGGTTAAACCACAGCAAAAAAAAGTACTATATCCTACAGGTTGATTTCCATTTTCATGAAAAAATCTTATATTGAGCAAAAAATCAACTTTGTCGATTCTAAATAAATTGTGTTTTACTTTCAGGTAAAAATATAGTATTACGATAGAATCATAATTGCTTATTATAAATAAAACTATGAGAATTCTTTTTACAATTTTAGTACTTAATGTTTTTGTTATAAACCACTTTTACGCGCAAGTTACCTCAGAGGAACGAGTAGAAATAGAGTTAAAGGATGGTTACTTTAATGAGGAACTAATTGAGTTTAACGAGAACGGTATAGTTATCATTTCTCAGAGAAAGAAAGATGAAAATAAGAAAACTGAACTTAAATTTGTCAAGTACGACAAACACCTAAAGGAAGATGAAACAGTTACTATTTCTTTTAGTAACAAGCTAAGCTGGATAAGAACTGCCAATTCAGATGAAGAGCTAAGTGTTCTACTTCGAAGTAAAAACGGTGCCTATGAACTCATAACTATTGATGTTTCTGATATGAGTTATACACAAGTAAAAGGAGAGTTTTCAAAAAAAATTGCTGTAACCGGGATGGAAATAAATGAAAATGTTGCTTGTATATCAACAACACAAGTAGGAAATCGATTATTCCCTGCAATGAGTTATTTAATTGGGAAATTAAAGAATAAAACACCAATAATTCTAACCATTGATAAAGTATCAGGAAAAGTGAATGAGATTCCTGTTAAATTTAATATTCGACCTAAAGGGGTTAGTATACAGAATATACAAGTAGTAGAAAATGAGTTTTTCGTATCTGTAAAATCTTTTATTAAAAACCGTGAAAGCGAAATGTACGTTTGGCATTTAAAC
>JBMYYC010000062.1:0-6541 GCA_049609045.1 Lishizhenia sp. | reverse complement strand
ATCAAACATTCTACCTGGAGTAGAAATTACAACGTCTACTCCATTATTGAGCTGTGCAATTTGTTCGTCTTGCTCTACTCCACCGTAAATACCTGCAATTTTCACTCTACAGTATTTTGCTACATCGTTATAGACATCTTGTATTTGCTTGGCAAGTTCTCTGGTTGGAACCATTACCAAAGTAGAAACAGACGATTTGTTGTATTTTGTTCTTCCCTTTGCAGAAAGTACAGCGTTGAGGGTTGGAATAACAAAACTTGCCGTTTTCCCCGTACCCGTTTGGGCAATGGCTAACACATCTTCGCCTTCTAAAATAGGCTTAATTGCCTTATATTGGATGTCGGTTGGACGTTTCCAGCCCAACTCTTCAACTCTTTTCTTAAGATCTGAAGCGATGTTATAGTCTTGAAATTTCATGGTGCAAAGTTAGTATTTAAAAACAAGATCATGTCACTATGAGCTGGGATTTGAACTGTGTTTTAGATTATCATTTATGTCAAACAAGTAAAAGCAATTTAACTTCTACCTGTAGCAGGGATACAGGAAAGTGAGAACAGGTGCTTCGTAAATTATTTTTGTTCCGTCGCCCCGCTTAACCTCAACTCATTGAGGAAGTATTTGTTAGTATTTGACATTTTACCAAAATGCTTTAAGTAAATCACCTTCCCTCGTTTCAAGATTGTTCATTTTTTTCCATACCTCGTTTAAAGAATAGAACTAAACTTTAACTCTGGTGAGAGAACTAGTTTTCAGGTATTAGAATATACAGTTGTTCAGCTCCAACTTTGTTATCTAAGAATTAATAAATTGGCTATACTACTGTTTCCAACTTCTCTTAATAAATTTGAAGATTTAATAAGTGAATTCATTACTTTCACTAACAATTATTAAAGGGGTCGTTAATCAACGAAGAATGTTATTGTTTATACAACCGCTTTGTGGTAGTTTTTGTTTTTATGTAGTAAATACCTGATTTTAGCTGTGATAAATCAATCACTAATTTTGTTTTATCACTGTCAGTTATTTGGGTTAGACCAGTTACATCTTCTCCAAGCACGTTATAAACTTTAATTCGTTTCAATTCAGCTTCCTTTCCTTCAATGGTAATTGCACTGTTCGTTGGATTCGGATAAATATTAAACTGATTATTTTCTAACATACTATTCACACTTCTTATTGGTGAGTATGAATACTCTCCATCAAAATCAGTTTGTTTTAATCGGTAATAAGATATTCCTCTATACGGATTTAAATCTTTGGTAGAATAGTTCAAGAGAGAAGAAGAACTCCCTGCTCCGTCAATTTTTTCTAAGACTTCCCAAGTATTTCCATCTTTGGAGCGTTCAACTGTAAAATAACCATTATTGATTTCTGATGCTGTTTGCCAATTTAACTCAACTAAGGTGCTATTGACTGCTGTAGCGTTAAAGTTTAGTAGTTCAATTGGTAGAACAGCAATTAAAGCAGCATCTCCCTTAACCCAAAGTTGAAAAAATACTCCATCCGCCACCTCACCAAAATTATATCTTTCTCTTTGGAGATTATTATAAGGTATCCAATTAAAAGATAGATTTGAACCACAAATGTGAATGATTTTTTGATGTAAACCATCAGGGGAACTTCCCATACAGCCCCCGTTAACAGTAAATCTACCTGAATTTGTACCAGTCCAATGATTATTTATCCCATTATCTACTGACCCTCTATGCAAACTATAATTATCTCTAACTCTGCTAATAATAGTAGGATCTGTACTGGTTACATTGATGTTGCCCGTACTAGAAGATATTCGAACTTGAACAGTTTCATTTAAACGTTCTAAAATGGTAGGATTTAAAATTCCTCTAGTTGTAGTGGTTAAACTTGTTTCTTGTGGTAAATTACCAACACCATTTCCAAAGTCGATTGCAACTTGAACAAAACCGTTTGCATCTACATAAGTATTGAAGGTGTTCCCTGAAAAATCGAAATAATATATTCCGGCAGTTGTAACAGCTGCTGCTTGATGCAAAGATACAAATGGATCCGAAATAGTTCCAGTTTGATTATATGATTGAGCAAATGAATAAAAAGTATTTAAGAGTAGTATTAGAAATGTGACCTTTATCATTTTTTCAATTTTCATATATGGATGACACGCAAAGGTAATTAAACTATCTTTTACTTGCAACCTTTCGAAGCAAAGTACTTCACTATCGCTATATTCAAATCAATTAAATTGAATATGTCAAATCTAGGGAATAAAGATATATTTTCTCTGCCTTTCACAACCTCATAAATAATTGTTTATAAAAGTAGAAGGAATTTCGACCTTTTACATTCATTGATTTTTTTATTTCATTGCCCAAAACTTCGGTGAAAACAAATACTTAATAAGAGAAAAACCTAATTTCAGTAACTTAACCTTAAAACAAAGCCAAGCGCCCAGATTGGCAGCGTAGCTTTTTGGATACACTACTTACTACACTTAAAGGATTTGGGCGACTATAGAAGCCCAAGGTACTGTTAGTGTAAGTTGTAGTTTAAACGAAAACTAAAGCAGAAAGCTGGAAATAGCGCCAAAAAAAGACGATATGTAAACGTAATTTACTTACTAAACTACTTGTACCGGATTTTTCACTTTTTCTTCTAAAAGGGCAATGTCTAATACTTCTTTCATTGAAGTAACGAAATGAAATTTTAGTCCTTTTAAATAGTCTTCTTTAATTTCTTCTACGTCTTGTCTGTTTTTATCGCAAAGGATAATTTCTTTAATCTTAGCGCGCTTGGCTGCTAATATTTTTTCTTTTATACCACCAACAGGCAAAACGTCTCCGCGCAAGGTAATTTCGCCAGTCATTGCCAAAAATTTCTTCACTTTTCGTTGCGTAAACAAACTTGCCAAAGAGGTTAACATGGTAATACCGGCAGACGGACCATCTTTTGGTGTTGCGCCTTCTGGAACGTGCACATGTACGTTAAATCGGTCAAATACGCTTTGTTCTATACCAAACCAACTTGCATTGGCTTTTAGGTATTCTAAAGCAATTACGGCAGATTCTTTCATTACATCGCCCAAGTTTCCGGTTAGGGTTAGTTTTCCTTTTCCATGTGTGATGAGCGATTCGATAAAGAGAATAGTTCCTCCAACGGAAGTCCATGCTAAACCGGTTACTACGCCAGCAACTTCGTTATTGTTATATTTTGTTTTTCCTCTACCAGGACCTAATATTGTTTTTAGTTCTGTCTTATCAATTTTAGCGTCAAACTTCTCGTCCATTGCTATTTGGCGTGCACGGTTTCTTACTAATTTAGATACTTTTTTATCTAACCCACGCACACCAGACTCTGAGGTGTATTCTTCTACTACTTTTTCTAAAGCTGCTTTATTAATAGAAAATTGGTCTTTTTTTACTCCGTGTCCTTCTAACTGCTTAGGAATAAGGTGTTTTTTTGCAATTTCTATTTTTTCTTCTACCGTATATCCGTTTACTTCTATAATCTCCATTCTATCTCTAAGCGGACCTTGAATGGTACTTAAATCATTTGCTGTTGCGATGAATAAAACGTTAGACAAATCGTATTCTGTTTCTACATAATTGTCGTAAAACTCGCTGTTTTGTTCTGGATCTAATACTTCTAACAATGCAGAAGAAGGATCACCATGGTTGGATCTTCCTAATTTATCTATCTCGTCTAGTACAAATACAGGATTAGAGGATTTTGCTTTTTTGATGTTCTGCATTACTCTACCTGGCATGGCACCGATATATGTTTTACGGTGACCTCGAATTTCGCTTTCGTCATGCACACCACCGAGCGACATTCTTACATACTCTCTACCCAATGCTTCTGCAATACTTTTTCCTAGTGAGGTTTTACCTACACCTGGAGGTCCGTAAAAACATAGAATTGGAGATTTCATATCCTTTTTCAGCTTTAAAACGGCCAAATACTCTAAGATACGTTCTTTCACTTTTTCTAAACCATAATGGTCTCTCTCTAACACTTTTGCAGCGTTTTTTAGGTTGAGATTATCTTTGCTGTACTCGTTCCACGGTAAATCTAAAAGTAGGTCTAAATAGTTCATTTGAACCGTAAACTCTGCAGCTTGCGGATTCATGCGTTGTAGTTTTTCAATTTCTTTGGTGAAAATTTTCTCTACTTTTTTACTCCACTTTTTCTTCTCTGCTCGCTCGCGCATGTTTTTGATCTCAAGATCTTGCGGAGATCCGCCCAATTCATCTTGAATGGTGCGCATTTGTTGGTGCAAGTAATATTCGCGCTGTTGCTTATCCATATCTTGCTTAACGCGAGTTTGGATTTCGTTGCGCATTTCTAATTGTTGCTTTTCTTTTGTGAGGTGCTCTAGAACTTTCATGGCTCTAGTTGTAAGGTCTTTTTCTTCTAGCATTTTTTGCTTTTGCGCAACGTCTGCATTCATGTTAGAAGAAATGAAATTCATTAAGAAAGTCGGACTCTCAATATTTTTAATTGCAAACTGAGCTTCTGAAGGTATATTTGGTGATTCTTTAATGATTTGAAGCGATAAATCCTTCATCGTATCAATAATTGCCAAAAACTCTTTGTCTTTTACAGGAGCCGTAGATTCTTTAAAATAAGAAACTTTAGCACTCATAAAAGGTTCTGTTTGTACAGGTGTTTCTAGCTTAAATCTTCTTTTACCTTGTATAATTACAGTAGTAGATCCGTCTGGCATTTTAAGCATACGCACAATTTGTGCAACGGTACCAATCTCATGAAGATCTTTAAACTCTGGACGTTCCTCTACCTGATCTTTTTGAGAAACTACACCAATAATTTTATTAGAATCATTAGCGTGTTGTATTAATTTAATGGATTTATCTCTACCTACGGTAATGGGAATTACTACACCTGGAAATAAAACATTGTTTCTTAAAGGGAGAATAGGAAGTTCTTCTGAAAACTCTTGGTTGTTCATCGTTTCTTCTTCTTCTGGAGTAATTAAAGGTATAAATTCTGCATCTGCGTCTATCGGACCAGAAAATTCGTTTAAAGCATCAAATATTTTACTCATAATATATGTTGTGGGCTTGCGCCAATCTGTCAGTTTAACTTAATTGTGTATTGTTCTATTAGAAAAACACTTGGTTTTCAAATAGGTTCAGTTACTAAGACAACAGATGTGCCAAATTGTTTTAACGGAAATTCTGTCTTATTTTAATCCGTAATTGTCAGCAATAAACTGTAAAATCTCTTTGTCTTGCTGTGTGAGGTCAACTTTTCTTCTACCCATCATATTTTGAGCAACTTCAAAGGCTTTTTCTAACTTAAAAGGTACGGAGTTTTCTATACCGCCCCAAGTGAAAGATGGTATGTATTTATCTGGGAAACCTCCGCCAAAAATATTTGCACACACGCCGGCAACGGTTGCTGTATTAAACATGGTGTTAATGCCCGACTTTGAATGATCTCCCATTACTAAGCCCATGAATTGAACGTTTGTTTTTTCTATTTCTTTTGTTTTGTAGCTGTACGTACTTACGTTTCCGTAATTGTTTTTCAAATTTGAACAGTTTGTATCTGCACCTAAATTGCACCACTCTCCTATTACAGAATTACCTAAAAATCCGTCGTGACCTTTATTCGAATAGGCTTGAAAAACAACATTATTTACTTCTCCGCCCACTTTGCTATACTCTCCCAAACTTACGGCACCGTAAACTTTGGTTGCTAGTTTTAAAGCCGAAGATTCTGCTAGGGCTAACCCTCCGCGCACAACAGATCCTTCCATAATTTCGGCGTTTTTACCTATGTAAATTGGTCCGCCAGTTGTATTTAAAATACTTGCTTCTACTTTCGCACCTTTTTCTAAGAAAATTTGGGTTTGATCGCCAATAATTGTATTTGAAGTAGAAAGATGTTCTGTTTGCTTGTGTTTGGTATAAAAATTAAAATCTGACTTTAAAATCTCTGCATTCTTTTGGTAAATGTCCCAACGGTAATTGAGTTGTAATAATTCGTTGAGTGCGTTTTCTTCTTTACTTTCTTTACCCAAGTTATTGGCAGTGCCTTTTGCAGCAATAATTTTATGGTTCTGCGTAATTGTTTCTCCTTCTTTCAAATCTGCAATAAGTAAAGCTAAATCTTCTGTTAAAATTACGCTTGCATCTATGTGAATTGTGGCAGTTGTATGCGTAAGGTTTTTAAATTTCTGTGCGAGGTAATTTTGCGTTTGATACCCAACTTCCGCACCCGGAAAATATATTTTACAGCGCTGATCATTGGTAAACATTCCGGTTCTTAGATTACCAACTGGTCGTGTTAACGTTAAAGGCGCAAACGTTAAATGATTATCGAGATCATGCAAAACTATATTCATGTTGCTAAGGTATTAATTTGAGCTTGGAAATTTGAAATTGGAGTAAAGAAAATAGTTCTGCTCTTTATTTTGCGAGCAGGAAGTGTAGTGCTTAAACTTTAAGAAATAGAATGAAAATTGTATAAAAACAATAGTTTTAGTTATAAAATAAGGACAATTGAGCTGAAAAGAACCAAAAACTGAACCGAAGAAAAAAAG
>JBMYYC010000061.1:0-7982 GCA_049609045.1 Lishizhenia sp. | reverse complement strand
TCATTATCAAAATTTAAGAGGTTTACATTGGAATATTAAAGGAAATAGTTTTTTTGAAATTCATGCAAAGTATGAGGAGTTGTATTTAAGAACACAAACGATCATTGACGATTTGGCAGAGAGAATTTTGTCTTTAGAAGCACAACCTATACATTCTTACGGAGAATATTTAGAAACTTCTTTGTTAGGCGAAAACGAATTTATTTCTGATGCAACAAAAGGGATGAGTTATGTGTTAAAAGCTCAGAAAGAAATATTGAAGTTAGAACGTTCTGTTTTATCAATGGCAAGCGAGTTAGAAGATGAGGGTACAAATAGTTTGATGTCTGATTTAATTGCAGAAAAAGAAAAAACAAACTGGATGTTTAAGGCTTGGATTGGTTAGTTATTAACAAAGTGAAGGAATAATTCTCAAAGCAACCTTTAAAAAATAGAGAAAGTGTAAATTCGTATTTTTAAATAAAGTATATAATAAAAACAAATAATATGTCAGTATTAGTAGGTAAAAAAGCACCTTCTTTCTCTGCAGGAGCAGTAGTAAACGGAGGAGAAATAGTTGCAGATTTTTCATTGGATCAGTACGTTGGTAAAAATCCGGTAGTTTTATTTTTCTACCCAAAAGATTTTACTTTCGTTTGTCCTTCTGAATTGCACGCTTTCCAAAACAGATTAGCAGATTTCGAAGAGAGAGGTTGTAAAGTAGTTGCAGTTTCTACAGATACAGAAGAATCGCACTGGGGATGGTTACAAGTACCTAAGAACAAAGGTGGAATTGGAGGCGTAAAATATCCAATTGTTGCAGATACATCAAAAACAATTTCTGATGCTTACGGTGTGTTAGCTGGAGATTACGAATACGATATGGAAGAAGGTTTAGTAGCTACTGGACCAATGATTGCATACCGTGGACTTTTCTTAATTGATAAAGAAGGAGTAGTGCAGCACCAAATTGTAAACAACTTCCCATTAGGAAGAAATGTAGACGAAGCAATTAGAATGGTAGATGCTTTACAATTCTTTGAAGAAAACGGTGAGGTTTGTCCGGCAAACTGGCAAAAAGGAGAAGAAGGAATGAAAGATACGTTCGAAGGCGTAGCAGAGTACCTTTCTAAAAACTAAGATTTTTATAAAATCAATATTAAATCCGAACGGCGAAAGTTGTTCGGATTTTTTTGTGCCAAAGATTTCTGTTCGGTTCTTTTTCTTAAGTTTGTTTAAAAACAGCAAAATGGAAATATCTGATAAAGTAAAACAACTAATAGAGCGATTGATAATAATTGTAATGCTGGCCTGCTCGGGTTACATTATATATTATTATTGGAATACTCAGGATTTAGTAGACCTCAGAAACCTGCCTATGTTGTTGATTTCTGCTATAATGCTTTACATTATTTGTCAGTTAGTAAAGCGTTTTCTTTTTAAAACAATGGCTTGGTACGATTGGCTGTATTACATTGGTTTAATTTCTATTTTAATGCCTTTGCTTTTGAAACAAGAAACAGGTGTTTGGTTGCATGCAATAACAGATTATGGTTCATTGTTTCTTTTAGTTCCGCCAATTTTTGGAGGGAAAGCGATTTTAGATAAGCAGAATAATAGTGTTAATTAATCAATATGTTTTTTATTTTTTTTAGGGCAATTTAACACGCTATCCATTATATTTAAGCATCCATAATTTAATTCAACTACAATTTACATCAGCTTCCGTTGGTCGCAGTTGTAACTTAAGTTTCATTATAATTCTATCTACTTTAATGCCATTTCTATCGTTATTGCGATAGAGTATTTTCCCTTTTAAGATTGCTGGTTCAGTCTACAATCTGTTCGTCTCTAGTTTAGTCTAAAAAAAGAAGTATGTAAAACGCAATTGCCAATCCATCTATTTTTCTACAAGTGCTTTGAAAATAGTTTCTGCGTGATTAAAGATAATTAAATGTCCCTCTTCTTTAAATGTTTTTAAAGTGCTGTTTGGTATTTCATTGTTTAAATAGCTTGCCCAATTTAACGGAACATTATTGTCTTTTTCTCCTTGCCATATTGAGGTAGAAACCCTGTTGTCTTGTAAATTAAACTCCCAATCATTTACCAAAAGTTTAGAAATTTCGTGTGCAACGCCGTTGTATCCATTTTTAAATGCTTCTGTAAACATTTTTTGTATCACTGCGATAACTTGTTTGTTCTTAAGTACTTCTTTATCTGCATCACTCATTATCTCTAAAAACTTCTGAGTACTCTTTTCTGGATTTTTTTTAATTTGTTTAACTTGAATTTTTAGTAGAATGCGCAATAGGAAAGGTAATTTTTCAGCTAGTTGTAACAACGTTTTTACCTGTTTTGAAAGATGTTTTTTATTCTCTTCATTAAATGGTGCAAAACCACTTATTATGGCAGCTTTATTAATTTTTAAAGGAAAACGATAACACATTGCTAATGCAAAAGGTGCTCCTGCCGACATTCCAGCGATAGAAAAGGTATTCAGCTTTAATTGTTCTGTTAATTCAGCAACATCTTCGGCAAAATTCAGAAAAGTTGTGTTTGGATTGAAGTCTGAATTACCATGTCCAGGTCTATCAATTGTGATTATCCTTATTTTATGAGTAGAAGCAAAACTTAGGTCGTAATGCATTTCTAGTCTAGAACTTTGCGAGCCATGAAAATAAATAACAGGAAAACCATTTAAATCACCATATTCTGAGTAACTCAAATTTCGTCCGTCTTTTAATCTTATGTTCTTGTCTTGTCTTTCCATGTTCGTAAGTTATTCTTAAAATTAAAAAATCCTCACTCAAAAGAGCAAGGATTTTTAATATTTATAATTGAGTTATTAAAATTAGCTTGAATAAAAGAATTCTCTAATTTCAAATATCTATCGACATATTTATTAAGCAGTAACGCCTAATACTTCAGCCATTTTAGAACCAATAGTTGCAGGAGAATCTACTACGTGGATTCCGCATTCTCTCATAATTCTTTTCTTCGCTTCTGCGGTATCATCATCTCCACCAACAATTGCACCGGCATGACCCATAGTTCTACCTTTAGGAGCAGTTTCACCAGCAATAAAACCAACTACTGGTTTTGTACCGTTTTCTTTAATCCATCTTGCAGCGTTAGCTTCTAAGTTTCCACCTATTTCACCAATCATTACAATACCTTCAGTTTCAGGATCATTCATTAATAATTCAACAGCTTCTTTTGTAGTAGTTCCAATAATTGGATCTCCACCAATACCGATAGCAGTAGTAATTCCTAAACCAGCCTTAGCAACTTGGTCAGCAGCTTCATACGTTAACGTACCCGATTTAGAAACGATACCAATTTTACCTTTCTTGAAAACAAAACCTGGCATAATACCAACTTTAGCTTCTCCTGCGGTAATAACTCCAGGACAGTTAGGTCCGATTAAAGTACATGCTTTATCAGATAAATACTCTTGCACTGCAATCATATCTTTAACTGGAATTCCTTCAGTTATACAAACAATTACTTTAATTCCCGCGTTAGCAGCTTCCATAATTGCATCAGCAGCAAATGCTGGTGGTACAAAAATAATCGAAACGTTAGCTCCTTGTTTTTCAACTGCCTCAGCAACTGTGTTGAATACTGGTTTGTCTAGGTGCTTTTGTCCTCCTTTACCTGGAGTTACACCACCAACAACGTTTGTTCCGTACTCAATCATTTGACCAGCATGGAAAGTTCCTTCACTTCCTGTGAATCCTTGTACAATTACTTTAGAATCTTTATTTACTAATACGCTCATTTGTGCGAGTTTTTGTCTTTGTTATTATAGACATCAAAAATATAGTTTTGAATTTGTTTCACAAAGGATAATCTAGATTAATTACAAGGTTTGCGTAAAAAAGTTGTTTCTGAGAAAAGTTTGGGCAAAAAAGTAGGGTAAGCTACTCACATCGCACCGCTCAACCTAATACCCTTGCTGCATTCCTGCCCTGGGGGAGTCAAAGGGAGCTGGTCGTATAAGACTTACCCTGGCGCAAAAGTAGTAACTTTATTTAACCCTACAAGTAGAAGTAGATTAAAATTTGTAAAAAAATGGTTTCTTTTTCAGAAATTAAAACAAACTGGTGTAAATGAAAAAACCGCAAGCAAAAGAGCTTACGGTTTTGAGAATTATTTTCTTATTTCTTATTCGTCCTCTAAAACAGCTCTCAACTTCTGTCGTAGTTGTCTGTTATACGTTTCCATCATATATTTGAAATAATTGGGCGTACTCTTGGCTATTAATTTTGTGTATTGTTTTAGTCGAGATTCAATATGTTCTTGTAGTCCTTCCATGATTTCTAAACCGTCGTAGAAATCAGTAGCTTTATCTTTTATCGCTTCAAAATGGTTGTCAATAGAAATATCCACAGCTTTTTTCCCGGGCATACCTTGGTCAACACAATCTTCATAGACCGTTTTCATTCTAAATTTATTAAGAATAGCCATATCTACACGTACTTGAAGTCGTTTAGGCAATTCATAAGCAACTTCAAACTCAGAATCATCGTGTCCTGCAAGTTTAGACTCTAAAAAACGATCTGGAAATAAAAAAGCATCTTGCCAGTTGATGTAATCTTGCCAAAGACCAAATCGTCTAACATTATTTCCCAAATCAATTAACCTAAACTGATCTTTTCCGGGTAATTTTCTAGAACCTCTACCTATCATTTGATGATACAAGGTTAAGGATCGGGTTGCTCTATTAAGAATAATTGTTTGTACAGTTGGTTCATCAAATCCTGTAGTTAAGATACCTACGGATGTTAAAATTGCATCTGGTGTATGCTTGAACCAGTGTAAAGTGTCTTTTCTATCTTTATCTGAAAATGTACTGTCTAAATGTTTTATTTTAAAACCTCTCTTTTCAAAAGTTTCTCTAACACGTATAGATGTTTCTATTCCAGAGTTAAAAATTAATGTTTTTGTACCAACTGCAACTTCTTCGTATGCAAAAAGTAGTTTCTCTTGCATAAAATAGTTTCCATATACCATTTCAGAACTAGAAACAGTAAAATCGCCATTGGTTCCAATTTTTAAACCGTGTAAATTTACATCGTATGTAAAGGTTTCAGCATCCGCTAAATATTGTTTTTCGATTAATGATTTAATGCTTTCGCCAACCAGTAGTTTATCGTAATTATCATTAAGCGGAAGTGCTTTATTGGAAGAGAGTGGAGTTGCTGTAACACCTAAAATATTGGCTTCTTGGTAGTACGCAAAAATTTTACGAAAACTGTTGTAGTGGGCTTCATCAACTATAACTAAACCTACGTTTTTTATAAAATTAGAATCGTCTTGCAAACGATTGTTGAGTGTTTCCACCATTGCAATGAAACAATTGTATTCGTCTTGATCATCAAGTGTTTTTACTTCACTGTTAATAATCTTGTTGCTTACGCGTATTGCTTTGAGCTGTTTACTAGTTTGCACTGAAAGTTCTATTCTGTGCGTAAGAATTAAAACTTTTTGATTTCGTTCCTCGATAAATTTCTTCGCAATCTCAGAGAAAATAACGGTTTTCCCTCCTCCTGTTGGTAGTTGATATAAAAGGTTGAAGTTTTTCCCGTTTTCATTTAAAGCCTGCGTAATATCATCTACCGTTTTTTGTTGAAATGGGTAGAGTGTTTTTGGTTCGAAAAGTGCTTCGTCTATCATCTGTTTGCTTCAAAAATTGGGGTACAAAAGTACGGTTCTTTTCGTGAACAAAAAACTTTAACGCAGTTTATTCACAAAAATGATACTTTTTTTAGTTATTAATCGTAACAAAAAGAAGTAGTAAGGTTGTATTCTTAACTTTTTAGAATGTTACAAATATTACATTATTTAAGGGTTTAAATTATTATTTTTGTCTCCTTTAAAAGAGAAATAAAACATACATTTAATAGAAATAAAATTATGAGTGATATAGAAAAAGTGTCATGCTTAATAATAGGTTCTGGTCCAGCAGGATATACCGCAGCGATTTATGCAGCACGTGCCGATATGAAACCAGTTTTATACCAAGGTATGCAGCCGGGTGGACAATTAACTACAACAAACGAAGTTGAAAACTTTCCAGGATATCCAGACGGAATTACTGGGCCGGCAATGATGATTGAGCTTCAAAAGCAAGCAGAGCGCTTTGAAACAGATGTACGTTTTGGATTTATTGATAAAGTAGATTTCTCTGGCGAAGTGCACAAAGCTTGGACAGAAGATGGAAAAGAGATTCATGCAGATACAATAATTATATCTACTGGAGCTTCTGCTAAATATCTTGGTTTAGAATCTGAACAAAAATATCTAAAACTAGGAGGTGGAGTTTCTGCTTGTGCGGTTTGTGACGGATTCTTTTATAGAGGTCAAGAAACTGTAATTGTTGGAGCAGGAGATAGTGCTTGTGAAGAAGCACACTATTTATCTAAGTTATGTACGAAAGTTACAATGCTAGTGCGTAGAGATGAGTTCCGAGCTTCTAAAATTATGGCAGAGCGTGTTATAAATACACCAAATATTGAAATTATGTACAACACAGAAACAGAAGAGGTTGTAGGTGATGGACAAGTGGTTACTGCTGTTAAAGCTAAAAATAATAAGACAGGAGAAGTTACAACTATTCCTGCAACGGGTTTCTTCGTAGCTATTGGTCATAAACCAAATACAGATATTTTTAAAGACTATTTAAACTTAGATGAGACCGGTTATATCAAATACGAAAAAGCAGGAACATCTTTAACAAATGTACCGGGTGTATTTGTTGCAGGTGATGCAGCAGATAAAACGTATAGACAAGCAATTACTGCAGCCGGTACTGGATGTATGGCAGCTTTAGATGCAGAGCGTTATTTAGCAGCTAAAGGACATTAGGATTTACGATTTACGAATGGTTTGATTTGAATCGCTCGCGATTCTTGATTTCGTTGAGCGTTCATTCGTCGTATTTTCAAAGCGTTATTAAACGGTTCTCTATTGTTGACGTTTAAGCGAAAAAAGTAGAGATGACGCTTAGATAAAAGTGAATTTATAATAAGCGAATCAATTCCATTGGTTCGCTTTTTTCATTTACCAATAAATCTTTTCTATCTTTAGCTTAGTAATGAAAATAGAATATCGTACAAAAGAAGAGGGTAATAAAGCTCAAGAAGAAGCTTTTTTGGCAATGACGGGTGCAGAAAGGTTTCTTGCTTTTATGCAACTATGCGCTGCGGTAAATCAATTTCCGATCTCAAAAGAAGTTAAGAAAGAGTCTAATAATAATTTAGTTCTCACAAATAAACGATAATGAGAGAACAATGGGATAAAAATATTAGAGACTTCGTTATTTTTTCGGCAGAAGAAAAACTTCAAATATTGGCGGTTGGAGGAGGTGCAGTTAACTTCCATGGTTACAGGAGACATAGCGCAGATGTAGACTTTTGGATAAATACAACAAAGTCTAATTTAGAAAGGCTAAAACGCGTTTTAAAAAAAATGAATTTAGAAATAGATTCTTTTCCAGATGAAGTTAAAGAACAAAAACAAAATGTTTCTTTAAACTTTTCTCCAGCCAGCTTAAATATTGAGTTAATTACTAAGTTTTCAGTAAACAAGACCTTTGAACAAGCTTATGAAGATAGCGTTTTAGTTGAATTAGAAGACGATCAATATCTTAAGTGGAATGTGTTGTCATTCGATGATTTGATTACTAGTAAAATTAAATATAACAGACCTAAAGATCTTATGGATGTTCAAGAACTTATTAGAATTAAAGAACAATAAACTTTTTTTTGCCTAAAAATTTTTAATAAGTAATGTAACTTTTCTGTATCTCGCGTTACCTATATAGTGTAAGCAGATAAAAAAGCATGTCAGAAGATAAACAAAACAAGTTCTTAAAAATGTATGAGCCGGTTCATGAACGGTTCGAGCGTTTTTGTAGAGCCAGGGTTTATGGAGACATGGAGTATACAGATCTAATAAACTCAACATTGGTTGCTGTGTATGAAAACTTAGATGCGCTA
>JBMYYC010000060.1:0-9173 GCA_049609045.1 Lishizhenia sp. | reverse complement strand
CAAATAAGAAATTTGGATATTCTGCAGATGAAACCTTAAAACATGTACAGAGTTTATATGAAAAGAAGTTTGTTACATATCCAAGAGTAGATACAACCTATCTTTCCGAAGATATTTACCCTAAAATTCCAGGAATACTTCGAGGAATGAAGTATTACAGCCAGTTTACGGCTCCGTTATTGGAAAAACCAATACGAAAGTCTAAACAAGTATTTGATAACAAGAAAGTAACAGATCACCATGCGATTATTCCTACAGGAATCGTTCCTTCGGGTATAACTCCTCAAGAGCAAAAAGTATATGACTTAATTGCCAAACGGTTTATTAGTGTGTTTTATCCAGATTGTAAGGTGAGTAACACCACTGTATTGGGAGAGGTTTTAAAACTTGAGTTTAAAGCTACTGGAAAACAAATTTTGATGCCCGGTTGGAGAGTGGTATATCAAAAAGAGAAAGAAAAAGAGTCTAAAAAAGACGACGAAAATTTGATGCCTGTTTTTGAGAAAGGAGAGAAGGGAGAACATACGCCTCGTGTAGATCAAAAATCTACTTCACCGCCCAAACATTATACAGAAGCAACTTTGTTACGTGCAATGGAAACTGCGGGGAAACAAGTAGATGACGAAGAAGCGCGCGAGTTAATGAAGGATAACGGTATTGGAAGACCTTCTACTCGAGCCAATATAATTGAAACTTTATTTCGAAGAAGGTATTTAGAGCGCAAGCGAAAAAATATTATTGCAACTCAGACAGGAATAGATTTAATTAACACAATACAAAATGATACGCTTAAATCTGCTAGTATGACGGGAGATTGGGAGAAGAAATTGCGGTTAATTGAAAAAGGAGAGTACAGCGCGGATGCTTTTAAACAAGAGTTAATAGAAATGGTTGTTGGCGTTACAAATGAAGTAATGTTTAGTAAAACAGAAACTTCAATTACTATTTTGTCTGAAGAAGATGCTAAAAAGAATAAGTCAAAACCTAAACCGCGAAAAAAAGTAGAGGTTAAATTAGAAGATGAGGTTTGTCCTAAGTGCAAGCAAAATAAAATTATTAAAGGTAAAAGCGCCTACGGATGCGCAGGTTATAAACAAGGTTGTAAGTTTGTTTTACCTTTTCAGTTTTTGAATAAAAAATTAACCAAAAAGCAAATACACGATTTGTTAAATAAAGGAAAAACAACCGTTATTAAAGGAATTGAAATCCCAGGAAGTAAAGAGAAAAAAGAAGGTAAGTTGGCTTTTACGGCTGATTTTAATATAGAAATTGAATAGAATGAAAAATCTTTTCTACGTATTACTACTTATTGGTTTGTTTTGCCTTTTGTTTTTTTCGAATATACAAATTTGGCTGTTCGGTAGGGGAGTGAGTTGGTATTGGTCGCACATTATGCCTTATTTAATAGCTACAGTGTGCACGGTAATTGGACTATCACTCTTGATTTTTGTAAAGTTAGAACGTAGGTTTAAGATCGTTCTTTTCTCACTTTTTCTGACCTTTCCTCCAACTTTTTTTGCAATACATCCTATTTATGCAGGAGATTTTTCAGATAATAGTTCTAAAATAATTGTAAAACAACTCCCTTCTAATCTATACGATTTAAAAGATGGTTTAACAATGATTTCTCTGGCAAATTGCGAATATTGCTATGAAGCACTCAAAACGTTAGAGTTTATTAAAAAACGTGCTCAGAGCACAGAAGTATCTGTTGCAGTGCTAACTACAAACAGTGCTGTTATTGATTATTATAATGAGGAAACAAATAATGCATTCAATATTTTTATGATTGATAGTGCACACTTGGAAACATGGAGCGAACTGAGTCCTAACCAGCAATTCCCTTGTTTTCTTTATTTAGAAGATAAGAAAATCGTGAAAAAGTGGAGTAATCAGCAGTTTGGTTACCTTGCCAAGGATTTTGTGGAATCAGGTAAGTAAAGAATTGAGAAGCTGTAAATAAAAAAACCTCACTTTGAGAAGTGAGGTTTTAAAAAGATTATTCTTAAGCTACTTTCAGCTTTGCAAGTTTAGATTTTCCAAATTGCTTTTCTGCGTATTCTCTAGTTACTTTGTATTCTTTGGTACCTTCTTCGGTAGGTAAATCGAACATTGCATCTGTTAAAATGGCTTCGCAAATTGAACGTAAACCTCTTGCACCGAGTTTAAACTCTAAGGCTTTTTCAACAATATATTCTAATGCATCGCTATCAAACTTCAGATTAATTCCATCTAAATCAAACAGCTTTACGTATTGTTTTACCAGTGCATTTTTAGGCTCGGTTAAGATTCTTCTTAACGATTTTCCATCCAATGGATTTAAATGTGTGAGTACTGGGAAACGACCAATTAGTTCAGGAATTAATCCAAATGTTTTTAAGTCTGTTGGATTAATGAATTGTAATAGACTTTCTCCGTCAATTCTTTCCTCGCTAGACGCACTAAAACCAATTTGTTGACGATTTACTCGTGATGCAATTAATTTTTCGATGCCATCAAAAGCTCCACCGCAAATAAACAGGATATTCTTTGTGTTTACCTGAATCATTTTTTGTTCTGGGTGCTTTCTTCCTCCTTGAGGCGGAACGTTAACAGTAGCGCCTTCTAGTAATTTAAGTAAAGCTTGCTGAACTCCTTCTCCAGAAACGTCTCTCGTAATTGAAGGGTTATCGCTTTTACGCGCAACTTTATCAATTTCATCAATAAAAACAATTCCACGCTCAGCAGCAGCTTCATTATAGTCTGCAGCTTGTAGCAAACGAGAAAGTATACTTTCAACATCTTCTCCAACATAGCCGGCTTCAGTTAAAACGGTTGCATCGGCAATACAAAAAGGAACATTTAACATTTTTGCAATTGTTTTAGCAAGTAATGTTTTACCTGTTCCTGTTCTTCCTACTAATACTACATTCGACTTTTCTATATCTACATCGTCTGCGCCAACTTTGTGATTTAACCTTTTGTAGTGATTATAAACAGCAACAGAAAGTGTTTTCTTTGCTGCGTCTTGTCCAATCACATATTGATCTAGGTGCGACTTTATTTCTTTCGGCTTTAATAGGTTTAAAGGAGTATCGTCTCCTTCTTTTGCTCCTCCGCTTTGTACTACCTCTTCTTTAATGATAGATTCAGCCTGATTTACACAGTGGTCACAAATATGACCTGAAATACCTGCAATGAGCATTCCAACCTGTTTTCTAGGTCTTCCACAAAACGAACAAGAAGTTTCTTTTTTTGACATATAATTAAGTAAAAAAAGGCCATAAGCATATGACCTTTTCATGTTTTACAAAAGTACGTTATTTTGCGTTTCTAAGCAAAACTTCGTCTACCATTCCATATTCTTTCGCTTCTGCAGAAGTCATCCAATAATCTCTATCAGAGTCGTTACTTACTTTTTCGAAATCCTGACCAGAATGAGAAGCAATAATATCGTACAATTCTTTTTTCAATTTTAAAATTTCCCTAGCTGTGATTTCTATATCAGAAGCTTGTCCTTGCGCTCCACCTAAAGGTTGGTGTATCATTACTCTAGAGTGTTTTAATGCAGAGCGTTTTCCTTCTGCTCCAGCACATAATAATACAGCTCCCATAGAAGCAGCCATACCTGTACAAATAGTTGCAACATCTGGGTTAATGTATTGCATTGTGTCATAAATACCTAGGCCAGCATATACAGAACCTCCAGGAGAGTTTAAGTAGATTTGAATGTCTTTCTTAGGATCAACAGACTCTAAGAAAAGTAACTGCGCATTAATGATATTAGCTACTTGATCATTTATTCCTGTTCCTAAAAAGATAATTCTATCCATCATCAAACGAGAGAAAACATCAAGTTGAGAAATGTTTAATTGTCTCTCTTCAATAATATACGGTGTTAAGGAAGATTCAATGTAACCTCCTAAATGTGTACTACTAATTCCCATGTGTTTAGTAGCGTATTTGTGAAATTCGTTTTTATCGAACATAATGAATGTTGTTGTTTGCGTTTATATAAACACGAATATAATTATTCATTTGTTCAAACCTTCACCTTTGTCTAAATTATCTGAAAAGAAAAGCAATTTTGTAGCGTATAAATCCTTTGCGCGTCTAGAAAAGATCACGTGTTTAATGATTTATTCAATTTTAAAGTGATTTTTGCTTGAATTTTTTTGGTCAATATATCTTCTTCAATCCAGGCATGTTCTTGCAGATTGCGATTGAACGCGTGCATTAATGAGATTAGTTGATGGTGTACCAATCTGTTTTTAAAGGGTGTTTGCGATAAAAAGTTGATAATTTCAGTAACGTATGGTTCTTCTTTCTGATGGCCTTCAAATACATTGAATGCATTTGTTTGTCCGTCTTCAAAATACCTTTCACATTTAGAAAAAATATGTTCTTCTTCTAGTTTCATGTGTACATCTAAGGATAGACTAAACTTTTGAAATAAATTAAAAAGTATAACTACTGCAGGTTGATCGGGATTACTTTTAATAAGATGTGTAAACAGTTGTTCAACTCCCGGAATAAAATAATTTCTATACAACTGATGCGTTTGTTTTAAATGAAGAATTATTTCTTTGATTGATGCGTTCTCTATTTTATCTCTAACTAATTGAGTTTCTATATCACTTATAAGTGCGCCATGGTCTTGTACTATTTCTTTCTTCTTCATGGAACAATTTTAAGAAGTTATATTCAAAATAGAAATACCTTGTTTAGGGTAATTTCACAAAAAGATATGAACGTAAAATCTTTATAAAGAGATTAAAAAGCAGATAAATTGATGCGGAGACTTTAATCTCGCGTTAATTTCAATACTATTAAAACGTTATCATTACTTTTGTACTCTAAATTTTGAAACAGTGAGCGTAGTTTACATTACAAGAAGAGAAACGTTTAATGCTGCCCATAAGCTTTGGCAAGAAAGCTGGAGTGACGAAAAAAATGAAGAAATTTTTGGAAGGTGCAGTAATAAAAACTGGCATGGACATAACTTTACTTTGTATGTTACAGTTAAGGGAGTTCCTAATCCTGAAACAGGCTTTGTGATAGATCTTAAAAAGCTGAGTGTGATAATTAAGGAACATGCCGTGGATAAATTAGACCACAGAAACCTTAATCTTGACGTTCCTTTTATGGAAGGATTACTAGCTTCTACTGAGAACCTAGCAATTGAAATTTGGAAACAAATAGAAGCGCCTATCAAAAACGAAGGCGGTGAGTTGTGCAAGATAAAACTGTACGAAACAGAAAATAATTTTGTCGAATATTTCGGAGAAAAAGCACCGTTTTAACCGTATATTGGTCGAATAGAAAAAAGAAGATTTGGAAGAAAAATTAATTTACAACGAAAATACAACTAAGAATATATCCGGCGTTTACAAGGATGTAATTCGCCAATTAGGAGAAAATCCAGAGAGAGAAGGATTACTAAAAACACCCGAAAGAGTTGCTAAAGCATTACAGTATTTAACAAAAGGATACGATGAAGATCCTGCAGCAATTTTAGAAGGAGCTTTGTTTCAAGAAGAATATTCAGAAATGGTTATTGTGAAAGATATCGAAGTCTATTCACTCTGTGAACATCACATGCTCCCGTTTTTTGGTAAAGCTCATGTTGCTTACATTCCTAATGGAACAATAGTTGGATTAAGTAAAATACCAAGAGTGATAGATGCTTTTGCGAGAAGACTTCAAGTGCAAGAACGTTTAACCATCGAAATTAGAGATTGTATTCAAGAAACGCTAAATCCGAAAGGTGTAGCAGTTGTTTTAGAGTGTAACCACATGTGCATGCAAATGCGCGGTGTACAAAAGCAAAACTCTTCTACAACGTCTTCTGCGTTTACAGGTTTATTTTTGAAAAACGATGCTACTAGAAAAGAATTTATTAATTTAGTACAAGCAAAATTACATTAAAATTAAACGAAAATGTTAGATAATATTTTAGATAAAAAAACGTACGGACCAGACGCAAAAGCAATGAGCAAAGAGTTTTTTGCCAGCGTTTATACTTACATGTTTGTTGCATTACTTTCTTCTGGAGCAATTGCGTATTACACGGCATCATCAGGAAAAGTTTTTGAATGGTTTGTAAACCTTTCCACAGGATCTGTTAGTCCGCTATTTTATGTTGTTGTATTTGCTCCTGTTGGCTTAGGTTTGTTGTTGCAAATGGCATACAATAAATTGTCTATGGGACTTCTACTCATACTCTTTTTAGCTTATTCTTGTTTAATGGGCTTGAGTTTATCCACTTTATTTATTGTTTATAGCCTAGGTGATATTGTAACTACCTTTTTTGTAACTGCCGGAGCCTTCGCGGGTATGGCAATTTTAGGATACACTACCAAAACAGATCTCTCTAAAATGGGAAGTTTGTTATACATGGTTTTTATAGGAATGTTTATCGCCGGAATTTTGAATTTCTTGGTTTTTGAATCTTCAATGATGTCATTCGTTATCTCTATATTGGGAGTTATTGTTTTTACAGGTTTAACTGCTTGGGAAATGCAGCGTTTAAAATATATTGCTGAAGATCCTGCATTAGAAGGTGTTCAAAAACAAAAGCTTGCACTTATTGGAGGTTTAATACTTTACATTTTATTTATTAACCTTTTTGTTTCTCTTCTGAGATTATTAGGCGGTAACGACTAAAAAAGATATAATTATTAAAAATTGTTAATCCTCATTTTCTTAATCGAAATGAGGATTTTTTATTTTATCTTCATTCCACTAAATTTAATATAATGGGAGTTTCTATTGGTCCAGCTATGATTATTGGTTTCGTTTTTATGGGAATTGGTATGCTGGTGAGTTATGTTTTAAAAAACAAGTTTAAGAAGTATTCTAAAATTCCATCTCAAAGCGGACTATCTGGAAAGGAAATTGCCGAAAAAATGTTGAGAGATAGTGGTGTTAATGATGTTCAGATAATTCATGTTCCTGGACAACTTACAGATCACTACAACCCTACAAATAAAACAGTGAATCTTTCAGATACGGTGTACCACGGAAGAAATGCTGCAAGTACAGCAGTTGCTGCGCATGAATGTGGACACGCAATACAACATGCTCAGGCGTATGCTCCGCTTAAACTTAGATCTCAACTTGTTCCGTTACAGGCTATAAGCGGTAAAATTTTAAATGCTGTGATTATGGTTTCTATTTTTGGAGGAGCTTTTCTTTTCAATACTTTACCTGTTGAAGCTATTTTATGGACTTTGATAATTAGTTACGGAATTCTCGCTTTATTTTCAATAGTTACACTACCTGTAGAGTTTGATGCTTCTAAACGTGCATTGGTTTGGATTGAAAATAGTGGGTTTTCTACTCAAGAAGAATTAGCACGATCTAAAGACGCTTTAAAATGGGCTGCTATGACCTACGTAGTTGCTGCAATAGGTTCTTTAGTTACCGTTTTATACTACGTTTCTATTTTACTCAACCGAAGAGATTAAATTTAAAAAAGGGAAAATTCAAAAAGGAAAATTCAAAAGAGTTGTATTGAAAATTTTACTGTGTCCTTCAGTGGATTCATAACATTCAATTCTGAATTTTTAAACCAATGCAGTTTAACATCTATACTAAGCAGCTGTTCAAGATAAACTACTAAAAAAACGTAACGCTATATTTTTGGTAAAATAGGATATAAATATTCAAGAATAACAACTCTAAAAAAACGTATCATAACTCAAACCTCTGCACTCTAAACTTTCAACTTCAAAACTTTGAACTTTAAAACTTTCAACTTTTAACTTTCAACTATACCTCTATTCCATTAACTTTGTACGTTCAAATTAAGAGTATGATAGTTGTTACAGGTGCTGCAGGTTTTATTGGGAGTTGTTTGGTGAGTAAATTAAACCAAGCCGGATACGAACGTATTATGGTTGTAGATGATTTTTCTAAAGTAGAGAAAGAGCACAACTTAGTAGGTAAAACAATAGGAGCTAAGATAAATAGAATTGAATTTTTGAACTGGTTCAAAGAAAACGGTGAAGAAGTAGAATTTGTTTATCATATAGGAGCAAGAACAGATACTGCTGAATTTGACAAAGCTATTTTTGACGATTTGAATGTTGAGTATTCTAAAGAAATTTGGAAATGGTGTACGCATTACAAGATTCCGTTAGTTTACGCAAGTTCTGCTGCAACTTATGGTTTAGGTGAGCAAGGGTATGAAGATGATCACTCTAAAATTCCATTATTGAAACCATTAAATCCCTACGGAGATTCTAAACAAACGTTTGACGAATGGGTTTTAAAACAACACAATCATCCTCCGTTTTGGGCTGGACTTAAATTCTTTAATGTTTACGGACCAAACGAGTACCACAAAGAAAGAATGGCATCTGTTATAATGCATGCGTACAGACAAATTTTGAAAACGGGTGCAATGAAATTATTTCGTTCGCACAACCCAGAATATAAAGATGGTGAGCAAATGCGCGATTTTGTTTACGTAAAAGATGTAGTAAACATCTGTTTATTCTTAAAAGAAAATGAAAATACAGAAAGTGCTATTTACAACCTAGGATCTGGTAAGGCAAGAACCTTTTTAGATTTAGTGCGCGCTACGTTTAAAGCAATGAACAAAGAAGAAGAAATTTCTTTTATTGATACGCCAGCAGATATTAGAGATAAATACCAATACTTTACAGAAGCCAATATGAACAAACTAATTATGCAAGGCTACGCAGACGGTTTCCATACCTTAGAACAAGGCGTTGAGGATTATGTGAAGGAGTATTTAATGGAAGGGAAGTATTACTAATATAGCGTCTAAATCACACGAAAGTTCTACGCTAATTTGAACTTTATAAAAGGGCGAAAATCCATTTTTTTGGAACGGTGACTTAATATTGTTGGATACGCCTGATAGAAATGGCAGCTTTGTGTACTGAAAATTTAGTGAAATTAGGTGAGAAAAGGCGACCAGAGAAGCCTTTGAAAAGCTAGTTTGAACTTTATTTTTAGAACATAAACTAGAATAGATAGCAGGAAATACGTTCTAAAACAAAAAAGAGATACTCTAATGAATACCTCTTCTTTTCTATATTTTAAATGTAATTTATTGTCAGAAAAAGAAAAACTTAATTTGAGAAGAGTTTATATTACGTGTTTGGAGGATTTTGTTCCTAAAGATAAGATAATTTTTTTAACTTTTAATTTTCACCGAATTG
>JBMYYC010000059.1:0-9481 GCA_049609045.1 Lishizhenia sp. | reverse complement strand
ACACGTATTCCTTTAAGCTCATCCATGTCACATTTAGGAATATTCACATTCAAACAAATGCCTTCTGGATATTTATTTGACAACACCTGCTGCACTACTTTCTTAACCACATATTGGGAAGTTTTAAAATTTGCATCGGAATCAAAATCTAACAGTGAAAAACCAACAGAAGGAATTCTTTCCATTGCTCCTTCTACCGCCGCCGACATTGTACCAGAATAAAGTACGTTTGTAGACGAATTTTCTCCATGATTAATTCCTGAAACCAAAAGATCTGGTTTTCTATTTAAGATTTCATAAATCGCTAATTTCACACAATCTACGGGAGTTCCACTGCAAGTATAAGCCTCAAAATCATCAAACAAAACAGATTTAGATAAACGCAAAGGATTATTCACCGTGATGGCATGTCCCATTCCTGATTGTGGTTTATCTGGCGCTACAATAACAACTTCTCCGAAAGGTGCTACTGCTTCAACCAAAGATTTTATTCCCTTTGCAGTAATTCCATCGTCATTCGTTACTAAAATTAAAGGCTGTTTTTTCGTCATTTTTATCCTATTTCTAACATTTCTTGCAGATGTACGAAAGTAAAAAAAAATTAAGCAGTAGACTCTTTATTTGTCTAGTTGAAATAAAAATTATAGATAATTCTTATTATTCGAATAGATTCCCTTGATTTGTTAGATTTAGATGTTAAATTTGATATCTGAGTATTTAATGGCATGAAAACATTCGAATCACATAAGTTACTTAATGATTTATCTCTAATAACCCAAGAGAATATTAAGGTAACTGAAAAAAAGTTTCTGCACTTCTCAGAAGCTCAAAAAAACTGGAAACCCAACGAGGTAACTTGGAGTCTTTTTGAAATATTTGCACACCTCAATGAGTATGCAAATTATTACCATCCTGTGCTTAAAGAGAAAATTGGCAATACGCGCTTCAAAAATGCGAAAGAAAACTTCGTTTCATCTCCTTTAGGAAGATCTGCCTGGAAAAGTATGAAGTTAGGTAATGCAAAAAATGTAAAACGAAAATTTAACTCACCAAAAGATTATAATCCTGGCATAGTTAAAGAACTCGTTTCAAAAACGGATATAAAAGATTTTCTTACACGCCAAAAAGAGCTTTTGAACATACTCAAACTTTCTGAAGAAGTAAATTTGAAAAAAGTAAAAGTTCCTATTTTTATATCTCGCATTGTTCGGTTGCGATTGGGAGACGCTCTAATGTTTTGCATTTATCACAATGAAAGACACATAGAACAAGCATTAAAACTGATTCAAAACGCAAATTTTCCTAAGAAAAAATAATGGAACCTCTTTTCTACTTTTTCACACAACTAAGTATTATTCCGGTGAGAAATTCTCCAGATGATAGATCAGAAATGATCTCACAACTGTTATTTGGAGAACTCGGGACGTGTTTAGAAGTAAAAAACGATTCTTGGGTAAAAATAAAATCTGCTCACGATGAATACGAAGGTTGGATAGATCCAAAACAAATTATAAAAATTTCTATTCATACGTTCAAAGAAATCTACACAAACAATCAAAGACAAATAGTAAATCAACAAACGATTCAAAGTAATTTCGGCTCTATTACAAGCTTTAGAGGTTCATTTATAAAGGATGGAGACTATACTTTTAGTGTGGAAAAATTCACTTTTTCAGTTTCAACTGATAAAAACAGTACTGCACAGTCAAGTATGCTAAACCGCGTATTAGCATATGAAAACACTCCTTATTTGTGGGGCGGACGAACGTTAGCAGGAATCGATTGTTCTGGGTTTACTCAATCTATCCTTAGAGAATATGACGTAGAGCTTCCCCGAGATGCCTCACAACAATTCAAACTAGGAACAACGGTAAATTATGAAAATAAGCAGTTGGGAGATCTCGCATTTTTTAAAAATAAGAAAGAAAATATCACCCACGTTGGTATTGTATTAGATAATAATAGAATTATTCATGCTTCTGGAAGAGTAAAAATTGATTTACTTAATGAAAATGGAATCTTTTCAGAAGAACTAAAAAAACAAACACATCAACTCGCATTAATTAAACGATACTTAAAATAAGAACTACTCAATGAAAATATTAGTAACCGGAGGCGCAGGATTTATTGGCAGCAATTTAGTGAAACGACTTGTTAAAGAGAAGCACGAAGTTGTTGTTATAGATAACTTACTGCGCGGAAATAAAATAGATAAAGCAACCTTTGAAAAAATTGTATTTATAAAAGGGGATGTTAGAAATTTTGAAACTGTAAATAAAGCAACAAAAGGCTGTGATGTTATTTTTCACTTTGCAGCCGTATTGGGCGTAGATGTAGTTGCAGATAATCCTGTAGAAACTATGGACGTAGAGGTTATAGGTACAAGAAACGTAATTCAAGCTGCAGAAGAGAATTCTGTAAATAAAATTTTATATGCGTCTACTTCCGGTATTTATGGTCACTCAGCAATAGAAAACGCACTTACCGAAGAAGTATTGGTAGATCCAAGAACATCTTATGCCATGGCGAAAAGGTATAATGAGATCTATCTCGCTTCACACTGCGAAGAAAAAGGTTTAAATGCGATTTCGTTACGCTTTTTTAATGTTTATGGTCACAACCAAGATAACCGTATGGTTGTTCCTCGATTTTTTGAACAAGCACATCAAAATAGCCCAATCACAGTTTACGGAAAAGGATTGCAAACAAGAGATTTTACATACATTGATGATACAGTAGAAGCGTGTGTTCGACTAATAAATATAAATGGCTCGCACATCGTAAACATAGCTAATGAAGCGGAGTGGAACATAGAAACGCTAGCGCATAACATTAAAAATATAGTAAATTCTACTTCAGAAATTAAATTTATAGATGCTCCAAAGAAAAGATACGACTATGAAGTTGAAAGACGCGTAGGGAGCTCTAAAAAATTAGAAAGATTAGTTAATTACAAACCTAAAACAACTCTTTTAGAAGGTTTGCAGAAAATTCATGATATAAATAATTAATAATGGCGAGAGACAATGCTATATTTGATCTAATCCAACAGGAATCTGACAGACAGAAAAACGGATTAGAATTAATTGCTTCAGAAAACTTTGTGAGTAATGAGGTAATGACTGCAATGGGAAGTGTATTAACGAACAAATACGCCGAAGGATTACCCGGAAAAAGATATTACGGCGGTTGTGAAGTTGTTGATAAAGTTGAGCAGTTAGCAATTGATAGACTGTGTAAACTTTTTAATGCCGAATGGGCAAATGTTCAACCACATTCTGGTGCATCAGCGAATGCAGCTGTAATGCTCGCATGCCTTCAGCCTGGAGATAAAATCCTTGGGTTTGATCTTTCTCATGGTGGACATTTAACACACGGCTCACCTGTAAATTACTCAGGAAAACTATACAAACCTTTTTTCTATGGCGTTAAAGAATCTGACGGTCTAGTAGATTACGATGCGCTCGAAGAAACGGCGAAGAAAGAAAAACCAAAAATGATAATTTGTGGTGCTTCAGCTTATTCTAGAGATTGGGATTATGCTAGAATAAGAAAGGTAGCAGACGAAGTAGGCGCTTTGGTTTTAGCAGACATTTCGCACCCAGCAGGATTAATTGCCGCAGGTATTTTGAGTGATCCGCTAGAACACTGTCACATTGTTACATCTACCACACACAAAACACTTAGAGGTCCAAGAGGAGGAATAATAATGATGCGAAATAATTTCGATAATCCTTTTGGAATAAAATGGAAAAACGGAAACCTAAGGTCTATGGCAAGTTTGTTAGATGCAGCCGTTTTCCCAGGAATGCAAGGTGGACCACTAGAACATGTTATTGCAGCCAAAGCCGTAGCCTTTGGAGAAGCACTCGACGAAAATTATAAAAACTACATGCAAAAAGTAGTTAAAAATGCCTCGTTAATGGCTGATGAAATGGTAAAAAGAGGATATAAAATTATCTCTGGTGGTACAGACAACCACTCCATGCTTATAGATTTAAGACCAAAAGGTATTAACGGAAAAGATGCGGAAATTGCTCTAGGTAAAGCTGCTATAACTGTAAATAAAAATATGGTTCCTTTTGATACAGAATCTCCTTTTGTTACATCTGGTATTCGAATCGGTACAAGCGCAATAACAACAAGAGGAATAAACGAGAGCCATATTCCAAGAATCGTAGAACTCATAGATACAGTAATTATGAACGCTCATGATGATGAAAAAGTAAGCGTTGTTAAAACTGAAATAAATAATCTAATGAGTAATTTACCATTATTTCAATATTAAAATATGATACAAGCAAACGATCCAAGTTTAAAAACATGGTTAGAAGTTGAACAAAACTCTGACTTTCCAATTCAAAATATTCCATTCGGAATTTTTAAAACAGATAATTTATCTCCAAGAGTTGCAACACGTATTGGAAACTCAATTATTGATTTAAAAACACTTTTCGTACTTGGTTATCTTAACAATCTGCCTTTTCAATTAGAAGATTTTGATACAAACTCGCTTAATCCGCTAATGAAAAAAGGAAAGAAAGGAACACGAGATCTTAGAAATAGAATTTCAAAATTATTCTCTACTGATAATAAAGACCTTTCTCAAAATGAACATCATGTTAGTCAGGTTATTATAGATAATTCAACTGTAGAAATGTTACTTCCTGTAAAGGTTGGAGATTATACAGACTTCTATTCAAGTAGAGAACATGCTACCAATGTAGGAACCATGTTTAGAGACCCAAACAATGCGCTATTACCCAACTGGCTTTGGATACCTGTTGGATATCATGGTAGAGCAAGTTCTATTATTGTGTCTGGACAGGATATTTATAGACCAAAAGGTCAAACTAGACCTGATGACAACGCAGATCCTGTTTTTGGTCCAACCAAATTACTAGACTTTGAGCTAGAAATGGCATTTGTTACCTACGATGGAAAACCAATCGGTGATTCAATTTCAACCAACGAAGCAGAAGATTATATTTTCGGAATGTGCTTGTTTAATGACTGGAGTGCTCGAGATATCCAAAAGTGGGAGTATGTTCCGCTCGGACCATTTTTAGCTAAAAATTTCGCTTCAAGTATTTCTCCGTGGATTGTGACAATGGATGCGCTAGAACCTTTTAAATTAGAAGGTCCAAAGCAAGATCCTAAAGTTTTACCTTATTTAGAATACCAAGGTCAACACCATTACGATATTAATTTACAAGTTGCAATTGCTCCAGACAATAAAGAAGAAACTGTTGTCTCAAATTCGAATTACAAACATATGTATTGGAATATGATTCAGCAATTAACACATCACACTGTAAATGGTTGTAATATCAATTGTGGAGACATGATGGCTTCAGGAACAATTTCTGGTCCAACACCAGACTCTTACGGCTCAATGCTAGAAATTTCATGGAGAGGAAGTAAACCTGTAAAAATGAACGATGGATCTGAAAGAAAATTCATACAAGACCATGATACCGTAATTATGCGCGGACATGCAACTAAAAATGGTGTTCGTGTAGGATTTGGAGAAGTGAAGACTAAAGTTCTTCCTAGTAAATAAACGCACTCAAATTCTGTAATCCGCTTGTGTTTAATCGCAGGCGGATTTTTTTATTTTAAACTATTTATTCGATTTTTAAAAATAATTCGAGCAAATCACTACTTTAGGATAACAAGAACAAGAAATGGACGAAAAAAATACAATCATAGATTTAGAAAAAGAAAGAAACGAGATCCTGAGAGCATTTAAAGGACTACTTCGTGCTACCAAACAACGTACGAGATCAGAAACTAAAATGATTCGTAAAGCATTTGATATTGCAGTAGAAGCGCACAAAGATATGCGCAGAAAATCAGGAGAACCGTACATTTATCACCCAATATCAGTTGCTAGAATTTGTGCTGAAGAAATGGGATTAGGAGCCACAGCAATCGCCTGCGCACTGTTACACGATACTGTTGAGGATACATACATCACTCTTGAAGACATCGAGGAAAGTTTCGGGTCTACTTCAAGAAAAATTATTGACGGATTAACAAAAATTCCAGAAGTATTTGATGAAAATGCATCCATACAAGCAGAGAATTTCAGAAAAATGATACTCACAATATCAGATGATCTTAGAGTTGTGTTAATCAAACTTGCCGACCGATTGCATAATATGAGAACACTTTCTAGTATGCGCATCGATAAACAATTAAAAATTGCATCTGAAACTAATTTCTTATATGCGCCATTAGCTCATAGATTAGGACTGTACACAATAAAAAATGAATTAGAAGATTTATGTTTGAAGTATACTAATCCTGAAAAATATGATGAAATAGACCTGAAACTAAAAAGTAGTAAAGACGCACGTAACAGATTTATTAGAAGGTTCGTTTTACCAATTAAAGAAAGTCTTATAAACGAAGGCTATTCCTTTCAAGTAAAGACAAGAACTAAAAATATTGCTTCTATTTATAGAAAAATGCAATCAAAATCGGTTCCATTTGAAGAAGTTTATGATTTATTTGCTATCCGAATAATTTTAGACACTCCTTTAGAACGTGAAAAAGCAGACTCATGGAGGGTATACTCTATTGTTACCGACTTTTATCAACCCAATCCAGACCGATTGAGAGATTGGATATCGACTCCACGAGCGAATGGATACGAAAGTCTTCACACAACTGTAATGAGTCCGCAGGGTAAATGGGTAGAAGTACAAATAAGATCTAATCGAATGGATCAAATTGCAGAAAAAGGACTTGCTGCACACTACAACTACAAGGAATCAAGAAATGGCGACAATAAGTTTGATCGCTGGATTGAAGAAATTCGAGATTTACTTGAGAGTCCGAACCACGATGCTTTAGATTTCGTCAACGAATTTAAATTAAACTTATTTAATCAAGAGATTTATGTCTTTACACCAAAAGGACAATTACGCGTGCTTCCTACAGGATCAACCGTATTAGATTTTGCCTTTGATATACACACACAAATTGGTCTTACCTGTATTGGAGCAAAAGTGAATAATAAACTTGTTCCTTTAAGCCATCAGTTAAAAAGTGGTAATCAAGTAGAGATAATTACGTCATCTAAGCAAAAACCAAACGATGAGTGGTTGAAATTCGTAGCAACAGCAAGAGCAAAACAAAAAATAAAATCCTCATTAAACGAAGCTCAAAAAGAAATTGCAGCAGACGGAAAAGAAATATTAGAAAGAAAATTTAAACAGTATAACATTCGATTTACTTCTGAGAATATTAGCACAATAGAAAAATTCTATAATATACCAAATACCCTCGAACTATACACGAGAATAGCTAGAGGTAAAATTGAACTTCCTAAAATTAGAGAAATTGAAAATAAAGGTGGAGTTCTCAACATTGAGAAAAAAGAAGGGAAAATAAAGAAAACAAAACACGCAACAGAAATAACAAAAAAACTCGACAAAAGTGATACTATTATTATTGGAGAAAATTTTAAAGATATAGAATATAAAATAGCGAAATGTTGTAATCCAATTCCTGGAGACGCCGTTTTCGGATTTGTGACGGTTAATGAAGGAATCAAAATTCATAGAAACAATTGTCCGAATGCCGAAAACATGATGAGTAAAATGGCGTATAGATGCATAAAAGCCAGATTCAAATCAGACGATACAAAAGAAAGAATAGCTCGTTTAAAATTAATTGGAATTGACGATGTGGGAATTGTAAATCAAATAACAGAAATAATCTCTAAGCAACAGAATGTCAACATGAAGTCCATATCTTTTGATTCAAATGACGGTATATTTGAAGGATGGATAGAAGTCTATGTATACGATTTACGTCACCTAGAATCTCTAATAGAAAAATTTGAAATGGTTGAAGGTGTTAAACGAACAGAAAGATGGGATAAAGCAGATGTAGAACCATTTAACAATTAAAGGCAGATAAGCATATTAGTTATAACGAATTCTTATTTTTCACTCTATTTAATATTTCTTTCGCCACAGCTTCTCCAATGGCACAAGCTGCATTTTGTGAGCCATTAGCACTAAAGTCACCGACATGAAAAACATTCCCTTCATGAGACTCAAAACTACTAGCATATTTCGGGGCTTTTATATTGGGTAAAGAATAAGGCAGATGATAAACTTTCAATAGCTTTAGATGACATTCTTTTAAATTAAAATCTTCAATTAATTCGCGCTCAACTCGGTTGATAAGCTCGTTTTGACTCAATCCTTTTGCATCTAAAACAGTTATAGACAACAAATTCTTCCCTTCCTTATCCGTTGGACATTGAATTGAGCTTGGATAAAATAAATTATTAATCAACCTTCCTTCGTTTGCATTTAAACCAATCCTAACTTCTTTTAGAATAGCTGGCGAGTTATGTTCGAAGTATAAATTATAGCAACCGTTCCATTTGCTTACACTTTCTAATTCTCCATGATTAGGAATGGTGTTAATTATATAATCAAAGTTACTCACTGCTCCGTTTTCTAAACTCAAACTAGCTTTTGACAAATCCATATGTTGAACAGATGAGTTGTAATTAAAATTAACATCAGGCATATCATCGGCAAGTTGTTTCCCTAAAGCTCCAATACCTTCAATAGGAAGTAAAGCATCTCCATCAGCGAACATTTTAAAAATAAATAAAAACATTCTATTCGAGGTAAGTAATTCTTTCTCTAAAAAGATACCTCCAAAAAAAGGTTTAAAAAAACGACTTATTATCTTATGAGAAAAGCCAAAGTCTTGTAAAAAAGATAATGTTGAAGCGTTAGACAACGTAAAGATCGACCTAGTATCTAATTTATCAACATACCGTTTTAATTTAAAAACTAAATATTTATCTCTTATACTTCCTACGGAAGAGAATAATGTTTGCAAAAAAACACCTTTAGTTCTGAATGGATCGCCTACCACCATTCGTTTATTATTCATAAAAACAGTAGCTGCCGAATCCAATTTATGTACTTCCAAGTTAGTCCAATCAACACAACGATTTAAAACAGGATAAGCCGATAATAAAACTTGAAAACCTACGTCCAAATTCCAACCATCAACTACCTCCGTTACCATTCGACCACCTGGAGTCTCGCTTTTTTCAAAAACAGTAACATTAAAATTATTACTGCTCAAAACCTTCGCTGCAATTAAACCTGTTAAACCAGCTCCAACAATGCCTATTCGTGTTTCATTCATCAATTACTTTTACTAGTAACATATATATCAAAAGATTGTTTTTACATAAAATCAAAAAAAAACGAGTATTTAAAAACAAGTTCTCTTTATTACAAACACAATTTAACACCCGCCTCAGGAAAGTCCAACTCATCAAAGACGCCGCATACGCCGCATTCAATCGCGCCGTCGAACTTGGCAACGAATAATCGAAAAAACAATCACTAACCACAAGTCACTCATCCCTCATCCCTAATCCCTTAAACCAAAAAAAGCCCCAGCTAACTAAATAACTGGGGCTTTTATAAAA
>JBMYYC010000058.1:0-9816 GCA_049609045.1 Lishizhenia sp. | reverse complement strand
TTACGTTTTTTATTCATCTTCGTAACAAAAATAAGCGCTCGCTTTAAAAAAGCTTAATATCTTTGCATCCATTATGATTCAGTTTAAAAAAGTTGCTTTTTATACACTTGGATGTAAGCTCAATTTCTCTGAAACATCAACAATAGCACGAAGCTTTGAAGATGAAGGGTTTGCAAAAGTAGATTTTGACGATACACCAGATATTTATGTCATTAATACCTGTTCTGTAACTGAAAATGCAGATAAGAAATGTAAACAACTTGTAAAACGAGCTCTGAAGATAAATCCTGAAGCATTTATAACCATCATTGGCTGTTTTGCTCAGTTAAAGCCTGAACAAATTTCAGAAATTCCTGGAGTAGATCTAGTTCTTGGTGCAAATGAAAAGTTTAATATACTGGAGCACTTGGGGAATTTAGAAAAACAATCACGAGAAAAAGCACAAATTTTTAACGAAAATATAAAACAAACTCAAACCTTTATTCCTTCTTTCTCTTTTGGAGATAGAACACGTTCTTTTTTAAAAGTACAAGACGGATGCGATTACTTTTGTACATTTTGCACTATCCCACTAGCTAGAGGTAAAAGTCGAAATGGCAGTGTGCAAGAAACAATAACAGAAGCACAGAAAATTGCTAGTACAGATATTAAAGAAGTTGTTTTAACAGGAGTTAATATTGGTGACTTTGGACAAGGGGGTGACGAAAATTTTTATCAACTTGTACAAGAATTAGATAAAGTTGAAGGCATAGACCGATTTCGTATTTCATCTATTGAACCAAACCTTCTCAGTGATGAAATAATAAACTTCACTTTAAACCATTCTAAACGTTTTGTTCCACATTTTCATATACCGCTGCAAAGTGGATCTGATAAGTTGTTAAAAGCAATGCGTAGAAAATATTTGACCGCTTTATATGAAGATAGAGTTGAGAAAATTAAAGAATACGCTCCTCAGGCCTGTATTGGTGTAGATGTTATTGTTGGTTTTCCGGGCGAAACTGATGAAGATTTTATGACCACATATAATTTCTTGAACGAACTAAATATAAGCTATCTACACGTATTTACTTATTCTGAAAGAGCAAATACCGGAGCTCCAAAAATGAGTGATCCTGTACCAATGAGTGTTAGAAAAGATAGAAGTAAAATGTTACATATCTTATCTGATAAAAAGAAACGTAAATTTTATGAAGAAAATTTAGGTTCTACTCAAAGTGTTCTTTGGGAAGGTGATAACCACGACGGATTAATGCATGGTTTTACGGCAAATTATGTAAAAGTTGCCAAACCTTTTAACGAAACTTACATCAATAAAACAGAAAGAGTAATGCTGAAAAACTTTTTGCCAGATGGCGTAATTTCTGTAGATGTAATTCAGTAAACGTTTTAAAAAAGAAGCTGAAAATTTAAACTAGACTCCAGTGAACAACGCTCTTATCATCGCTGATAGAGAAGAACTCATTTTGATTAATTTTCACTAGTCTATTCACCGTATGTGAATGTCCGCCAGATTTTTTATCTAAACGTTCTATTATTTCTAAATTAGAATTCCAGACTTTCACCGTTTTATCGAAGCTTGCAGATACATAATTGCCGTTGTTCATAGAAATTATATCATAAACAGCAAAATTATGCGCAGGAACTTCTGTTAGTAATTCTTGTGATTTCCACTTCCATTTTCTTATAAATGCATCTTTACCACCAGATACTAAATAGTCTCCATTAAAAAGTGTTGTATTTACACCTGAATGATGCGCTTTAAACGTAATTATTTCATTAAAAAAGGAAGTTTCTAAAATTCTAATTTTACCGTCTTGACATGCCAGACTAATCAGAGTACCGTCTTCATTTACAGCACAGCTTCTAATTTTACCACAAGCTAAGGGCAGCGTAATTTTTAGATCCAAAGTTGAACAACACCAAGCGCAAAAATAGCCTTGAGCATCTGTTGTATAAAACTCGTTTTTAACTTTATTCTCTGTGATAGAAAAAACACTTGATTTGTGCTGGGCTAAATTTTTAATTTCTTCTTTTGAAGCTAAATCAATACAATGCAGATTACCTTTAGATGAGCCAATTACAAGTACGCTATCCTCTTTAATTAAAGAAATTTTAAATGCCGAATGATCTGATTTAACCGCAAATTTATCTTGCACACCTTCGTTAATTTTCCATCTAACGGTGTATTTATCTGCACTTGTAGTGTATAAATCATTTCCTGTAAGACAGGCGTCGTATATTGCACCGGAATGACCTTTAATCGTTTTAATAACGTTTGTCATACAGCCTATTCTTCTTCATCAGAAGAAACCTGCTTTAGTCTTGCAGCATAATCTTCTGGCAAGTTTTCAAAGAAAGTATCACCTCTTAACCCTAAGCGCAAGCATTCTAAAGGTATCATTTCATTGTATGCGATATTTCCTAGATTTACGTTGGCTCCAAATAATTTAACAAACCATACTTGCTGGTTTTTCTTTGGTGCTTCCCATAAAATATCGTCTGGTTTAATTTTCGCTATAATTTTATTAATCAATAACGTATGCGCTGTTCCATTTGGTCTAAATACACCAACTGTACCACTTTCTCTCCCTTCGGCAATAACTTTCCATGATCCAGCTTCTAGCTCAGTACTCATCATTTTAATCCATTTACTCGGGGAAATTAAAATTCCTGAATCTTTAGAACCAACTTCAGATAAACAGGTTCTGGTTTTAGAAACACGCCTAATCAACTCACACTTTTTATCGTGAGGAATGATAATAGAACCATCAGATATTTCTGCTAGATCTAAATCGTACTTATCGCACAGTCTCAAATAATCTTCGAACATACCTCTTGCATAAAAAGCTTCGAACAAAGTTCCTCCAAAATATGGTCGAATATTTGCTTCTTTATACAAAGCAATCTTCTTTTCTAAATCTTTTGAGACAAATGCAGTTCCAAATCCAAATTTTACAACATCTGTTAAATGTCCAGAAGCTGCAATAAAATCTTCTACTTCTCGAACGCTTAAACCTTTGTCCATCATCATGGTTACACCTGCTGTTCTAGGCTTTGAAGTTCTTTGTGGTATGTATGATAAATCGAAATTCATAAGTAGTACTATTCTAATATTCTATGTGTAAAATCTTTAATATTTTTCGTTTCTGGAAAGTGCAAAAATAACTTTTTAGCTAAATCTATGTCCATCAAAACGAGTTTATCCAATAATAAAAGTGAATCTGTTCTTTGGTTTGTGAGCCACAGAGCATATACTCGAACAAGATCTAACTCTTTACAGTACTGAAAGTCAGCACTAACACTCCAAAGCTCTTCCACTAGTGAAGCGTTGTACTCCACTAATAATTTAAAATAATCTAAGAGCATTTCTTCGTTCTGTGGATCCATTTCCGTTCCCACTCTGTAAGCTTCAATTGCCTTTTCTAACTCTGGTACTTTTTCATAAACTCCAGCTAATACGTGGTAATAACTGGCATTTTCTGGTGTTAACTCTATTGCACGCTCAACCAATTTTATGGCTTCCGATGTATGACCCTGTAAATCTTTAACTATACCAAGTCCAAGCCAAGCATCTCCTAAATGCGGAGCTACGGTGGTAGACCGTTTATAACAATTTAAAGCTAAATCTAGCTCACCTAACTCTTCGTAACATTCTCCCATGTAACTAAGAATAAGTCCATCTTCACCTTCAATCTCTAAACATTTCTCAAAACATTCTAACGCTTTTTGAACTTTACCAAAGCTCAAATAAGCATTACCTAAGTTAAATAAAGCTGGCGGAAAATCATCGTTGATTAATATACTATAATCGTAAGCCCAAATGGCTTTTTCATAATTCTCTACTTTTAAATAGGCGTTTGCCAAGTTGTACCAGGCTGTAAAACTGTAAGGATTTTCGTCTATATATTTCGTAAACGATAATATAGCATTTTCATAATCGCCAATTTGATCGTGACAAAAAGCAAGTTCATAAACAGCTACTTCATTTTTCGGATTTTGCTTTATTGCTTCTGTTAATACAGCTATTGCAGATTTATGATCAGAAATATTTTGATACTCCAGCGCTAAATCTAAATAAATCTCATCTCTTTCATCTGGTTCTGAAAAATCGAGTGCTAACTTAAAATATTTGATTGCACTTTTTGAATCTCTCAATTGATTAAAACAAGATGCCTTAGTTAAAATCAACTCTAAAGACAGACCCTCTAACTTTTCTATTTCTGTTAACGTTTCTAGTGCTTCTTTTAATTCTCCAGTTGCAGAAAGAATTTGCGCCTTTCGCAATTTAAAGGTGGTACTAAAAGGAAATTGCGCAAGTGCATGCTCTATTCCCCACTTTGCCTTATTGTAGGAGTTTGACATTAGAAAGTGATCGATAATCATCTCTAATTTATCTCCATCAATATATTGAAAATGGCCGTTTTTATACATTCTATTGAATGCTTCAATTTCGGCTGTAAAGTCATCTTGATAAAACTCTTCTTCTTCCTCAAACATACTTCACTAAATTTACACTAAATTTCTTTTCTCTCGAAATTTTTGAGTACTACTTATGAACACGAAATGAACATGTAAGTACTAAACGGGTGCTACAAGATGCATTAACTCTGCACACAACACAGCGCCAAAGGTACCAATAAAATAACCAAAAACCGCCATTAGTACACCTACTGTTGTTAATGCTGGATGAAACGCATTTGCAACTACCGGAGCTGATGCTGCACCGCCTATGTTTGCCTGACTACCAACGGCTAAAAAGAAATAAGGAGCCTTAATAATTTTCGCAACAATTACGAGAAAACCCGCATGTACTGCTATCCAAACCAAACCAATTAAAATTAAACTCGGATTTTCAAATATTCTTGCGATATCTACTTTCATGCCAATAGTTGCAACTAAAACGTATAAAAAGATAGAACCAAATTTTGAAGCTCCAACACCTTCATACTCTCTGGCTTTGGTTAACGATAAAATAAATCCATAAACCGTAGAAAGTACAACCATCCAGAAAAACGAACTAGATAATGTATTTCCTTTGCCCAACTTTTCTAGAAAGAATTCTGATAAATATCCGGATAGAAAGTGTGCAATACCAACTCCTGCAAACACAATTCCTAGCATTACTATATAATCTGATAAAGTTGCCTTTCTTTCAAATTTAGCATTCATCTTCTCAACTTTCACAACTAATTCGTCAATTGCAGAAGTATCGGCTTTCAACCATTTGTCAATTTTACTGCGTTTACCAATTCCGAACAACACAACTGCCATCCAAATATTTGCAACCACTATATCCACCAAAACCATTCCGCCGTACAAGGTTTCTTTGTAACCATACGTTTCTAACATAGCTGTTTGATTTGCTCCTCCACCTATCCAACTTCCGGCTATCGTTGCCATTCCTCTCCATGTTGCTTCAGAACCTTCTCCTCCAACAGTAGAAGGAGCAATCATTCCAAACAACCAAATGGCAAAGACACCTCCAACAATTACACCTACTGTTCCTGTGAAAAACATTATTAAACTTTTAGAACCTAATCTTAAAAAAGCACCGATATCTATGGATAAAATGAGTAAAATTAAACTGGCTGGCAACAAATATCTTGAAGCCATATGATACAAACCGCTTTCTTCTGCAGAAATTAAACCAACGCTTGTTAACACAGCCGGCAACATGTAACATAAAAACAAGGCTGGAATAATTGTATAAAAACGTTTCCAGAATTTTCCTTTTAAGTTTGATGTATAGAATATTACTGCCAATAGCAACATAAGAATTCCAATTACTACTTTATCATTGGTAATTATTGTCTTTTTGGGCGCAAATTTTAGAAAGGAACAGTTAACACCCGAATTTTCATCAAAATCTTGGGCTTTACTCTTTTTAAAAGGTACAACCTTAAAGTTAATTAAGCCTTCCGCTCCTGGATTTTTAAAGTAAACATCTGCTAATTTTGATACAAAGTTTGTGTCTTTGTTGAAGACTACTTGTACACTGTCTGCTCGTTCTATCGCTCTTCTTTGATTGTCTGTGAAATTGACGTAATAATATGTAGTTTGATCAAATATGGCAGACGTGCTGTTATAATTTACACTTTTTGCTTTTTGAATGAGCGAATTGGGTATTCTTTGATCTAACACCAAAAGAGAGTCTTTCTCTACAACAAAAAATGTTTCAGCTCCAAAACTGAATAGACTGAATAAAAGAGATAAATAGATACTTATTATTTTCATATTACTTTACTTTTTATAAATGCGTTTGTTCTTACGAATCAGCCTAAATATAATTTAAAACTACATTCCCATTAACAAAAAAAATGTGATTATCTTACTTCTTTAAAACGTTCAAAAATAGTACTAACTGCCGGACAAACAAGTGTATTCTGTAATGTTAATGGTAATATCTTATCCATTCGTTTGCGATTGGTATGTGGATATTCTTTACACGCCAATGGTCTGTCTTCATAAACCGAGCAAGTATTATCTTCTGCTAGAAAAGGGCAAGGAGAAGACTTTAAAACCAAGTCATCATCCTCATCTCGTTTAAGATACTTTAATTCAAAATTGGCTGCAGAAGTACCTAATCTTTTTGCGATACGTTCTACATCAACATTTCTAAAAATAGGACTTGTTGTTTTACAGCAATTGGCGCACTTTAAACAATCAACCTCTTCAAAAACAGCATCATGAAGAGCTTCAAACTCTTGATCTAATTTTTTAGACTTCAACTTATGTAGTCTATTTGTTAGTTTTTTGTTTGCTTTATATTCTAATTCTGCTGTTTTAAGCTCTTTTTCGTATTCCATTTTATTTTTTCTGTATTAAGTACTTAGACGTATTTAATGCAGTTTTCCAAAAATAAGCTTATTATATTTATGCCAAAATAGATGTTCATTTTTTTTCATAGTTCAAATAAAATTAAACTTAAAATAAGTTCTGTAAGAACCTTAGAAACTTTGATTCTAACAAAAGATGGAATGATATTTGAAAACCTTGTACATAAAAACTCCGAATGAAGATAAAATTTAAAAATGTAATACCAAGTTATCTTGCAAACATTAAGCACGATAGCGAAAGTATATGGGGCAACGAATTTGAACTTTTGCCCGGTCAAAAAGTAGTCTTAAACGCATCTTCTGGAAAAGGGAAGTCTACTTTTACAAATATTTTATTAGGTGTAAAGAATGATTTTAGCGGAGCTTTACTTTTCAATAATAAAGATATCAGAAACTGGAATTTAGAAAAATGGTCTGATGTAAGAAAGAATGAAATTTCGGTAGTATTTCAAGATCTACAGTTATTTCCAGCACTTACGGTTAAAGAAAATCTCGTATTAAAAAATAACTTAACTGAAACATATACTGAAAATAAGCTTTTAGAATTATTAACACATCTTGGATTAGAAGACAAATGGGAAATGCCTTGTGGTATTTTGTCTATGGGTCAACAACAACGAATTGCCATCATTCGCGCACTCGCCCAACCTTTTAATTGGCTAATTTTAGACGAACCTTTTAGCCATCTTGATGAAAATAATACACAGCTCTGCCTAAAATTGATTTCAGATAGATGTAACGAAATAAAAGCAGGATTTATCTTAACCACATTAGGAGATCTTCATGGGTTTAATTATGACGTAGAACTAAAACTATAAATTATGTTGAGTAAAATACTTTTTAAAAATCAATCAAAGTCTCAACTAATTATCGCAATTATTGGTGCTTTTTTAGGATTCTCTTTTTTATTAACTTCTCTGCACTATCTTATTCGTGTGAATGAATTTGGTGAAGGTGATGATACCATGAAAAACAATACTATAATTATTCAACGAAAAGTTAGTAACTACACAACGCTCGGTATGAGCAAAACTGGATTTGATGACAGAGATATTGCCAATTACAAAAACGAAGCATTTATTGATAATGTATATCCTATTTTATCTAACTCGTTTGACGTATCACTCACACTAAAAGAAGAAAAACTATTCGGACCAAATAAACTAAGAACGGATGTATTTGTGCAGTCTGTAGAAACACAGTTTTTAGATATTGATACACTTCAATGGAAATGGAATGAAGAAGATGAATTTGTTCCTGTTATTATACCTAGAGAATGGCTTTTAATGGCAAATAACTTTGTTGCCGGACAAGGAATTCCTCAAATTTCGGATGAAATTGCATCAGAATTACCAATAACCCTTACGATTTCTAATACAAACGGAAAAGAAAATAGAAAAGCCAAGATTGTTGGTTTTACAAATATAATTGGGAGTATTTTGGTTCCAAAATCTTTTGTAGCTTACGGAAACAATAAGTATCCGCAAGAAAACAAGGGCGAAATAAGTAATTTAATTATTGCTGTAAAAGATGGAGAGTTTGGGAAGTTTGAAGCGTTCATGGAGAAAAAACATATAGAACCAAAAGCAAGTTCTTTAGCAATTGGAAAACTTAAAAGTGTAGCCAGTACTCTTTTCTCAATTATATTAAGTGTAAGTATTTTAACTATATTTCTTTCGCTTTTGGTTTTGATTCAATATGGCCAGTTAATTTTATCAAAAAACCAATACGAAATTACCACTTTACTTAGAATTGGATATCCTCCTAAAACTATAAACAAAACGTTTTCTATTTATTTTGTTAAAGTATTTGCTGTTATTGTTCTGAGTAGTGTTACTTTATTTTTGATGGGTAAATATTTTATTGACACTGCGCTGAAAAGTGGAGGCATTTTTATAGAAACTGCACTTACATGGCAAAGTTTTCTTTTAGTTTTAGCTGTATTTTTGCTTTACTTAACCTTCAATAAACTAAGCGCAAAAAAAATAATTTACAAATCGAAATAAATCAATCGTTAAAATACTGTTAAAATAAATACCATTTGTACATTTGAAACGTCATATATTTAAATTCAAAACAAACTAAAAAAATATGAAAAAATATATTTTATTTTCTTTACTAGTCACACAGTCTATATTCACTGTTGTAGCACAAGATTTAAAGTTTAGAATCAAAGGTCAACCAGACGGAACAATAAACCTTGTTAAGTATGTAGGAAGTAAGTTGTATTATGCAGACACTGCCGATATTATAAACGAAACAGTTGTTTTTGACGGTAGTAAACAAGAACCTGGTGTTATGGCTGTTTTACTTCCTGGTCAAAAATATTTTGAATTTATATACAACAACGAAGAAGTATCTATAGAAACCAAGCACAACAATTTTGTAGAACCAATGGTTGTGAAAAAATCGGTAGAAAATAAACTCTTCATTCCATACATTCAAATGATACAGAGCAGCAGACAACAAGCTGAACTATTAACAAAGCAAGTAGATGCTTTGCCTGAAAGCGCTACTGAAAAGAAAAAAGAGCTAAACGAGCAAATTAGTTCTATTTCTAAAAGTGTGACTGCCTACCAAAATAAGCTGATCACAGAAAACAGCAATACACTTTCTGCTAAAATCATCAAAATGTCAATGGACATAGATCTTCCTGAAGCTCCGAAGAATGAAGATGGAAGTTTAAAAGATTCACTATTCATTTATAAATATTTTAGAGATCATTTTTGGGACAACGTAGACTTGAAGGATGATAGATTGGTAAATGTGCCTGTACTCGAAAAGAAAGTAAGGCAATATATTTCTGATCGCGTATTACATCAAAGTCCAGATTCTTTAATAAAATACATAGCACCTGTTATGAATCAATTAGAAGAAGGAAGTACTATGTATCGTTTTTTTACAACAACAATCAGCTCGCACTTTGAAAAATCAAAAATAATGGGAATGGATAAAGTGTTTCACTTTATGTTTTTAA
>JBMYYC010000057.1:0-10134 GCA_049609045.1 Lishizhenia sp. | reverse complement strand
TTGGTGGGTTAAACACAATAGCCTTTGCTGCACTTTATCTACTTATTGCAAAGTTTGGAGTTGGACTAAAACATCACGAAGTAATTGAAGATTTTGTAAACAAAGACTCACTCCTAAATACAGGTTCTATGTTCGGGAAAATAGTATTATGGAGTACGTTAATCGAAATTGCCGGCGTATTTTTTCTCTTTATTTTCTTTGAACCTTCAGGTATTTTTGCCGATCCGGGAGACAGGCTTTTCCACAGTGTATTTCATGCCATTTCTGGTTTTAACAATGCGGGTTTAACTATAATTCCTAATGGACTAATGCATCCTTTATTGGTAGACAACTATCTTGTTCATGCTGTGATTATGATTTTATTTTTCTTGGGTGGATTTGGTATGATTTATCTATTTGACCTTTTTGAAATTAAACGACTGCGCGAGCGTATGAGAATGCCTTGGAAAACAATTCAATTTGGCACAAAAATTAGTCTGTATTTCACACTTGCATTAATGGTTGCAGGTGCTCTCGTCTTCTTTATTTTTGAATACGACAATACCTTAGAAGGAAAGTCTGGTTTCGGAAAAATTATTACAACACTATTTGAATCTCTCACTACCAGAAATGCTGGATTTAATACAGTAGATACTGCAGAATTATCGCTTCCTGTACTCATTTTCTTTCTTTTTCTAATGTTTGTAGGTGCAAGTTCTGGATCTGCCGGTGGAGGTATTCGTACCTCAACATTTGCCGTAGTTTGGGCTTCTGTTATTTCTACGATCAAAGGAAAACCAAACGTAGAACTTTTTAAACGAACAATTACCAATGATATCGTGTTAAAAGCGTATTCAATTTTAGTCTTTTTCATACTCGGAAATATTGTAGGTTGCTTTGCATTAGCAATTACCGAACAAGAAGCATTAGCTGCAGGAAGATTTACTTTTATGGATATCGTTTTTGAGCACGTTTCTGCTGCTAGTACAGTAGGCTTGAGTAAAGGAATTACCGCAGAAGTAAGTGAAGGCGGAAAATATGTGCTTATTGTTGCGATGTTTATTGGAAGGGTGGGAACATTAACACTTGCTTATTTGTTCGGTAAGCAGGTAATTAGTAAAAAATATAAATATCCATCGGGACACACGATGGTAGGATAAGGTTATGAGCGAAAAAAAAGTGGTTAAACCGTATAATCAAGAAAATAAATCTAAAAAAGAAGAAGTTGCAGAAATGTTTAATAACATCTCTGGAAAATACGATTTCCTAAATCATTTTCTTTCTTTAGGAATTGACAAACTTTGGAGAAAAAAAGCAATTAAAATTCTTGGAGAGATTCAACCAAAGAAAATTATTGATTTAGCTACTGGAACAGGAGATTTCGCAGTTGCAGCACTTAAACTAAATCCAACAGAAGTGGTTGGAGTAGATATCTCTGAAGGAATGCTAGAAGTTGGTCGACAAAAAATGAAGAAGAAAGCTGTGGACAACATTATTTCTATGAATCTGGGCGACTCTGAAGACCTTCCGTTTGAGGACGAGTATTTTGACGGTTTAACGGTTGCTTTTGGTGTTAGAAACTATCAAAATCTTGAAAAAGGATTGGCAGAAATGCTCAGAGTGGTTCGTAAAGATGGAATGGCAATTATTCTAGAATTTAGTAAGCCGAAAAAGTTTCCTATCAAGCAAACCTTCAATTTTTATTCAAAAAACATTATCCCATTCTTAGGTAAAACAATTTCGAAAGATAGTTCAGCCTATGCATATTTGCCAGAGTCGGTTGAAGCATTTCCTGAAGGGCAAGATTTTATAGATATACTTGAAAAAGTGGGATACAAAGACGTGTATGCAAAACCTGTTTCGGGAGGTATCGCAACAATTTATGTTGGAAGAAAATAGAATAATTAAAAACCTTAGCCGTTAGTGTTGTAATGAATTTAAGTAGAGTCTTTTTTCTAGGTATTTGCGTTTTTATAAGTACGCTTACTTTCTCACAAAGAAATGAGAAACCTAAAAACTATAGGAAGTTTGACGAAAAGCTGTTACACTTCGGGTTTTTAATGGGAGTTAATACAGCCGATTTCTCTATACAAACAAAACCTGATCTTTTTACAGAATACGGAATCTATTCTATACAAAACAGCAAACAGCCTGGTTTTCAACTGGGTATTATTTCTAGCATGAAACTCGGACATCCGTCTTTGCGCTTGCGTTTTATTCCTTCATTATCTTTTACAGAAAGACTACTAACCTACTCTACCGTAAACCCCATAGATCCTGAAAAGTTTGTCCTTACAGATGAGCGTGTAGGATCAACAAGTATTGATTTTCCTTTACTGCTAAAGTATAGAACTTTACGCTACAACAACTTTGCCGCCTATATTATTGGCGGTGCGCAATACAGCTTAGATTTACAATCACAGCAAGATATTTCTCAAAGTTTCGCAAAACCATTTATCAAATTAAATAAACACGATATTCAAGGTCAAATTGGTGCTGGTGTAGACTTTTTTATGCCTTATTTTAAGTTTGGAATGGAGTTAAAGATGAGTCATGGACTGGGAAACACTATGATTCAAGACAATACTGTTCTATCCTCGCCTATAGAAACTTTAACCAACCGAGTTTGGTGGTTTTCTATTACCTTTGAAGGCTAATGAGTGTACTGAGTCAAATTATTATTTTACCTGAAGAACAAGAGAATCAAGAGTATATTTTAGCGCTTGGTTTAAAAAAAGCTAAACTGCGCAACCAAGATATTTCTGATTGGCGCATACGTAAACGTTCTTTTGACGCGAGAAGAAAACCTATTAAAGTTAATTTACAGCTAGAATTTTGGTTAAAAGATGAGAAACGGTCGCAATTGCCACCATTTTTTCCTCAAAACGTAAAAGACAAACCAAAAGTTGCTATTATTGGTGCTGGTCCGGCTGGCCTGTACGCTGCACTTAGAGCGTTAGAAGGTGGTTTAAAACCTATCGTTTTTGAACGTGGGAAAAATGTACGAGATAGAAGACGTGATTTAGCTACACTGAACAAACATCAGACTGTTAACCCAGAATCAAATTACTGTTTTGGAGAAGGCGGTGCAGGAACCTATTCTGACGGAAAATTATATACACGCTCTAAGAAAAGAGGAAATGTTTTGAAAGCTATGGAATGGTTTGTTCATTTCGGAGCACAAGAAGAAATATTAGTAGATGCTCATCCGCATATTGGTACAAATAAGTTACCGCAGATTATTACAGCTATGCGCGAAGAAATTATTGCAAAAGGCGGAGAAGTTCACTTCAACAGTAAGTTAACCGACATACATCTCGAAGAAAATAAAATAAAAGGGATAACAATAAATAATAAAGAACTTTTTCAATTTGATGAAGTAATTTTAGCTACCGGACACTCCGCAAGAGATATTTTCTACTTATTGCATAAAAAAGAAATTAAACTAGAAGCCAAAGCCTTTGCTATTGGTGTGCGCGTTGAACACCAGCAAGAATTAATAGACGAGATCCAATACTACGGAGATACAGAAAATCCTTACCTACCGCCTGCTTCTTATAGTTTAGTAGAACAAGTAGATGGTATGGGTGTGTACTCGTTCTGTATGTGTCCGGGTGGAATTATTGCTCCTTGCGCTACAGAGCAAGAGGAGGTGGTTACAAACGGTTGGAGTCCGAGTAAAAGAAATAACCCTTACGCAAACTCCGGAATTGTAGTAAGCGTTGAACCAAAAGATTTACCCAACTGCAGTCCTGAAAACCCTTTTGTATGTTTAGACTTTCAAAAAAGTGTAGAAAAAGCATGCTGGGAAAGTGCTGGTAAAACCCAACAGGTTCCTGCTCAACGAATGTTAGACTTTGTAAACGGAATAACTTCAAAAGACTTTCCAAGAACATCTTATCAACCGGGTATAAAATCAGTAGATTTAAACCAAGTCTTGCCTCAAATACTAAGTAGCCGACTTAAAAAAGCATTTGTAGCCTTTGGTAAAAAAATGAGCGGTTTTTACACCAATGATGCTGTCTTACATGCACCTGAGTCGAGAACCTCATCTCCAGTAAGTATTCCAAGAAATGCAGAAAGTTTAGAACATGTTGAAGCGAAAGGACTCTATCCTTGCGGAGAAGGAGCGGGATATGCCGGAGGAATTATATCTGCAGCTATCGATGGAATCAATTGTATGGATAAAATTATAGAAAAGTACTACGCGTAAATTCAGACAATAAAACAGAAGTTGCTGTTCCCACATTTAGCGATTCGCTCTCTCCTACTCTAGGTATAGTTATTCTATGAGAAATAAACTTTGCAACTGCATCAGAAATACCGTTGCCTTCATTTCCCATAACCAAAACAGAAGCTGTATTGAGTGGTTTTTTATACACGTTTTCTCCTTCCAAAAAAGCACCGTAAACAGGCAAACTAGTTGCCGCCAAATATTCTTCTAAATCACAATACTCAACGCGCATCCTAAACGCTGCTCCCATAGTTGCCTGTATTGTTTTGGGATTATACAAATCTACGCAGTTAGAGGAACAAACGATCTCCTTCACTCCAAACCAATCTGCACTTCTAATAATCGTTCCGAAATTACCTGGGTCTTGAATTTCGTCTAGAACTAAAGTTAACCCCTCTTTTTTAGCCGCAATGTTGAAATAATTTGCAACGGCAATCATACCTTGACTCGTTTTTAAGTTAGATAGGGCAGCAATCTCTTTATCTGAAACCACTTTAAAAGCAACAGTTTCTAAAACCAGCGCGTATTGATCTACCAAACGTTCAGACACATACACTAATTTTAAAGAAGATGAGATGTTTGCTATCGCTTCTAAAACAGGCTTAACTCCTTCTATTAAAAACATCTGATTTTCTAATCGTACTTTTTTCTGAGAAAGTGCTTTCACCCTTTTTCGCTCTTCTTTTGATACTGGTTCTGCCTTTTTATTTTCCATGGAAGTACAAATATCTTTTTTTTAATACATTTAACCAATAAAGAACTCAGAATAGATAAAGCTTTCCTATTTTTGTTTACTGCGTGAAAATCAAATCTCTCATATATTTTACCCTCTTTGCACTAGTTGTTCTAATTAGCAGTGCTTGTAATCAAACACGCTATGTACCTACTGGAAACTATCTCCTCAAAGAAAACAACATAAAGATTATTGGCGAAGAGCTTGATATTTATACTGTCGAAAGTGTAATTAAACAATCTCCAAACAATAAAACATTGGGTGTTAAAGTAAAGTTATGGGCTTACAACAGAGTAGATTCTGCTGCTGTTGCACAAAAAAGAATTCGTAAAAATCAAAAGCTACAACTCGATAACGATAAAATTGCGCGGAAAGAGGAAAGAATAAATAAAAAACGTATGCGCGCGGCAATTGAAAATAACGAAGCGTATTACAGAGAAAAACGGTTGAATTTAAAAGATACACTCAACCCTAGAAAATTTTTCAGAGAATGGTTAAAGTATGAATTTGGAGAAGCTCCGGTAGTTTACAGCCAAGAAGCAACGTTACGAACAGTAGAACAATTAGAAATTTATTTAAAAAAGAAAGGATTCTATTTTGGCACTGTTTCTTTTCAAGAAAAATTAAAAAAGAACAAAAAAGCGGTGTTAAACTATACGTTAACCACAGGAAAACCTTATGTGGTAGATAGCGTTTATGTAATGTGCGACAATAGAACTGTCTTCAACGAATACAAACTTTTCTTAACCAAAGAAGAATCTGCTTTAACTCCTCCTTTTCGATTTGATACTGACCTTTTGGACCAACAGCGAGATGCATTTACGAAACATGCAACGAATAGAACTTTATACGGATTTAGAAAAAAATATATACGCTACGAAGCGTTTACAGATAGCGTAAACTTAACTGTAAAACTCGGAATTCGTATTTCTGATCGGATTATACCAAACCCTAATAATCCATCAGAAACGATAGAAAAACCTTTTGGAACTTTTAGAATAAGAAATGTCTATTTTCATATCGCAGATACTTCTAGTTTTGAAGGTAATTTTAAGTCTACAATGCGAGACTTAGGATTAAATCTAACAAATAATGGTTATCTGCAAACCATAGATACTTTATTTTTTAATGATTATCATCCTGTAGACGGCATACACGATAGTATTTTTAGACAGGCTTATTTTTTATACAACAGAACTTTGCCTATCGCTCCTTCTCTTATTGAATTTTGTAATTTCCTAGAAAACGAAAATGTATATAAAGCGTATTATGTAGAGCGAAGTTTTCAACGACTCACACAGCTTGGATTGTTTCAAACTATAAAACCTGTAGTCGAAGAAATTGAAGGAAAATATGAGCTAGATGTACATTATTACCTTATCCCAAACAACAAACAAAGTTTTGGCTTTGAACCGAGAGCAACAAATAGTAACGGATTTTTAGGTGTTTCTGCATCTATCAACTATAAAAATAAAAATGTATTCAAAAAAGGTGAAAAATTAACCATTAGTTTTAGTGGTGGTTTTGAATCTCAACCTGCAGTTTTCGACGAAACTGTTGATGGAGAACAAATAGAAAGTGCAGGAAGAAGTTTTAATACAATAGAATACGGACCTTCAATCAAACTTGAATTGCCCGGAATCTTACCTTTTGTAAATTTCACAAAACTCAGTAAACGGCATTATCCTAGCACTATTCTATCTGCAGCATATAATTTTCAACGTAGGTCAGACTTTAACCGACAACTCATACAATTCAATTACGGCTACAAATTTAACTCCGCGAAAGGAGATCAGGTGTTTCAACTGGGATTGCCCTTGCTTTCTTCAATACAGTTTGTAAAATTAGATAAAGACGCTCTTTTCGAAGAACGATTAATGGAACTAAACGATTTATTCCTACTCAACACGTATAGCGATCAATTTATTTGGAAAGATTTTCGTGCAACTTTCGAATATTCAAACAAGAAGTTTCAAAAAGGTGATTTCCTTTTTTATTATGATGCAGAATTTGATGTTGCAGGTTTGGTACTGCAAGCGCTTACAGCAAATCAAACAGAAACAATAGAAGGATATAAAACCTTCTTGGGTGTACGCTATTCAGAATTTGTTCGCCTAGATAATAGTGTGAAATTGTATCACGACCTAAAGAAAAAGCGTTCTTTAAATTGTAGAATTTCTTTTGGTGCTGGTTTACCTTTCAATAATAATGCAACTTCTTTACCTTTCGATTATGCTTTTTTTACAGGTGGAGCCAATGACAACAGAGGTTGGAGAGCTAGAGCTCTTGGACCGGGCAGCTATAAATATTATCTAGATACTAACCGAACGGCTACGCAAATTGGAGATATTCGTATTGGAGGAAATGTAGAATACCGGTTTAATTTAGGCGGATATTTTAGAGGGGCTTTCTTTGTAGATGCTAGTAATATTTGGACAATCAACGAGGATGCAAACCGACCGGGAAGTCAGTTCTCTTCTAGTTGGTACAATGAATTTGGTATAGCTTCTGGTTTTGGTTTACGTATGGATATTGACTTTTTTGTAGTGCGTTTAGATTTGGGTATTCCTCTCAGAAATCCTGCCTTACCCGAAAATGCACGTTGGATATTTCAAGACAGACAACCTTACCTCAACGAGGGATTTGAAACCTTTGGTACTAATTATGAAAGTATACTTCCAAGGCCATTTATTCCTCAAATACATCTTGGAATAGGATTTCCTTTTTAAACTAAGTTAAACGATAAATAAAAAAAAGCTGCAATCTCAAGATTACAGCTTTTAAAAGTAAAATTAATTCTTTCTTAGAAGGTATAGGCTACGCCTATTGCTCCTGTTATAAAAGAACCGTCAATTTTTCCCGATTCAATTTTTGTATTCGCAAAACGATCAAAAGTTACATTCTGCTTTGCATGTGCTGTGAAAGATACGTCTGCAGTGATTTTCAAATTCTCCTTTATTGCGTAAGAAGGAGTTAATCCAATACGTGCAACTAACATTCTATCTGTACTTGGATTATCTTCCCAAATACCGTTAATCGCTCCACCTAAACCAGCGTGTAATTGTAGGTCTAACTTATCTGAAACTTTGTCCAACTTTACTAAATCTCCTAAACGTACTAATCCTTCAATTGCAATTGTAAAGTAGTTTGTTGTTTCTGAGTTTTCGTTCACTTCAAAACCGAAACGGTTAAGACCACCCTGAACCATTGCTCCAAAGCGTTTGTTGAACATTACTTTACCGTTTAAACCATAATAACCAAGATTTGGCGTGTTTAAGTCGTTTACTTGTTCTGATAATAGGCCATGTGATCCAGCTTCAGCTCCAACGGTCCATTCTAATGATGACTTTTGGGCAAATGTAAAGGTGGAAAACATGATCACAGCGATAGTTGAAATTCTCGTATACATATGTTTTTATTTCATACAAAAGTACAGTGTAAGTTATATTTTCCTAACTAAAACAATATTATTTAAACAAAATTTACGTTTACTGCAAAAATAGCACGGTATTCAAGGAATATCAAACACTAACAAAGAGCTTTTCAAACTGAAAAAACAAAAAAAGCCGCACTAAACTAGCACGACTTTAAACTAAAATAAAAATTAGTCTATTTAACAATCTCGAATTCCACTCTTCTATTTTTTGAATGGTCTTCTGAAATAATCTTTGTCTCACCGAAACCTTTAGCTGTTAATCTTGATGCATCTATGCCTTTTTTTACTAAGTATGCTTTTACAGCTTCCGCTCTCTTTCTAGAAATCTCCAAATTCACTTCCTCTCCACCTAACTCGTCTGCATGACCGTTTAAAGCGTAAGACATTGAATTTGACTTCATGATTTGTGAAATATTATTTAAAAAGGACTTATTTTCTCTAGATAAAGTTGCACTTCCCAAAGGGAACATGATGTTCGTAATACCACTTTCTTTTCGAGCTGTAGCTGGTTTGCAACCATTGTTGTAAGAAGCTCCAGCTTCTTCAGGACATTTGTCATACTTATCGGCTACACCGTCTTTGTCTGAATCCGGACATCCATTCGTAGCAAAAGTACCCGCTTCATTCGGACACATATCAAGCGCATCTTTAATTCCATCGCCATCAGTATCTAAAATTGCTTCTCCTTTCGCATTCACTTCAGCTCCAGCAGGTGTATTGTTCTCTGCATCCATTGCATTCGAAACACCATCATTATCGTCATCTGAAGTCGCTTGAGCCAAACGATTTTCTAAGTCGGCAAGTTTTGCAGAAAATGCATCCATTTTTTGACTTTTAGCGGTCGTCCAATCTGCATGTTTTTTATTTTTCCCTAGATTAAAGGTTAAACCAACAGAACTTGTAAAGAAATAGCTATCAACTCCTTTTCCTGTAATTTTAACATCATTGAACCTGTCAAAAGCTCTACTTTGTTTTAAATGTCCGTTAAATGAAAGGTCTGTAGTAAGCGTTACTCTTTCTCCTAGTTTAAAAATAGGTGTTATCCCCATTCTTCCAACGAGAACTTTGTCTGATTTGTAGTCGTCGCTGCCAAAACCGCTAATTCCGCCTCCAGGACCAGCATGGAATAATAGTCCAATATGCTTTGTCCAACTAGAGAAATCCATTATATTTCCCAGGTTAGCAACTCCTTCTAACGTAAAGTTCAAATAATTTACTCGTTCAAACTCGTCATTACCAAGGCTAAAATTAAATCCATTATACCCTACTTGAGCCATCAAACCGAAGTTTGAGTTGGTCATATAACGTACATTAAGAGAGTAATAATTGAAGTTAGGTGATTTTACGCCGGCTTTTGTTTTTGATATCACGCCGTGCATTCCGCCTTCGAGTCCTAAAGACCATTTGTTAGATGCATCTTGAGAATACGTTAAGGTGGAAAAGAACAAGGCTCCAATCGCTAGAATATTTTTATACATACTGTTTTTCTTTGCTGCAAAAATAAGAAGTAAATTTTGATTATCAACTGTAAAAAAATTATTTATATCTATTAATCCGTCATAATTGACGACCAAAATAATTAACACAAGTGTGAATCTCATTTCTAAACTCCGCGTACAGGTACTTTTTATTTTTCAAAGAACATTGATTTTAAAGTTCGTTAAAACTTAAATATACCACGTTAAATAATTATTTTAAAAGGCAGGGTGAAAATTGAAGCTTTTATCAGTTTATGATTATTTTTGTACCCGA
>JBMYYC010000056.1:0-10694 GCA_049609045.1 Lishizhenia sp. | reverse complement strand
CCTTGTTAAATCTACCAAAATGAATATGGTAATGAATAATGATGGTAGTGGAAACATTTTACAACTGAATACGTTTAGTGATCCATTTACACGCAATGATATTTCGGTTATAGAAGATTATTTAGATACACATACAGCAGGTTTCTTCGACACGATAAAAACCAACATTTTAATTGGCGCTTCTGGTAGTTTTGAAACGATTTATGAAATGGTAAACAATACAGATTTCCCAAAAGGAAATTCTACCAAAGCAATAGATTTTGATAAATTAATAGATTGCTTAGATGAGTTAATTCATTCTACTTTGTTGGAAAGAAAAATAAACGATAGAATTGTGCCAATTAGAAAAATAATGGCTCCAATAGCTGCCGTTAAAATTAAATGGTTAATAGAAAAATTAAATATATCTAAAGTAGAAATTTCTCCAAACTCCCTTAAAGAAGGTGTAATTGAAGTACTTTTTTAGATAATTAGTTTATAAAAAAACCCATTACCTTAGGCAATGGGTTTCTTAATTGAATCTGTTTTATCCTTATTTCACGATGAAGTTCGTTTGTAAAGTTCTTGAACCGTTATTTGCAAGCAATATATACATTCCATTTTCTAAATCTCCTACAAAGATTTTTTCTTCGTTTGTGTTGAATGATTTTAGTAAAGAACCAGATAAAGAATATACTTCTATTGTTTCTGCGTTAAAATCATTTAGCTTTAAGTTTAAGAAATCATTCGTTGGATTAGGATATACTCCTAAAGTTCCAATATTTTCTTCTTCAATATTTAGTACATTTTGTAAAGGAACTAAAGCTCCTCCTCCAGGTAAAGCAACAAATAATCCAAACGCTTCACCGTTGTTATTTGCAGCTGGGTTTAAGAATCCTGAAGCTAAAACGATAATTCCGTTGTCTGCTAGATTTAAGTCTGCTAATGGAGCGTTGTAAGAAGCTACTGCAGCTCCGTTTGCTTCAACATTAAGTACGAAGTTAGCTTCTGGTAAATCTAAGTAGCCAGCTACTTCTCCGTAAGAAATATCATCAACAATAATTCCTGCTGGTATCGCAATTTCGTTCACGTCAACGGTTGGCGCGTCTGTAGAACCATGTACAACTAATACATCTACATTTCCGGTAGTTGTAGAAGTTTCCATCCCTGCTGTTGCAATTAAGTCAAAGGGTTGTTGTACAGAGTATGCTCCAGAACCTATTAATCCACTTGCAATTACAACGTATGTTTTGCTACTTTCTAATAAGAAAGATTCTCTGTAAAGGGCCCCAACAGTATCCGTACTTGAAGGTAAAGCTATAGAAACATCAAATGCTGCTCCTGCTGGCGCGTCAATGTAAGGTGTTGCTTCTCTAAAATTAAAATCATCTAGTGCAGTAAGTAAACCATCGTTTACCCAAACATCTACCGTTGCTGCGTCTGTTGCTGCGCAATTGTGAATTACTTGTAATCTAGCTGGAGTAATAGTTTCCATAGGAAGCTGAATTACAGTACCGTCTTCTAAAACTGCCATAACTCCAAATGCTTCAGTACCAGCAGCCGATGTTGGATCTACAAAACCTGTAGCCATTGCTATTGCAGATTGGTCTGCTAGTCCAGTTAAGGGAGCCGTGTATTGTCCTACAACTGCATTATTCATTAATCTTACTTGAACAGCATATTGTTGTGCTGCTAAATCTAAATATCCAGCATCATCTCCGAAATTTAAAGAAGGAGCTAAAACAGCACCTAAATTTGCCTCGTAGATATTTACTTCTGGAGCATCGTATGATCCGTGAATCACTTTTAGTCCAGTGTTACCAGCAGTAGGGTTTCCTTCTTGACCAGCGTAAGCTCTTAAATCAAAAGCAGTTGCTCCAGTTTCTCCTAAACCTCCACTTGCTACTATAACATACGTTTCTCCATCTACTAATGTAAAATCTTTTGTAAAGATTGGATTACTATTGTCTGTACTATTTGGTGCGCATACATCAAATGTTAAGGTAACTCCTCCGGGTGCATCTATGTAAGAATGCGCTTCTTGATAACCTAAATCATCTAATAAGAGAGTTCCGTTTAAATATAAATCTACAGTTGCTGCTGCTGCATCTGCACAATTGTGTATAGCCTGAACTCTTGCCTGACTAAAAGCAAAGCTACTCGCGATAGCTAAACCTAATGTTAAAGTAAATTTTTTCATAATTTTTGTTTTTGTTTAACGTTATTCTATATAAGTTAGACAAAACCACTTTAAATAATGTTGCCTGTGTTTTTAAACTTTTTTTAATATTTAATGTTAGACTATTCACAAGCAACATTTTAAGCATTCACTTTGTCTACTTTAAAGAAAGTTGCTGTGTGATGTATACAATGCAAGAAAAAGAGCTTATAGAGGGCTGTGTAGAAGGAAATCAAAAAGCATATCGAGTGCTTTACGATTCCTATGGTCCTACTTTAATGGCAATTGCAAATAGGTACACTCCAGACAGCGATGCTGCGCAAGATGTAATACAAGAAGCGTTTATTAAGATTTTTAAAAACATTAGTACTTTTGAAAATAAAGGTTCTTTTGAAGGCTGGTTGAAGAAAATTGTTGTGTTTACAGCAATTAACTATTTCAATAAAAGGAAAAGTAAAAAAGAAAATTACGAGTTTGAGGACTGGAGAGAAATTCAATATGCAGACGAAAGTGTTATAGATGCTTTATCGGCAGAGGAATTAACTACAATGATTGATGCGCTTCCAGAAGGATATAAAATAGTTTTCAATTTATATGTGGTAGAGGGTTATAGTCATGACGAGATAGCAGAATTAATAGGAACAAGTTCATCCAATTCTCGTTCACAACTTGCAAAAGCAAAAAAGAAATTAAAAACAATACTAGAGGAAAACGGTGTAGTGTACCATGCAGGATAAGTCAAACATAGATATTAAAATAAAGGAGAAGCTGGGTAAAGTAACAGCTCCTATGCCTGATGGATTATTTGAATCTATACTTAATGAAATACCTGCACAAACCTCACAAAGAAAAGCACGGGTTTGGATGCCTTATCTTCTACTAGGGTTAGGAATCCTCATTTTTCTTTTTTTACTAAGAACATGTAAAACGGATAGTACGAAGTTATTTTCTGAAAATAACGGTAAGAAGAAAAATTCATTAACTAATGTGGGTGTAAATAGTGAGGAGAAAACATTCTTTTCTGATTATACTAAAAGTAAAGAACAACGTTTGTCTGACAGTACAAAGCACACAGAAAGTCGTTTTGTTTTTGATCCAACAGAAATTAATCTCTACTTAAATGAGCAATTCTATAACTATCCCAATACAAATTATGGATTTTTGAGCATCGGAGAAGATAATTATATTTCGTTACATAATAGGTTTAGCATGCCTGTAGCAAATTATCTAAACCAACAGGAAACGATTAATCGATTACCGTATAAATTATCTTTATTGGATGCGAATGAAAAGCTTTCATTGAATGAATTTAAAACTACTCCTATAGAACGTTCAAAATTTTCTTTGCGTTTGTTTGGCGGTCCAACAGTAAATTATAGAACACTGCGTGTTGATACTTATAAGGATTTGGAACAACACAGAAATTCGCACGAAACTGCCTACGCATCTTTTAATGTAGGTGCCCAACTTAATTTTAAAGTAAACCATCGTTTTGAGTTTTTTGCTGGGTTAGAATATACAGAAATGGGAGAAAAATATGCGTTTGAGCACAACGATATCCAACATAGAACAGAAAACACCTACAGTTATTTTAGCATTCCTATGGGAATTGGATACAGGCTTAATCATTCAAATAAATTTTATTCTATTGTTAGGGCACAAGTAAATACAAGTATTAATAATGGTGCTCAAGCATCTTGGATAGACCCCAACCTGTTAACCCCAATTTCCCACTCAGATAAAGGAGAACACAATCCATATAGAAAAATCACATTCTCTTCAAGAATCGCTATGGAGCTTGGTATATCTTTCAATACTCTATCAATTTTTATGAGTCCAACGATAAATTACACGTTAACCAATATCTACAAAACAAAAGAAGTTTTAAACCAACATCCTTTTTCTGGAGGTATTAATTTTGGGGTACGAATAAATCTATAAAAGAACCAATTTTGAAGGTTGATTCTATCTTTGACAAGCAACTAAACCTGTTATTCAGCATCGCGTAAACACGCCATCACTTTTTCTACCATTTGTTTAGAACCAGCGTAGTAATCTACACGTTGGTGTAAACGGCTCGGTTCAATTTCCATAATTCTATTCTTACCATCGGTTGCTAAACCGCCAGATTGTTCTATGATAAAAGCCAACGGATTACATTCGTAAAGTAATCTCAACTTTCCTTCCGGAGAATTTGTGGTAGATGGATAAACGTAAACGCCACCTTTAATTAAATTTCTGTGTACATCTGCAACCAAAGAGCCAATGTATCTTCCAGAATAAGGTCTGCCAGTAGAAGGATCGTCTTGTCTTACGTACTCGCAGTAGTCTTTTAATCCGGGGTGACAACGATTCAAATTTCCTTCGTTAATTGCATAAAGTCTACCCGTTTCTGGGTGTTTCATATCTCTGTGAGATAAGCAGAACTCACCAATTGATGGATCTAAGGTAAACCCATTCACACCTTTCCCAGTAGTATAAACCAACATCGTAGAAGAACCATAAATCACATATCCAGCAGCAACTTGCTCTGTACCTTTTTGTAGCATATCTTCTAAAGTAGCTTTTGTACCTACGGCAGATTTTCTTCTGAAGATTGAGAAAATAGTACCAATAGAAACGTTCACGTCAATGTTCGAAGAGCCGTCTAACGGATCAAACAATACAACGTATTTTCCGTTTTTACAATGTTCTTCTTCAAACGCCATAAAATCGTCGTTCTCTTCAGATGCAATTCCACAAACCTCTCCGCCATTTTTAAAGGCCTTGATAAATTCGTTATCTGCAATTACATCTAACTTTTGTTGGTCTTCTCCTTGAATGTTAGTTGCACCCTGAGCGCCTAAAATATCTACCAAACCAGCTCTGTTTACATCTCTGTTTACAATTTTACTTGCAACAGCAATATCGCGCAATAAACTAGACAATTCTCCAGTAGCAAACGGAAAATCAGCCTGACGATCAAAAATAAACTCGCTTAATGTGGTAACTTTAGACATAACTCAAATTTTTGGCAAATATCGTAAATTATCGTTTATGAAAAGAGATTAATTTGGACAAGTAATACAAGAGCAGTGTGCGCATAAGATACAATTCAATAATTATACCTTTTCTACAAGAGTTTCTATCACTACAGAGTAGTGTGTCATTCAAAATGTTCGTGTCTTTTTTGGCAATTTAACAGGCTATCCCTCCTCAAGGAGGGAAGATATGAATAATGCATTTAGACCATTTTCGTTTGAGAAAACAACAATCTCAATTCCCTCTAAAAACTGAGCGATCAATACAATAGTTAAGCGCCTTACAATTTGCATACTATCTTAAAAGAATTGTGTATCTCTTGTTTAATAAAGTATTATCTTTGAAGTATGAATAAGAAAGGAATCATTTTAGCTATTTTATTTATTGGATTATTTATTATTTCTGCAGACGCGCAATGTTCTCAATGTAAATTATTAGCAGAGCAAACCGGCAGTGGATCTGACGATGCTATTCTAGGTTTAGATGGCGGAAGTAACATAAATTCTGCTATACTTTACATTATGGCTATTCCATACATTATATTATTCTTCTTATTTAGAAAAAGAATTATACGTTTTTTCAAAGAAATGAAAGGTTTGTCAAAACAAAAAGCAGCATAATTTATTTCACTACAACTTCCAGTAAGTGAGGCCAATTTTTTCCTGTTAAATACAACTTCTGATTTAAACTGTTGTAGGCAATTCCATTCAAAACTTCTCCGTTTTTTCTATATTCTAAGGCGAGCAATGATGCATCAATAATCTGCTCAACTACGCCGTTTTCTGGGTTAATTACCGCGATTTGATTGGTAGTATAAATATTTGCATAAAGTTTACCGTTGATATATTCTAGTTCATTCAAATTAGTAAGCGCTCCTTTGTGCGTATATACTTCAATTTGTTTAACTATTTTAAACGTTGCCGGATCTCTAAAATAGATACGCTCTGTACCGTCAGACATAATGATAAATCTACCGTCGTTTGTTAAACCCCAACCTTCAGAATTGTAGAAAAATTCTCCTGTCTTTTCTAATGTGTTCACATCATAGGTAAACCCTTTCTTACTTTTCCATGTGAGTTGATAAACTGTACCGTTTAAAATCGTTATTCCTTCTCCAAAAAATTGACTACTCAGTGTTGTTTGTTTTAAAATTTCGCCAGAATTAAGTTTTGTTTTGAGCAGTGCACTAGAGCCATACTGACCAGTTCCTTCAAATAAATCACCTTCATAAAACTCTAACCCTTGCGTATAACTGCTCGTTTGATGTGGGTGTACACTTACAGCTTCGGCTTCTATAATTTCTGGCGCTTGATCAGATACAACTTTAATCGTTCTTGTATCAGAAAGAAATCCCCCTTCTTTTTTTCCCGTTTTTAGCACAATTTTATTGCTTCCTAGCTTAAAATAAGATGCATTTATTGCGAGCTCAATTCTTTCCTTTAAATCTGGTAGAGAACCAACAACCGAATCATTTACATAAATCGAGTAGTTTTCCGCTTCATCGAGGTTAAAGGTTGCAGAAAGAGTGAGTGCATTACCTTTGGTAATAAGTTTACCATTTTTAGGCGCCAGAATTCTAGTTTTAACTTTTTGCTGCGTTAATTCTTGTCCTTTTCTTTCTTCTTTACAACCGGTAATTGCTAATGCATAAAGTGATAAAATAGCAATGAGTAAAAAATAGTTGCGCATAGCTTATAAGTTCTGAAACATTTCCATTACAAGCGCTTTTTTTCTAGTTGAAACAGGAACTTTTGTCCCGTCTTTCATCACTAGTTCGCCATTAGATTTTAAAAATTCTTTGATAAACTCTGTATTTACCAAGTGCGACTGATGTACGCGTAAAAAAGTGTAATCTGACAGTAATTTATCAAACTCTTTTAGTGTTTTTGTAACCAAAAGTTTAGTGCCGTCTTCAAAATAAAAGGTGGTATAATTTACACTAGATTCGCAACGAACGATCGCATCAATTTTAACGATTTGAATTTTTTCAAGTGTATTTAACGCTATTTTTTTAGAACCTTGTATATTCTCTTTTAAAAGAGACAACCTTTCAAAGGTAGAAGATTGGGTTTTAGCTCTTGAAACAGCTTCTTTTAGATCGTCTGGATCTATTGGTTTTAGCAAATAATCGATAGCCGAAAATTTAAAAGCTTTCAAAGCAAAGGCATCAGAAGCCGTAGTAAAAATAACTTTGAAATCTGCGTTGGGTATTATTTCCAATAAATCAAACCCAGAACCATCTGGCATTTGAACGTCTAAAAAAACTAAATCAGGGGCTAACTCTTTAATCAATTTGGCTCCACTCACAACACCGTCAGCTTCTCCTATTAAATCAATTTCTGGGCAATACGACCGAATATCTTCTTTTAAAGCAATTCTTGCAGCAGGCATATCGTCTATGATTACTGCTCTCATAACCTATCTTTTATTGCGGTTACATCAATACTGCTGTGCGAAGCGTGATAAGTAACTAATTTATTGTTTACTAAAATTGCTTGCGGAGATTGATGTTGAACATTAAGAGTATCTGCCAAAGCATTAGAAAGCGCTCTGTATTGAATTAAATCCAAATAGTATATTGTGCAATTATTTTCGTTGTTCCATTCGTTTTCAAAACGATTTAAAGCCATTGACGAAATACTGCAACGTGTGCTATGTTTGAAGAATAAAACGGGTTTTGATGAAGAATTTTCTATTGCTTCAGCAATTTGTTTTTCCTCTGTGAGAGCGATCCAATTTACAGTGGATTCATTTTTAGTTTTATTGAATGAAAAAAGTCCCATAATTTACAAAGCAGATTTAAATTGATTTAAAAAGCGCACGTCGTTTTCAGAGTATAAACGCAAATCATTTACTCTATATTTTAGTTGTGTTATTCTTTCAATTCCCATACCAAAAGCATAACCACTATATTCGTTAGAATCTATACCTGCAGCCTCCAAAACATTTGGGTCAACCATTCCACAGCCTAAAATTTCTAGCCAACCTGTGTACTTGCAAACATTACATCCTTTACTATTACAGATGGTGCAAGAAACATCTACTTCTGCACTGGGTTCTGTGAATGGAAAATAGGAAGGTCTAAGTCTAATTTGCGCTTTTTCTCCAAACATTTCTTTCGCAAAATACAAAAGCGTCTGTTTCAAATCTGCAAATGATACGTCTTTATCTATATACAGTCCTTCTACTTGATGGAAAAAACAGTGTGCCCTTGCAGAAATTGCTTCGTTTCTAAAAACCCTTCCTGGAGAGATCGTTCTTAGAGGAGGTTTTTGGTTTTCCATTACACGCACCTGTACAGATGAGGTATGGGTACGAAGCGCCATTTCCTGCTCTCCTTTTTCTATAAAAAAAGTATCTTGCATATCTCTAGCCGGATGTTCTGGCGGAAAGTTAAGTGCAGAAAAATTATGCCAATCGTCTTCAATTTCTGGACCTTCAGAAACAGAAAAACCAATTCGGTTAAAAATTTCTATAATTTCTGAGCGCACAAGTGAAATAGGATGCCTAGAGCCAACTTGAAAGGGCTCTCCTGGTCTACTAAAGTCAATAGCTTGTTTACTCTCTGCAGTATTTTCGAAAGCTTCTTTTTGAGAATGATATTTTGTTTCAGCAGCTTGTTTAACACCGTTAATTAATAAACCGACCTCTTTTTTTTGTTCGTTAGGAACAGTTTTCAGTTCTGCAAAAAGGTCTTTTATTTTATTTTTCGAACCTAGAAAAAGAATTCTAAATTGTTCTAAAGATGCATTGTCTGTAATATTGAATGCTTCAATTTCTGTTTGTATGCCCTTAATTTTCTCCTGTATCATCAGCTCTGCTTTATATTTTTACACGCAGTTTTATGTGGTGTAAGATATCTTGCGAATTTACGAAAACCACTACGAATTCAGTTTAAACTTAAACGAAACTTTATAATTAGCTGTAAAAAAAAGAGTAGACGTGTAACTTTTTAGGGTATTTGTCTGTTTAAGTTATTAAAATACAATGCGATTGTGTGCTTTGAAGTCAATTAAAACCAATTATTCATTTAAATAACTTATTTTTGTTTGATTGACTAGAACTATATTAAAGAAACAAATGAAAAAATTAATACTATTATCGTTTTTAATCCTTTCAAGTGGTTTTATAATTACCTCTTGTAAAAATAAAGATGAATCGATTGCTAAAATTTTTGTTAGAAATTCAAACAGTCAACTTATCAGAGATGCACAAGTTGTGATTATAGCAGATGTGAATTCTGACCCTGCTACACCTGAATATGTAGATACTATGCAAACAAATGAATCTGGATTTGCTTCTTTTGATTTAGAGCGTTTGTTTGATCAATATGGAAAGAAAGACGATAAAGTTGCTTTCTTTGATATCATTGTTAAGTTCGACGATAAGCAAGCAAACGGAGAAATTAAAGCTAGAGCAAACATTACAGCGGTAGAAACAATTGCATTACCGCAATAATCAAAACGCTAAATCGTTATAATTAAAACCTTTAAAAGCATAAAAATGAAAAAATATATTTTAGGAATTCTTACTGTTACGCTTACTCTCGGTTCTTTATCATTTGGAGTAAACTCGTGTAAAAAAGAAGAAGCAACTGTTGCAAAAATTACTGTTAGAGATACTTCTAACGCATTAGTTGTTGGTGCAGAAGTAATTCTTTACGGCGTTTCTACAACTTTACCTCCTCAACCGGTTACAAGAAGAGATACCGTTTTTACAGATGCAAGTGGAGTTGCAACTTTTGATTATACAGACGATTTTCAACTGGGTCAAGCCGGTTTTGCAGTCTTAAATATTGATGCTGCTAAAGGAACACTTTTTGGTCAGGGAACAATCAAAATAAACGAAGAAGAGGAGAATGTAGAGACCGTATTTATACAGCCTTAAGATTTTTAAAAGTTAGAACATAAAAAAAGTCCGAATATTTAATTCGGACTTTTTTCTTTTATAATAAGTAATTTATTTCATTTGGTTTGGATTGTTGGCTGCATCTGCATTCATTTTCTTTTGTCTTAATAACCAATAGAATAATCCAAAAAATCCTAAAGCGATACAAGCGTAATTAAACGAGTTCCCCATTATTTCAAAAATCTGGAAAGTCCATTGTAAAATTCCAGCTATCCCTTCAAATATTGCGTTAGAGTTCATTTTATAAAGTTTTCAACAAATGTAAATAAATTTTCTTTAGATGCAGGCATAAGTTTCTATCTTCGTAGCAAATGTTATTTGTTTTTGCAAAAAATCAACCTTTAGTAATGATATTGCTGCCAATAGTTCTGGTAGCGCATCTCGTTATGGGTACTGTTTTTCCATTTTTTGATAGTACAGCTAATTTTGACACTATTATTTTTGATCTACCCTTTCATTTTAAAGGCGTTATTTCCTATATCCTTTCAATAGGGTTTCTTTTTTTGAATGCATATCTTATTAATTTAATCTTTAATTCTAACCAATTTTACAGTAGATATACCTACTTGCCAAGTTATTTTTATGTCTTAATGAGTATTAATTTTCC
>JBMYYC010000055.1:0-10877 GCA_049609045.1 Lishizhenia sp. | reverse complement strand
TAATGGGACACCCTGCGGGGCTGTTTATTTTATTCTTCACAGAAATGTGGGAGCGATTTAGCTACTACGGAATGAGAGCTCTTTTAGTACTTTTCTTGGTAAGTTCTACTGGTCTCGGTGGCTGGGAATGGACAAATGCTGAAGCGCTAAGTCTCTACGCAACATATACCGGATTAGTTTACGTTACTCCTATTTTTGGTGGATTATTAGCCGATAGATCTTTAGGGTATAGAAGAGCAGTTGTTCTAGGTGCTTTATTAATGACACTGGGTCATGCTTCCATGGCATTTGAAACAGAACTTACTTTTTATCTCGGTTTAGGTTTATTGATAATAGGTAATGGTTTCTTTAAGCCAAATATTTCAACAATTGTTGGAGGCCTATATAAAAGCAATCAAGAAAAGAAAGATGCTGGATATACTATTTTCTACATGGGTATTAACGCTGGAGCTTTCTTAGGAATCTTGCTTTGTGGATATGTAGGAGAAAAGGTAGGTTGGTCTTACGGTTTCGGTTTAGCCGGAATTTTTATGCTTTTAGGTATGTTTCAATTCTATTTTTCTCAAAAAATATTTGAAGGAATAGGATTAAAACCTAAAAAGAAAACGGGTTCAGTAAAAGAAGTTTACGAAGAAATTCAGGCAGATAACGATGGTAAGAACTTTGTAGTTGGATTTGATGAAGCAAAAGTGACTTCAGATATAGACAAAGAATTACCGAATTTAAGTGAAGGGGAGAAGAAAGGTCTTTTTGCTGAAATAAAAGAAAGATTTAAGAAACGAATTGTTTCAGATAGATTAGTTGTTATTGGAGTTTTGGCGTTTTTCACCATTTTCTTTTGGATGGCTTTTGAGCAGGCTGGAGGTTCAATGACAATTTTTGCAGCAGATTTTACAGATAGAATATTGGAAGGAGGAAGCGCTACTGCTTTTACTGTAATTAATACGATAATCACAATAGTTCCGTTAGCAATTATAACATGGGTATTATTGCTGTTATTTAAGGCAACGTTTAAACGTTATGCTCTCTCTAATTTATTTCTTGGATCAAGCTTTGTTATTATTTGGGCTATAGTAATCTGGATGTTAAACAAAGAATTTAACATGAAAGCATATGAAGTTTCTTTCACTATAGAATCGTCTGAAGAAATAAATGATACCATACAAATAAATAGCACGATGAATAGTGAAAATCTAATGAGCTATTTACAAGAAAACAATGAAAAATACAGCAAGTTAGAAAGCCTAAGCGCAGTGCCTTATAAAGATAATAAGGTAATTGTTTCTGGAGCTTATAATTTTCAAAAAACAGATACAACTACTATTCGTCAAGATGTTGTTTTGGCAGACGGTGCAAAACTGTTTATGGTAGATATCAAAGGTGACGGAAACTATAGATATATCACAGAAGAGAAAGCAGCAGAAATAGAGACAAATATCGAAGCATCTGTCATTAGAGAAAAAGATAAGGAAATAGAGGTTGCAGCATCTTGGTTTGGTGTCTTAAATTCACTTTTTATAATCTTATTTGCACCAATTTTTTCTAAAATTTGGGAAAGTAAGTATAATCCATCTGCGCCAATTAAGTTTGCGCTAGGACTTATACTTCTCGGAGCAGGTTTCGGAATTTTAGCTTTCGGAGCAATGGGAATTGAGCAAAGTGCCTTTGGAGTAAGTATGATATGGCTGATATTAGCCTATCTAATGCATACACTCGGAGAGCTCACTCTTTCGCCTGTCGGATTATCTTATGTATCCAAACTAGCTCCTGCCAAGCTGATTAGTTTTATGTTCGGAATATGGTTTACAGCTACTGCAGTTGCCAACTATTTAGCAGGTAAATTAGGGAGTTTAATCGATAGTATTAGTGAAGAGCACGGTTTATCATCTTTCTTCTTAATCTTTACATTGGTTCCTATTGTTGCAGGTTTAATCTTGATAGCTATGAATAAATGGCTGCTTAAGAAAATGCATGGAATTAGATAATTTCAAATAAATTAGAATTCAAAAAAGCTCTATCATTTGTGGTAGAGCTTTTTTATTTTTTATCTGGATTATATTTTCTTCGCTAATTAGATACAAAAAAAGTGTACTTGAAAAAGTACACTTTAACGATTGTTATGCTGAATTACAAAAACAATTTCTTATCCAAGTCTAACCATTCTAGTGTAGAATTACAGAAAATATCCTCTACCGTTTTTTGATCTAAATCGCTGTCTGTTATAAATTTACCTATCTCTAAATCTCCTAAAGGGAAAGGGTAATCAGAACCTAAACAAACGCGTTTACTTCCTTGCATTTTGAGTATGTATTTTAATGCATCTATATCATGTGTAATGCAGTCGGTCCAAAATTTACCCAAATAAGTTCTAGGGTTATGATTGTTATCTATTGCTACTAAATCAGGTCTGCAATTAAATCCATGTTCAACTCTGCCGATAGTAGATAAGAAAGAGCCTCCTGCATGTGAAAAGCATACTCTTAATTTTGGAAGTCTTTCTAAAACACCACTAAAAATTAAAGAACACGCTGCTCTAGAAGTTTCGGCTGGCATACCAACTAACCAAGGCAGCCAATATTTGCGCATTTTATCAAATCCCATCATATTCCAAGGATGAATCATAACAGCCAAGCCCAAACGTTCACACGCTTCAAAAATTGGAAAAAACTTAGGATCACTCAAATTCTCATCATTGATATTAGATCCAATCTGAATACCAACCATTCCGTTCTTCTTGATTCTTTCTAGCTCTTTAATTGCTAAATCAGCATCCTGCATGGGTACAGTACCTAAACCAATATAGTTTTTCGGGTATTTTGTTACTAAATCTGTAATGTGATCGTTTAAAAATTGAGAAAGCTCTAAACAGTCTTCTGGCTTTGCCCAATAAGAAAACATAACCGGAATGGTACAGACAACTTGTACTTGTGTTTCAAAATTTTGATATTCTTTTATGCGCACATTTTCGTCCCAACAGTTTTCTTTTATTGTTCTGAAATATTGACCACCCTGCATCATATCTGCCATGCCTTGTTCTTTATGGTCGAGATAAATGAAATCTCCATATCCAAATTTTTTTGTCCAATTAGGAACCGTCTTTGGAATAATGTGTGTGTGCATATCAATTTTTAACATCGTATTTTGATTTATTCAGATTTGGGCTTGAAATTAGTAAAATACGATAGAGCTACAAAAGATTTGAAGCTTTACTTGTCTGCTTTATTTATTCAGTTACTCATAGTATACTTTTTTGAAGGAAAAGTGTCTTGTGTACTTCGATGTTGTAACTCGATCAAAGGTTGGGGTGTGCATTTTTTTCAAAAATCAATTATTTTCTTGAATAACTGTTTTACATTTGTTGTATGAGCAAATTGTATTTTTTAAGCAGTGTGTTAGTTGTTTTTCTTTTGGTGGGATGTAATCAAATAGATAAGAAAAGAAAAGGAGAAAACGTAACTATACAGAACAAGAAAACGATAAAAGAGCGTGGTATTGCTTACATTGAGAATAACTTAAAAATAAATGCCGCAGAGAAGTATGAGATGGAGTATTTTGAAGCTTTCATAGATCAGGATACAATAAAAGATGCGTTGTTCTTAGTTCGAAGAAAAGAATACGCTACTTTAAAAGCAAAGAAAGCGAAGGTCTACGATAACTTCATTAAACTAGGCTCTACGGCGAATGAGAATTACATTTATGTATATAACGGTAAAACGAAAAAGTTCCGTACCACAGCTCCTATAGGATCAAGCATGAATCAACCTATACAGGTAGATTTTAAATCAATAACATCGCTTTCTAAAAAAGATATTGTGATCAACTATTATATACTTGACTCTAAATTTGTTTCATATTACACGGTAAACGAAAGAAATGTCTACCCTGTGCTCAATCATCCAATTTATACAGATTACGGAAAAGAAACGCAGGCTGCCTATTCTGTTAAATTTTCTGAGGGAACGTTTTCTTTAGCAAAAGACATCGATTTATATAAATCTGAATTATTTATTAAGGACAGTATAGAACAATTCTTTCCTTCAGAAGAATTATATTTAAAGTTTATGTTTGACCCTAGAAAACAGAAGTATGTTACAAAGGGAGTTGAATAAAACAAAAAAAATATTAAGGAGTGCTTAGTGATACAGGAAGAATTTTACCGTTGTAATATTTAGATCCGTTAAGGCTAAAATCAACGATATACTCAGCCATTTCATTTGCACTTAATGGAGCTTGATAACCAGGGAAAGCTTCTTCTAACATTTCTGTTTGAACAGCGCCCAATGCCAAACAATTCATTTTGATTTTAGACTCCTTGTATTCTTCGCTGAATAACTCTGTGAAACTTACTAAGGCAGCTTTGGAAGTTGAGTAGGCAGATAATCCAGGAAATTTAACACTTCCTTGAACTCCACCAATACTAGAAATATTTAGAATGTGTCCACCTTTTTCTTCCATTTTAGGTACTAAAACTTGACACGCTAACATAATTCCTATAACATTTGTATCGTAGCATGAAGCAATATCCGTTTTACTAAGATCTAAAAATGGTTTAGATACTAGTTTTCCAGCATTGTTCACAAGGATGTCAATATTCTCGTAAGGCTTTAGTACTTCGGAAAGTTCTGACTTAAAGTTTGATGCTGTTAAGTCTACGGATGCACACACCACATTTTCTTTTAAGGCAAGCTCTTTTAAAGGTTCTATATTTCTTGAAAGTCCTATTACAGTGTGATTTTTATCTTCAGAAAAGAGTTCTACACATGCTTTTCCGATACCTCTACTAGCTCCAAGAACAACTATTGTTTTAGTCATCGTAAGATAAGATTACTTCATTACTATTTGGGTGTGCTTGACAACAAAGTACATAACCTTCTGCTACTTCTGCATCGGTTAATGTATAGTTTAAATCCATAGTTACGGCTCCTTTTAATACTTTGGCCTTGCATGTAGAACAAACACCACCTTTACAAGAATAAGGAGCGTCTATTCCTTCGCTTTCTAATTCATTTAAGATTGTATCGCCGTCAGCAGATAGTTCAAAGGTTGTTTCTTCTTGGTCTAAAATAACGGTTACTTTACTCAAACCTTTGAAATCAGAAACTACTTCTGTTTCTTTTGGTTTCATTAAAGTTGGTGTTGTAAATAGCTCGTAGTTTATTTTTTCTTCATGCACGCCCAGTGTTTTTAAAACTTCTGAAGCGTTCATAATCATCTCTTCTGGTCCGCACAAATAAAACCCATCTGCCTTTAAAAGACTTAAGTTTTCTTTAAGAGCAGAGAGTATAGCTTCTTTTGTAAGTCTTCCTGTTTCAAATCCATCTTTTGTTTCTCGAGAGAGGTAATGTTTTGTATCAACAGTAGTTGCTAAATTATCGAGTGTTTTTTTGAAGATAATATCATCTTCTGTTTTGCTCCCATAGAAAAGGTGCATTTTACCGTTTTGCGCATCCAACTTTTTCGCAAAAGAAAGAATAGGTGTAATTCCACTTCCGGCAGCAAACGCTACTATTGTTTTTGTTTCTTGTGGCAACACAAAGTTTCCTTCTGGTTTAGAAATAAATAGTTCGTCACCAGTCTTTAATACATTGTTAAGAAAAACCGATGCTTTTCCATTTTCAACCTGTTTTACAGCAATAGTTAGTGCTTCTCCTGCACCACTGCAAATAGAATAAGATCTTCTTACTTCTTCACCGTCTATGTTTAGTGCTAAATTTAAATACTGACCAGCCTGAAATACAAAGTTATGTTTGTCAATTTCGGCTATCTTAAAGCTAATAGAAACTGTGTCTGAAGTTTCCTTTACAATATTTTCAACTGTAGCTGTGTAGAATCCTTTTTTAGATTCAGCTTTCTTGTTAAATAATTTTCCAAATAATCCCATGATTTCCTTTAATCGTCAAATGATACTGTTAATTTTTCACTAGTAGGGTGAGCTTGACAAGTAAGTATATATCCTGCTTCAACTTCGTCTGGTTCTAAAGCGTAGTTTACATCCATAACGGCAGTACCTTCTAAAATTTTTGCTTTACACGTACAGCAAACACCTCCTTTGCAAGCAAATGGTAAGTCTGCACCTGCTTTTTGCGCTGCGTCTAGAATATTATCTCCTTGACTATCCAAAGCAATGTCTATCTGTTCTCCGTCTAAAATGATGTGCACATTTGAATTTACATTCGGATCATTAGCCGTTGCTTTTTCTACAATTTTATTTTCTCCAGGAGAGGTGAACAACTCAAAATGAATATTTTCTTTCTTCACTCCAACTTCTTCCATTGCATCTTTTACGGCATGGATCATGCTTTCTGGTCCACAAATAAAAACTTCATCTACCTGAACAGAATTCATAAAAGCTTTGTGAAGATTAAGACATTTTTCTTTGTCTATTCTTCCTTTTTGAATTTGGTTACCTAAATTTTCTCTGCTTAAGATATGAACAAGCCTAAAGTCGTTCATATTTAAATTCTTTATGGCTTCTAGCTCTTCTCTAAAAATGATAGTGTTAAATCCTTTGTTTCCATAGAACAACGAAATATCACTTTTAGGTTCTTCTTTTAAAATGGTCTTCGCAATGGATAAAATAGGTGTTATTCCACTTCCTGCTGCGAATAGTGCATAGGACTTTTTGTGTTCTGCCTTGGCTTCCAGTTTGAAATTTCCGGTTGGCGTCATTACATCCATCTTATCTCCAGCCTTCAGAGTATCGTTTGCAAATGATGAAAAAACACCATTTTCTACCTGCTTAACGGCTACGCGTAACTCATCTTCGTGAGGAGCTGCGCAAATAGAATAAGATCTTCGTGTATCCTCTCCATTTATTGTAGCACGCAGAGTAAGATATTGCCCTGGTAAGAAAACGTAGTCCGATTTCAGGTGTTCAGGTACATCAAATAAGATAGAAACAGTGTCTTCAGTTTCGCTTCTAACTTCAGCTATATTTAGAGTATGAAATTTCGGTGTCATAATATTTTTTAAAGAAGTCCACAAAAATAAACAGATTAACGACTTTTACGCAATTATAAAGAAACATACTATTGAAATGTTGACCTTTATCAATAACTAACAAGTTTGTCAATAAATCTACTAGTTGTTTAAGCATAGATTTGTTATTTTTGTGGAAGAAGAGTGTTTTCTCTTATACAACCTTTAAGTAAGTTGAAAATGAAAGAAATTAATATACAAGAGTTGGAACGCAAATTCCAAGAAAAGATTGATAACGATATTAAGATTGAACCAAAAGACTGGATGCCAGAGAGCTACAGGAAGACTTTGGTTCGTCAAATTTCACAGCATGCTCACTCAGAAATTGTTGGAATGTTACCAGAAGGTAATTGGATTACACGTGCACCAAACCTTAGAAGAAAAGCCGTTTTACTAGCTAAAGTACAAGATGAAGCAGGGCATGGACTCTATCTTTATTCTGCCGTTGAAACTTTAGGAGCGGACAGAGAAGAAACGATAGATGATTTACATTCAGGTAAAGCAAAATACTCTAGCATATTTAATTATCCTACTACCTCTTGGGCAGATATGGGAACAATTGGTTGGTTAGTAGATGGCGCTGCAATTATGAACCAAGTTCCGTTGTGTAGATGTTCATATGGACCTTATGCCAGAGCAATGGTGAGAGTTTGTAAAGAAGAGTCTTTCCATCAAAGACAAGGTTTTGAAATCATCTCAAAATTAGCACAAGGTACACCGGAACAAAAAGCCATGGCGCAAGATTCTTTAAATAGATTTTGGTGGCCTGCTTTAATGATGTTTGGTCCTTCAGACAAAGATTCGAAGCACACAGCTCAGTCTATGAAGTGGAAGATAAAAAGAAATACCAATGACGAGTTGCGTCAAATGTTTGTAGATGTTACAGTTCCTCAAGCTGAAATGATAGGATTAACTATTCCTGATAAAGACTTGAAATGGAACGAAGAAACAAAGCATTACGATTTCGGAGAAATTAATTGGGAAGAGTTTAACCAAGTTATCAAAGGAAACGGACCTTGTAATAAGGAAAGAGTAGAAACGAGAAGAAAAGCAAAAGAAGAAGGTGCTTGGGTTAGAGAAGCAGCAAATGCTTATGCTGAAAAAAGAGCGAGAAAGCAAGCGTCTTAGTTTGTTTCATAATCATATAAAAAGTATACATGAGTAATAAAGAATGGCCTTTGTGGGAAGTGTTTATAAGAGGTAAACAAGGATTGAGTCACAAACATGTTGGAAGTTTAAGAGCTCCAGATGCAGAGATGGCAATTAGTAATGCAAGAGATGTTTACACAAGAAGAAGTGAAGGAATTAGTATCTGGGTAGTTGAATCAGAAAAAGTTATCGCTTCCAACCCTTCAGAAGGAGACAGTTTATTCGATCCGGCTGAAAGTAAAGTATACAGACACCCTACTTTTTATGATGTGCCAGACGGTATATCTCACATGTAAAAAATACTATGAACAAAGAAGAAGCAATCTACAATTACGCGCTGCGCATAGCAGACGATACGCTCATTATTGGTCATAGAGTTTCTGAGTGGTGCGGAAAAGGTCCTATTCTAGAAGAAGATATTGCCTTAACTAATATTTCGTTAGATCTAATTGGTCAGGCTACACTTTTATTTGAATATTTGGCAGAATTCAACAATGATGGAAAAACATCTGATGATATTGCCTTTATTCGTCATGCCAATGAATATAAAAATGTACTCCTTTGCGAACAACCTAATGGAGACTTTGGACAAACAATTGTGAGACAGTTTTTATACTCAAGTTTTGCTCAAATTTTATACAGAGAGCTAACAAAAAGTAGTAATGAAAGGTTAGCAGCTATCGCTGAGAAAAGTTTAAAAGAAGTTAAGTATCATGTAAAACATGCTGCAGAATGGATGATACGTTTGGGAGATGGGACTGAAGAATCACACAGAAGAGTGAAAGAAAGTTTAGAACATCTTTGGAAGTATAAAGACGAGCTCTTTTATACAGACCAGGTTGATGATCTTCTTATCGCCGAAGGTATCGTGCCGAATATGAAAGATTTTCAAGAAGAATACAACGCGTTTGTTCAACAAATTTTATCTGAAGCTACTTTAGAAGTGCCAACGCATGGTTGGAAACAAAATGGAGGAAGAACAGGCGTGCATACAGAACACCTTGGATTTATCTTAGCAGAATTGCAATACATGCAACGTGCTTATCCAAATATGGAATGGTAGGATTGACACTCACAAAAGAAAATATATGGGAACTTCTGGAGGACGTAAAAGATCCTGAAGTTCCTGTTTTAACGATCGTTGATTTAGGTATAGTTAGAGATGTTCTTTTTGAAAATGAAATCGTAGAAATTGTAATTACACCTACCTATTCTGGTTGTCCAGCCATGAAAGAAATTGAGAGCGACATTCAGAAGCGTTTTAAGCAAGAAGGGATAGAAAATGTGAAGATAACAACCGTTTTATCTCCAGCTTGGACAACCGATTGGCTTTCTGAAAATGGAAAACGGAAATTAAAAGAATACGGTATTGCTCCTCCCGAAGATGAAGTAGACAAATCTGTTCTATTTGCCAAACCAACCGTTATTCCTTGTCCAATATGTGATTCAAAAAACACGAAAATGGTTTCACAATTCGGGAGCACAGCATGCAAAGCACATTATCAATGCAAAGATTGTTTAGAACCCTTTGATTATTTTAAGTGCTTGAGATAGTTGTAATTTAATTAGGTTACTTATAACTCTTATTTTTACGTAGTTTTACTCATTTCATTTGTTCAGTTCTAGAAATGAAAACTAAAAAAGAAGGTATTAATTTAGACTTACTAACTATTTAACCTTTATTTTTGAAAGCTCACGTTAAATTTAAATTCTAATGCCTCATATAAAAAACGCTCTGATTCGATATAGAATAATTGATAAATCTTTGCGTAATAAATATAAGCCATATCCAACGAAACAAGAATTAAGACAGGCTTGCGAGGAAGCGCTGTATGGAGATTCAACAGGAGATAATATCTGCGATTCTACCATAGAAAAAGATATGTTTGCCATGAAAATGGAACACGATGCTCCTATAAAATATAGTAAACGAGAAAAAGGATATTATTATGAGAATGAAGATTTTTCGATTAACGAAATTCCGTTATCAGAAGAAGATGTTCAAGCGATAAAATTTGCAGCCAATACACTCGTTCAATTTAGAGAAGTGGATATGTTTAAGCAATTTGGCTTTGCTCTCGATAAGATATTTGATAGAATTAATATATCTTCAAATCCCAATGATAAGGAAGTAGAGCAATACGTTCAATTCGAAACAGTTGCTTCTGTAAAGGGCAGTGATTTTTTAAGTCCACTTTTAAAAGCAATTAAAGAAAGTAAAGTAGTACTTTTTGATTACGAAAGTTTCATTTCAGGGAAGAGAAAAAGAAGAAAAGTTTCTCCATTACTGCTTAAAGAATACAGAAACAGGTGGTATCTTGTATGTTTTGATATTGTCAAAGAAATGATTGTTACCTACGGTTTAGATAGAATGTATGATTTAGATATTTCTTCGCAAATTGCAAAAAAACCAGAAAATTTTGATTTAGAACAATTCTTTAAATATGCTATTGGTATAACGGCAAATGAGTCATCTCCGGAGAAAGTTGTTTTTAAATGTTCTAATGTTGCTTCAAAATATATTGATTCACAACCCTTTAATTTTACTCAGAAAATTATTAAAAAGGGTAAGAATAGAACTACATTTGAGCTAGATGTTCTTATTTCAGAAGAGTTAATTCGCTCTTTTCTTTCGTACTCTAATGAATTAGAGGTTGTGAAACCGAAGAGTTTAAGAGACGAACTTTTTAAGCGTTTTGAGAATTCTGTCAATTTATACAAAAAGAAATAATATCTTTAGTTTGTGAAAA
>JBMYYC010000054.1:0-11406 GCA_049609045.1 Lishizhenia sp. | reverse complement strand
GTCCTGTACTTTACTATTTGGTGGTAATTCCAATATCTTACCTTCCTTTTTCTGTGCTTTACTTTTTGAGTAATATTATCTATTTTTTAACTTATAGAATTGTTGGGTACAGAAAAAAAGTAGTGCGTCAAAACCTCAGCAACTCTTTCCCAGAACTGAACCAAGAAGACCTAAAAAAAATAGAACTCGGATTTTATAAACACTTTGCCGACTTCTTAATGGAAAGCATTAAGTCTATCACCATTTCAGATAAGGCAATCAGAGAACGTTGTGCAATAATTAATCCTGAGGTTCCAGATAAGTATTTCAGGGAAAAAAAATCTTTAATTGTATTGTGCGGACACTATAATAACTGGGAATACTACGCAGTTGGTTTAGCTCAACAAATGCAGCAAAAAACCAAAGCAGCTTACAAACCCTTAAAAAATAAATTTTTCAATAAAGTACTTCTTAAAAGTAGAGAGCGTTTTGGGATCAAAATGTTGTCTATGCGAGATGTTCCAAGATATTTTGCAGGTAACGGTCACGAAACCACAATGACTATTATGGTGAACGATCAGTCTCCACAAAACCCAAGAACAGCACATTGGAATACGTTTCTAAACCAAGATACAGGCTGGATGAAAGGTGCCGAAAAACTGGCTGCAAAATACAACCAAAGTGTATTGTTTGGATGCATACGAAAAAAGAAACGCGGATTTTATGAAGTAACCTTTTATCCGATTACAGATAATCCAAAAGAAGTTCCTGAAGGATTTGTATTGGATAAACATGCCGAGTACTTAGAAATGGTAATTGCCGAAAATCCACAATATTGGTTGTGGAGTCATAGAAGATGGAAACATAAAAAACCATTTTAATGCAACCGACTACACCTTTAGCAGAAAGAATGCGTCCAACTTCTTTGGATGAATACATAGGTCAAAATCATATCATAGATAAAAATGCCAGTTTAAGAAGAGCTTTAGATTCCGGTGTTTTACCGTCATTAATATTATGGGGACCACCAGGAGTTGGTAAAACAACCCTAGCCCATTTAATTGCCAATAAACTAAAACGACCCTTCTATCAATTATCCGCCATTTCTTCGGGTGTGAAAGATGTAAGAGAAGTTATTTCTAAAGTAGAGAATGCCGGAATGTTTCAACAAAACGGTGCTATTTTATTTATAGACGAAATTCATCGCTTTTCAAAAGCGCAACAAGACTCACTGCTTGGAGCAGTAGAAAAAGGAGTAGTAACATTAATTGGAGCTACCACTGAAAATCCATCATTCGAAGTTATCTCAGCACTACTCTCTCGCTGTCAAGTTTATGTTTTAGAATCTTTAGAAAAAGATGCACTACTAAGTTTATTACACACAGCGTTAAAAAAAGATACTTGGTTAGCTACTAAACACATAGAATTAAAAGAAACCAATGCATTGCTTAGAATTTCTGGAGGTGATGCAAGAAAACTACTCAATGTTTTTGAACTTGTAGTTGGCGCTTTAAATCAAGATAAAATAACCATCACAGATGAGTTAGTGCTTACAATTGCACAACAAAGTTTAGCGCAATACGACAAAGATGGAGAGCAACATTATGATATTATTTCTGCCTTCATAAAATCAATACGCGGATCAGATCCTAACGCTGCAATATATTGGCTAGCAAGAATGATAGAAGGTGGTGAAGACGCTAAGTTTATTGCCCGAAGATTAATTATCTCAGCGGTCGAAGATATAGGAGTTGCCAATCCGACAGCACTTGTTATTGCCAATAATACATTTTCTGCAGTAAACAATGTTGGTTTCCCAGAAGCAAGATTAATATTAGCACAATGTGTCGTTTATCTTGCTACGTCTCCAAAAGGAAACGCTTCTTATATGGCAATTAATGAAGCGCAAGAACTCGTTAGAAAAACCGGAAATTTACCTGTTCCTCTACCCTTGCGAAATGCTCCAACTAAATTAATGAAAGATTTAGGATACGGTAAAGAGTACCTCTATTCTCATGCTTATCCTGGTAATTTTGCACAACAAGAGTTTTTACCAGATGCTATTTCTGGAACTAATTTCTTTGAAGCCGGAAGTGCAAAGCGAGAACAAGAAATTGCCAATTATATAGAGCAACTTTGGGGAAAAAAGTATACGTCATAAAAAAAGTCAACACCTAAATGTCGACTTTCCTCATTATAAAAATAGTTTTCGATTAAAATCCGCCAGAAAAATCATTCATATAAGCCGTTACAGCTTGTTTTAGAATATTTTCATTTCCTTTTTTAGCTTTAATAACGACTTTAGACTCTAGATTATCTGCTTCAAAATAAATAAAATCAATAATATTTACAGCTTGTTTAAAATCTCCTGTCGTTCTCATAAACCCATCGTCCAACGCCATTGCCTTTACATCAAAGAAACCTGTAACAGGCTTTTTTCCGAAATTCTCGGCTCCTTTTGGTAAAGAAATAGCTGCATATCCCATTTGCTTTTCATCTACTGTATTTACAGCCGTGTTTAAGAGTACATAATCATCTGTTAATTTAAACTTTGCTCCGTTGTAGGTGTAGACACCATTTGATGGTAAAGTTCCATTCATTTCAAGAAAACCTTTGCCCATTTCAGTAACTGTAGTCGCATTTTTTCCCAGACCAATATAAGCACTCAACTGAGGTATTTCTCCGCCATCATTACTAACACCTGTTAAAGCTACTCCAAACTGTCCGTCAATCACAGAAGCTAAACCGTCTGGACCTAAACCAGCCATAAAAAGTGAAGGTATTCCTGCTTCTGCGTAAATTTGATTCAAAATTCCAGGAGAAAACTCTTCTGCTAAATTTTGCATTTTCTCAAGATCTAAATTGAACGAAAACGCAGCCTTTGGAACTCCAGGACCTAACTTTGTTAGCACCTCTTTATTGTCAGTTTCCTTCAAAAATAGAGCTTCTTTAAGCGCATCACTTACCATAGCCGTTGTAGTTATAATAGCTTCTCCGTTTTCAAAGCGTACAGTTGTTTTGTACTGACTATCTTTTACGTACCTCTTAATTTTCTGTTTTTGATCTTCGTTTAACGTATTTAAATCTGTATTTGATGTTTCGTATAGCGCATTTAAGCTCGATCCAATAACGATATCTGCATCATCATCAAGTAAGGTTAGCACCTTTTCATTTTTCTTTGAAGAAGTAGCTTTTTTAAATGCTTCAACCATTAACTCCACGCCATTTTCCAAGGTTTGTTCAGACAATATACCAATTGCTAAATCATTTTTAATACCTATCACTTTATCATCTTGTGCCGAAATTTGAATTCCCTTCTCTTTCGCAAAAGTATATCCCATTTGTTCAAACGTTTTTAGCAAAGTATCTGCATTTTGAACGTTTATAAATAAATAAGATCTCAAGGGCGCACCATTGTAATCTAACGGACCTTCAAGCGCATAGTAAATCTTTGAATTTGGCGCCATTAATTTATTCACGTCATTTACAGCACTGCCTACCATATCTCCAACCATTGGAACATTTTTTATCTCAGATTTACCCACAATTTGGTTTAGATCTGAAGAACCGTAAGCTATAATTGTATTGTCTTCATTCAGAAAAGAAGCCAAGTAATCATTCATACTACCTGTACTTGTTTTATCTCCACCACAAGCTGTAAGTGTGGCTAGAATTAAAAGGCAAAAGAAACTTTTAAATTTTATCATTTGTTTATGTGTTTGTTCTTTGTCTAACAAATGTAGTTTATTCTTCTAATTTCCGATCACATTTAGAGATTAAGCTTTTTTATTTTAACTAATTTTGGATATGCATCATATAGAACCGCATTATAATTGGAGAGATTTTTACGTAGCATCGGAAGATGAGCTTTCTCCATTTTATGAAAGAGAATATTCAGAATTTGAATTTACAGACAGGTTGTACAACTATGTGTTGCATCCGCAGTGGGACAGTATTGGATCGGAAACCTTATTCCTAAAAATCATCTATACAGATTATGAAGAAGGATATACAATTATTGAATTAATTGGCGAGTGGAACGATGTAATCAACAATGATATAATGATTCTCAAACGCGATATTGTTGAGCACTTAATGGCTAACGGAATAGATAAATTTATATTGATTGGAGAAAATGTTCTCAACTTCCATTACTCAGACGATTGTTATTACGAAGAATGGTTTGATGAATTGGATGAAGGTTGGATAGCTTTCGTAAACTTTCAAGAACATGTATTGCGCGAATTCAAAGAAATTCATTTAGATCAGTATTTTGTAATGGGCGGAAAGCTAGAAGATATGTCTTGGCGCACATTTAATCCATCTCAATTTTACGCTAAAATCTCTAACTACGTACAAAAACGACTAGCTTAATATTTCCTTTAATTTTTGAACAACAATTTTATCTACAGGAAACGTAAGGTCATTTTTAGACAATTCTGAAATTGATTTCCAGCGTTGCACTTCTTGTTCATTACCTTCAAAATCGTAAACTCGTTCTTTACAAGAAATATCCTCCCAACTTTTGGTGTGAACTCGGTAGTAAATAGAAATCAATTGTTCGTTTTTATCGAATGCTGAAACCTGAAAATAATCTGTTAAATAAATTAGCTCATCAACTTCAACTTTTAAGTCCAATTCTTCTTCAAACTCTCGTTTTAAACAGTCCTTTGTGCCTTCACCAAACTCTAATCCTCCACCCGGAAACTTTGTAAACTGTTGTCCAAATCTTTTTTCATCCGATAAAAGCACCTGGTTTTTAGTATTGATAAGAATTCCGTAAACTCTGATGTTGAAAGGGCGCGACATTATTTATCGAGTATGCTTTTAATATCTGGCTTGAAATACAAATTACCTTTTAACACCTTGCCATCTTCTCTGTAAATTGGTTTCCCGTTCTCGTCTAATTTACTCATGTTTGAACGTTGGATTTCTTCAAATACTTCGGCAATTTTATGTTGTAATCCATGTTTAAGAATTGTACCACACAAGATATACAATTGATCGCCAAGCGCATCAGCAATCTCAACAATATCATTGTCTTTTACAGCATCTAAATATTCCTCGTTTTCTTCTTTCATTAAGTTGTAACGCAGCAAATAATCATTCTCAGAAATATCAGATTTTGGTGCGTAGTTATTAGAAATCCCAAAACTATCATGAAACTTCTCTACGGCTTCTAATGCATCTTTTAATTTAAAATCGCTCATTTTCTATTGTAATAATGTTCTGTATAAAAAAGTTAATTGTTTCTAAGTGTTCAAAATTAAGATTTGCTTTTATTCTTGTTCTCTCAAACGAATAAAATTATCTATTTTTTCATTTTCAATCAAAACCGTAAGATTGTAATACACTAAAACCCACTTTCCTTTTTCTTTTCTAAAAATACCAGAACCTCGGCATCCATTCATCCAGGTATCTAAATCTTCATCAAAAACTACCAACTTATTCTCATCTAGTATAGAGAAATGTTTTTGCGTAGACTTAAAATCCCATGCCTTTCCTGCTTCAAAATAAGGCTTTGAAAATGCCATAAATTCAGTTTTCGTCCACCGCTCATTTGGAGCTGTTCCTAAAAAGATGAAATCTTTAGAAGTAGCACTAAAATAACGTTCAAAATCTGCGTTGGCTGCTGCCAAATGCCAATCATCAATCTGTTGCGTTAATTGGTCTATTAGTTTATCCGTTCTAGAAAAAGAAGTGAATAGGAAGAAAAAAAGAAAATAAACTAGGTATTTCATAGTTTGAAATTACATTTTTTTGTGAAAAAACAATATCTCAACCTTAGAAATTGACTTTTCAAAAGACTTCACAACCTTTAACACTACAATACAAGGAATTCTAAAAAATCTTTACTTTCTTTACCTTTCAATTTTAAAACCAAAAGATGAAAAAGTTAATAGCAACTTCGCTTCTTGCTTTTACCGGTTTGAGCTTACAGGCTCAAGAGCGTAACATTGAGTTTGTGGAGTACGATTTAGATAATGGAATGCACGTGATATTGCATGAAGATAAAAGCACGCCAATTGTTGCAGTGTCTATTATGTACCACGTAGGTTCGAAAAATGAAAATCCTGAACGTACAGGTTTTGCGCACTTTTTTGAACATTTACTGTTTGAAGGAAGTGAAAATATAGAGCGTGGTGAGTATTCTGAAATTGTTGAGAAAAACGGAGGTACACTAAATGCTAATACTTCTCAGGACAGAACTTACTATTACGAGATTTTACCTTCGAACCAATTGGAATTAGGTATGTGGTTAGAATCTGAGCGACTTTTTCATGCAAATGTTGATCAACAAGGAGTTGAAACGCAAAGAGAAGTTGTGAAAGAAGAAAAAAGACAGCGTATAGACAATCAACCGTATGCTTCTTTCATGGGAGTAGCGTTTGATAAGGTTTTTGACGAGCATCCATACTCTTGGATTCCGATTGGAAGCATGGAGCACTTAGATGCTGCACAAGAAGAAGATTATATCAATTTTTACAAAACATTTTATGTTCCAGCAAACGCGGTGCTTTCTATTGCAGGAGATATTAGTATAGAGGAAACGAAAGTTTTGGTAGATAAATATTTTGCAAGTATACCTAAAGGACAAGCAATTAATTTATTGCGCGATGTTGAAAAACTAGAAGAAGCTGACTTTATCGAAAAGTACAAGGTGAGTAACACGGAGTTTAACATGGTTGACTTATCGAAAAGCTCTGCAGAGGCACGAAAATTAATTAAGAAGTATGAAAATATAGAAACGGTAATTCCTCGTCCGACAGTAAAAGAAAAACCACTTACAACTGTTACTGTAGATACGGTATATGACAATATTCAACTACCAGCTGTTTTTATGGCATATCGTGGTCCGGCCAACAACACTAAAGACGGTTACGCTTTGCAAATGATAAATGACATTCTTTCTTCTGGTACAAGTTCAAGGATGAATAAAAAAATAGTAGAAAAAGATGCCTTAGCGGTTGCAGCTTTCTCTTTTGCTTTTCCTTTAGAAGATCCTGGAATGGTAGTTACTGCAGGTATTGCAAGTAAAGATGTAGATTTAGCCGACTTACAAGCTGCACTTGACGCTGAGATAGAAAAAGCCCAAACAGAATTAGTGAGCGAAGAAGAATTTCAAAAGATTAAGAACCAATACGAAAATCAATTCTATTCTTCTAACGGTTCTATTGCAGGAATTGCAGAGAACTTAGCCAATAATTACATGTATTATGGAAATACAGATTTAATTAACAGTGAATTAGAAGTATACAATGAAATAACGCGCGAAGATCTAATGGAAGTTGCGAAAAAATACTTCACAAAAGATGCGCGTGTGATTCTTCACTATTTACCTAAACAACAATAATCTAAAACGATACAATCATGAAAAAATTAATTACAAGCGTTTTAGCTCTTACTTGTTTAGTAGCAAACGCACAAATAGATAGATCTATTCGCCCAAAAGCTGCAGAAGCTCCACAAATAAACATTGCTGCACCTGCAACTTTTAAATTAGATAACGGAATACAAGTTATTGTTTCTGAAAACCATAAACAACCAAAAGTTTCTTTGAATCTGGTTATGGGTTCTGATCCATATTATTCTGATTCTAAAGCGGGTTTAACAGATATGGTTTCTGAATTAATGATGTCTGGTACAACAAACCGACCAAAAGATCAATTGGATAACGAAAAGGATTTTATTGGAGCGTATTTAAATGCGTCAAGCTCTAATATTTACCTTTCTTGTTTAACCAAACATTTGGATAAAGGAATGGATTTGATGACAGACATTTTACACAATGCTTCTTTTCCTGAAAGCGAATTTGTGAGAATTAAAAAACAATTTGAATCTGGTTTACTTTCTGCACAATCTGATCCATCAAGCATGGCAAATAATGCCGAAGTAAAAACACTTTTTCCAAATCATCCCTACGCTATGGTGATGACGGAAAAATCTTTAAACAGTATAACGCGCGACGATGTTATTGCTTTTTACAAAGAACGTTTTACACCTTCTGGAGCGTATTTGGTTATCGTTGGAGACATCACAACTGACAAAGCAAGAGAAATTGCAGAAAAGAATTTTGGTGATTGGGATGGAGCTCCTTCCGTTGAAGCGAATTTTTCAAAGGGCAAATTTAATATGGGCAATCGTGTAATTTTTGTTGAGAAGCCAGGAGCTGTTCAGTCTGTGATTACCATTGCTCAACCGATTAAAATGAATCCAGGTGAAGAAGATCAAATTAAGCTTAGTGTAATGAACAAAATTCTCGGTGGTGGAGGTTTTGGTACACGATTAATGCAGAATTTAAGAGAAGATAAAGCATATACTTATGGCGCGTATACTTCTCTAGACATAGATCGTTATGGAAGTTATATTTCTGCTTCTGGAAACTTTAGAAATGAAGTTACAGATTCTGCTATTGTTCAATTCTTATACGAATTTAATAGAATCACAGAGGAAGAAGTTACAACTGAAGAGTTGGAGTTGAACAAAGCAGCTATGGCTGGAGGTTTTGCTAGATCTTTAGAGTCTCCTCAAACAATTGCTCGTTTCGCTTTGAATACTTACAGAAATAAACTGGATAGCGATTACTACCAGAATTATTTAAAAAAGCTAAGCGCTGTATCTAAAGAAGATGTTCTTGCTGCTGCAAAAACGTATATTAACCCGAATGGCTTGAATATAATTGTAGTTGGAAGTCCGGATGTTCTTGAATCATTAAAACAGTTTGATGCTGACGGAAATATTGAAAAATTAGATGCTTTTGGAAACCCGGCTGTTAAGGTGGAATACAAAGAAGCCAATCTTGCAAAAGAAGTGATTCTTGAAAAACATATTTTAGCCTTAACCGGAGCAAAAAATATGAAGAAGGCAAACAAAATTTTCAGTAAAATAAAATCTGTAGAGCAAAATATTATTGCGAAACCAGCACAAGCTCCTATTGAAGTACAGTTTACTTCTATTTACAAAGAGGGAAAAACGATGTCAAAAGCAGAGTTTAACGGTATGGTTTTAAGTAAATCTGTTTTTGACGGTGAAAAAGGAAGTTCAAAGCAAATGTCTCAAACAGGATTTGAAACTACAGAGATGACTGCAGAAGAAATAGCATTGGCTCAAAGATTTTCTGATATCGCTCCGGAATATTCTCTTCTAAATAAAAATCTAGAGTATGAATTACTGGGTACGCAGGAAATTGACGGAAAGATTGTTTATGTTTTAAAATATGATGGTACAGACGGACCAGTAACAAGTTATTACGATGCTGAAACGTTTATGAAAACAAAGTCTGTTACACTTACAACAACAGAAGAAGAATCTTTCGAAACCGTTGCTACGTTCTCAAATTATAAAATGGTAGGAAAACTAATTTTCCCACATACAATTAAGCAAGTAATGGGTCCACAAAGCTTTGACCAAGAAGTACAAGAAATTATTATTAACGGAAAGGTTGACGATAAGGTATTTGCTTTATAAAAACAGAATCAAATAGAAATTAGAATGAGTCGGCCAGTATTTTGGTCGACTTATTTTTTTGACCAACCATTTTATAGTAAAAAACGCACCATAAAAACAATAACGAAAATTGCGATACAATTGATCACTACTCCAACACGCATCATATCCGTTATTTTTAATTTTCCTGAAGAGAAAACAATTGCATTTGGAGGCGTTGCGATTGGAAGCATAAAAGCACAACTTGCTGCTAAAGCAACAGCTGCAGTTAATTGCACCAAAGGAAAATCATTTTGAAGTGCAAATTGTCCGACCAACGGAATAAGTACCGTAACTAAGGCCATATTACTCATTAACTCCGTAGCAAAAAGAGCAAAACCTGTTAACAAAATAAATATTATAGTTAAACCAACTGCACCCAGAGCGCTTACCTCATCAATCACCATTTTTACCAATCCAGAACTGTCTAAAATAGAAGCCAAAGCCATTCCTCCACCGAAAAGTAGTAATATTCCCCAAGAAATAGACCGAATATCTGAACTATTCAACAACGCTTTCTTTTTTACTTGAGGAATCAGAACTAGCGCTGCGCTTAAAACTACAGCCAATGCAATTGCTGAAATAGAGTGAGTAGATAACCAATTGCTAAAAGGAGTTAAAGTAGAAGTAAAAAGAAGTCCGACAGATAAAAATATCCAAAACAAATGATAGAAATTTATTTTACTCTTGTTAGCAGGAATAACAAACAACAAAAGCGCTCCAAGAATAGCAATATAAGCATCTTTAATTTTAAGAGAAAACCACTCTTCTAGTAATGTTCTGCTCATCCAAGACACAATTACTAGTCCAAATAAGAGAAGTACTCTTTTCTGATTAATCGTTAGTGGATTTGGCTTTTCAATCTTCACTTCAAAATCTATTTTTTTCAAATAAAACAAATAGAGAATAAAGTAGATAACAAGTAACATAACAGATGCAAATGGAACTCCTAAAATCATCCATTCAAAAAAACCAATCTCAATTTGAAATAACTCTTGTAAACTACCAATTAAAAGCGAGTTTGGTGGCGTTCCTACTATTGTTGCCGTACCGCCAACATTTGCACCAAAAGCAATAGATAAAAGTAGCGCTATACTGTATTTTTCTTTCGACTGATTTTGCGGAATGGTTTTTAACACAGATAATGCCATAGGCAACACCATCAGTACAGTTGCCGTATTGGATATCCACATACTTAAAAATGCAGTGGCAAGCATAAACCCTAAAACTATACGTTTCGCATTACTTCCGAAAAGAGAAATGATTGTTCTACTTATCTCGAGGTGTAAATTATGTTTTTCTAATGCTTTGGCAAGAATAAAGCCTCCTAAAAAAAGGAAAATTAGGTTGTGAAAATAAGAAGTGTAAAGTCCATAAAAATCGATCAAACCCAAAGGAAAAGCAATTAGAATAGGTGTTAATGAAGTAAAAGGAATAGGAATGGCTTCGGTTATCCATAAATAAATCATACAGAAAGCAACGGATAACGTTGCTTTTTGCTCGTAATTGAAATATTCGTTGGGGAGAATAAAAAATAATCCAACAGAAAAAATAAATACTACGATTAAGTGAATAATGTTCTTTCTCATTTACACGAAGGTAAACAGAATTTTAGATTCTAGTTTTTGGCAGATATACTGTCCCAAACAGTCGTAAACAATGTATTTAAAAAGTCTGTATTGGATATTTCTTTTGGATTTTTCTTGAAATAATTTACCGAAGAAATTGCTTGAGAAGTTACCAAATCATACATAAATAAATAAGGCAATTTTTTAAATAAACCTTCGGTTTGACCTCTTTCAATGGTATTTGTGAAGATTTCTAGTACCTGCTTTCGTTCACAAACACTATCAAAATAAGTAGAATGTCTAAATTTTTGCATGAATAAAAAATCAGAATAATTCTCTAACGCCCACATAATAGAGTAAAACCAAATACCTC
>JBMYYC010000053.1:0-11736 GCA_049609045.1 Lishizhenia sp. | reverse complement strand
GTTGGGGTAGAGTTGAATATGCCTACTATTTAATGGCTGTTGACTGCGGAATTGAAATGAGCGAATGTAAATTATTGGAAGAAAATGGCAGAGCACACTTTATGACCAAACGCTTTGATAGAGACGAAAATATAAAACATCACACACAAACTTTATGTGGTTTGCAGCATTTTGATTTTAATGATATGTATGGTTACAGCTACGAACAAGTGTTTCAAACGATGCGTTTATTACGACTCACCTATCCTGAAGCCGAACAGATGTTTACAAGAATGGTTTTTAATGTTTTAGCTACTAATTACGACGATCACACCAAAAATTTCTCTTTTATTTTAAAAAAGAATGAAAAATGGAGGCTTGCTCCTGCCTATGATATTTGTTTCTCTTTTGATCCTAACAACTTTTGGGTAAATAAGCAAACACTTAGTGTCAACGGAAAGCGCTTAAACATTACTAAAGCAGATTTACTTACTGTAGCAAAAGAAAATAATATTAAGAAAGCAGAGGCTATTATTGAGCGCGTTAATACAACTGTTAAAAATTGGAGAGATTATGCGCTTAAAGCTGGCTTACGAAAAGATTTGAGCGATAGAATTATTAAAAGTTTGAATGTTTTTAATTAATTTCTATATTTAACAGAAATAAAATAATCATGATCATCACAACTACAGAAACAATTCCGAATAAAGAAATTATTGAAATCATTGGAATTGCGCGCGGAAGCACGGTAAGAGCAAAGAGTTTTGTTAGCGATTTTATGGCTGGATTAAAAAATCTTGTAGGAGGAGAATTAGATGAATACACAAAGCTACAAGGCAATTCTAGAGAACAAGCTTTACAAAGAATGAAGGATGATGCAGTTCGGTTAGGAGCTGATGCAATTGTAAATGTACGGTTAACTACTTCTACTATTACTCAAGGTGCTTCTGAAATACTAGCGTATGGAACAGCGGTAAAACTAAGTTAAATGGACAATTTTCAACTATTTCTGTCAGCTATTTATGGCTTCATTTTTATTTTATCCGTTTTTATTGTAATTCACCTCATCTACAAAAGGATTAAAAATAAAGGAAAAGAAGGTTTTGAAGAAAGAGATAATTAAGTCGAAGTAAAGCAAACCCTGCACTGTTTTATAAAAAGTTTACCTCATCATTTTTTTAATCTAAAATCATTTCTTCCCAACTTTTTGGACGAAGAATGGGTTGCCAATTGAAACCTGTTACCTCTTTTTCTGTAGCAACAATTTGATCCATCGGATACATTGCTCCATCGGGTCGATCTCTGTACGCAATTCCCTCTATTTCTCCTTTAACAAAGCGTATTGTTAAATTACTTGAATAGAGTCTATTCATGCCAGACAAGGTAACTTCAACGATTGAATCTTTATTCTTCTCATCCGTCATATAATAAACCGTCTTAGCATTCCCCTCTGCATCAACGTGTGAAATTGTATCATTTTTAAAATACGCTATCATAGTTTTTGAACCTACTTGATTGTAGTATTCTGAAGAATCTACTTCTGTTACAACTATGGCGTTTTGTAAAACATCAATTTTCTCTATTCCTTTGGTGGTTTGGTGAACCTTCAAAGTATCTCCTGTTAACTGTGCTTTATCTGCCCAAATGATTGGGTTGTGAAACAAAGTCATTAAAGAATCTTGTTGATTATAAGCTAACGAATCGCAACTTCCTTGTATATCTTTTTTAAAAATTTTGACATCGTTGTAGGCTAAAATCAGTTTACTTTGTTCTGAGCTATCTGAAAAGTTCCATAAACTGTCTGCGTGTATAAATAAAGAATCTCCTTTGTCATAGGTCAACGCATAAGCTTTACCAGTTAAAAAAGCATACTGTTCTTTTTCGTTACTACGCGCAAAGTCTCCGTAAAACTCAGCTTTTTTCAATGTATCTTTAATCACAACGTTACCTTTGCCTTCAGAAATACCTAAACGCTTATTATAATATAAACTGTCTGCTTTGATGTAGTTGCTCAATTGATAAATATGTGCATTTTGTTGTAATACACCTTCTTCTTTTTGTGCAGAATACCAACCTTTTTCGCAATACATACTTATTCCATTTCCCACAATATCTGTTGGGCCATAAAAATAGGCTTGTTTTGAATAACCGTTGAAACGCAAAGTATCTGTTGTTACTTTATAGTCTTTACTTGCATAAACTACATTTTTACTAAAAGTGAAATTTTTAGAATCAGGAAAAAAGTAACCAATTTTAGATGTAAGCACTTCGTTGGTAAGAATACTGGTTATAGTTGCTCCATTCCTATAAATTCCAGCTCCTCGTCTAGCATCATATTCTAACGTATCTGTAGTAAGTTTAAACTCTCTATCGCGCACCCGCACATTACCATATAACTTTGCGTATTCTTTGGCTAAATCATAATGTATTGAATCACAAAAAAGATTGAGTGTATCTCTTTTGCTTACATGTACTTTGCTGTATGCTTTAAATGTTCTTTTTGATATAAAATATATTGCAGAATCACAGAACATTCTGTTACCGAGGTGATCAAACTCTACGTTTCCTTCCAAAATCCAGCTGTTTCCTAACGCATCATAACGCGCTAAATCAGCATGTTTTAAATATTGATCAAACCCTTCTTGTGCCCAAGAAATTGAGCTCAAAAAAATTGCGCTTAGTGAGAGCGCAATTTGTAATATGTTTTTATATCCTTTCAATATTAGTTATTGGCTAATGTTTGTTTTCTATCCGGACCAACAGAAACAGTTTTAATTGGTGTTTCTAGTTTTTCTTCCAAATACACAACATAATCTTTCAACGCTTTTGGAGCATCTGCGTAAGCAGTCAATTTTGTTGTATCTGCCTTCCACCCTTTAACATCTTCATAAACGGGTGTAATTTCAATTCCGTCAATACTAAACGGTAAATAATCAACTTTCTTGCCATCTATTATATAATGTGTACAAACGCGTATCGTATCAAAGTTATCTAAAACATCTGCTTTCATCATAGAAAGTTCAGAAACACCGTTAATCATTATTGCGTATTTCAAAGCTGGCAAATCTATCCAACCGCATCTTCTTGGTCTTCCAGTTGTAGCTCCAAATTCTCCACCTTCTTTTCTAATTCTCTCTCCTACCTCATCTTCTAACTCAGTTGGAAATGGTCCTGAACCAACACGTGTACAATACGCTTTAAAAATACCAATTACATCTCCAATCTTAGTTGGTGCAACACCTAAACCTGTGCAAGTACCCGCTGTTACAGTGTTTGAAGAAGTAACGAATGGATATGTACCAAAATCAATATCTAGTAAAGTACCCTGTGCACCTTCTGCAAGAATTGTTTTCCCGGCCTTCATTGCATCATTGATGTATTGCTCAGAGTCAACAGCTTTCAAACCTCTTAATGTTTCGATTCCTTCAAAAAAGGCAGCTTCTAACTCCTCAACATTGTATTCAAAACCTGGATAATGGTTTAACATATCTACATGCTTTGCTTTTAAAGCACTGTATTTATCCATGAAGTTATCCATCAAGATATCTCCAACGCGCAAGCCATTTCTTCCGGTTTTATCCATGTAAGTTGGACCAATTCCTTTCAAAGTAGATCCAATTTTATTTTTCCCTTTTGCAGCTTCTGAAGCAGCATCCAACAAGCGATGGGTAGGCAAAATTAAATGTGCTTTTTTCGAGATTAATAAACGTGACTTATAGTCGATATTAAACGGAGCTAATTTTTCTAATTCTTTTTGAAAAATTACAGGATCGATAACTACACCGTTTCCTACAAGGTTTAGCGTATCTTCTCTAAAAATACCTGACGGAATCGTGTGAAGAACATGCTTTATTCCTTCAAACTCTAGCGTATGACCAGCATTTGGTCCGCCTTGAAAACGAGCGATAATATCGTATTTTGGAGTTAAAACATCAACGATTTTTCCTTTTCCTTCGTCTCCCCACTGTAATCCTAAAAGTACATCTACTTTCATGCTTTATTTGCATTTAAATAATTAAGCGCTTCATCATTTGAAGCGCAAATATTGAATATTGAATCTAATTTTGAGATGTGAAATAATTTTTCTACACCTTTTGAAATCTCACATAGAACGAGTTCTCCTCCGTTGGCTCTTATCTTCGTATAAAGTTTTAAGAAAAGATTTAATCCGCTAGAATTAATGTACTCTAATTTATTGAGATTAAAAATGAACATTCGTTCACCTGCTGTTATTTCTTTGTTTATTTGATCTTGTACAGAGTCAAAATCCTTGTCTAGCAAAATTTTTCCTTCAAAAAAGAAGCTCGTTACACCCACCGGATGTTTTTCTATTTTAGAAATGAATTGCACGCCTTACTGTTCTTCTGATTTTTCGTTTTTCACACCGTAAAAGTAAAGACTATGGTGTTTAATTTTTACACCAAAAATTTCTTCAACAGTTGCTTTGATTGCTTGAATACGTGGATCACAGAATTCAATAACTTCTCCTGTGTCTGTACAGATCATATGATCGTGTTGTTTGTAACCGTGTGCTTTCTCAAACTGCGCAATGTTTTTACCAAATTGATGTTTACGCACTAAATTACAAGCTAATAAAAGTTCTATGGTATTGTAAAGCGTTGCTCTTGACACGCGATAATTTTGATTTTTCATCTTTATGTAGAGCGACTCAACGTCAAAATGTCCGTCGTAACCATACACTTCTGCAAGTATAGCAAAGCGTTCAGGCGTTTTCCTGTGACCATTTTTTTCAAGATAGGCAGAAAAAATATCCTTAACCGTTTCCTGTATATTTTGCATGCACTTGTTATTAAGTAACAAAAGTAATACAAGTAATTAAATAAGCCACGGAAATTTTAGTGATTTATACACGACATTTCAACAATCTGAAAAACAAGATGGTTTTTAGCTTACACTTAAAAGACCAGCAAAAATATCGCAAGTACAGCAGATATGAGTCCAACCAACTTTAACGCATTAATTTTCTCCTTAAAAAAGAGCAAACCTAGTAAAAAGGAAGCCAAAACTATTCCTACATTATTAAACGCATAAGTTGTAGAATCTTCTAATGCCGGACTTCTAATTGCTTCTATCAGAAAGTAAATAGAAAAGTAATTTGGCACACCTAAAACAATACCCGCCCAAACGTTCTTCATTTCAAATTTCGCTTTTTTAAGAGCGAGTTGAACGAGTAAAATTGTGAGTCCGATAGTGCCCGCAACAGCAAATGCAAAGCCAGAAAACAAACCTGGAGAAAGATGTTCTAACTCATTTTTTTCTATGTAATTGAGCAAAACATCTAAAGAACCGCTGCCCAGAAAAAGTATAAAAAGCCAAACAACACTTTTACCTTTTTCTCTATCCGACTTTTTATAGCTAATCAACACAACACCTAAAATTGCCAGAAAAATACCCGCAATTTTCAGCAGAGCATAACTCTCGTTATACAAAACAATTGCAGCAACTACAGGAATCGCTAAACTCATCTTCACCACTACCGATGTTACACCTATCCCGTTTTCTTGCGAACTTTTAGCCATTAAATTAAATAGCGAAATAAATAAAACACCAACAACTAAAGTAAAGTAGATCCAACTATAGTCACTAGAACTGCCTGCCTTTAAATCATCTCTAAAAAGAGAAAATCCGATAGAAAAAGCAACCATATAATTAAAAACGATAGCTTGAAACGTATTAATTTCATACCGTTTAAACATTCTAAAAATTACCAATATTATGGTAGATGTAAGAATACTGAGTAAGAGAAATATCATTGATTATGAATTATAAAAACCTTATCTTGCTTTAAATCTGTCTTTAACACCGTTCGTTCGCCTTCAACTGCAGGAGCTTTTAAGCCTTTGTTAAAAGAAACATTTCCAGTTAAAATTCTAGCTTCGTCCCAAAAACCAGAAACTATAAACTGTTCTAAAGTATGTTTTCCTCCTTCTACAAATAGGCTAATATGATTTTTCTTTTTTACCTCAGCCAAAACGGTTTCAATTTCAAAATTGGGAAGCCTTACGAACTCAACATTATCTATCCTACTCAACTCACAACTTTCGTTAACAAAAACTGTAGTAGGATTTTTATCCGTATAGACCTCATAGTTCCCTTTGCTCTTAAAATTTGGATCTATAATATATCTGTGCGGATTTTTGCCTTCCACCTCTCTTACTGTTAAACTTGGATTATCATTTACAACAGTTTTCCAGCCCACTAAAATAGCTTGTTCTTCGCTGCGCCATTGGTGCACCAATTTTTTCGTTTCTGGTTGAGTAATCCAATTTATGCCTTTTTCTCTTTCTTCTGGCAATCTATCAACAAAACCATCTTGCGTTTCCGCCCATTTTAAAACGATGTATGGCCGACCCTTTTCATGAAAAGTAAAAAATCGTTTGTTTAAGTTTCTACACGCTTGTTCTAAAACACCCACTTCAACCTCAATTCCAGCTTCTTTTAAACGAGCAATTCCTTTACCCGCTACTTTAGAAAATGTATCTACGCAAGCAACTACGCAACGTTTAAATTTATGTTTTACAATCAGATCTGCACAAGGAGGCGTTTTTCCTGTATGCGCACAAGGTTCTAGCGTAACGTAGATAGTACTTTCAGATAAAACAGATTTATCTACAACACTTTCTACAGCATTTACCTCTGCATGCGCTTCACCACATTTTTGATGATACCCTTGTCCTATCACTTTTCCATTATGCACAATCACTGCTCCAACCATTGGATTTGGCGCTGCGTATTTACTGCCTTTTTGAGCAAGTAACAATGCACTAAGCATGAAGTCTTGATCTGTCATACCACAAAGATAATTGAGAACACAATGCCAAGCACAAGTTGCACCAATAGTTTTTAACCAAATTGAAGGTTTAGAAATAAGCCTATCTCATTTTACTCCCCAGAAAAAAGCGACTACCAACTTAAATCTAGCATTAGTGCCTTTTATCAGAATTCTTAATTCTACACTCTTAATTAATTAGAACCTTAAACCTGCTATCCACTTTAGTTCATTACTTCTAACTTAACGGTTTCTAGCGTTTCGGTCGGCTTCTAAAGTCGCCACCCAAACCCCAAGTAACCATAAAATTTAAAAGCAACAAAGCTGCCGTTTCTATCAGGGGTATGGGTTTAATTCAAATAAAAATGCTTCACTAATTTCAGATTTCCTTCTAACTACCTGCACAGCAATTAAATAATAAATACTATATTTAACCAAGAAAGCAAACCCACTACTACGAAAGCAGTCTTACAACAGTTAATATTGGTTATACGTAGTATTAATTAGTGTTTACAGAAAAATAGAAAATAATTTAAAGTGGATGTTCCTAAGAAAAGGTCGGGGTGTTTGCTTGTTGTGCTTCATTCGAAAAAAACAGAATTTGATAATTAGAACGACATATACTCATTTAGTTTTCCTGACTGTCTTTATGACGAGTTGCAGGAATAATGACAATGAAATAACTGTTGAAACCAAGGACGGACTAAAAGTTGAAAATGTAGAGATCAAAAATGGATTTGTGTCCATAAATCGTGAAAAGGACTCTGAATTGTTCTCCGCAAAAATGACAACAGTATTTAACGGAAAATACAAAAAGAACCTTTCGACAATCTTTGGTGAAAACGACTTTTTGGTGGTTTATGATGATAAGTACTATTATTCATTCCGACATTTCATTGAATCGGATTTTAGAAATGACTATCCAAAAGGTCATGACTATAACTTCTTGTTATACAAACGCAACGACACAATTTTCTGTGACGTGGATATTCAAGGCGGAATACCAATGAAATTTACGCGATTTATGTCTGACATTGAATCAGCAGAAAATAGACTTGGAAATACACCAAAAGAAAAAGCAGGAACGTTTTTCAACATGAAAGAAAAATAAAAAGCACGAAAGCACAACAATGGCTATAGATAATGTGGGGTTTAGTGCTAAATTGAAAGTAAATGAATATTAACAAACATACGGCTAAACTGAAAGTGAAGTGCGTTTTAATCCCGCACTACGCATAGCCCAACCGTTAGCAAAAATTAAAAAGAAGATGAAAATTTATATTATAATCACATTTTGCATTTTGTTCAATCTACTATCGTGTGGACAGAAAAAAGAATCGTATATCGTAGACAACAGTAAGCCAGAAAATGTGGTAAACGCAATATTTTATGCAGCACGAAACAATGACCTAAGTGTTTTAGAAGGACTTTGTGACCCTGAAAATATGGGAGATGATGATACCAAAATGATTTGTTGGCTTTATGACACATCAATAATAAAAGACTCTACAGCTTATGACTTTATTTCTGAATCTAGATCAAAGTATGATAGCCACCCATTAGACTCCGTAAAGAGAGAAATGAAAGAATTTTTATCTGATTGGAGTCCTCAATTTATAAAAATGTTTGAGAAAGGGAAAATTGTAGGAGATACAAAGTATATGACAGGAATTGAAGGTATTCCCGATATTTTATCTGCATATGTTCCAGTACAATATAATGACCTTAAAGGAAATATGATTGAAGACTCCATCCTCTTGATTAAAAGTAAAGGGAAATGGTATCTAATAGGAATATAAACATTTGCTAACAACTAAGCATTCGACGCGCTGACACTTCGACTAGCGCTCAGTAACAAGGTCAGCGTTGCAGGTATTCACCTTCCAGGGAATCTAGTAGTGCTGTGTCTGCCATTTCGGCTGATTGACTGATCCGGGAGTGGATTGAAATATTTTTCATCTACCATGACCGCCTACTGGCTGTTGGGGAATGATTCGGTGTTGGTTGTTCTTAAAATCGAAAACAGGGTTTTGCATTTATAATTTTAGTTCTGTTTTAAGATGGTTTTCATTACAGAGGACTCCTGGTTTTAGAGTGTCAAATGTCTGTCTTAAAAGTTTGTTTGAAATTGCATTAAAGTTTATTTCTTACCTTTTTCTTAGTTTGCCATTTCTTCAAAGTCCTCTTATGACTTTCCTAAAGAATTATAAGCAAAAGACACATAGAAAATCAATCGCCTTATTATTTTTGTAACGCATTAAATTATTTTAAAATGAAAATTCTTTTATCTCCAGCCAAATCTTTAGATTTCTCTAGAAATTTTGAAACACCAACAACTTCTGTTGCTACGTTTATTGAAGAAGCGAATTATTTGGCTAAAAAAATGGAGAAATTGAGTGCTAAAAAAATTGCAGATTTAATGCATCTTTCTCCTCAATTGGCAGATCTAAATTATGAACGTTACCAAAATTGGGTGAGTCCAGAAAAAAAGTCTGACCTAGCCATTGCTGCTGGTTTTGCCTTTACAGGAGAAGTTTATAAAGGTTTGGAGATAGAAACACTTTCGCAACAAGAGCTAAAAAAAGCACAAAACGAGTTAAGAATATTATCTGGATTATACGGATTATTAAAACCGTTAGACTTAATGTATCCGTATCGTTTAGAAATGGGAACGCGTTTTAATGTTACACCGAAAACCAAGAACTTATATCAATATTGGGGAGATAAGATTGCCAAACAACTTAATGCAGAAACGGAAACAGACGAAGTAATTATCAACCTTGCATCTAATGAATACTTTAAAGCAGTAGATAAGAAAACGATTCAACCGCGCATAATTACACCCACTTTTAAAGAGTTAAAAGGCGACACTTACAAAGTTGTAATGATGTACGCCAAACATGCAAGAGGTGCAATGGCAAGAGATATAATCAAAAACAACTACTCTTCTGCAGAAGACTTAAAAGGATATAACGTTGATGGATACACATACAACGAAAGTTTATCTACTGAAAATGATTGGGTGTTTGTTCGGTAATTAATTAACTACCCTATTTACCCTTTTATCTAATTCAAATTTCAGCTAGAAACGTATCCTTCAAAATACGCGTTCAAAATACGCAAAAAGCATTGATTTTACCACGTTTTAAATAACCTTATAAACCCTCGGAATCCGCAAAAAATTAGAACTTTTAAATTCTCAAACTTTTAAACTACCACTAGCTCACCATCTTCTCCAACGCAAACATTTCATCTCTCAGTCGGGCAGCTTCAATAAAATCTAACGATTTGGCTGCTTTTTCCATTTTCTTGCGCGTTGCATTAATTGTTTTTTGTAGTTCTTCCTGACTCATCATTTTCACCACCGGATCAGCAGCAATTCCTGCCTCGATATTATCTTCGTTAGCGGTGTAAGGATTAGAACCATCGCCATCAGCAACTTTCGTTTGTTTTAAAATTTGCTCATGAGATCTAACAATATTTTTCGGTGTTATTCCATGTTCGGCATTGTAAGCTTCTTGCAAACTTCTTCTTCTTGCTGTTTCATCAATCGTTTTTTGCATAGAATCAGTAATCTTATCGGCATACATAATTACCATTCCGTTTGCATTCCTAGCAGCTCTACCAGAAGTTTGCACCAACGACCTTTCGTCCCTCAAAAAACCTTCTTTATCTGCATCCAATATAGCAACTAAACTCACTTCAGGTAAATCGAGGCCTTCTCGCAACAAGTTAACACCAATTAACACATCAAATTCTCCTAAACGTAAATTTCGAAGAATATTAACCCTGTCTATCGTTTTAACATCAGAATGAATATACTCACACTTCACCCCCATTCTATCGAGGTATTTCTGCAACTCTTCTGCCATTCTTTTAGTAAGCGTAGTGCAAAGTACACGCTCGTTAACCGCAGACCTTTTGTGTATTTCTTCAATTAAATCGTCTATTTGATTCAAACTTGGTCGTACTTCAATAATTGGATCTAACAATCCTGTAGGACGAATTACTTGTTCTACTACAATACCTTCAGACTTTTCCAATTCATATTCTGCAGGTGTTGCCGAAACGTATAAAGTTTGACCTTGCAAACCTTCAAATTCATCAAACTTCAGTGGTCGATTATCCATAGCAGCCTGAAGTCTAAACCCATACTCAACTAAATTAATTTTACGCGCTCTATCTCCACCATACATTGCCCGAATTTGTGGTACAGTAACATGACTTTCGTCTACCATCATCATAAAATCTTCAGGAAAATAGTCTAATAAACAGAACGGTCTAGAACCAGGCTTTCTTTTATCAAAATAGCGCGAATAATTTTCGATTCCAGAACAATAGCCTAGTTCTCGCATCATTTCCATATCAAAAGTTGTACGTTCTTCCAAACGCTTTGCTTCCAAAGGCATTTTTCGGTTATTAAATGCATCTACTTGGATAGTTAAATCATCTTGAATCTGAAAAATCGCTTCTTTTACCGCGTCTGGAGAGCTCACAAAGATATTTGCAGGATAAATCTTTATCTGCTCATACGTTTCTATTTCCGTACTATTTTCAGGATCGATTGCTGCAATCTTCTCAATCTCATCTCCCCAAAACTCGATACGTAAAGCATGATCTGCATAGGCCAAATAAATATCCACCACATCACCTTGCACCCTAAAGCTACCCCTTTTGAATTCTGCCGTAGTTCTAGCGTATAAACTTTCTACCAATTTAAATAAAAACTTATTTCTAGAAACAACATCACCCACACGCACATCTAAAATACTAGACGCAAATTCATTTGGGTTTCCCATACCGTAAATACAAGAAACAGATGAAACTACAATTACATCTCTCCTGCCCGAAAGCAGAGACGAAGTTGCCGATAATCTTAATTTTTCTATCTCATCATTAATCTGAAGATCTTTTTCTATGAACGTGTCGGTAGTTGGTAAATAAGCTTCTGGCTGGTAATAATCATA
>JBMYYC010000052.1:0-13495 GCA_049609045.1 Lishizhenia sp. | reverse complement strand
TTTTCTCTTGGTGTTTCTACGCTGGTCTCTAACAAAAAAGCTAACCCAACTCCAATTAATATGCTCGGAGCAATAAATATGATACCTTTCAGTATTCTTTGTCCAACAGAAGATTTAGACTCTTCGTAGGAGAGCGTTTTTGGATTGTATTTATATTTTGTCTTTGACATCTTTCTTTTAAAAAACAGTCCAAAATTATACAAATAATCTAACTTTGTGCTGTTGTTAACATTGCTTAACAACAATATAACATTTGATAATTAAGTACTTAACTCATGACAGTTCAAGAAATTAGAAGCCAGTTTTTAGCGTTTTTTGAGTCGAAAAAGCACCAAATCGTAGAATCTGCACCTATGGTGATTAAAAATGATCCGACTTTGATGTTTACAAATGCCGGCATGAATCAATTCAAAGATTATTTCTTAGGACATTCTACTCCCAAAAATACACGTATCGCAGACACCCAAAAGTGCTTGCGTGTTTCTGGAAAACACAATGATTTGGAAGAAGTTGGTGTTGACACCTATCATCACACAATGTTTGAGATGCTCGGGAATTGGTCTTTCGGAGATTATTTCAAAAAAGAAGCAATTGATTGGGCATGGGAATTACTTACAGATGTTTATAAAATTGATAAATCACAGCTCTATGTTACAGTTTTTGAAGGAGACGAAGAAGACGGCACAAGTTTAGATACTGAAAGTATTGAATTATGGAAAAACCACATCGACGAAGACAGAATAATTCTTGCAAATAAAAAAGATAATTTCTGGGAAATGGGAGATGTTGGTCCGTGCGGACCCTGTTCTGAAATACATGTTGATATAAGAGATGTCTCTGAACGCGCAAAGGGAGACGGTAAAGGTTTAGTAAACCAAGATCATCCACAAGTGATAGAAATTTGGAACCTTGTTTTCATGCAATACCAACGTATGGCAAATGGAAAACTAGAAAAACTGCCTGCTACTCATGTAGATACAGGTATGGGCTTAGAACGTCTTGCAATGGTTCTACAAGGCAAACAGTCTAACTACGATACAGATTTATTTCAGGCGTTAATTAAGCCATTAGAGAAGGTTTCTGGTTTTACTTACGGTAAAAAAGAAGAGACTGATGTTGCTTTGCGCGTAATTGCAGATCATGTTCGGGCAATTGCTTTTTCTATTTGTGACGGACAACTCCCATCGAATACAGGAGCGGGATATGTGATAAGAAGAATATTGAGAAGAGCCGTGCGTTATGGATACTCTGTGCTAGATTTAAAAGCATCTTTCATGGCAGATTTGTCTACTGTTCTTGTAAATGAAATGGGCGCAGCATTCCCGCAGTTACAATCGCAAAAAGAATTAATAGAAAAAGTGATTAGAGAGGAAGAAAATTCTTTTTTCAGAACTTTAGAACAAGGCTTAAAACGCATCGAAGTAAGTATAGAAAAAACGAAAAATGCTGACAAAAAAATCATAGCCGGAGAAGAAGTATTTGAACTTTACGACACTTTTGGATTTCCTATCGATTTAACTTCACTGATTGCCTCTGAAAACGAATTAAGTATTGACGAAGACGGTTTTAACACCGCCTTAAATAGACAAAAAGAACGCGCTAGAGCTGCAACAGCAATGAGTTCTGAAGATTGGGTTATTTTAGAAGATGATAACGCATCTGAATTTATTGGGTATGACAACCTAACAGCCGATGTTAGAATTACCAAGTACAGACAGGTTACTCAAAAGAAAAAAACTTTTTACCAATTGGTGTTTAACTACACACCTTTCTATCCTGAAGGTGGCGGACAAGTAGGTGATACCGGATATATTGAAGAGAATGGAAACAAAACGTTTATATTCGATACAAAAAAAGAAAATAATCTAATTATCCATCTCGTAGAGAAGTTACCAGAACAAACAGCTGCTAAGTTTAATGCGGTTGTAAATAAGGTGAAAAGAGAGTTATCTGCTGCAAATCATTCCGCTACACACCTTTTGCATCATGCACTAAGAACCGTTCTTGGAACGCATGTAGAACAAAAAGGATCTTTGGTTAATCCCAATTACTTAAGATTTGATTTTTCTCACTTTTCGAAAGTTACAGAAGAAGAGTTGAGCCAGATTGAAGCTTTAGTTACTGCAGAAATTAGAAAAAATATAGCACTCGATGAACGAAGAGCTGTGCCTATGTCTACCGCAGAAGAATTGGGTGCAATGGCATTGTTTGGTGAGAAATATGGCGACCTCGTTAGGGTGATTAAATTTGATGATTCTGTTGAATTGTGCGGTGGAACACATGTTGGAACTACAGGTAAAATTGGTCTTTTTAAAATTACTTCTGAAGGCGCAGTTGCTGCCGGTGTAAGAAGAATAGAAGCAATTACAAATGAAGCTGCTGAAACGTTTTATAAAGATAAGGCTGAAAAAATTGAGACGCTAAATTCTATTCTTAAAAATCCAAAAGATATAACGAAAGCGGTAGATGACTTAGTGTTAAAAAACAAACAACTACTAAAACAAATAGAGCAGTTCCAAAAAGAGAAAGCTATGTTGATGAAAGGCGAAATTAAAAACGCCATAACAGCAATTAACGGCATTAATTTTATTGGGTTAGAAGTAAACTTAGATGGTGGTAGTATAAAAGATATACTTTTCCAACTAAAAGCAGAGACGGAAAATTTATTTGCGGTTATTGGAGGAAAAGATGACGGAAAATGTACTTTAAGTATTATTGTTTCTGATAATTTATCGAAAGAAAAAGACTTGAATGCCGGACAAATAATACGCGAAGCTTCGAAGTTTATTCAAGGAGGTGGTGGCGGACAACCAGCATTCGCAACTGCAGGAGGGAAAAATCCGGCAGGACTTAAAGAAGCTATTGCCTTGGTGAAAAGTAAAATTGAATAATAATTAGAAATTGGAAATTTGAAACGGTTTCTAATCTCAAATTTTAAATCTCAAATTAATTTGAAACGAATTTTAATCATAACATACTATTGGCCTCCAAGCGGAGGTGCAGGTGTGCAACGTTGGTTGAAATTTGCAAAGTATTTAAGTGAATTTGGATACGAAGTTGTTGTTTATACTCCAGAGGAAGGAGAGTTTCCTTCGGAGGATACATCTTTATTTAAAGATATTCCTGAATCATTAGAAATATTGAAAACACCCATTTGGGAACCCTACGATTTGTATAAAAAATTTGTGGGACAAAAGAAAACGGAAAAAGTAAACGCAGGTTTTATACAAGAATCTAAAAAGCCAAAAAAAACACAAGGATTATCCGTTTGGATTAGAGGAAATTTATTTATTCCAGATGCGCGTAAGTTTTGGATTAAACCTTCTGTTAAATTTCTGAAAGATTACCTGAAACAAAAACCTGTAGACACAATTATAACTAGTGGTCCGCCCCACTCTATGCACATGATTGCTTTAGGATTAAAACGTAAGTTGAAAACTAAATTTCCGAGATGGATAGCAGATTTTAGAGATCCTTGGACGAATATAGATTACTACAAAGACCTAAAATTAAGTGCTTGGGCAGATAAAAAGCATAAAAGTTTAGAAAAAAAGGTACTGTCTGAAGCAGATCAAATAATAACAGTAGGCAAAACTCTTGCAAAAGAGTTAGAGTTTTTAGGAGCTAAGTCTGTTGCAACCATTACAAATGGTTACGATTCTGAAGATTTTACAGACTCAAAAACTGCTTTAGATGAAAAATTATCCATTGCGCATATTGGTTCTATGAATAAAGATAGAAATCCTATACAACTCTGGAAATATTTGTCTGAAAAAGTAAAAACAGATGAAAACTTTTCTTCCCGATTAGAAGTGAAATTAATCGGAAAGGTAGATATAGCGATTTTAGAAGAGCTGGAAACTCTGGGACTAACGCCTTTCTTAAATCATATTAAATATCTACCGCACAACGAAGTAGTTGTAGAACAGCAGAAGAGTAAGGTGCTTTTGTTGGTTGTAAATGATACACCTAATGCAAAGGGGATCTTAACTGGAAAGATGTTTGAATATATGGCTGCTAAACGACCCATATTAATGATTGGTCCGCCAGAGGGAGACGCCGCAGAAATTTTAAATGAAGACGGCTACGGAAAATGTTTTGATTTTAATAACTCTAATTTTGACCCATTTTTTACGCAAGACTTTGATACTTGGAAAGCTACTGGTAATCCTGAAAAATACACACGAAAAGCATTAACCAAACGTTTAAGCAAACTCTTATAATTAATTTTTGCTAGGGATAGTAATGGCAGCTTTGCGCAACGAAAAACGACTAAAACTTAATAAGAAAAGGCGACACTAGAAGCCTTTGATTTATTTTAGTTGAAGCGTTATTTGGAAGTAAACTAGAATGAATAGCCCGTTAAAGCACCCAAAAAAGCCCAACCTGTAGAAAGTTGAGCTTTAATTTATAGTTTTTATGTCGTAACGCTTAATTTACAGCAGGATTTGCAAATAGCTTTACATCTTTAGCATCAATAACATCTCCGGACAAAATAACCAAACGCTCTGTAATGTTTCTTAGTTCTCTTATATTACCTGTCCAATTGGTTTTCTTCAACTCATCAATCGCCGTGTTGTCCCATTTCTTTCTTGGAATTCCATGATCTGCGCAAACCAAGGTAAGAAAGTATTCTGCTAATAAAGGTATATCTTCTACGCGCTCGTTGAGCGAAGGAACATGCATAAGAATAACGCCTAAACGGTGATATAAATCTTCTCTAAAACGACCTTCATCAATCTCTTTTCTCAAATCTTTATTTGTTGCAGCAACAACCCGCGCATTAATCTTAATGTTTTTCTCTCCTCCAACACGTTGTATTGTATTTTCTTGAAGTGCTCTTAACACTTTTGCTTGTGCGCTGGCCGACATATCTCCTATTTCATCTAAAAATATTGTTCCGTCTTTTGCCAACTCAAACTTTCCTTTCTTTTGTTTAATGGCAGATGTAAAAGATCCTTTTTCATGACCAAACAACTCGCTCTCTATCAATTCTGACGGTATTGCAGCGCAATTTACTTCTATAAACGGACCTTCTTTCCTAGTAGAATTATCGTGTAACGAACGTGCAACTAGCTCTTTTCCTGTTCCATTTCCGCCAGTAATTAAAACCCTGGCATCTGATGGCGCTACTTTCTCTATCATTTCTTTGATTTTGAGAATAGCATCTGTTTCTCCAATAATAGAAGAGCCTTTAAAACGTCTAACTGTTTTTTTCAACACTTCTTTTTCTTCTACCAAAGAAACTTTATCTCCTGCATTTCTAATGGTAACCAAAATTCGATTTAAATCCAGCGGTTTTTCTATAAAATCAAAAGCACCTTTCTTAATTGCTTCAACAGCAGTTTCTATATTACCATGACCAGAGATCATAATTACAGGAGAAGAAACTTTCTCTTTCTGAAACGCATCTAATACTTCCATGCCATCCATTTGAGGCATTTTTATATCACAAAAAATAATATCGTAATATTGCTTTGTTGCCTTGTCCAAGCCTTCCTTTCCGTTCTCTGCTTCATCAACCTCAAAATCCTCGAACTCTAAAATTTCTCTTAAAGCTCTGCGTATACTTTTTTCGTCGTCTATGATTAAGATTTTTGCCATTTGTTTGATTTTGATTTAAAAATAAGATGAAAAATGAAAACAACCTCAGCTTTTCTAAAAAGTAACGAGTTCTTAACAGATTTTAATAAGTTGCAAGTGTTTAATTATATGTCAAAACTCAAATGCCAACCTCTGTTTTGCATTACATTAAAATACGTAACCAAAGAGGTGCCATCTTTAAAGTAGGCAAACGGAGAAGGTAAGTGCAGTTTATCTTCTTGCTGCACTATTTGTAGATTCTCAGGAAAAATGAGTTGTTCCTCTTTTTGTTGCTCCTGAAAAAGTATAAATTTCCGAAGTAAATCAACGCCTAAATTTTCTGAAATTTTAAAGTCCGAAGCAGTAACCGAACAGACAAAGGTAAGCCTTGCTTGCGCTCTTGAAAAAAGTACATTTAATCGTTTTGCTCCACTTTCTTTGTTAATGGGACCAAAGCGCATATCAAACTTGCCTTCTTTTGTGTAGGCAAAACCCAATGAAATAATTAGATGACTACACTCGTCTCCTTGTACATTTTCGAGCGCCTTAAATACGAGTCCATTCTCAATACAAGCGTCTAATATCTCTTTATTCTCTTCCGATAATTTGCTATAAATAAGCTTTAATTGTTTTTCATTAAAAGTTACAACACCAAAATCTAAATGATTATTTTCAAATTTTTCTGCAATTATCTCTGCTACTTTTTCTGCTTCTTTAATATTGCCTTGAGAAGAATAAACACCTTTGCAGTTGATTACCTCAACAGGATTTTTTTTGCTGTATGCTTGGAAAGTTTTTAACCTATTCTCATAGAAATTTTGGTTAGAAAAAGCAATAAGAGCAGGATGCTTAGATCTGTAATGGTGTGTTAGCTTGGTCTTTTTAAAATGATACTGCGCCTGATGTAACACATCTACAGCATCAAAATCTGCTTTAAAGAATGTTGTGGGCGACATCTGCTGTGTATCTCCAGCAATCAATACACGTTTAGCTCTATAAATACCACCAAAACTATTGGCTAGAGGAATTTGACTTGCTTCATCAAAAACTACTAAATCAAAACTTTTGTGTTCTAAAGGAAAATCTGTTGCTAATTGATAAGTACTTAATAATTTAATGGGTTGCAGCAAATCTATCCAAATACTAGCCTCCGAAGCATTTAGTTCTAACGGTGATTTATGTTGCTTCGATTTCCCAAACTCTTTCACTAAAAGGGCTTTTCCTTTTCGCAATTTTACTTTTAATGCTTTTTGTTTTTCGTTTAGTTGAGATGCAGGTGTATTTAATAGTGTGTGGTAACTAGAAAACTTTTGACTGGCTTCAAATAAAATATTTTGTGCAAAATCTCTAAATTCTTGTTCTTGAAGTTCAAGAATTGTATCTATCTCTTTCTTTAACACCGCTCCATCAAAATTCTGAATAAAAGGATGCAAACTTTCGAATTTCACAAAGGCAGAAACACAAATAATTTCTTCTAATTCAGAACTGTTCTTTACCCGCGATAAAATATTTAGAAGTGCTGAGGAAAGTGTTTTTACATCAGATAAATGTGTAACTAAACTTGGTAAACTCTTTTTTATCTCTAAAAGTTGTTGAAGAATTGGTTCTTTTCTATGCAGAGAAAACTGCTTTATCCATTGATGGATTTCAGTAATTTGTTTTTCTTTTTTAAGAATTAATTTTCGCTTTTCTGCGCCAAGTTCGGCAAGTTTGGATATCTCATTTTGATCTGCTCCATTTACTCTGTCTAACAAACTGTTTAGCGCCAATAAATTTGCTTCAGTCGGATCTACTCTTAGTTTCCTTAGTTTATCTTCTACTTCTATCTGTTTTGCTTTTAGCGCTTCAAATTGTTTTAGGTTTTCTAACGCTTTTGTAAAATTAGAAAGCTGCACTGTAGAAAGTCTGCTTAACGCTTTACGCTTTCTTCTTGTTTTTAAATTAAACTTATTGGTAGATGCTAACGCTGCTATAAAATCTGAAATTTCTGAAGCACATAGTGCGCGTTTCCAAATTTGTGTTTCTTTTTCTAAAAGTTCTAATTGCGCTTTTTGTTTTAAAAAGGTTCTGTAAAGTTTATAAAATCTTTTTTGTGTTGGACTATTTTTCTTTAGTAGTTCAATTTCTACTTCTTTACCCGAAAAATAAAAAAGTTGTGTAAAATAGATTTCTTTTAACTGTTTTTCAACCGTTTCTGGAGTTAGTTCAGAAGCAACCAAGGTATTCAAAAACTGATCAATCTCAATGGATAAACGCTCAATTTGTTCTAAATTATAGCTTTTTAAATGTTTGATTTTTGTCCAAGCTAAAACAGAAGTCTTATTTTTAAATATTTTGTCAATTATGGGTTTTACTTGTAACCACTCTTTTATATCTGGGGCAGAAATGTCAAACTTAGTTTTATCTATACTGCGATCTCCAAGTGTTTTCTTGAATGTGGAATAATCTACTCCTCCAATTACATTCGGAGCATTCAAGGTGTCTATTTTGAGTTGTAAAGCAGATCGTTTTTGTTGACTTATAAAAAGATTTCTCGTAGGTTTCTTTGCGTATTGTTCTAAGAAGTTATACGATTTTTCTAAACTCGAAATATGTATGGAGTTACTTTTATTTCCTGCATAAATAGAACAGAGGTAATGTAAATTAAACTGTTTTAACTTTTCGTAAATTACCGCTAAAGCAACCGGTTTTTCGGCTAAAAGAAGTGTTTTATTATTTGCTGCAACGCTTTTAACCAAAAGGTTGGCAATCACCTGAGATTTTCCGGTTCCGGGCGGACCTTCAACCACTGTATTATCAGCTTTTAAAACGTTGAATACAGCTTCTTGGTCTTTATCTGATCTAAAAATACTGTGTTCCGAAAGATTTATTGTTTCTTCCGTACCCGATCCAAAACCTAGTAATTTTGACAAGTTAGAACCAGCTACTTCTTTTTCCGCCAACAGTTCCAACTCTTTTACAATAGAAAACCGATGATGATGAACATTCGCCAAACCAACAATTGGTTCTATACGCGTTACCACAGAACATGCTAAAAGTAAATTGCACACTTCTTCTGTAGATTTTTCAAAGTCAACTACTTCTGAAAGTGTTTTAACCAAAAAGGGATTAAAAAAGACCGTTTCTGATTGATCTATTTTTAAGGATTTACTTATTTTGTCTTCCTTAAAATGAGTTGGAGTTAACAATAAAGGCGTATGTCTTTCTTTACCTTTCCATGTCCAAACTACCACCTTTTCGATTCTACAAAAAGAATCAATCCCTGTATTTCTTTTATTATTACGCGCTTCTAAAACAATCCTTTTTAGTGCTTTATCTAAAGATAAGTTTGTACCATGGTTCTCGTTTAAAGAATAAAAGCGCTTTGAATCTGAAATATTTACAAGCAAATCATTACTTGTTGGATTTAACAGCTCATTGGCCCAAAATTGTATGGTTTCTTTAAGATCCAAAACGAACAACGAAAATAAGAAACAAAATAACCAATTTACCTTTCCAGAATTAAAAAGCACTTTTAGTGCGCTCCAATCTGAATAAAAATTCTTTTTAACCACGTGCTCTACTTTGTTTTATTCTATCTAATTGTTAATCTGTTTACTATCGATTACATTTGTGAGGTAGATGAATAAAATGGAATTTGGAACAAAAGCAATTCATGCAGGTATAAAGCCTGACAGTACGACGGGCGCAATTATGACTCCTATTTATCAAACAAGTACTTTTGTGCAAGAAGGTATAGGAAAAAACAAAGGTTACGCCTACGCACGTTCAAAAAATCCTACAAGAAGTGCGCTAGAAAACAATATTGCAGCGTTAGAAAATGGAAGATTTGGCGCTTGCTTTGGATCAGGAATGGCTGCTATTGATTGTGTTTTAAAGATGTTGAAACCAGGAGATGAAGTAATTTGTAATCAAGATTTATACGGTGGATCGTATAGACTATTCACCACTGTTTTTGCGCAATATGGTATTGTTTTTCATTTCGTGTCTATGCATAACAGTGAGGATGTAGAAAGTAAAATAAACGCAAACACTAAACTTATTTGGGTAGAAACACCTACTAATCCTATGCTTAATGTTATTGACATCAGCGCAATGGCAAATTTTGCAAAAAAAGCAAATGCAATTCTTGCCGTAGACAATACTTTCGCAACACCCTATTTACAAAATCCGCTTGATTTAGGTGCAGATATTGTGATGCACTCGGCGACTAAATATTTGGGCGGACATTCTGATGTTGTGATGGGAGCATTAGTTTGTAGCGATGAGAAAATTGCAAACGAAATGTATCGAATTCAAAATACCTGTGGTGCTATAACTTCTCCTATGGATGCTTTTTTGGTTCTGCGCGGTATTAAAACCTTACATTTAAGAATGGAAAGACACTGCGAAAACGGTGAAAAAATTGCACGATTTCTTCAATCTCTACCACAAGTGGAAAACGTTTATTGGCCTGGTTTTAAAACGCATCCAAATCATAGTGTTGCCAAAAAACAAATGAACGGTTTTGGAGGAATGCTTTCTTTCTCGCTTAAAAACAATAATTTGTCAAAAGCAATGAAAGTTGTGGAAAAAGTTAGGATATTTGCCTTGGCAGAATCATTAGGCGGAGTAGAATCGTTAATTGGTCACCCCGCAACAATGACACATGCAGCTATACCAAAAGAGGATAGAGAAAAAATAGGAATTGTAGATTCATTAATTCGATTAAGCGTAGGTATAGAAAACGTGAACGATTTGATTGAAGATTTAAAACAAGCAATAGAAGATTAAACTATGAGTTTTAGCAAATTTGCCGTTATCGGTGTAGGAAAATATGGTGCAACCATTGCACGAAGATTAGCAGAAAAAGGTGCACAAGTATTTTGTTATGACAATTCAGAAACAAAAATTGAAGCCATTAAAGATGAAGTAGCCTTTGCTGTTACCTTAGATTCTACAGACTCTAAAGCGCTAGCTTCTCAAAACATTACTGAAATGGATGCAGCAGTTGTTGCTATTGGCGAGAACTTTGAAGCTACTGTTTTAACTGCGGTGCATATGATGGATATGGGCGTAAAACGAGTTATTGCTCGTGCAAGTGGAGATCATCAAAAATTAATTCTTGAAAAAATCGGTGTGAAAGAAATTCTTACACCAGAAGATGAGGTTGCCTTTGTAGTAAGAGAACAATTACTGAATCCGAGTATACTTTCTTTTTTACAATTACCTGATGATTACGAAATTGCCGAAATTAAACCACCAAAAGGAACTATAAATAGAACCATAGAAGATATCGACTTTAGAAATAAATACCAACTTACACTCGTAACCATTAAAAGAGAATACGATGTAAAAAAAGACGGAGAATATACGATTGAAAAACACGTAATTGGTGTTCCAAATAGCGATACAACAATAGAATCTAGAGATACGCTAGTAATTTTTGGAACCGCTAAGCACGTGCAACGTTTTATAGACGTTAATCAGATTTAAACACCGAAATACCCAAGTTTTAATCTAAGAGCTGAATTTTCTTCAGCTCTTTTTTGTTTTTATGAGGACACACAAGCAAAAGAATTTGACCGTTTATAACAAAAAACTGTGTTTTCTAAATTTTGAGCCTTAATTTTAGGGTCTTGCTAAATAATAAAACTATGATAAAAAGAAATTTTTTGCTTTTGCTAACATTTATCGTTTCTTCGATAGGATTTTCTCAAGAGCACAATCACGACCATATTGAGCCTTGTGGAGAAGCGCAACTAAGAAATTCTTTCTTGGAGAATGCGAGTCCAGCAGACCTACAACGCTACCAAGATTCAAGAATAGAATTAGAGAACTTCACACAGCAATTTATAGCAAATCAACAAAGCAATCCAGAAAATGTAGACAGATCTGTTATTTATACCATACCTGTTGTTTTTCATATTATACATGAAAACGGTTCTGAAAATATTTCGAATGCTCAAATCGAAGATGCTCTATTTATTATGAATCGTGATTATCAAAAATTAAATAGTGACACCTCGGGGGTTGTAACCGCTTTCAGGCCAATTATTGCAGACATACAAGTAGAATTTAAACTTGCTAAACGCGACCCAAACGGAAACTGTACAAATGGAATTACAAGAACATTTTCTACTTTTTCAAATGATGAAAACGCTGGTGGTAACGATAGAATCAATGCAGTTACTTCAGCACACGGAACTTGGCCTGGAGACGAATACTTAAACATATTTGTAGCAGGAGAAATCGGAGGAGCAGCAGGATACACTTATTTGCCAAGCAATTGGTTAGGTGGTTCTATGGGAAATGGAATACATGTTTTAGATACGTATGTAGGTTCTATTGGAACATCAAGCGTTGGTAGAAGTAGAACCTTAACACACGAAGTTGGTCACTGGTTAAACTTATCTCACCTTTGGGGTGGAACAAATAACCCAGATGATCCTGCAAACTGTAATGACGATGATGGAGTAGCCGATACGCCAAATACTGTGGGTTGGACAGTTTGTGATTTAAACGGAACTACTTGCGATGGAAATTTAGACAATGTTCAAAACTACATGGAATACTCTTACTGTTCTAGAATGTTTACTGAAGGTCAAAAAACAAGAATGCATGCAGCGCTTAATTCAAGTGTTGGAGGTAGAGATAATATTTGGAGCGCAAGTAACTTAATAGCAACAGGAGTAAACGAGCCAGACCAACTTTGCCAAGCAGAGTTTGGTGCCGACCAATTTGAGATTTGTGCCGGATCTGAAATTCAATTTACAGATTTTTCTTTTACTGGACCAACGCAATGGACATGGAGTTTCCCTGGAGGAACACCTTCTACATCTACCGCTCAAAATCCGGCAGTTATTTACAATACACCTGGTACATATGCGGTAACACTTACAGCAGGAGACGGAACAAATTCAGATACAGAAACAAAAACAAATTACATTACCGTTTTATCTAATATTGGTTCTTTGCCTTTCCTAGAAACATTTGAAGATAACGTTGGGATTCCGGATGCAGAATGGAGTGAAGTAAACAACGGTGGTGCTTCTTGGACAATTGCTCAAAATGTTGCTGGTGCTTCTGGAAACAGAGCTGCTAAAATGCCAAGTTTTGGTATGCCTTCAGGCGCTGTGGACGACTTAATTTCTCAATCTATGGATTTAAGCGGTGTTGATCCGGCAGAAGGGGTAACACTTAGTTTTAAATATGCTTACAAAAAACGAAACAGTGGAAACAACGAATCTTTAAAAGTATTTATCTCTAGAGATTGTGGCGAGTCTTGGGCACAAAGAAAAACATTAAGTGGTAACAACTTAGGTACAGAAATCCAAAGTAATGCCTTTACTCCTTCTTCGGAAGAAGATTGGGTTACCGTTCACATGACAAATGTAACAAGCACATATTGGACAGAAGGTTTTAGAACAATGTTTAGATATGAAAGTGATGGTGGAAACAATATTTATATCGATGATATCAATATTTACTACGGATCACCTTCAGACGAACTTGTTTCTTTAGAAGAAGAAAACAGCGTTAGCGACTTTAGTGTATTTCCTAACCCTAATGAAGGAGATTTTAACATTCGCTTTAACGCAACTCAAAACACAAATGCAAAAATTAGTCTTGTAAATATGCTCGGACAAACAATTGCAACCAGAAACATACAAGCCAATACAGGTATGAACTTGGTTCAGTTTGGCGAGCAAGGATTAAAAGCCGGAGCTTATTTTGTGAGAATTGCAGTAAATGGAGCAACACAGACAAAACAATTAATTATTAAATAGAATTTTAATTCTTATTTCAAATATTAAGAGACTCAGAAATGGGTCTCTTTTTTTGTTCAGATGTACTATGAATAGCTGTTAGATTAATTTTACACGCTAATCTAATAAGCAAAGTAAACTCATATCTATATTTAATACCGTAG
>JBMYYC010000051.1:0-14320 GCA_049609045.1 Lishizhenia sp. | reverse complement strand
TGCGTTAGCAAGTGATGAAATTTGGAGAGAGGTTAAGTTAACAAATGAAAAAAAGTCGGTTATTGTTTCGATGGGAGATGTTGCCGCGAGCGGAGGTTACTATGTTTCTGCACCTGCAGAAAGAATATTTGCAGAAAACAACACAATTACAGGTTCTATAGGTGTTTTCGGAGTAATTCCTTACACCGGAGCACTGCTAGAAAATAAAATTGGAATCACTTTCGATTACGTAAAAACGAATGCGCATGCGGTTTTATCTTTAAATAAAAAACTAACAGAAAGTGAATACAAAACCATACAAGAAGAAGTAGACTTCATCTACGATCAATTTTTAGAGCGTGTTGCTGTTGGCAGAAACATGACCAAAACAGAAGTGAATACTGTTGCTAGAGGTAGAGTTTGGACAGGCAAAGACGCACTCAGAGTTGGACTGGTAGATGAAATTGGAGGTTTAACAACCGCTATAAATTATGCCATTAAAAATGCCAAAATAGAAACACCAATTATAGAATATTATCCAGAAAAGAAAACGGAAGCCTGGGAAGAGATCATCGAAGGTTTAAATAAAGAAACAAGTATTTCTCATACATCTTCAATTCCACAAGAACTCCTAGAGATGTATAAGCGCGCTAAAAAAATAGAAACACATTTTGGAATTCAAATGAGAGGTCCGGATTACATTTTGAACTAAAATCTCAGACAAAAAAAAGGCTCAAATTAATTTGAGCCTTTTTGTTACGCTGTCGTTTCTTTAAGAATACCTTCTTCAATGAAATAATCTATTATTGCTTCTTTCATCAAATGCTGTTGCTGTCTAGTATCTAATTGTGGTAATTCTTTTATAAGTTCAAAATGGGGCCAATTATCTTCATCTCTCCCTAAAGATTTATAATATCCATATTTTTCTAAGAGTGTGCAAACTGCAACGTGCATAAGTTCTGTCTTTTCTCTTTTTGAAAAGTTCTGATAACCTTGTCCCAACTCTTGTACTCCAATTAAAAATAAAATCGCTTGTACATCTAAATCTGCGTCAAACTTTTCATTTAAAACTTTAACCAGTTTCTGAAACTCAATTTCTATTTGAAAATCCATACTACAAATTTACAATTCATTGATTTAAGTTGATGAATTTTTACAGCAATAAATTGAAAAAGCTCACCCGGAAAACCGAATGAGCTTTTATATTCAATTTATCTAAAATTTATTTAGACTCTTCTACTTCTTCGAAATCGACGTCAGTAACTTCGTCTTCTGCATTATTTTCAGCTCCACCTTGTTCTGCTCCTGCTGCTCCTCCATCTTGGTTGGCTGCATTGTACATATCTTGAGATGCTGCTTGGAATACAGTGTTTAGTTTCTCCATTGCTGGTTCTAACGCCTCCATATTCTTTGCTTCGTAAGCTGTTTTTAATTCAGTTAAAGCCGTTTCAATTTCGCCTTTCTTATCTTCTGGCAATTTATCTCCGTATTCTTTTAACTGTCTTTCTGTTTGAAAAATTAACGAGTCTGCTTTATTTACAAGCTCTACTTGCTCTTTCTTCTTTGCATCTGCATCAGCGTTTGCTTCTGCTTCTGCCTTCATTCTTTCTATTTCTTCGTCAGACAATCCAGAAGAAGCTTCAATTTTAATTGATTGTTCTTTGCCTGTACCTTTATCCTTTGCAGAAATATTCATAATTCCATTCGCATCAATATCAAACGTTACTTCAATTTGAGGAACTCCTCTTGGTGCTGGTGGAATATCAGTTAATTGAAATCTTCCTAATGATTTATTATCGTTAGCCATAGGACGCTCTCCTTGTAACACATGAATGTCTACTGATGGCTGATTATCTGCTGCTGTAGAGAAGACCTCAGACTTTTTAGTTGGTATTGTTGTGTTAGAATCAATTAACTTTGTTAAAACACCTCCCATAGTTTCAATACCTACAGATAATGGTATAACATCTAATAACAATACATCTTTTACTTCTCCCGTTAAAACTCCACCTTGGATAGCTGCACCAATTGCAACAACCTCATCTGGGTTAACTCCTTTTGAAGGATCTTTTCCAAAGAAATTCTTAACTGCATCCTGAATTACAGGAATACGCGTAGAACCTCCTACTAAAATAATCTCATCAATATCACTCGTAGATAATCCAGCATTTTTTAAGGCTGATCTACATGGAGCGATTGTTCTTTCTACAATAGAAGAAATTAATTGCTCAAATTTAGAACGCTGTAATGTTCTTACTAAGTGTTTTGGCACGCCATCAACTGGCATAATGTAAGGCAAGTTAATTTCGGAAGAAGTAGTAGAAGACAATTCAATCTTCGCTTTTTCCGCTGCTTCCTTCAACCTTTGTAATGCCATTGGATCTTTCTTTAAGTCAAGACCTTCGTCTTTCTTAAACTCTTCTGCCAACCAATCAATGATTGCATCATCCACGTCATCTCCACCTAAGTGCGTATCTCCATCTGTAGAAAGTACTTCAAAAACGCCATCTCCTAATTCTAGGATAGAAACATCGTGCGTACCTCCACCAAAGTCAAAAACAACTACTTTTTGGTCTACACCTTTCTTATCTAAACCGTAAGCTAGTGCTGCTGCAGTAGGCTCGTTAATTATTCTTTTAATTGTAAGTCCTGCAACTTCTCCGGCTTCTTTTGTAGCTTGTCTTTGTGAATCGTTAAAATAAGCTGGTACTGTTACAACAGCTTCGCTTACTTCTTGTCCTAAGTAATCTTCTGCTGTTTTCTTCATTTTTTGAAGAATCATTGCAGAAATTTCTTGCGGCGTATAGTTTCTATCGTCAATTTTTACTCTTGGTGTATTGTTATCACCTTTCACTATTTCATAAGGTACTCTAGAAACTTCGTTCTTTACATCGTCATAAGACGCTCCCATGAAACGCTTGATAGAATATATCGTTTTTGTAGGATTGGTGATGGCCTGACGTTTTGCAGGATCTCCAACCTTTCTTTCTCCTCCTTCAACAAAGGCAACTACAGATGGCGTAGTTCGCTTTCCTTCTGCGTTTGTAATTACTACAGGCTCGTTACCCTCCATTACAGATACGCAAGAGTTGGTAGTACCTAAGTCAATTCCAATTATCTTTCCCATATCAATTTATTGCTTAATAATTTAATTTTCAAATTCGGTTTGTAGTAGTCAATAGTTATGCCATGCTGTTTTTTCTGACATTTTGACATTTCAAGTACATTTTAGCACAAAAGCCGTAAAAATTATGACAATTTTAAGCTCGAATAACTGTCAACCTAAAAAAATGGGGAAACAACTCATTTGTCTTTTTCACTTTCCTTTACCAAACAAAACTATTTCTATCACAAAAAGACAAGAACTTAGCGCAATCAAAAACAGATTACATTAAATTCGTATTTTTGACCTTTGTTACATAAATTAATACAATGGATTTTTGGATTAGAGCTGCACAGCTTATATTATCACTTTCTATACTTATAGTTGTTCATGAATTCGGACATTTTATTCCTGCAAGAATATTTAAAATCAGAGTAGAAAAGTTCTACTTGTTTTTCGATCCGTGGTTTTCGCTATTCAAAAAGAAAGTAGGAGATACCGAATGGGGAATTGGCTGGTTACCTCTTGGAGGCTATGTAAAAATAGCTGGAATGGTAGATGAATCTATGGATAAAGAGCAAATGGCTCTACCTCCTAAAGAAGACGAATTTAGAAGCAAACCAGCGTGGCAACGTTTAATTGTAATGCTTGGAGGTGTTACTGTTAATGTTATTGTAGGATTTTTTATTTACATCTTAGTAATTTTTGGATACGGTAAAGATGTTGTTACAAATGACAACTTGCCTTACGGAGTAGCTGTACACCCAGAAATAAAAAAGCTAAACCTAGGTTTTGAAGATGGAGATAAACTGATTGCTATTGATGGTGAACCAATAGAAAATATAAGAGAAGTTAGAATCCAACTTTGGTTAAGAGGAAAAAGAAGTATTGAAGTTGAACATGCAAATGGAGAGAAAGAAACCATTGTTTTTCCAGAAACGATAGGAGAAGGAGAAAATGCAGAAGATTTTGACAGATGGCTCTTTACTACTGATGCAATTAATTCTTTTAGCCCAAGAACGCTGCCAATTGTAGATAGCAACCTTCTTGAAATACCATCCAATGACAGTAAAAATAGTTTGGGTAGACTTTTAACCGGAGATCAGATTTTAGCCATTAACGGAGAAAACACACCTTACTATCATGATTTAACTTACGTGCTTCGCAACTATGCAGATACCGTTGTTCCTGTTTCTATCTTAAGAGAAAATGATACTGTGGTTGAAGGTTTAAGAATATACAAAGATCATACACTTGGATTTCAACTAACATCTCAGTTTGATTACACACATCTCGATTATAGTTTTGGAGAAGCTATTTCTGCTGGCTTTGAAAAAGGATGGAATACAATGGGAGATTATGCCGGACAACTAAAGTATCTTTTCACAAAGAAAGGCGCATCCAGCATGGGAGGATTTGGTGCAATTGGTAAAATGTTTCCAACTACTTGGGACTGGCAAGCTTTTTGGTTAAATACTGCCTTTATATCTCTGGTTTTAGCAATTATGAATATATTACCAATTCCTGCTTTAGATGGCGGACACGTAGTATTTTTAATTTACGAGATCATTACGGGGAAAGAAGCTCCTCAAAAGGTTTTAGAATATGCACAACTTGTAGGTTTTGTGTTACTGCTAAGTCTACTTCTTTACGCCAACGGAAATGATGTGGTAAAAGCCATTTTCGGAAATTGATAAAAACAACGAATAAAAATAATTACTAAATAAATTTAAATTATGAAAAAGTTAATTCTCGCCTCCATATTATTTATCGGGGCAACCACATTTGCTCAAAAAGTTCAAGGAAGAGTTTTTTACGATATTGAAATATCTAGCGATAATCCTCAAATGCAAGCAATGCTTCCTCAGATGCAAGGTAGTGCTTTAGAGATTTCTTTCATGCCAGGAGCAACAAAAGCTATTTTTGATATGGGTGGAATGATGACTTCTACTACAATCACAAATGTTGAGTCTGAAAGTTCTTTGGTGTTAATGGACGGTATGATGGGGAAAATTGCAATGCAGCCACAGATGTCTGACTTAACAGAAGATGAAAAGAAATTAACCGATAGAAGTGTTGAACTTGTTGATGGTACGAAAGAAGTAATTGGTTTCAATTGTAAAAAAGCAATCGTTACCAATAACGAAGGCTTAGAAACCGTTGTTTGGTATGCATCGGAATTAATGCCAGATTATAGAGCAGACAACATGTACATGATGGAAGAAATTCCTGGACTTCCTTTAGAATTTACTTTTGTTCAAGGTCCAATGACAATGAAATGTAGAGCCTACGAATTTGCAAAGAAAATCAAAAATTCAGATGCGTTTTTTAGTATGGAAATACCAAAGGGATACACTTTGAAAACAACAGATGAAATGCGTCAAATGCAAGGACCTAGATAAAATTATTTACCCAAATTAAAAAACACATCTTTTTGATGTGTTTTTTTTTGCTTTCTACTCAACTAAAACACAATGCTGCACGTCTATACAAAAGCAATGCTTATATTCGTAAACCTATGAAATCAAAATTGATTTTCTTCTTAGTATCAACTTTTCATTTCTTGCTTTATTCACAAGAAATTGAGCACAACCATTCCCAGCACCATTCTTTTATTGAAAATAAAGGACAATGGAATAAAAACGTATTGTTCAAAAAGAAAATGAATGGCGGAAACCTCTGGATTGAGCAAGGAAAAATGATGTTTCACTTAATGGATTTCTCAAACCTTGAAAAAGCACATTTACATCAGAATAAAAAAAAGGAAATTAACACCGATTTCAAACAAGACTTAATCCATCTAAACTTTATCCATTCAAATACCATTTCTGAAATTGAAAAAGAATTACCCAGTAAGGAAATCTACAACTATTTTATTGGGAAAAATAAAAACAAATGGCAATCTTATGTAAAGGGATTTCAAAAATTTACATTGAAAAACTTCTACGACAATGTTGACTTTGTATGCTTTGAAGAGGAATTAAGTGTGAAGTATGAATTTCATGTTGCGCCGAAAACCAACCCGAAACAAATACAATTAGAATACGTCAATCATCAAGGTTTAAAAATTGATAAAAAAGGAAATCTGATTATCGAAACGCAACTTGGAAACATTATAGAAAAGAAACCTTATGCCTATCAAATAAAAAACGGTAAAATCGTAGAAGTAAGCTGTGATTTTAAGCTTACAGAGAATTACATCTCTTTTCAACTTGGGACATACGATGAAAACGTAAAATTAATTATAGATCCTGTTCTTGTTTTTGCAACTTTTTGCGGTTCTACCACAGATAATTTTGGGATGACGGCAACGTATGGTTATGACGGTACAGCTTATGCTGCAGGAATGGTGTATGGAAACAACTACCCTACTCCAGATCCGAATGCCTTTAATGTAAATTCAAATTTCACTCTAGATGTAACTGGTTCGCCTACAACAGATGCTTATATTTCTAAATATTCTGAAGATGGAACCACTATGCTTTGGACTACTTTTATTGGCGGAGGAGACAATATACAAGGAACAGAAACAGCGCACTCTTTAATTTGCGATAAACAAAATAATATTTATCTCTACGGAGTTACATCTAGCCTCGACTTCCCTATACAAAACGGATTTCAAACCGCTCATGCTGGAGGTTCTACGTTTAGCGTAGTTTCTAACGGAACAAACTTTGGAACTGTAGGTACAGATATTTTTATTGCAAAAGTGAGTAGCAATGGTCAAGATTTATTAGGAAGTACCTATGTTGGAGGTTCTGGAAACGATGGAGTAAACTACAAAATTTCTTCTGGAAATTATACAGGAGTAACTGCTTACGACTCGCTAACAACTAATTATGGCGATCAGTTTAGAGGAGAAATTATGCTAGATTCTATCAATAATATTATTATCGCATCTTGTACACGAAGTTCAGATTTCCCCACGCAAAATGCTTTTCAAACGGCCAATGCTGGTCAGCAAGACGGTGTGGTATTTAAACTAAATAATGATTTTAGCGGATTACAATTTAGTAGTTATTTCGGTGGTTCAGAAAACGATGCGTGTTATTCTGTAAAAATCGACTCTTCGGCAAATATTGTATTTACTGGCGGTACCTCGTCTAATGACTTACAGAACACAGCAGGCGGATTTCAGGATACTTATCAAGGAGGAAAAACAGATGGTTTTATTGCAAAACTTACTCCAAATGGAAATACACTCTCGCAAACAACCTATATTGGAACTAGCAATTATGACCAATCATTTTTTGTTGAAATAGACAGATTAGACAACATTTTTGTAGTTGGACAAAGCACTGGCGGAAATTTCCCTGTAACACCCGGAGTTTACAGCAATCCTGGAAGTAGCCAGTTTTTAGCAAAACTTACACCCGATTTATCTGCCGTTTTAGAGTCTACCGTTTTTGGCAGTGGTTCTTCAAACTTCGATATTTCTCCGAGTGCATTTTTGGTTGATATTTGCGGTAATATTTACGTATCTGGATGGGGTGCAAATATCTTACAAGGCTCTCCTATCGGAAGTATGCCTACAACTTCCAACGCATTTCAGACAAGCGCTCCAAATGGTTTTGACTTTTACTTAATTGTTTTAGAAAGGCAGATGCAAAGTTTACTGTACGGTACTTTTATGGGCGGACCAACATCACAAGAACATGTTGATGGTGGTACTAGTAGATTTGATAAAAATGGTGTTGTTTATCAATCTGTTTGCGGAGGTTGTGGAGGAAACAGTGATTTTCCAACTACACCTGGAGCTTGGAGCGATCAAAACTTAGCCAGTAACTGTAATAATCTTGTTTTTAAATTTGATTTTGAACTGATCCCAAAGGCAGAATTTACAATAGATGACAATATTGGATGCGCTAGCTTTGAAGTAGAATTTGATAATTTTTCTTCTCAAGGAGATCAGTTTTTATGGGATTTTGGCAATGGAAACCTAGATTCTACCACATTTGAACCAACGGTTACCTACACCACACCAGGTTTGTACGATGTTTTTTTATACGTTACAGACTCTGTTTGTTTAATCACTGATACTGCACAAGTTCAAATAACTGTAACACCTCCTCTTCAATTAGATGCACTGCAAGATATAGTCTTGTGTTCTCCATTAGACACGTCTTTCACTGCCAATTCTTTTGGAACAGCAACTTCTTTTATTTGGTCTTCTAATAGTAACTTTACAGATACTTTGAACACAACTGTTTCTGATAGTACATTAACTATTTCAACCAATACAGATGGTACATTTTACGTTTTAGTTTCTAATCCAGGTTGTGAACGAATTGACAGCGCTTCGATTTCGTTTACTTCTGCCGCCGTAAATTTAGAAGGTATCACAGGTATTTGCTTGGGAGAAAATGCTACTATTAATGCTACTTCCAACAACCCAAGTTTAACTTTATCTAATTTCAGTTGGACAGGAGATTCCATTTTAATTAGTGGTCAAGGAACGCCAAATGCAATATTTAACCCAACAGTTTCTCAATACGTATATTTAAATGTAGACGTGAGCAATGGATGTACTATCACAGATTCAATTTTCATCAGCGTAAGCAACATAGACGAAAGTAGCGTAATTGGTGTAGCTTCGGAATACACGGTACCAACTTCAACTGTGGTTACCTTATCGGCAGCACCTTCTGGATATAACTATTCTTGGAGTCCGCAAAACGAATTAGATAATCCCAACGCACAGCAAACAACTGCAACCATTAACGAAACTACTTTATTTACTCTAAGTGTGAGCGACGGAATTTGTACAAAACAAGATACAGTGCTGGTAAAAGCCTACACTTTTGTTTGTGGCGAACCATTCGTGTACATACCCAATGCGTTTTCTCCAGATGGAGATGGAAACAACGATATTTTATTTGTACGAAGCACAATTGTAGAACGTTTAGTGTTTAAAGTATTTAACAGATGGGGAGAGTTAGTGTTTGAGTCAAATTCAATAAACAGAGGTTGGGATGGTACCTACAAAGGAAAATTGTTGGATCCTGACACCTATGATTATTATATCGAAGCAGATTGTATTGATGGACAACAAGAAATTATAAAAGGAAATGTTACCTTAATTAGATGATGTTTTTGATGAGTTATCAGTTATGAGTTATGAGTTATGAGTTAAGAGTTAAGAGTTAAGATGGTAATTAAGTATAATTAACAGACTACAAAATCTTGAAAAGAAAAATCCAACGGCGACCGAGTGTTCGTTTGCTGGCGAATGTATCGAGGCAGAGGAATTGAGGATAGACGATTTTTGATTCCGCAAAAAGCGAAGAAAACGCCTTGAACTTTGAACTTTTCACTTTCAACTTTCAACTTTCAACTTTTCACTAAAAAAAATGAATAGAATAATTTACATAATAATTGTACTTTCGGGTTGCTTCTCTGGCTTCTCTCAAGATATTCATTTCTCACAATTTGATTATAATCCCGTTTTTCAAAACCCCGGAAATGTGGGACAGTTTAACGGAACTTACCGTTTTCATTTTAATCACAGAGACCAATGGAGACGCGTTACAGTTCCGTTTCAAACCACTTCTTTGTCTGTTGATGCCAAACCTTTTCAAAATAAAAAAATTGCACTCGGTTTAAGTTTGTTTCACGATGTTGTGGGCGATGGAAATTTAAGAACAGTAGAATTCATGCCTTCTATTTCTTATCAATTCAAAATCAAACAAGATACTACACATACCCTAAGACCTGCAGTTCAATTCGGCATAAACAATCGTTCGCTGAGCTTCGAGAATTATTATTTTGACGCACAATTTAACGGTACCGCCTTTGATCCAACTTTACCGAATAATGAAATTTTAGTCAATGCCCAAAAAACAAATGTGAGTATTGGAATTGGCGGAGTTTATGAATGGTACAAATCCAAAAGAAAAAAAATTACTGGAGGAGTTGGCTTGTTTAATTTGAATAGACCTAATCAAGGCTTTTTTGGAACAACCGTGAATAGAGATATTAGAATGAACGTATTTGTAAGAGCACACTACAAAATAGGAATAGATCTCGATATTATCCCATCTTTTCAATTCAATGCACAAGGAAAATACAAAGAACTTAATTTTGGCGCGCAGTTGCGTTATATTTTAAAGGATAAAAATGGAGAATACAGCGCTTTATACGGCGGCTTATTTTTCAGAAACAAAGATGCTGCTTATGTACTAGCTGGTTTAGAATGGCAAAATTGGTGGGGTGGAGTTAGCTATGATATAAATGTATCAGAACTTGTTCCTGCAAGTAACGGAAGAGGAGGTTTAGAAGTTAGTTTACGCTATATTTTAACTCCGTTTAAACCAAGAAAAATAATTCATAGAGTATGTCCAGATTATATCTAAACTTACTATTACTGCTCTCTCTTAATGTCTTTTCTCAATCAGAATTGGGCAAGTATCTTGATTTTGCAAAAGAGAAGTATGAAAAAGGCGACTATGTATATGCGATAGAATACTATCAAAAAGCAATGAATATTGACTCTAACAGCGTTCATACACTTTGGAATTATGCCGAAACACTAAAAGCTTACAAAGCTTATAGTAAAGCAGCATACTATTATGGAGAAGTCTATAAGCGCGAAGGCACTGAATTGTATCCCTTCAGTCTACTCAATTATGGACTAATGCAAAAGCAGAACGGAAAATACAACGAAGCACTAGAAACCTTTAAGCAAGCCAAAAAACAGTATAGAAAACGCAAAAGAGAATATGTTTACATAAAATCAAAGCAAGAATTAAAATCTTGTATTTGGGCAATCAATAATCAAATCAATAACGAAGATTGGATTTTTGAGCAGCTACCAGCAAATGTAAACTCTAATGATGCCGAATTTGGTCATACTATTCTAAATAACAAACTACTCTTTAGTTCTTTACGAGCAGATAGCGTTTCTTCAAAAGAAGAAGTATACGCAACAACCTACAAAACTCGGCTCTATCAAACAGAAATAAAAGACAGTGCATTTCAAACCGCTGAACTAATTACAGATTTGTTTGAAAAAGATTTTTCTGCCGGAAATGGTAGCTTTTCATTAGATAAATCACGGTTCTATTATTCTTTGTGCAAAGACGAGAGTTACATGTATCAATGTAAGATTATGGTGGCTAATTATGAAGGTGGTAAATTTAAAAACACAGATACCCTCGGAGAAATTATAAACACTACTGGAGCCAATACTACTATGCCTTTTATTGGAGAATGGGACGGACAAGAAGTACTCTTTTTTAGTTCAAACCGAACAGATGGTAAAGGTGGAATGGATATTTGGTATAGTTTTATTAGCGACGGAAATCAGTATAAAAAGCCCAGAAATTTAAGAAGTGTAAATTCGATAGATAACGAACTTTCTCCGTTTTGGGACAACAAGGAAACAACATTGTATTACAGTTCAAATTGGAATGAAGGATATGGGGGTTACGATATATTCAAAAGTAAATATACCACGCAATTTAGTGAACCCGAAAACTTAGGCTTACCCATAAATTCTTCTGCAAACGACTTGTATTTTTTCGCTTCAAATACTGGCGATAGTTTATTTTTTACCTCCAACCGCCTAGGTGTAAACTATTCAAAAAACCCAACCTGTTGTTCTGATATTTTCATGCTTAGAAAAGCAATGATTACTGTACCAGAAACACCAGAAGAATCTTTAAAAGAATTAAATAAAAGACTACCCGTTACGCTCTATTTTCATAACGATATCCCCAATCCACGCTCTTGGGATACAACTAGTAATATAAACTATTTAGATAGCTATTCTGAATATATTGCACTGGTTCCCAAATACAAGAAAGAGTACAGCGCTGGTTTAAAAGGAGAAAAAGCCGAAGATGCACAAGACGACATTGAAGATTTCTTTACAGAATATGTAGAGCAAGGAGTAAAAGATTTAGAACTTTTTAGAGAATTATTATTGAAAGAGTTAGAAAAAGGAACCAAAATTGAACTAACAATAAAAGGGTTTGCTTCGCCATTAGCAAAAACAGATTACAACGTAAACCTTACAAAAAGAAGAATTGCATCACTTAAAAATTACTTATACTCTTGCAACAATGGCGCATTTCAAAAATACTTTGACCATACGGCAGAAAACGGAGCGTTTGTAAAAATTGTTGAAATTCCGTTTGGAGAATATACCGCAAATCAATTGACATCAGACAATCCAAACGATACCAAAAACTCTGTTTATTCCAGAGCTGCTGCCATAGAAAGAAAAATTGAACTCCAAAGCGTAAATTTAATAGAAGAATAAAAAGCTATCATTCAGATCATTAAAAAAGTAATGACGAGAAAATAAAAACTGCTCATCTTACAAATAATAATCAATTAGAATATCTTTTTGAACCCATTTATAAATAGAATGTACTGCTTCAAAAATTGATTATGAAAAAAATAATTCTTCTTGCTTTATTAGCAATTACAACGAACAGTTTTGCGCAAACTAAAATTATTGCGTTAAAAAGACACAGTGCTGCAATCGAAAAAATCAACAACGAAAAGTCGCACAATTTTGGGAATCCCAATGTTAGAATAATTGATACTTTAGAATATTTAAGTAATGGCAAAGTAGTAGAGAAAGGATATTCTACCTTTCAAGGTATATTTTCTGATACAGTAAAAAACCATTGGAATTTTGAGAATTATAGATATTCTAGTGCTGAATTAGAAAAAATGTATGGTGTACAGACGGTACTTCTAAATTTAGAGGTATATGAAAAGGAAAGAAAAAAAGCTTTAAAAAAACCGAAGAAAAGTTCGCCAAGATGGTTAGTTCTGCTTTTGCCTTTATTACTATTTGTAAAACCTAAGAAAAAAATGTGTTAGTGCTTTTTAGAAATTGGGTTGGATTGGCGTTTGTCTTATTTGGTCTACTACTGCCCTACCCAATTTATTCTTTAAGTATAGAAAACTGTATACTATTTCCTTTAATAGAACCGTTTTTATTATTTCTACTCGAGCTTTTCTGGGAGTTTGAACCAAAAATAATTAGCGGATATTCTGATGGAAAAATACTGTATTTACTTTTTGTAATCTGCTTTGTTTTCAGTGCTATTCTATTAATAATAAATCAATTTAGATTTAAAACGTCAACGGAAAAGATCTACACGCTTTGCTGCCAATTTTTAATTTATATAAGCGCGTTTTTCTTGTTTAAATATGGTTTTGATAAAGTAATTGGAACGCAATTTCCAATACCAGAAGGAAATTTATTAGAAACACAATTAAAAAATTTAGACAAAGACATTTTGTTTTGGTCGGCAATGAGTGGTTCTAAACTTTACATTCAATTTATGGGTTGGATAGAGATAATACCTGCATTTTTAATTCTTTTTGAACGCACCAGAAAGTTCGGGCTAATTCTGAGTCTGGGTGTTTTAACCAATATTCTTTTTGTTAACCTTGGGTTTAACATTACGGTAAAATTAGTTTCCTTTTATCTATTGGCAGTTGTACTTTTTCTACTTTCATTTTATTGGAAAAGCATAAAACCCATAATATTTAGCGAAAATCAGTTTGTAAAAACAGAGTTACCCTCACTCATTTCTAACAAAAAGTTACGTTACACTTTTACCAGTTTAATTGTTTTTGTATTTCTGTTTGAAAGTATTAAACCTCATTTACACCAAAACGAAAGCAGTGATAACTTTAAAAGTTATTCGTTCAAAGAAAACTCGCTCTACACTTTTTTAGAGGTAGAAAATGTAAAAAACATTCATATCCATTCTGATCATTTTTTGATTTTAGAAAAGCATACACAAAATAATGAAAAGCAATTTGAAAGTTTTCCAGTTCAGATTCGTACGCAAAAATTTTCTACAGAATTTTTTATTCCTTCTATCAACAAACAATTTAAAATAATAAACCAAAAAAAACTACAACTTAGTAGTGAAAATGATACGATAGAGCTAAAAGAAATTAATTACTCTAAATCTGCCTTTTTCAACGACAATTTTTACCTGTTTTTAGAGGACTTTTTAGACGAAGAGTAGTGAATTATACGTTGTGAACTATAGATTTTCTTACTTTTACTACTTATGTATTTACGGTTGCTTTGGATTTCGATGCTGTCTTGTTTGCTCTTAATTGTAGTCAACGAATATAATTTAACCCAAATCAAGAAAGTAGAAAACAATGGACAACTTATTTCAACAGCAGATCAACCTAGTTATTTCGCTCCGCCAATTAATTTTAAAAAGACCGGAGAATGGAAAGATAATTCTGTAGGTT
>JBMYYC010000050.1:0-14743 GCA_049609045.1 Lishizhenia sp. | reverse complement strand
GGAAGGGGAATACGTTCAACGCTTGCTTATCAGCGCGTCGAATGCTTAGTTGTTACCCAACGTTTTTTTCTTTCCGTTCAATATGGTGAAATTCTTGAGTTTGTTCCTTTTCCGATTTATATTCTTTTTCGTCTGTTAAAATCCAAGAGTTTAAATTCAAATATAATTCAGTAATTCCTTTCGTCCGTGACTTGCTTTTTCCAGCAGTAAATTCAACTTTAAATTCAGCCCTTACTTTTGCTTCTTTAATTAATTCCGTTTTAATATTGTGCTTTTTTAAATCGTCCGCAAACCATTCCGAAATTTCATAAAACATATTAAAGTCAGTTTTCGATTCCGCATTGTTGAGTTTTTGAGTTTTATTCAGGAAATCAAATTCAATAATTCCGCTTTCCAACTCAACCAAGGATTTCATATCGTTCACTATTTTCCAACCAGCAAACATATCGCAAAAAATATCAGTATGATGTTGAAGTCTTTTTCTTCTCATTGTTGGTTGGTCAATTGTTGGGTAACGGTTCAGTATATGAAAAGTAGGCGATTTCGAAGTACTTCACTGTCAGGACGCATCAAGTTTGAAAAGAGCTACAACCCTTGAATTTACTACTGTTCCGCCTATTTTTTATATACATTGTTGTGCATTCGTACTTTTTAATGTCTGACTAATCTTGATTTTCCTTGAAATTTTTTCCAAGAGAACCAATATTCGTCAGAAATCATTATTGGTTCAAGATTCGTTTTGATTTTTCCAGAAATATACTTTCCTCTTATATCCCATTTAGTTCCACTTTTGCCATCAATAATTACATCATTTGAAAACGAAATACTAAGTTTTGAATTATTGATACTACTTCTATATGCATTGACAATATCATTGTTTTTTATAAGGAAAAAACCATATTCATCATTTAACACAACGTTTTTTTCTATAATTTCTTTTCTTAAATACACCAGTTTTTCACTTATCGAATTATCTGTTATCCCAATAATTCTTGTACGAGCAGGAAATGTTGTATCACGATTTTTCTTAGAAACACCTGGCACAGTTTCTCCTGATATTACTTTTGCCCAGACACCAGGAATTGGTAATTCAAACGCCCTAAAATCATTTTTAGACACCTTAACAACAAAAGGATTAGAAATTGTCTTTTTTACATCTGACCAAGACAAAACTTGAAAAGGAATCATAGTTAATTCGCTTGGATGCAATTTACCAATCATTGATTGAAATGTAGATTGTTGAAAAAACGTTTTTGTCTTTCTATCAGCAACAACCATATTACCGTTTTTCAACGCGGTTACAAATAATGGTCCTATTTCAGTTACATCGAATGGAATAACGCTCCTACACATAGCACAATAGGTTAGTGCTACAATTTTTGAATCAAATTTGTCGTTAACTATGTGATGATGAACAACGTAGTCTAATGGATAGCATTTCGTTATTCCATTGTATTCGATAACAGCAATTTCTTTGTCGTCATCTATGGGTAAACTCGAAATGTCATTTGTTATTTTAGGGTAATCAATTGCTTTAAAAGCACTTTCAGGGTGTACTTTATACGTTAGAATCAGTGCAATACTTGTAACTACCGAAGGAATTATTGAGTAAAAAGGAAATTCATTTTGTTGCGTGTAAATAATTAAAGTCCAACTTATCAGAGCAATAAAAATTATCCAAATTATTGGTTTCCGAGCGAAATAATGCAGATAAAACATCTTGATAGGTGTACTCTCTTTGAAAGTCATAGGTACAACTGCTATTCCTATCACCAATGCTATAAAAGCCAACACATAAAATATTATTATTTCAATCATTATTCTCTCTATTTTTCATTTTCCTGTATGATGCACAACATGAAATAAACCGAATTCGGGATATTTCCAATTTATCTTTACTCCTTTTTATTTTTCTGTAATTTAAGAACGCTTTACCAAAAATAGCATTATTCTTCTATTTGATCTAGTGGATTTATTATTCCTGTTAAACTTTGTATAGATACGTGTGTGTTTACGTGTGTTGTTTTCGGGGTGGAGTGTACTAAGATATTTCTGAGGATAACACCAGTTTCTAGTAAGTGTGTTTCGAAAAAAAAATAGCGAGAGGGATGTGGAATACCTGTTTTTTGAATACCTGTTTTTTTGTATTTACTCTAATCAATTAATAAATACTTGTTACAGAGCTTAAACATACCCCTGATAGAAACGGTAGCTTTGGGGTTTTGTAGTTTAGCTTTGTTTTGTGGTTGCTGGGCGACCATAGAAGCCAAGCAAATGCCTAACAAATCTTAATGAAGAACAACAAACTTTAGTGGAAAGCAGGAAATAGGTTCTTATTTAATTAAGAATGCCGAATTATAGTTTTCAAGAACTGGAAAACACTTTGCCTTCGGTATGCAGCGCACTCAGACGCCGTTTGGTTTTAACTCTCAACTTTCGAAATTTCCACTTTCAACTTTCCACTTTCCACTTTCCACTTTCGAACTTTCAACTTTCGAACTTTCCACTTTCCACTCATCATTACATTCGTTATTTGCTTGTCAAAAATTCCACCAACATTATACAATCCACTCTTTACATTTAACTATCTTTGTTCTCGTTAAAAAAATGAGAAGATGAACAGTTGGTACACGGTAAAAGTAAAATATACAAAGCAGTTAGAAGACGGAACATTAAAACGTGTAAACGAACCGTATTTATTTGATGCAGTTTCTTTTACAGATGCAGAAGCACGCGTTTTTGAAGAGCTTGGTGCACAGATTAGAGGAGAGTTTTTGGTAACCGGAATTTCTAAAGTAGAATTTGCAGATATTTTCCATTACGAAGATGCAGGAGATTGGTATAAATGTAAAGTGCAATATGTTTCTGTAGACGCAGATTCTGGTAAAGAAAAGAAAGTTTCTAATAACTTCTTGGTTTCTGCACACAACGTAAAAAATGCTTACGAACGCATAGAAGAAAGTTTAGAATCTATGATGGTAACTTTCGAGATTCCTATGATTTCACTTTCGCCAATTTTAGATATTTTTCCGTTTAATCCAGATTTAGACAGAGAAATTGAACGCAGACCAATGACAGAGGAAGAGGAGGTAGAGCATGCAGTATCGCATAATCCGCCGGTATTTACAGCTTCTGGTTCTGATGAAGAAGACGCTGAAGAAGAAAGTTCTTTTACAGACGAAAGCGAGTAAACGATGAGTATAGATTTTGTAAGTAAGTTAAAAAACGACCACAGTAATTTTGGGAAAGGAGCGTTAGGAGATAATGTGCCTGATACTCCTTTTCAACTGTTTGAGGATTGGTACAAAGAAGCCTACGATACAAAGCAAGTAGAGCCAAATGCGATGCATCTCTCTACGGTTTCTACTTCTGGTAAACCAAGCTCGCGCATTCTTTATTTAAAAGATATTAAAGAAGAAGGTTTTGTTTTTTATACCAATTATGAAAGTCAAAAAGGAAAAGAAATAGAAGCAACGAAACATATTGCAGCGCTTTTATTTTGGCCAGGTTTAGAACGTCAAGTAAGAATAGAAGGCACTTGCGAGCGTATTTCTGAGGCAGAATCTGATGCTTATTTTACATCTCGTCCGCGTGGTTCTAAAATAGGAGCGTGGGCTAGTAAACAAAGCGAAATTATAGAAGATAGAAATGCGCTTGAAGAAAGAATAGCACATTTTGATAAGAAGTTTGGAGAAGCTGTTCCAAGACCAGATTTTTGGGGAGGATACATAATTAAGCCAAGTTACTTAGAATTTTGGCAAGGCAGAAAAAGTCGTTTGCACGATAGATTGTGCTATACGTTACAAGATAATGGCGGTTGGACCAAAGTTAGAAAAAATCCATAATGCAAAATATAGAACCCACCATTGTAACGCTTAACAACGGGTTAAGAATTGTTTATTTGCATGCAGATAAGCAGGTTTCTCATCTTGGCGTTACTATTTTGGCAGGTTCTAGGTTTGAGGATGAACATGAGATTGGTTTGGCTCACTTTTTAGAACATTGTATTTTTAAAGGAACTACAAAACGTAAGTCGTATCATATTTTATCTCGGCTAGACTCTGTGGGCGGAGAGTTAAACGCCTACACCACAAAAGAAGAAATTTGTATTTACGGCAGTTTTTCCTTTGAACATTTACAGCGTACCTCAGAGTTATTGGCAGATATTACTTTCAATTCCACTTTCCCAGAGAAAGAAATAGAGAAAGAGAAAGAAATTGTGTTAGATGAACTCAATTCGTACATGGATTCTCCAAGCGATAAAATTTTCGACGATTTTGAAGCACAACTTTTTGCAAATCATCCGCTGGGCAGTAATATTTTAGGTACAGAAGAATCTGTAAGGTCTTTTACCAAAGAACACCTTTTGGCGTATACAGAAAAGTATTTCTATCCGCAAAATATGGTGGTTTCTTATGTGGGTCAAGATAGCTTAGAAAAAGTAAAGAAGACCATAGAAAAAGATTTTGGCAACGTAGTTTCTACGAAAGAACAAGTAGAACCTGTTTCGTTTTCAAATTACTGCGCCTCAAAACAAACCGTTGCAGAAAGCAACTACCAAACTCATATTTTATTAGGTGGTTTAGCGCCAGGATATAGTTCAGATGAACGCAGAATTATGAGTCTTTTAATTAATGTTTTGGGCGGACCAGCATTGAATTCTCGACTCATACTTTCTATCCGAGAAAAATACGGTTATGCCTATAACGTAGAAGCCAACTACAATCCGTATAAAGAAACCGGTTTTTGGTCGGTTTACGCAGGTACAGACCCAAAGTATGCCAAAAAAACGGAGAAGTTAATTTTAAAAGAATTGGCTCTTTTTTGCAAAACCAAGTTAACAGAAGTACAGCTTAAGAAGGCAAAAGCGCAGTTTAAAGGTCACCTCGCTTTAAGCATGGATTCTAACTCTGGTTTAATGCTAGGTTTGGGTAAAAGCTTATTAATTTTTAACGAGATAGATACCATAGACGAGATTTTGGATCAAATAGATAAAATCACCGCAGAGCAAATACAGGAGGTTGCGCAAACGTATTTTAATCCAGCAGAAATTTCGACCCTAATTTTTGATGTTAAAGAGTAGCGTTACAGCTTTTCTTTTGGGCGCTTTAACGGGCTATTCACTACTAGTTACCTTCAACTCTATTAAGTAAAACTAAGTTTAGTTTTAGCTTCTTAGGTCGCAAACCCTAAACAAGTTTTACTAAATAGTTTTAAACGCAAGCTACCGCTGCTATCCCTAGCGCAAAACAGCTACTCTTTATTTATTTTAGCTTCTTTTTAACGCGATCAATATCTTGCATAAAGTCTTGTTTGTTAGATACTTCTTCGCCTAACTTATTATATCCTTTTTGATAGTAATCTAATGCTTTTTCGTATTCTTTTTGGTGTTCGTAATAACCTCCCAAGGTATAATATCCATCATAGCTTTCTGGGTAAAGTTTAAGTTGTAATTCTCCGAGTTTATAAATATCGTCCCATTCTCCTTTTTTGTACATAGCATATCCAACTGTGCTAAAGTCTTCTTTTCTAATTTTTAAATCAACGCCATATAATTCTTTAATCTTTTCATATTTATTGAGCAGAAAAGCATATTTATCTTTTTCTTTTAAAAGCATCTTAAATTGATCTTCAGAAATAGCGGTATAAGGCAAGAGCAAATGTTCTATTAAGTAAGGCATAGATTTAGAAACTATGGTGTAGTGCGTAGCTTCATTGTTTTTGGTAGAATATCTTTTATAGTCAAGGTTTTTATTGTCTAACTTATCTACTTGTTTTGTAAATAAATTAACAGACTTTTTATGTCCACTATTATCATTTTCGCCAACAGAAACAAAGTAACGAATAGGTTGTGTTAATCTAGATAATGTATTTATTATCGTATCAAAACTGTTGTCAGCATAATACGGACTAATTGCTCCAAAGCCAGAAAACGTTTCTTTCTCATCCAATAAGAAATAATTGATAAAATTTGCCGTAAATGAATGACCGAGAATAGCTTTGAAAGGAGCGATAGGATAGTTGCTTTCTAAGTAAGGAACCAATTCTGTAAGTATAAATTTTTGAAAAGCAATGCCTTGTTTTTCAGGCAAACCATTTTTCCAAGCGTAATCACAATCTACCCAACGTCTAAATTTATTTGCAACAGTGTCTATATAATTTTGAGGAATAGAAACTGTAATACACGCGGGTATTTTATCAAAGTAGGAGTAGAGACTTACTTCTCCATTTAAAGAATAGTTAAGATAATCTCCATCTAAAGCAATAAGTAACGGATACCTTTTGGTTGAATCTAGCTTTTCTGGGGTTTGAATAATAATTTCTCGATTTTGATTTAGTGCCTTGGAAAATAGAGTATCCTTAATCTTTACTTGAGAAATAGAGTAAAAAGAAAGTAGAAATAGCGTAGTAAGTATATATCTCATTTTTTTTAGTCTAAGGTAATAAATAATTATTGATTATTTTCGCCTCATGGATTCTAGAAAACACGTTGAGGTTTGTTTTACACCAGGAGAGTATGATTATTTTAAAGATGAGTACGAAATTGTTGTAGTAATTGATGTTTTACGCGCTACTTCTGCGATTTGTTCGGCGTTTCAAAATGGCGTTAAAGCACTTATTCCTGTTCCAACAGTAGAAGAAGCAAAAGCATATCAAGAAAAAGGATATTTAGTAGGTGCAGAACGCAAAGGTCAGATTGTAGAAGGGTTTGATTTTGGAAATTCGCCTTATTCGTATATGAAACCAGAATTGAAAGACCAAGAAGTTGTGCTTTCTACCACAAATGGTACTAAAGCAATAGATGTTGCAAAAGATGCAGAAACGGTTGTAATTGGAGCTTTAAATAATTTAGATGCACTCTGCGATTGGCTGATTAAGCAAAACAAAAATACATTATGTCTTTGTTCAGGTTGGCAAGATAAATTTAACCTAGAAGATACAATTTGCGCAGGAGCAATAATGGATAAGTTAATAGAGACGGGAGATTTTACCTCAGACGAAGATTCTAGCATCGCAGCCAAATACCTTTATCTTTCTGCGAAGGATAATTACATGGGATATTTAAAATCCAGTTCGCACAGAAGACGTTTAAAAAACTTAAATTTGAACGAGGATATCAAGTATTGCTTAACTCCAAATACTACAGATGTTATTCCTATCCTAAAAGATGGTAAATTGGTTAAAATATAGTTCCGTATTTCTTCTTGCAGTATTCGTACTCAGTTCTTTTGGCACAAATTCTATGTGGGGTTTTTTCGGACACAAACGCATCAATCGTGTTGCCGTTTTCACACTTCCGCAAGAGATGTTTGGCTTTTACAAAGAGCACATTGAGTTTATCACAGAACATGCTGTAGATCCTGATAAAAGAAGGTACGCAGTTGAAGGCGAAGCTCCACGACATTATATAGATATTGATCACTACGTAGAAAATGGAGAAGATCCGTTTGAAGTGGTTCCAAAAAAATGGTTTGATGCTGTAGCAAAATTTACAGAAGATACGTTGCAAGCATACGGAATTGTTCCTTGGTACATTGTAGTGATGAAAATGAAGCTAACCAAAGCTTTTGAGCGTAAAAATGTGGATTTAATCCTAAAATATTCTGCAGATATTGGACATTATATTGGAGATGCGCACGTGCCTTTGCATACAACTGAAAATTATAATGGACAAATGACGGGTCAACGCGGAATACATGGTTTTTGGGAGAGTAGAATACCAGAAATTAAGGCAGACGATTACGACTATTTTGTAGGAAAGGCGAAGTACGAAAAAGATGTCTTAGATTTTAGTTGGCGTGCTGTAAAAGCTTCGAACCAAGCAGTTGATAGTGTTTTGAGAATAGAAAAGGAGCTTACTGCAGAATGGGATACTGATAAAAAATACAGTTACGAACAGCGCGGTGCAACCACAGCAAAAGTATATAGCAAAGAGTTTAGCGATGAGTATAACTTCCGTTTAAATGGAATGGTAGAAAGACGTATGCGCCAAGCTATTATCGGAGTGGGCTCAATTTGGTTTACCTGTTGGGTAGATGCTGGTCAGCCCGATTTAAATAATCTAATGAATGTTAAGCCTTCTCAAGAATTACTAGATGAACAAAAAGAATTGGATAAATTGTATCGATCTGGTGGACATATTCACGGTAGGGAGCATGGTGAGTGATTCTTTTTTAGTGATAAGTGATAAGTGATAGGTTTTTAGTGATAAGTGATAGGTGATAAGTGATAAGTTTTTAGTGCTAAGTGATTAATAGTTGTATTTATTTTATAGTTTAATTCAGCACTTTGCTGTCTTTCTCTTTTTTCCTAGTCTACCTCTTGTTTCGATATTTTCTAAATACGGTTTAATTACAGGTACTTTACAAGCAGTTTTTCCTAGGGAGACGTCAACTTTTCCTATTTTTTCTCCAACTTCTTTAGCAAGCGGATAGAGTTCTTGAATATATGCGCCAACAGCAATTACAAAACCATTCATAGTATAGCGCACTCTATTTTCTGAAGAATGAATGATTTTTGCAATTTTCTCAACTTCTTGCTTATAAAAATCAATCTCTAAATCTTCATCTTGTGTTATTGCAATATAACTTCCTAACGTAGCATAGCCTATACATTTAAGATGGTTAGAATCTCCATTGATCCATTCTATTCCGAGTTCTAAGGCAAAATCACTTTCTGCAACGGTCCAAGCAACAGCATATTCACTTATCATATACCAACTAGAAGTATCTGCCCAATTTTGCAATTCCTTTTTTGTCATTTTTTTTGGTTCAGAAATTAATCCGGCTAAATACATTGCGTCTCCGTTTCCTGTTGCAAACAATTGTATGGCTAAGTCGTGCTTTTTCTTAACCTTTTTTTGAATGGTTTTTAAATCACTCACTTTTACGCCATAGAAGTTTTCGGGCGAACCATGATTCTTGTAAATTTTACGTGTTTGTTCGCTCCCTTTTTCTTTAAGGAAGGTCATGATTTCTTGTAGTTCCATGTGTTTTACCTTTTGATATTTTCTCTACACGCTTTTATTGCTTTTTCGTGTTTTCCTCTTTCTTCAGGAGTAGTGTTTGGCGTAGCTCTAATAATATTACATTTTGAATCTATAAAATCAGATCTAAGCATTAGCTCATCCAGGTTTTCGTCTTCAATCGTATTAAAAGCTTCGAGTATAGAATCATTCTTTTCTACGCAGGTGCAGAAATCCCATTGAATACCATGTTTTTTCTGTAGATCTATTCTTGTCTCAAGCATTTCATCACTTTTAACCAAGTCTTTAACTACGTCTGGTAAATTATTTTCTTCAACAACACGAGCTGTTTCAAGAATTGTTGATGAGGTCGCTAAATTTTGTTGCTTTTCTATCTTTGGTTCTAATTTGGTTTTATTTTCTGTATTTTCATTACAGCTTAAAATTGAAAGAGATAAAAAAATAAATAAGGTTTTTTTTGTGATCATGGCAAAATTTTTGATTAATAGATTGTGTGCTTTTCATTTTAAATATACAAAAATGATTTTAAGATTATCTACAATAACTATTTTTTTTCTTTGCACTTTATGCTCAGTTGCTCAAAGCGATTCTATTGCTGAAGTACAACAAGAATTTGAAGAATTTGTGTATCTGCCAAATTTCAAATCTAAATATGCAACCGCTCTAAGACGCGTAAAAAGAGTGTATCCGCTTGCTTTACATGCAAAAAAAGTTGTTGATTCATTAAATAGTGAATTAGCAACGATAGAAAAACGAAGGAAAAAGAAAAAATATGCAAAAACTACACACAAAGCGCTCAAGGCAGATTTTAAATTTTTACTAAAAGAGCTTTACGTTTCAGAAGGAAAGGTTTTGGCAAAACTGATTTATAGAGAAACAGGGTTAACAATTTACGATTTAATTAAAACGTATAAAGGAGTAGGAGAAGCAAATCTTTATGCCGGAATTGCGCAGGCTTTTGACCAAGACTTAAAGTCTACCTACGATCCCATCTATGAAGATTATGTAATTGAACGCGTAATTGAAAACATTGAGGCTGGAATAGAGCCTTTTGATCCTACTTTTCAAATTGTAGACAAGGCGCATTACAAAGAAGATAGAGCTGCTTATAAACAGAGAATAAAAGAAAATAAAAAACGAAGAAAGGCAAAGGAAAAAGAAGCCAAGAAAAAGTTGAAAAACTAATTTTTATTGGCTATCCATTTTGAAAAGTAAGTGTAGTGTTTATTGCTATGAAAAGCGATTAAATCCGCTAAAATCCCTTCATTTTTAGACTTTTCACCATTCAATAAGTCTTGAGATAATTTATTCTCGTAGTGCGTATAGCTATAATTTTCTTTTGCGAGTTGAGTGCCAAGAACTTTTGCTTTACACCAAGTTTTTTCTTGCAAATATAATTCTACTGCCTTTTCAATAAAATCTTCTGTATTTTTTCCAACAGAAAAATCAAAACCTTCATTTAACATAGCTTCTGCGCCAATTTCTGTAGTAACAAAAGGAGTTTCGCAAGTGAGTGCTTCTAATATTTTTCCTTTAATTCCTGCGCCAAACCTCAACGGTGCAAGAGCAACCCGAATGTTTTTAGTAACTTCTAGTGCGTCTTCAACCCTGCCATGCACAATAAAATTTTCTTTGATGTTTTGTAAGCGAGTCACTTTTTCTGTTGCATACGCGCCGTAAATATGGAGTTTAGCTCCGGGAATTTTTTTTCTTAGAACAGGCCAGATTTCATTTTTTAAATAGAGTAGGGCATCCCAATTTGGAGCATGATAAAAATTACCAATAAATAAGAAATCTTTGCGCTGCTCAAAAGGTATAGTATTCTTGATCAGCTCATTTATTAAAACGGGATAATAAATAAGTTTAGAAGAATTTATTTGGTAGTGTTTTTCGAGTAAATCTTTTTCAAATGTTGAAACCAGGAGAGTTTTATCACAGCGCAACAGGGCAGCTAGCTCTCTGTATAAAATTTCATTTCTTATGTTACCTGCATCGATTTGTTCATTCTTTTGTACTGCTGTTTTTCTCGCTTCTCTGAGAAAATGAAGGTCTTCAGTATTCAGAATTTCAAATGCATTGGGTAGTTCTTTTCTCACGCGCCATCCAAATTGCTCCTCTGTCATAAACCGATCATACAGTACATCAGTAGGGTTAATTTCTCGCAAAATGGTGTTAAAAGAATCACAGTTTAAAGTAATGAAATGATTTTCGATATTCAGTGCATCTAAATCTTCTTCAAAACCAGATTTTTTGGCTGCACAAACAAAAACAACTTCACATTTTTGACGCAAAAAGAAATGGATTAATTGCATCATACGCGTACCTGCAGCAGAACTTTTAGCCTCAGGCCATACTTTTCCTATGATTAAGATTTTTTTCATCTACTTACAGAATACATTAGCGCCGTAAAAGTAATAGATTAAACCTGAATAGTAGAGTTACCTTCTTAATTCTATGAACCCATTTTTTAGTACTTGTGTTCCATCAATACGTTCTATAGTTGCTTCATAGAAATAAGTTCCTGTTACAGCAAAACTTCCATTTTGTACTTTTCCATTCCACCCTTTCGATAGGTCACTTGAGGAATAAACAATATTTCCCCAGCGGTTTAAAATGACCAGATTTCCTTTAATATTGCAGTTTTCACAGAAAAGGAGTACATCATTAAAACCATCATTATTTGGAGTAAAAACATTTACTTCTTCAAAATTATAGAATTCTTCTTCAGGATTATTTGTAGAAGGATTGTCTGTTGGAGGTGAGTCAAAACCTCTACAAGGATCTGCAATTTTAGCAATAAAAATATCGTTGTCATCAATTCCAGAACTGTTGGTATTTAAGCTGTCTAAACTTATGAAAGATTTAAAAAATCCAGTTGTGTATAAATTGCAATCGTTGTCTACAGCAACACCTGCAGCTCTATCGTTTAATGGTCCACCACCTGTTAAAACCCAGCGCCATATTCCGGTAGAGTCAATTAATGCAACAAATAATTGTGTACTATCCAAGCCAGATTCAACTTCTAAATCTCCAAATTTGGCGTTACCTCTAAATTGGCCTCCAACAAAGATATTTCCTTCATCATTTGCACAGATATCTATTCCTCTGTCGCCACCGCTTTTAGATCCTGCCTTTGTAGCCCAAATCCAATCGCCGTTTTTATTCATTTTTGAGACAAAAATATCTTTATCACCAGGAGAACCGTAATTGTTTAAGTCATCCGTACCAAACAGCACTTCTGCTCTAAATTCTCCGGTAACGTACATATGTCCATCATTACCAAAACATATTTGATCTGCTCTAGCATCTAAAGAATCAGCAACATGTTGAACAAATTGGAAAACCCCATTTTTATCCCATTTCGCAACATAAATATCAATTGAATTATAAAGACTTGTTAATGTGGATGTCCCAATTTGTTTTGTTCCTCTAAAGCCTCCCGCTACATAAACATTGTCTTCATCGTCAACAGCAATTCCATTATCTCTGTAACCTTCAATTCCTTCAAATTTTTCTACCCATTGCCAAACTCCATCATTTGAAAGTTTGGCTACAAAAGCAACAGAATCCTCTGCAGCCATCGGAACTTGAATGGTGTCAAAAAAGGCAAAGTCTGGATAATCTGAGTTATTAGATAAAAAACCGGTAACTAAAATATTTCCTTCGCTATCGCAGGTTAAATCCTGACCATGATCGTCATTATACCAACCACTCCCAGCTTCTGTACCGGCGTTTTTCATCCAAATTTCATTGCCATCTGTATCTAATTTGGTAAGAAATAATTGGTCTGTGTAACTCGATGGATTATAAACACTTAAACTTCCCCAAACTAAACCACCCCAGCAGGTTCCGGTTACATAAACATTTCCTTGCGGATCTACGCACAAACCTAGACCGCGATCATCATAATAATTCAATCCGTTTTTAACCCAAAGAAAATCTCCTTGCGGATTCATTTTGGCAACAAAAACCTCTTTACTTTGAACATAGGAAAATCCTGTATTTAGCGTGTCAAAATTTGCTTCTTCATTATAATATCCAGTAATAAAGATATTGCCTTCGTGATCGGTTACAATTGTGCTTCCTTTGTCAGATTTTTGTCCACCAGCATTTTTAAGCCATTCCCAAGATTGAGCAGACACTAGATTGTTCATAAAACAAACCAAAAAATAAAGCAAGAAAAGTGTACGCCAATTCATATGGTTAGATAGACGTAATTGTAACGTATAAAGGTTGCTTTTTACTTTCCAATACAAAACCTAACTTCCTTTGGTTTACAATGACTTACGAGCTTTGGGGCACAAATAGGGCACAAACTCCCTGAAATTTGCTGTCCAAAATGTCAACCTGCCTCTATTTCAAGGCAAAACAAAGATAATATTTTGTGTTTATATGGAAAACTTTGATTGGGTAAATCATCGTCTCAAAGTAAGTTAAAATATCTCAAAAATTAAGATGTTTTACTATATTTACGATTTGTAATATTCAAGCTAAATTTTCTAATAAAAGCAACAGAGATGAATCGCATTAAAGAGGTATTAGCCGAAAAGGGAATTAAACAAACATGGTTAGCTGAAAAGTTAGGCAAAAGCTACAATATGGTTAATTCCTATGTTCAAAATAGGCAACAACCCAAATTGGAGGTGCTTTAAGAGATAGCGGAAATATTAAAAGTGAATGTTAAAGATTTATTAGAATCAAAACCTAAAAAGAAATAGTGAGCGAGCGACAAAACATAGAATGGAAACAAAGTTGGCATGACGACTACCTGAAATGGATTTGTGGCTTTGCAAATGCTCAAGGTGGAACCATTTACATTGGTAAAGATGACGATGGCAATGTTACTCATTTAGACAATTATCAAAAACTACTGGAAGACCTCCCTAACAAAATCCGCAATGCAATGGGTATTATTTGCGATGTGAATTTGCAGGAAGAAAGCGGTAGCAAGTTTATTGAAATTAAAGTACAGCCCTACTCCGTTCCTGTTTCCTTAAGAGGAAGGTATTACTACCGTTCTGGAAGTACTAAAATGGAACTAACCGGAATGGAACTGAATGAGTTTTTGCTCAAAAAGGCTGGTAAAACTTGGGATGATGTTATAGAAGAACGTGCCTCCATCAACGATATTGACACAAATAGTTTAGAGCAGTTTATTCAAGATGGCTTGAAATACGGACGTATGCCTGATGTGGATGGACTTTCTACTTTTCAGATATTGGAAAAGCTCAATTTAATTGAAAAAGGTCAGCTAAAAAGAGCCGCAATTATTTTGTTTGCTAAGGACCCTAATAAGTTTTATCCAAGTATTCAGGTGCGTATTGGTCGTTTCGTAAAAGATTCCACTGATTTGCGTTTTCACGAAATATTAGAAGGTAACTTGGTTTACCTCCTAAAAGAAGTTCAAGCACAGCTAAACTATAAATTCCTTACTAAACGGATTGAGTTTGAAGGGATGCGCAGATTAGAAAAGGATGAATATCCAATTGTAGCCCTTCGAGAGATGTTGCTAAACGCATTAGTGCACCGCAGTTATATGGGAGCCCATACTCAAATGCGTGTTTATGATGATCGGATTTCACTTTGGAACGTGGGCAAACTACCCAATGAACTAACAGAAGCTGATTTACTTAAACCGCATAGTTCTCTGCCCCGAAATCCTATTATTGCTCATGCTTGTTTTTTAGCAGGCTATATCGACACTTGGGGAAGCGGAACCTTAAAAATTATAGAAGCTTGCAAAAAGGAAGGTTTACC
>JBMYYC010000049.1:0-15422 GCA_049609045.1 Lishizhenia sp. | reverse complement strand
ATGCCTATCGTTTTGGATTAGAAAAGGAAATCTATAGATCTAACGATGATGGCGAACCAAATAATAGTGCCGGAGCTCCAATTTTAGGTCAAATTCAATCTTACGATTTAACCAATGTTCTTATTTGTGTATTGCGTTATTACGGAGGAACAAAATTAGGTGTTGGTGGTTTAATAAACGCATACAGAACCGGTGCGAAAGAAGCAATAGAAAACGGAAAAATTATTACATGTACTGTTTATCAACGGTACGAAATTTTGTTTGAATATGCGGATATGCCTGCTATCATGAAACTCGTTAAAGACGAAAACTTAACCATAAAAGAACAACTTTTTGAAATTTCTTGCAAATTGGTAGTTGCAGTAGATTTAGATTTAACAGCTAAGGTTTTTGATGCACTCGATAATTTTGAAACAACAGAAATTAAAGATTTAGGAATATATTAAGATGGAATTATTAAAACAATTAGTAGAAATTAGAGGTGCTTCAGGAGATGAAGCAGGTATAAAAAACTTTATTCTTGATTATGTTAGAAAGAATATGACAAGCTGGAAAACAATTCCTACTATCCATCACGGAAAAGGTTTTCAAGATGCACTTGTTCTTGTTTTTGGAGAACCAACAACCGCAATTTTTGCACATATAGATACTATCGGTTTTACGGTTGGGTATGATAAAGATTTGATTAAAATCGGCGGACCAAGAACCATTGATGGTATGCAATTAGTTGGAAGTGACAGTAAAGGCGAAATCGAAACTGAATTATTAATTATTGAAAATGAACACGGAAGAGATGAGCTGCAATATGTTTTTGATAGAACGATAGATAGAGGTACAAACCTAACATTTAAACCAAACTTTATAGAAACAGAAGAATTTATTCAATCGCCGTATATGGACAATAGATTGGGTGTATGGAATGCTTTAAAAGTTGCAGAAACGCTCGAGAATGGTGCAATTGTTTTTTCTACCTACGAAGAACATGGTGGAGGTTCTGTAGGATATTTAGGTAGATTTTTATACGATAACTACGGAATTCATCAAGCCTTAATTTCAGATATAACTTGGGTTACAGATGGAGTGAGACATGGTGGTGGAGTTGCTATCTCAATGCGCGATTCTGGTATCCCAAGAAGATCTTATCTAAACAAAATTATTTCCATCGCAGAAAAGTCAAAAATAAATTATCAATTGGAAGTTGAATCTGCCGGTGGTTCTGATGGAACAATGTTACAAAAAACTGACTTACCATTCGACTGGTGCTTTATTGGTGCTCCTGAAGACAACGTGCACTCTCCTACCGAAAAGGTATTTAAATACGATATTATGTGCATGGTAGAACTCTACAAAACACTAATGAATCATTTATAGTAATCAATCCTTTTTAAAAAAATGTCAAGACTCTTTCTAAAAGTCTTGACATTTAAAGCAAACAATAAAACTACCTTTAACCTTCTTCCTCTTTTTTAATCAAATCAGAAATAGAATTTAAACTTAACAGTTTGATATAACCTACAACAGTCGAAATCTTTTTTTCTTTTGACTCTTTATACTCTTTCAATAAAGAATACGGCGTAAATCCTACAAGTGAAAAAAGAGCGGTTAGCGTTTCAACACCAAGAGGATTTATATTACTAGTAACGAATTTAATCTCAAGTAAATTTTTTAAACCAACCTTAATCTCTTCTATTAAAGCAAGGTACTTAGTAATTCTTTTGGAAGTTGAATTATCTACAAAATATTTATCCATTTTTCGATAAAGGCAGGTACTGTTCTTAAGAATCAAATCTGCACTTAATTGATTAATTAAAATATCTGTTTTTAACTTTAACAAGCCGTAGGTTTTGTAAACAGAATCCTTAATCGCTAAATCATTCTTGTTTGGGGCACTATTGCTTAAATTTCTCTTTGCGAAGTCCCGTTCACACTCCATAATTTTACTTTCTGCTGAAATTTTTAACTCTGTCAAAAAAGCGATGAAACCAATTCTTTTAGAGTCATCAACTTTAATTGTTTTAGCAAAGTTTGAAAACGACAATAAACAGATAAGCACTACTAATTTATTTTTCATAATAATTTGTTTTTTTGTAAATGTACCGGAAACTACTCGTCAAGTAAATACCTATTAATAAGTAGATTAGAAATAAAACACAACTACATTCAAGCAAATGCTGTACGAAATTGTATAAGCCTACACAATCAAAACGTAGATTAAAATAAGTAATGTATTGTCATTTTGGCAGTAAAACCTGCATGGCATAGAGATTGAGTTACCAGCAACAAATAATAAATTTATATATGACTATGAAAACGGGTACGATTAATGTACAAACGGAAAACATTTTTCCCATCATTAAAAAATTCTTGTATTCAGATCACGAGATATTTTTACGCGAATTAGTTTCTAATGCCGTAGATGCTAACCAAAAACTTAAATTTTTTGGTAGTAAAGGAGAATACAAAGGAGATACAAGTAACTTACAAGTAAACGTAATTTTAGACAAAGAAGCAAAAACCCTTACTATTAGAGATACTGGTATTGGTATGACTGCCGATGAGATTGATAAATACATCAATCAAATTGCTTTTTCTGGAGCAGAAGAGTTTGTAAAACAATATGCAGGAGAAGAAGGAGCAGAACAAATCATTGGTCACTTTGGTTTAGGATTTTACTCTGCCTTCATGGTAGCTGCTAAGGTTCAAATCAAAACGTTATCTAGACATGAAGGTGCGCAAGCCGTGCAGTGGGAGTCTGACGGAACACCACAGTACACAATTAACGAAATAGAAAAAGATACAGTTGGTACTGACATCATTTTACACATCGGAGAAGATGCTTTAGAATTCTTAGAAGAACAGAGAATACAAGGGATTTTAGATAAATACTGTAAATTCTTACCGATACCTGTTGTTTTTGGAACCAAAACAGAAATGCAAGATGATCCTTCTGGAGAGAAAGACGAAAATGACAAAATAAAACAGATCTCTGTAGAAAAGCCGAACCAAGTTAACAATGTTGCTCCGGCATGGACAAAAGCACCGTCATCACTTACTGAAGAAGAATATGGAGAATTTTATAGAGAGTTGTATCCAATGTCTTTTGATCAGCCCTTGTTCCACATTCATTTAAATGTAGACTACCCGTTTAATTTGACAGGAATTCTGTATTTCCCAAAGATTAATGAGAAAGTTGAAGTTCAAAAAAACAAAATACAACTCTACAGTAATCAAGTATTTATTACAGACAGTGTAGAAGAAATTGTACCTGAATTTTTAACCTTATTACACGGTGTAATTGATTCTCCAGATATTCCTTTGAACGTTTCAAGATCTTACCTACAAAGTGATGCTAATGTGAAGAAAATTTCTGCACACATCACAAAGAAAGTAGCAGATAAGTTACGTGAGATGTTTAACAAAGACAGAAAAGATTTTGAAGAGAAATACAATGATTTAAAAGTATTTGTAGAATACGGAACTTTATCTGATGACAAATTTGCAGACAAAGCAAAAGCTTTTTCTCTACTTAAAAATGTAGACGATAAATTCTTTACTGTTGAAGAATTTACTGAAAAAGTAAAAGCCTTACAAACAGATAAGAATGAAAAAACAGTTTTCTTATACACCAACAACAAAGACGAACAATTCTCTTTTGTTAAAACAGCTCAAGACCGTGGATATGATGTACTTGAAATTGATGGTCCACTAGCATCTCATTGGATAGGAAAAATGGAGCAAACGTTTGACAATGTAACTTTTGCACGTGTTGATGCAGATACATTGGATAAACTAATTCAAAAAGACGATGCACAACCTTCTAAACTTTCTAAAGAAGAAGAAGAAAAATTAAAACCCGTTTTTGAAGCAGTAGTTGAAAAAGACAAGTTCAAAGTAGAATTTTCATCTATGTCAGAAACAGACGCACCAATTGTGTTAACGCAACCCGAATTCATTAGAAGAATGATGGAGCAACAGAAATTAGGTGGTGCAGGATTTATGGGTGCTTTTCCAGAAACATACAACTTAGTGGTAAACGGAAATCATCCTAAAATCGCAGATGTATTGAACGATGAAAACAAAGAATCACAAGAAAATAAAGCAAAACAATTAGCAGATTTAGCATTACTTTCTCAAGGTTTGCTGAAAGGAGCAAAACTAGATGCATTCGTTAAAAGAAGCATTGAATTAATATAATAATAGCAAACTAAAGTAAAAATTAGGCGAATGTGTAGAGCGCTCGCCTAATTTTTTTTACAACAAAATAGAATGACGGGTTATTACAAAATTATTGGAGCTTTCTTAGGATTTGTTCTTTTCAAATACAGCATTTCAATGGCATTTTTAGGTTTTTTTCTAGGATCATTCCTAGATTCTTACCCAGCTTTAAAGAAACAAATGGAAGGAGGGAATTTTGGAAGAACCCAAGGCACCTACAATAACCCCCGAGATATATTTGAATATTATCAAAGACAGAGTACGCGTTTCGATTTTCCAACTATGCTTTTAGCACTTTCTGCCGCAGTTATGAAAGCAGATGGAAAAGTGTTAAAAGTAGAATTAAATTATGTTAAATCCTTTTTAACCAGACAATTTGGAGGTCAATTTAGTGCAAATCATCTCCAAACATTAAAACAGTTTTTAAACGCTCCTACTCTTCCAATACAAGAAATTTGTAATGATATCAATATGCGTATGCAACCCGCAGTGCGCACCCAACTGTTGCATTATTTGTTCGGGATTGCTCAAGCAGACGGAAATGTGAGTACATCCGAAATGGATGTAATTAATAGAATTGGAAACTTACTCGGCGTTTCTCTAAGCGATTACGAAAGTGTGAAAAACATGTTTCATAGAGACACAGAGAGCGATTACAAAATTTTAGGAATTGAAAAATCGTCTACAGACGATGAGGTAAAAAAGGCATACAGAAAAATGGCCGTGAAATTTCATCCCGATAAAGTTGCTCAAATGGGTGAAGAATATCAAACAGGAGCAAAAGAAAAATTCCAAAAAGTACAAGACGCCTACGAAGCAATCAAGAAAGAGCGTGGCATGAAATAATTCTTGAACAGAAAAAAGGAGATAACTCTACCTCCTTTCATTTTTGCTAAAACTATAAATAAAATCATTACTTGCCTTACAAAAGTAACACTGCTTTTCATGTCCTAGGTTATGTGTCTGTTACCTTTAAATTATCTATAAATAAATAGATGAAAGGTCAAAATATTGTAAAATATAACGTATTCTTTTATTTTTAACAAAAAATTGAAAAAATGAAGAGATTAGTTTACGTATCCGCTCTTGCGAGTTTATTCCTGTTTTCTTGCAGCAACGGAGGTTCAGAAAAAATCAACAAAATTACAGGGAAATGGACGTTAAAGTCTTTTGTAAACAAAGCAGGTGAAAACAAAACAACAGCGTGTGATTCAAAAACTGTTTGGAACTTTACACAAGTTGATGCTTCTCCGTTAAGTGATGGAACAGAAGTTATGCAACTAACTGCAACTGCACCAGACAACTGTAAATGGTATGGATTTGATGCAGGCTGGACAATAAAAGACGGGAAAATTTTTATTTCTACAACAAATGTTGGAGGAATGGGAGGAAATTCAAGCGCAGGTATATTTGAAATTATCCGTTTAGCTGATAGTGAGATGACATTAAAAATAATGGGAAATCAATATGATTTCGTTAAATGAAATAGATAGTTACTCAAAGTAAGACTTTATAGAATGAATAAATGCTTTATTTGTATTGATAAGTTCGTTAAGGTCTTTTTTGTTTTCTGATAAAAAATTAAAATCTAACTCCGTATTTTCTGAATTTTCTTCGTTTGATTTAGTATTTCTTATTGACTGAAATTCATCGATTAAAGTGCATTTGTCTCTAAAATTAGAAATTAATACGTTTAACTCTTCTAAGGTCTCTGAATCTCTCTCTGAAATTTTACCGTACTTTTTAAGCAGAGAGTTACTGATATGATTCATGTCTATTGTATTTAAAGAATAATTAATTTTTTCTGTAACAACCAATAAACTCTGTAAATTAGCCACAAATGCGTTTAATTGAAACCTATCGTTCAACTCATCTTGAATCATGTACTTATCCTCAAAATAATATATTAGTTCTATAAAACTCTCCTTTCCTTTTTGGTTAGATTGTGAATGATCAAAAGGAACAATAATTAAATTAGTATCTGTGATCAAGTTCCAAGTGATGCTCAATTTTTTTTGAACATGCTCTTTCACCAAAGAATTGGACCTACCTTTCCTATTCTTAATCGTAAACATTATAAAAATAAGTCCTAAGAGAACAACTAAAACTACTAGCATAGTTAAAGATCTGTCACTTGAATCGATTATACTTAAATCCATTTTAAAACCGTTTTGTGTTTCTATCAATTGTAAGGTTTTGTGATACATGTTGTAAAAATTTGTAGTAAATTATTCTAACTAGTTTCTACTTTCATATAGAACTATATGTAGTCTAACAAAGTGTAAATGTAAATTATAAATCCTTAAAATTCTATATTTTTACACGGGAAAATAACACGAAATACTTTAAATAAACGATTAACAACTTAAAATAAACGATTAATACATTTTTTGTGAAAATTTTTAATTGTAATAGTATTAACGAAATAAGATCAGTTTGCTTAAATCAAAAAGAGGAATAATTCTAATGAAATTATTCCTCTTTTTGCTAAACTATGCTAAAACTATAAAACCTAAATGCTTGTTTGCTACAAGCTTGCTATAGCACAAAGATAGGTAGTATTTTCAGTTTGACAAGCACTTTTTGTTAAGTAAATGTTAAAATATATTAACTTTATTTTAACCTAGAAAAAATTGCTATCCACACAAATGTAAAGAACTTAAAATCAAACATTTAAAATAAAAAAAGTAAAGTGAAATATATTTAATTTAGTTTTCAATTTCTAAACTTAATGTTAAAACTTTCTTTTTACCTTTTAACACGGCAGTCAGCATCCAAACTAATAATAAAATTGTACCTCCTACAGAAACTATCGTACCAGATACAGTTACATCTAAAACGAGTGCCAAATAGTATCCTACTACACATGAAAGCGATGAAAATAAAACCGACAGCCATAGCATATTAACAAGTTTATTAGAAATCAGATATGCAGTAGCTGGAGGTATAACCAAAAAACCAACAACTAAAACGGCTCCTACAGATTCAAAAGAAAGAACACTGCTTATTGCTACTAAAAACATCAATAAATAATTCCAGAAATTGGTATTAATTCCAATCGCCTTTGCATAATCTGAATTAAAAGAGGTTATACTTAATCCTTTTTTTCCGAATGTTACTACTAGAATAATGATAAAGAGAACAGGGATAATAGTAAGTAACGCCCTACTTCCAATCAAATATTCGCCAATAAATACTTTATTTAAATATGTACTCGCTATTTCTCCAAACAATACGCAATCTTGATCTATGTCGGCATTTCCACCCGTAAAATAAGCAATCATTATTACACCAATTGCAAAAAAGAAAGTGAAACTAATACCAATTGCAGCACCAGATTGTAGTTTTGATTTATTCTTTAAAAAATCGATAACAATTGTAGAGATTACACCAAAAACGGCAGCTCCTATTAAAATAGGAATTGACGCGCGTTCTTCCGTGAATAAAAATGCCAATACAATACCAGGCAATACACTGTGAGAGATAGCATCTCCGATCATTACAGCTTTTCTCAAAATCAAAAAACAGCCCAATAATGAACAGGCTGCTCCGATGCTTAAAGCCGTTAACAATACAAGTAAATCGTTTATTTCCATTAGTACGGTATATTACTTTGGTGAGGATCTAAGGTAGGATAATCTAATTCTTTCAATAGTTCTTTTTCCAACTCTGGGGTAATGATATGTTCAATTGTTTCTGCTCCACCGTGTATGTGATCTTCTTTAAAATTCATCCTTTTCGTTAAATAAAGCTCCCAAAGACGATGGAGCCTTACTACTCTCTTTGCCTCAATTTCGCCTTTTTCTGACAATGAAATTTGATTTTCTTTTTCTTCTAACAAACCTTTTCTCTTCAACCTATGAATTCCTATTTCCAAATTACGCGTTACAAAACCTCTCTTTTTTATATAGTCTTCTCGCGTAACTGCTACTAATCCTTGCTCTTTTAACTGAAAAGTAACTTTTAAAATATTTTCTTGATTAATTTTTCTTTTGTTATTTAGTTGAAGTTTATAGCGCGAAATTAGTCCTGATTTTGGAGCAAAAAATATAGATAAAATGGCAAAGGCTGTCAGAAATACAACGAACCAAGGACCTGTAGGCATATTACTAGCTGTAAAACTAATGTAGGCTCCTAGAACACCAGCTAATGCACCGAAAAAACCGGCTAGAAGCATTAATTTATGCAACTTATGGGTCCATAACCTAGCCGTTGTTGCTGGAGTTATTAACAAAGCAGACATCAAGACTACACCAACCGCTTGTATTCCGATAGAAACAGCTACAACTGTCATTGTTGTTAGTAAAAACGTATATGCTTTCACATTTAAACCAATAGATGCAGCGAATTCAGGATTAAAAGAAACTAATTTAAATTGCTTAAAGAAGAAAATTACGAGAAGAAATAAAATTATACTCGTGATACCAAATACATACAAATCATTCAATACCATATTGGCTGCTTTTCCAAAAAGAAAGTCGTGCAATCCTGACTGAGAAGCATTTCCAGATTTTTGAATATATGACATTAACACTGATCCAATACCGAAAAAAAAGGTTAAAATATAAGCAAGTGCCGTATCTGTTTTAAGTTTTGTTTTAGCTACCAGCGTATCCATTAAGAGTAATGCAATCCAACCCACTAGAATTGCTCCTATTAATAAATACAACGGATTTTTACTTCCAGAAATCATAAATCCAAGACAAATACCAGGAAATATTGCGTGTGCCACAGCGTCTCCTACTAAAGTTCTCTTTCTTAAATAGGTATATGTTCCTACCATAGCAGCACAAGCAGCAATCAATACCGTTCCAAGAACAACAACCTGAACAGTAGGATTTGTAAATGAAATAAATTCTATAAAGTCGTTCATTTTTCTTCGAAGCCTTTTTCTCTTATTGGGAAAGATTTCTCTTTGATTATAGATTGGATTTTAGACAACAATGTGAGTTGTCCGCCATAGGCATTACTCAAGTTTTCTTCTGTAAGCACCTCGTTTGTTGGTCCGGCAGCAATCAATCTAGTATTTAGTAAAACCAAATAATCGAAATAACCAGAAACCGTTTGTAAATCGTGGTGCACAATAACCACCGTTTTGCCTTCGTTGCGCATTTCTACGAGTAAATCTAAAATAGCAGATTCAGTAGTAGCATCCACACCAACAAAGGGTTCGTCCATAAAAAAAATATCAGCACCTTGTGCCAAAGCACGCGCCAGAAATACACGTTGTTGCTGACCACCTGACAATTGAGAAATTTGTCTTTCTTTAAACGCGCTCAGTTTCACTTTTTCTATAGCGGTATCTACGAGTTGTTTATCCGTTTTTGTGAGTCTTCTAAACAGCTGATTTTTTCGATAACGCCCCATTTCTACTACGTCCTTAACACTTGCAGGGAAATCCCAATCTACAGATTCTCTTTGCGGAACATAAGCAACTTTATTCCGAACATTATCTAAACTAGACTCGAAAATTTTTGTATAACCACTGGCTGGTTTTATGAGTCCCATTATTGTTTTAAGCAAAGTAGTTTTTCCAGAACCATTTGGACCAATTATACCTATAATTTTTCCCTTAGGCAATTCAAAATCTACATCCCAAAGTACAGGAACCTGATCATAAGCAACTGTTAAGTTATGCACTTCTACACTAGTACGCATTGGTCAGTCCTTTTTTAATTCTATTTGCATTTTCTAACAACATATCGATATATGTTCCGCCAACGCCTCCTTCTTCTCCTAGTGCATCAGAAAATAACTCTTCGGCAATTTTAACTGTATATCCTTGCGCGGCACAATTTTGTTTTACAGACTCTAAAGATCTGTGCGAAACACTAGATTCTACAAAAATAGACGGAACTTTATTCTCAATAATAAATGTAGCAAGATCTGAAACCTGTTTCAAGCCCGACTCTGAAAGCGTAGAAATACCTTGTAACGGCTTAATTTCTAAATTATAACAATTTCCAAAATAATGAAACGCATCATGAGAAGTAATTAAAATGCGATTTTCTACAGGAATACTTGATATTTTTGTTTGTATATCTTCATACACTTTACTTAATTTGGCAACGTAATTATCTGTGTTCTCCTTAATTTCTTTTTGATTTGCATTATCTAAATCTTGTAAAATAGCAGAAGTACCAACTAGTGATTGTGACCAATATATTGGATTGTGCCAAAAATGTGGATCAACTGAATTGACAAAATCAGGATTTTGTATTCCTTTGTCTTCCACAAAATCACTAAGCGCAATTATCGTTTTGTTCTTTTTTAGTTTATCGAATTTATCAATAAATTTTCCTTCAAGATGAAAACCATTGTAGATTATAACGTCTGCCTTATCTAGCGCTTTCAAATCTGATGGACGAGGATCGTACAGGTGTGGATCAACACCAGCACCCATTAAAGAAAGAACTTCAGTGCTATCTGAAACAATATTTTTTATACAATCTCCAATCATAGAAGTTGTACATACTATTTTAAGTTTTTGATTATTTCTGGTTTCTGTTTCTAGTTTACAACCAAAAAACACTACTAAAAATAGGAAGGAATAAATGTATTTCATATTAAATTTTTTCTACACAAATTTTGACTGAAGCTATTTTAGATAAACTCAGTTCTCTATTATTCACTAAAATGGAAATTGAACCATCGAACTCAAAAGAAGACAATAATTTTACTTCTGTACCCAATTGAATTTTTTGTTGATCTAAATACTGTAAAAATGATGCTGAGCCGTCTGATACTCCAATCACCTTAGCTACATCATCTACCTTTAATTCGTTTAAAAGTGCTGACTTTCCGCGCTTGGCAAAATTACCTTCTTTGTCGGGAATCGGATCTCCATGTGGATCATACTTTGGGTAATCTAAAAAAGCATCTAATTGATCTGTTAATTTAATTGATCGAATGTGTTCCAATTGTTCTGCAATATCATGTACTTCATCCCAACCAAAATCCAACTTATCTACTAAAAAAACTTCCCATAAACGATGTTTGCGTATTACTTTTAAAGCAGCCTTCTCTCCTAGGCTTGTAAGAGAGCAACCTTTATATTTTTTGTAGGAAACTAATTTTTTCTCAGACAATTTTTTAACCATGTCTGTAACAGAACTTGCCTTAGTTTGTAAATTCTCAGCTAAAATATTGGTAGAAACAGCGTCGTTATTTTCTTCACACAAACCATAAATTGCCTTGATGTAGTTTTCTTCGCTTTGTGATAACTCAAGCATCTCAAATAAATTTACGATAAAGATAAAATATTTTTAGATAAGACTAAAAGATAATAGTTGTAATTTCATTTTTTAAATAAAAAAATTAAATTACAACAGCATAAACACTTAATATTTATATATTTGAGGTTATGAGACGTTCACACTTACAACTCACATTACTATTTATTGCTGCTCTCCATTTCAATTTCTTGGCTCAAGTTAGCTTCTTAAACCTTAATGGCTTAACTAATTCTTCTTCTATTAATAATAGAAGTATTTATGGAGCACCAACTACTTTTAATGCCTACATCAACAATATTGGAAATGCAAATAGCCCAACAGTTACTGGTAATGGAAATATAGTTATGAGAATGAATGGTACAAACGCAAAACAATGTATCAACTTATCATTTTCAGATCCTGTAGATTTAATAGTAAAGAGAAATAATCAACACTCCCCAAGTTTTAACATCTATGATTCTTTATTTTTTAATACAAATAACTTTACTCTATGGGATCAGTCATCAAACTTTAACGTGGGTAATAATTCAATAAAGCCAAATACAAGTGTTACTAATTATAATAATTGGCAATTAAATTTTACCGTTACTGGAAACCTTAAAATTTGTGCTACAAGAAGTCACAACAGTAGTTCAGGAAACACAAAAATACCTATTCGAATAGGTATTGCAACATCTACTTTACCTGTAGGATTAACAACATTTCAAACAACCGTATTAGATAATAAAGTAAAATGTACATGGACCACTGCTTCCGAGCGAGAAAATGACTATTTTACTTTAGAGCGTTCAATTGATTTACAAAATTGGACAGAAATTGAAAAAGTAACTGGCGCTGGAAATTCGTCCATTGAAAAATCTTATACTTCTTATGATTACTCCCCAATAACCAATGATATTAGTTATTACAGATTGAAACAAACAGATTTTGACGGTAATTATACCTATCATGATACAAGAAGTTTACATTTCAATCCTGATCAAAATCAAAACATCCGTTTATATCCTAACCCAACTGATAATGAGTTAAACGTGAGATTCAGCTTCTCACATTTAAATGACATAGAAATAATTAATAATTTAGGAATAAATGTAACTGATCTGGTTAAGAAAACTAAAATAGGAAATGAGCACGCTAATTTGAATATCTCTCAACTATCTTCAGGTATTTATTTTCTGAAAATTAATAATGAAACCTCAAAGTTTTACAAAAATTAATCTAGAATACTACGATAACCTCCCGGCTATAAAACCGGTTGTCCAAGCTGCCTGAAAATTAAAACCACCTGTTATACCATCTATATCTAAAATTTCGCCTGTAAAATATAAATTCGGATACTTTTTAGCAGCCATTGTTTTAAAGTTTATTTCAGACAAATTAACACCACCAGCAGTTACAAACTCTTCTTTAAAAGTAGTTTTACCACTTACCTCGTACCTATCCAAAGTCAAGGTGTTAAACAATTTATTTATCGATTTTTTTGAGAGCTCATTCCAACGTGTTTCTTCAGAAAAACCCATTTTATTCGTCAAGAAATTCCATAATCTATTCGTGATCTGAAAAGGATTATATGAAGTTAGCTTCTTATTTCCTCCTTTTGAAATTCCTTCATTAATTTCTTTTCTTACTTCCTCTTCGTTCGTATTATTAATCCAATTGACCAACACTGCAAACTCGTAGTTTTTATCCGCTAAAATCCTTGCTCCCCATGCAGATAGTTTTAAAATAGCCGGACCACTCATTCCCCAATGTGTAATTAAAGTGGGACCATCACCAATTAACTTCGTTCCTTCTACCTTAACTATAGTGTTCTCTACTACACATCCCATTAATTCTCTGATTGGATTTTGAGGCATATTGAACGTAAATAAAGATGGAACAGGGCTTTCAATTTTAAGACCTAGCTGCTCTAACCATTCCAAACCAGAGCGTTTTGGTTGTCCGCCAGTAGCAATAATTACCTTATCAAAAAATTGTTTATTCTCGTCTGTTTCTATTGAAAATTTATCATTTTCTGTAGGCGTTAACTTTCTAACTGCTGTGTTAGTTTTGATCTCAACTTTATACTTCAAAGCCTCATTTAAGAAGCAATCTATGATAGTTTGTGAAGAATCGGACTTTGGGAAAATACAATTATCAGGCAAAGTATAGGTAAGCACACCACGTTCTTCGAACCAATTTAATGTATCTTGTACTGCAAATTGACTGAATGCTTTTTTTAATTGATTTTCTCCTCGCGGATAATTTTTAGCCAGTTTTCGGATATCGAAGGTAGCATTAGTAAGGTTACACCTTCCGCCTCCTGAAATTTTGACTTTGGCAAGAACGTTTTTAGATTTTTCAAATAATGTTACATTCGCCTTAGGGTGATGATGTTTAACACTCAACGCTGAGAAAAATCCTGCAGCTCCACCTCCAATTACAGCAACATTTAGACTATCCACCTATTCGCCAAAGAGAGAGTTTACAAACTCTGTTTTATCGAAGGCTTGTAAGTCGTCAATTCCTTCACCTACACCAATGTACTTTACAGGAATTTTCATTTGATCAGATATACCAATAACAACTCCACCTTTTGCCGTTCCGTCTAGTTTTGTGATAGCCAACGCATTTATATCTGTTGCCAAAGCAAACTGTTTGGCTTGTTCGTAGGCGTTTTGACCAGTAGAACCATCCAACACCAATAAAATTTCGTGCGGAGCTCCAGGAACCACCTTATCCATCACACGTTTAATCTTCGTTAATTCGTTCATCAAATTAACTTTATTGTGCAATCTACCCGCAGTATCAATAATTGCAACATCTGCTTTATTTGCTTTAGCAGATTGTAAGGTATCAAAAGCAACAGATGCTGGATCAGCATTCATACCTTGCTGTACAATGGGAACTCCAACTCTTTCAGACCAAATAATTAATTGATCAACAGCAGCAGCTCTAAATGTATCTGCAGCACCAAGAACAACTTTTTTATCTAACTTTTTAAATTGGTTTGCTAACTTTCCTATGGTTGTTGTTTTACCTACACCATTTACACCCACAACCATAATTACATGTGGATGCTCATTTTCGTGCTTTGGAATTTCATAGCTCACCGCATTTGAAGCATTATTCTCCTCTAACAAGTTCGCTATTTCTTCTCGAAGTAGCGAATTTAACTCTTCTGTATTTACATACTTATCATTGGCCACACGGTCTTCAATTCTATCAATTATTTTCAAGGTTGTTTCTACACCTACGTCAGAGGTAATCAGTACTTCTTCTAAATCATCAAGTACTTCTGCATCAACTTTAGATTTACCAACAACTGTGCGTGTCAATTTGGATAAAAAAGACGATTTCGTTTTTTCTAAACCTTCGTCTAGTTTTTTCTTTTTTTCCTTATTGAATAATCCGAATAAAGCCATAGTATTAAAATTACAAAAAGCTTTCCGCCGTTAGACGAAAAGCTTAAATATTATAGAGCTTGTCAAAGTATTAGTTCTTCGCGTACCAATCTTTGATTTTGTCGTTATGGACAATTTCTTCTTTAAATGTATAAGAACCTTTAGCAGTTTTTATCATTTTAATACACTTCGTGTGCTCTTTTCCTCCACCTGTCTGAAGTGATGCTACAACTTTCTTTGCCATCTCTTAATTATTTAATTTCTTTATGAATAGTATACTTCTTCATGATTGGATTAAATTTCTTAATCTCTAATCTCTCTGGAGTATTTTTTCTGTTCTTAGTTGAGATATAACGTGATGTTCCTGGTAACCCAGAATCTTTGTGCTCTGTGCACTCAAGAATCACTTGTACTCTATTTCCTTTCTTTGCCATTCTATATGATATTATAGCCGTTTCTCAACGGGAATTTCTATTTTAAAAAACCTTTTTCTTTAGCTTCTTTAATACAAGCTGTAATTCCTTTTTTGTTGATTGTTCTCAACGCAGAAGTGGATACTTTAAGTGTTACAAACTTATCTTCTTCTGGA
>JBMYYC010000048.1:0-15749 GCA_049609045.1 Lishizhenia sp. | reverse complement strand
CGGATTCGAACCGCTGTACAAGGTTTTGCAGACCTCTGCCTAGCCACTCGGCCACAGGACCATTATTGGGCGACAAAAATAATTAAAAATCTTTAATTCATCGCTTTATTTTTGTTTTAATCTCTTCTAAATCCTGTAATAGGCTTTAAAGCAGTAATATCTTCTTCAATTATTATAGCAACGTTATCTACATCACCATTAATAGGTGGAGTTAACTTAGTTACCTTCACACGAATAGAATGGATGTTTTCAACAGCTTCCTTTATACGATCCACGATTCGTTTTCCAACCTGCTCTATAAGTTTTGAGCGTATAGCCATTTCTTCAGCTGCAATTCTATTGATATCTACATAGTCAACAGTCTTGCTAAGGTTATCTTCTATTGCTGCTTTTGTAAAATCGGTAGTAACGCGCACATCAACAATGTAATGTCCACCAATTTTTTCTTCTTCAGGTAAACAACCGTGAAATGCGTATAATTTAATTCCGTTTACTTCTATGCTGTGTTTCATTTTATGCTTTTAATGCAAGTACAGCAACTATTCCTTTCTCCATTCTAGAGATAGATTCTTCTTTTCCAAGTAGCGCTGCAATTTCGAACATACTTGGACCCATACCTTTACCTGTTAACAACAAACGAAAAGCCGGTAAAACAGCACCAATTCCTAATTCTTTTTCCTCTAAGAATTGTTTAAAAGCACCTTCTATTGTAGCTTCATTGAAAGTTTCAACTCCATTTAAAATGAGTGTCCATTCTTTCATTAAATCTGCAGTATGGTCTTTCCATTTTTTCTTAACTGTTTTGGCGTCATATGCTGTTGGGGTAGAGAAGAAGTAGTCTCCTTCTGTGAGCACATCTTCCAAAAACGTAGCGCGCTCTTTCATGAGTTGAACTACTTTTACTAAATAGTTTTCTTCGTAAGCTGTTTCAAGATGGTTTTGTAACTCTTTTGCGAGTAAAGTTTCATCTGCTTTACGTAAATATTGCTGTTGAAACCATTTTGTTTTATCGGCGTCAAATTTAGCTCCGGCTTTACCTACACGATCTATAGAAAAGGCGTTTACCAGTTCTTCTAAAGAAAAGAGTTCTTGAGTTGTTCCTGGGTTCCAACCTAAAAATGCAAGCATATTGATAAACGCTTCAGGTAAATATCCTGCTTCTCTATATCCGCTATATAATTCTCCTTCGGCAGTTGTCCAATTTATTGGGAAAACAGGAAATCCTAGCCTATCACCGTCTCGCTTAGAAAGTTTACCATTTCCATCTGGTCTAAGCAACAAAGGAAGGTGTGCAAATTTAGGAGCATCCCAACCAAATGCTTTGTATAATAAAACATGTAAAGGAGCAGAAGGTAACCATTCTTCACCACGTATCACGTGTGAGATTTCCATGGTATGATCATCTACAATGTTTGCCAAGTGATATGTTGGCATACCATCACTTTTAAACAATACTTTATCATCTAAATTGGCGGTATTAACAACTACCCAACCTCTAACTTCATCTTCAAACCGAATATCTTCGTTTCTTGGCATTTTGAAACGGATGACATACGGTTCGTTGTTTGCCAATCTTTTCTCAACTTCGTCTTTTGGAAGTGTTAAAGAGTTTTGCATGCTACTTCTAGTAACTGCGTTATATTGCCAGTTAGGCATTTTCATTTGTTTAGCTTTATCCCTCATCTCTGTGAGCGATTCTGACGTGTCAAATGCATAATACGCCATGTCTTTTTCTATAAGCTGCTCAGCGTAAGGCTTATACATTGCTTTTCTTTCAGATTGTACGTACGGACCAAAGTTACCTCCAATACCTGGAGCTTCGTCTGGTGTAATTCCGCACCAAGCCAATGCTTCCATGATGTATTCAAACGCACCAGGCACAAAACGGGTTTGGTCTGTGTCTTCTAACCTAAGAATAAAAGTTCCATTGTTTTTCTTAGCAAATAAGTAATTGTATAATGCGGTTCTTACTCCACCCATATGCAAGGGTCCTGTTGGAGAGGGTGCAAATCTTACACGTACAGCTTTTTCTGACATCTTCTAAATTTTGTGCAAAGATAATGGAATCTCGCAACTGTTATTTTTGAAAAGTGAACATATTTAGACACCTTGTCTACAGAATAGTATTTATCTTAGTGGGTTATTAAAAATGTTGCAGTTTTATGGGAGCGTTTGAAGGGTTGTTAGAGCAGATAGATGCATTCATTAAAAAGTATTATAAAAATCAGATTCTAAGAGGTTTACTACTTTTCGTTTTGATTTTTCTAGGTGCTTTTTTAATGGTTACGCTTTTAGAATATTTCGGAAGATTTAATTCAATTGTTCGCGCTATTTTATTTTTCAGCTTCATAATTTTAAATGTTTTTGTTTTAGCGAAGTATTTTATCATTCCTGTAACTAAACTTTTTTCGTTTGGCAAACGAATTTCTCGTAAGCAAGCAGCAACGATTATTGGTTCTTTTTTCCCAGATATTAAAGATCGGTTATTAAACACACTTCAATTGAATCAAGATTCAGAGTCTAACATCGGAAACATTGAGCTATTAAGAGCAAGTGTAAGTCAGCGAGCAAAAACGTTAAGCGCAATTCCTTTTACAAAAGCAATAGATTATAAAGAGAACAGAGGATACTTAAAATTCCTATTGCCTTTATCTGGGTTAATTGTTTTGTTAGCATTTTTCTTACCAAATGCATTTACAGAAAGCACAACACGTTTGGTAAATTACAATGAAAAGTTTGTACTACCGGCACCGTTTGATTTTCATTTAAAAACCGAGAGTTTAAATGTGGAAGAAGGTGAGAGTTTAACATTGGATTTGGAGATTGTTCCAAAGGCGGGTGAAATGCTCCCTGCAAAAGTATACGCTAAAACTGCACGCGGTTTGTTTTTAATGAAAAAAGAAGCCAAAAACAGGTTTGTTTACACAATAGAGAAGCTAGATAATTCTCAGCAGATTTATTTTAAATCAAATGGTTTCGAGAGCAAGCGTTACCTTATTTCTGTGGTTGGTAAAACGGTTGTTTCTAAATTGGAGGCTACACTGAACTATCCAGCATATTTGGAAATGGAAGATAAAGTAGTCCAAAATGTGGGAGATTTGATTGTTCCTGAGGGCACAAATATCGAATGGAGTGTTAGAACAGAAAACACAAAGCAGGTAAAAGTCGAATTTGGTAACGTTACGAAGTTATTCAATAAAGCAGGTTTCAATTTTGCATTCAAAGCGAAAGAAGCAACAAAAGTAAAGTTGAACTTAGAGAACAAATATTTAGACAAGTTAGATTCTTTGCAATTCAATATAGATGTGTTGAAAGATGCTTATCCTACAATTAATGTTAGTCAAGATGTTGATTCTATTACAAAAGGTAGAAGAGTTTTTTCTGGTATTGCAGAAGACGATAAAGGCCTACGTAGCATCTCTTTTGTTTATGTGATAACGGATAAAAACGGAGATAGTAAGACAGAAGCTCAATCGGTTCCAGGAGTTAGAGGTGCGAAGTGTAGTGTAAATATGGTTTTTGATATTTCAACACTGCCGTTGCAAAGCGAGGATAAGGTGAGTTTTTATTTTGTGGTTTACGATAATGACGCGGTCAATGGATATAAGTCGGCAAAAAGCTCGGTGTTTTCATACAGAGCTCCATCTAAAGATGAGGTGAAGCAAAACAGGGAGGAAAGTACAAATGCTGCTAAATCTTCTTTGAGTGAATTAATGAAGAGAAGTGAGTCGTTCAAAAAAGACTTAAATACACTCAGAAAAGAGTTGTTCGAGAATAAGAATTCAGATTGGAATCAAGTGCAGCAGTTAGAGAACTTAAAAAAAGAACAGTTATCGCTTCAAAAAGAAATTGAGAAGGTTAAAAAAGAGCTAGAAAATTCGATGAGCGAAATAGAGAAATTTAACGAAGTAAACGAAGAACTTGCCGAGAAACAAAAGTTGATCGAAGAGTTAATGGAGAATATGATGGACGACGAGATGCTCAAACTCCTAGAAAAGTTAGAAGAGCTTATGTCTGCGGAAGAACAAGAGAGTATAAGAGAACTTATGGATGAAATGGAGTTGTCTACAGAGGAGATGAACAACAATCTCGACAGAACTTTAGAGCAGTTAAAGAAAATGCAAGTGAACGAATCTTTAGAAGATTTACAAGATAAATTAGAAGAGTTGGCAAAAAAGCAAGAAGAGCTTTCGCAACGTCTAGAAGACAAAGAGCTTTCTAAAGAAGATGCGCTTAGTCAACAGCAAGAGTTAGAAGAAGAATTTAAAAAAGCAGAGAAGGAGTTAGAAGATGTTTTAAAGGACAATGAAGAGTTGGATAGACCGATGGATTTAGATGATTTGAAATCGGACAGAGAACAAGTAAAGGAAAACCAAAGCGAGTCTAAAGAGAACATTGAGAAAGGTAAATCTGAGAAGGGTAGTGATGCGGGTAAGAAGGCTGCTAAAAAAATGAAGGAAATGGCTGCTAAATTGGGCGCTATGCAAGAGCAAAGTAAAGAAAAGCAAGCAAAGGAAGATGTCGAAACATTAAGAGGTATCCTTGAAAATTTAATGCAGCTGAGTTTTAATCAGGAGGAGAATATGAATGACTTTTCTAAGGTGGAGATTACAGATCCGTTTTTTGTTGAGTTAGGTAGACTGCAACGCAAGGTGATGGATGATACTAAACCTGTTGAGGATAGTTTACTGGCTTTGGCTAAACGTGTTCCTAAAATTGCTTCGTTTATAGACAAAGAATTAAATATAGTGAAGAGTAATTTTGTTTTAATTCCTGATGATATTGATGAACGTAGAGCTAGGGCTTTAGGTGTGAAACAACAGTATGTAATGACTAGTTTGAATAACTTGAGTCTGTTTCTTAATGAAACACTTCAAGATATGCAGAACGAAATGCAAAGTGATCAGCCGGGTTCAGGTAGTTGTGACAACCCTGGTTCTGGAAGCAAAGGAAACAAAGGTAAATCTATGGAGGGCATGAAAGAAATGCTGAAGAAACAGTTAGAATCTTTAGAGAAGGGTATGAGTCCGGGCGGTAAAAAGCCGAGTGGTGAAGGAGGAACTCCCATGCCGTTTGGCAGTAAACAAGCTGCGCAAATGGCTGCACAGCAAAATGCAATGCGAGAAAAGTTGAATCAAATGAAGAACGACCTTAATAAGGACGGAGAAGGCAAAGGTAATGTACTTAATGAGCTTTTAAAAGAGTTAGAAGATCAGGAGCGTGATTTGATCAATAAGGAATGGAATTCAGATTTAATTAATAGACAAAAAGATATTCTTACGCGACTTTTAGAAAGTGAAAAAGCAATAGAAGAGCGCGGATTTGACGATAAGAGGGAAAGTAAAGAAGGAAAAAATCAAGAGAACAGTAACCAAATTCAATTTATAGAGTATAACAAATTGAAAGCACAGCAAATTGAATTGTTAAGGTCGGTTAGTCCTGATTTTGATCGTTATTATAAAGATCGTGCTAGTGAGTACTTTAATAGAGTAAATTGATGAAAGAAGGTTTTGAGTTGTTTGGCACGCTAGAGTTGTCTGCAACATTAGAAAACTTATCGAAGGTTGAAGCTTTGGTAGATAAAGTGTGCGTAGATTTAGATGTAAATTCTGATTTGTACGGCAATGTACTTATTGCTGTAACAGAAGCATTTAATAATGCTGTTGCTCACGGTTCAGTGAGTGGTAAGCTTGATAACGTTATAGTGAATGTTTTTTCAACTGAAGATAAGTTATTGGTGCATGTGTTGGATAATGGAAAAGGTTTTGATTTTAATAATCTGCCTGACCCAACCTCTCCTGAAAATATTGAAAAAGAGAATGGTCGAGGTATATTTTTAATGAAAAATTTGGCAGACGAAGTCGAGTTTCTGAATAACGGTTCACAGGTTTGTCTGCTTTTCAATCATAACTAATGGTAAGTTTTATTGAAGAAGATAAGGCTTCACCAGTATTGGATCATAAACGTATTGTTGATTGGTTAGCTAACGTTGTCTCGTCTGAGAATAAAGACTTAGGTGAAATTTCAATTATTACAGGTAGCGACGAATGGCTATTGGGTTTTAATATTAAATACCTAAACCATGATTACTTCACAGATATTATATCGTTTGATTATTGCGAGGATAAAATAGTGTCAGGCGATTTACTGATCAGTGTTGACCGTGTTATTGAGAACGCACAATTGAATAATGTTTCACGTGAAACGGAATTTTTAAGAGTGTGTGTTCATGGTGTTTTGCATCTTTGTGGGTATGGCGACAAATCTTCTGAGGAGGTTGTTGTGATGAGAAAAAAAGAAGATTATTACCTTTGTTCCTATTAATGTTCCACGTGAAACTTGTTTTATGTTAAAAGAATATGATGTTGTAGTTGTTGGCGCTGGTCATGCCGGTTGTGAAGCAGCTAATGCTGCGGCGAAAATTGGTGTTTCTGTGCTGTTAATCACAATGAACATGAACACAATTGCTCAAATGAGCTGCAACCCTGCTATGGGAGGTGTTGCAAAAGGACAGATTGTTAGAGAAATTGACGCGCTTGGAGGAGGTTCTGGTATTGTTTCAGATAAAAGTGCTATTCAGTTTAGAATGCTAAACCGATCTAAAGGCCCTGCAATGTGGTCGCCAAGAACACAGAACGACAGAATGCGATTTGCAGAAGAGTGGAGGTTGTTGTTAGAAAGAAACAAGAATGTTGATTTTTGGCAAGATATGGCTACTGGTCTCATTGTTGAGAACGGTAAGGTTACCGGTGTGAAAACCTCTATCGGTGTTGATTTGCAAGCGAAAACGGTTGTCCTTACGAACGGTACATTTTTGAACGGTTTAATTCATCTTGGAGAAAAGCAGTTTGGTGGAGGTAGAGCAGGAGAGAGAGCTTCTCATGGAATGACAGAAGAATTGATTGGTCTGGGATTTGAAGCCGGACGAATGAAAACAGGTACGCCGCCGAGAGTTGATGGTAGGTCTCTTGACTACACTAAGATGGAAGTTCAGGATGGTGATGACGTTGTTGGAAAGTTCAGTTACTCTAAAGAAACGAGTGCCTTGACTGTACAACGTCCATGTCATGTGACTTATACGAATCCAGAAGTGCATGAGTTGTTGAAAGAAGGTTTTGATAGAAGCCCAATGTTTAATGGTGCAATTAAGTCTGCAGGACCAAGGTATTGTCCGTCAATTGAAGACAAAATATCTCGTTTTGCGGACAGAGATAGGCATCAGATTTTCGTTGAGCCTGAAGGTTGGAATACTGTCGAAATTTATGTCAATGGTTTTAGTACATCATTACCCGAGGATGTTCAGTTGAAAGCGATGCGTTCGATTGCAGGTTTTGAGAATGCAAAGATGTTTAGACCAGGTTATGCTATAGAGTACGATTATTTTCCTCCTACCCAGTTGAAACATACATTGGAGACTAAGCTGGTTGATGGTTTGTTTTTTGCAGGTCAGATAAACGGCACAACAGGTTATGAAGAAGCTGCCTGTCAGGGATTGATGGCAGGAATAAATGCAGCGAATAAGGTTTTAGGAAGAGAGCCTTTTATCTTAGATAGAAGTCAGGCCTACATTGGTGTTTTAATTGATGATTTAATTACTAAAGGTACCAAAGAACCTTATAGAATGTTTACGTCACGAGCGGAGTATAGGATATTATTACGTCAGGATAATGCGGACTTGAGATTATCAGCTGTCGGTCATGCTTTAGGTCTCGTGACTGATGAAGCATTGAGTTTAGTGAAGGCTAAGGAGTCTGGAACGGCTGCGCTGATAAAAGAGTTGAATAAAGTTGGAGTTTCGCCAGATGTATTAAATCCTGTATTGATTTCTAAGGGTTCTTCGTTGGTAACACAACAAGTTAAGTTGTCGAGCCTTGTTACGCGTCCACAAATTTCTTTAACAGATTTGATTCCTTTAGATGGAGGTTTAGAGAAAAAAGTAGGAGAGTTGAGCGCTGCGCATGGTGATATTGTTGAGCAAGCTGAAATTCAAATGAAGTATGAAGGTTATATCAGAAGGGAGGAAGATACGGCTAAGAAGCTATCTCGTCTTGAGGGTGTGAAGATGGCAGAGGACATTGATTTTAGTAAGTTAACTAGTTTGAGTTCTGAGGCAGTTGAGAAACTGACTAAGATTAGACCTACAACTATTGGTCAGGCTTCAAGAATATCTGGTATATCACCTAGTGACATTTCAGTATTATTAATTTATATGGGACGGTAGTTCCACGTGAAACAAATGAATCAAATAGAAAATTGTCCAGTATGTGGACACCAACAGCAAGAACTTTTCATGAATGTGAAAGATCACATGATTACTCAAGAGATGTTCAAGATTGTAAGTTGTAAAAAGTGTGGGTTTCACTTTACTAATCCAATTCCAGAAAAGAAGGATATAGGTGCTTACTACAAATCTGAGGAATACGTTTCACACAGCTCTTCAAATAAGGGCTTTGTTAATGCACTGTATAATAAAGTTCGTAAGATTACCTTGAAGCAAAAAATTAGATGGATAAAGCGCGAAACAAGCTCTGATCAACTACTAGATATTGGTTGTGGTACGGGACACTTCTTGAAAGAAGCAAAGGAAAGTGGTTTTCACGGTACAGGTCTAGAACCTGACAAGGAAGCGAGAGATTTTGCGAAAAGAGAAAATGATGTTGTTGCGTTTCCTTTGGATGATTTATATACACTGAAAGAGAACAGCGTAGGTGCTATTACCTTATGGCACGTATTGGAACATGTATATGATTTAAAGAAAGATATTCTGGAGTACAGAAGAATTTTAAAGCGCGATGGTGTGCTATTTATCGCTGTTCCTAATATGGGTAGTTACGATGCTCAATATTATAAAGAGGATTGGGCAGCGTATGATGTTCCTCGACATTTATATCATTTCCAGAAAGGAGATATTGATAAATTTTTCTGTTGTAACGGTTTCACGTTGCAGAAGGTGATTCCAATGAAGTTTGATTCATTCTATGTTTCAATGTTATCTGAAAAGTATAAGAGCGGAAATTTATTAAAAGCGTTCTTTATCGGTTGTATTTCTAACTTTAAAGCAAGAAAGTACGGTTATTCTAGTCAAGTGTATGTTTTAAAAAGAGAATAACTAATTTGTTAGTTACAAAAACTTCTATTTTTAACGGAAAGAGCCTTTAAACACTGTTTTGTTTTACGCAGTAATATTCTATACTAGAAAAAGCTACAAACGTCTTATTTTGCTTTTATTTAAGCCGTTTTTTTAGCTGTTGCTTAAAATTGGTTCTGTCCAATCTCCATATTCTTTAATCAAATCAATTAACGCTTCAACTGCTTCAGATTCTGGAACGTTCTTCTTTACAACCTCTTTTTCTTTGTATAAATGAATTTTTCCTGGACCGGTACCAACATATCCATAATCCGCATCAGCCATTTCTCCAGGTCCGTTCACAATACATCCCATAATTCCAATTTTCACTCCTTTTAGATGTGAGGTGTGTTGCCTGATTTTAGCTGTAGTTTCCTGTAAATCAAATAGTGTTCTTCCGCAGCTAGGGCAAGATATATATTCTGTTTTACTAATTCTCGTACGTGTAGCTTGGAGAATCCCAAAGGATGTGCTGGTGGTTAATTGGTAGGGGAGGTGCACCTCGTTTCTTATGTAAATACCATCACCAACCCCGTCAATTAATACGGAACCAAGGTTAGATCCGTTTGATAATTGAAATAGCTCTTCATTTGCTATGTTTACATCGTGGGTAAGAATTACGGGTATATCAATAGAATGTTTGTGTAATTCTTCTATAAATAGGCGAATGGTTTGTGTGTATTCAGCGTTATTTGTGGATAGAATAAGTACAGTGTTGCTTAAATTTTCTAATGGTTTAACTAATTCGTTTTCAGCATTCCAACTTAAAAAATTAAGGGTTCTATGTCCGTCGTTTAGAGTAGTAATCGATTTGTGTAAAGGATAGTGGTGCGCTTTGGTTGCGTAGTTGTTGATCCAAGTATCGTAATCAGAAACTATTCCAAGTGTTCCTGGAACTTCAAAGTCTATAGTTCGTTTTCCTGTATAGATGAAGTCACAGGCTAAGTCGCGTTGGTTCCATTTATCTAATTCTTTACTATAAGCATGTCCAAAACCAAAAAGATGTGAGGGTTTGATATGTTCTAAATTGCTTAAATCTCCGAACACTACTGGCGCATGTTTACCTCCAATATTTTGTACAGAAGCAGAAACTCTTCTTTCATAAACATATGGATTGTAGTAAGTTAGAGCGTTATGCTCGGTGTTTTCAATTGATTCATTTTGTTCGTAAAGATTTACGAGCTTTTGTGCTACAGGTATTTCAGCTTCAGGTGCTTCTGTTAAACTAACGCGAATAGTATCTCCTAAGCCGTCTGCTAATAGCGCTCCAATACCAACTGCCGATTTAATTCTTCCATCTTCTCCATCGCCAGCTTCGGTTACTCCCAAATGTAACGGGTAGTTCATGTTTTCTTTAATCATTGTTGCAACTAAGAGCCTGTACGCCTGTACCATAACCAGTGTGTTGGAGGCCTTCATGGATATAACGATTTCATGGAAGTCGTTTTTTCTACAAATGCGTAAAAATTCCATGGCAGATTCTACCATTCCTTCAGGTGTATCGCCGTATTTGCTCAGAATTCTGTCGGATAAAGAACCGTGATTAGTACCTATTCTCATAGCAGTTCCATGTTCTTTGCAAAGCAGTACTAAAGGGGTAAATTTTTCTTCTATTCGGTCTAATTCAGACTGGTAACTTTCAGTAGTATATTCAATTTCTTCAAACTTCTTTTTATCAGCGTAGTTTCCTGGATTAACCCGTACTTTTTCTATGATCTTCGCTGCAATTTCTGCTGCATTTGGGGTGAAATGTATGTCTGCAACAAGTGGGGTATCGTAGCCTTTATCACGTAATCCTTGTTTGATATTTGCTAAGTTTTCTGCATCCTTTTTAGACGGAGCGGTTAGTCGAACGAGCTCACAACCTGCATCTATCATGCGTATGGATTGTTCAATAGACCCTTCTGTGTCCATTGTATCTGTAGTGGTCATACTTTGTACGCGTATAGGAGCTTTCCCGCCTATGCTTGTATTTCCTACAGTTACCTCACGGGTAACAAATCTTGTGCGCTTTATGGTTGAATTACAGTATTTCATTTGTGATGCGTATCTTAATGTTTATCAACTAACCAACACTTATTTATTGGCTTTGTTTAATTTCTTCTATAATTTGATGTATTTGTTCAGCATGTCTAGCTAAGCCGTATATGCGCTTAATTTCACTATTTCTTTGCTCAATATCTGCTTCGTTCATGGGTTGTGCGATAAGTGACGCTAGTGTTTTAGTGATCTCTTCTTTGTTGTCCTTAACTGTGCAAAGATGTGCTAAACCCGTACCTTTAATCATTGTTGTGTTGGCCAATACGTGTCCACCATTGCAGAGTGCATTAATTAGTTTGTGTTTAATGCCGGTAGACTGAAAGGTAATTAACAGGTTAACTCCAGCGTTTCTGATCAAAGTGTTCAGTTTTTCGTTACTTGGAGTATTATGTAACACGGTGTTTGGATAACTTTGAATCTTGATTGTCAATGTTTTGGGTGGGTTTTTCCCAGCGATAACAAAAGGTATGTTGTAATCTTTGTTTATGTTTTCTAAGGCCCAAAGAACAGCATGCTCATTTTCTTTTACGGATAAGTTCCCATGCATGAGAATATAAGGCTGTGTGTCTCTCTGTTTATTACTCCAACTGAGCGGGTTGGCTACAGGTAAGAAATATGCGTTTTTGTACCTAACCTGAAAGTAATCTTGGTCTTTATGCGATACCGTAAAGTTTTTGTCGGCTTCTGTGAAGTACCGTTCATGCTGCTTTAATTTGTAAGCTTCTATTTTGAAAAACAGGCGTTTAAACCAATTTTTCTCTACTTTGGCGAGTTGTCGGTAATAGTCGTGCTCAACATTGTGTGATCGTATAAGTTTAATTCTATTTTTTAAAGCTTTGTGGTTTAAAAGTGCGGTGGTGTGCTGACCTTCAAACAGTATCGGAGCCTTATCTTTAATTAAGGTATTTAGCAGTTCTTGAGATGAACGAGATTTTACAATAAATGGTGAAAACGAGAGTAAAGATTTTAAGCTGTTTTTCCTCTTATAGTAATCTACAACATCTGCAACATCGAGTAGTTCCTTTCTTTCACCTCGTCCGTATTCAAAGCAATGTAAATGAACATAATATCCACTTTCTTTCAGCGCTTTACATCTGTGATATACATCAATTACTCCACCATAATCATAAGGATATGGAACATCGAAGGAAATTACGTGTATGCTTTTCACAGCTTTGAGTTTTATACAAAAATAACAGAACGTTTGAATTCTCTTGTTATTATGGTGTAATCGGGTTGTGTTTTATGTATAGATGGATTCGAGTGTTTTACATTCTGACTCCCAGTTTAAGATTTTTGCTGTATTTCTGCAGTTTTCTTCGAGCCTTTTTGCTTCTGAATCGTCAGTTAATATTGCGTTTATGGTTGCTGCAATATGTTTAGGGTCATGGTTTTGTATTATTTTTCCAACTTTATATGTGTTGACAATATTTGCTACTTCAATCATGTTACTGGCTACAATAGGTGTAGTGGTGTGTATGTAGTCAAAGACTTTATTGGGTAGAGAAAATTTATAATTTAAGTTGGTTGCCTTATCCAGCGTTAAACCTACGTGGGCATAGTAGGTATAGTTCATCATTTCTGAGTAGGGAACTCTTCCTATAAATTGTACTTTTTCTTTCAAGTTTTCTTGTTTCACTTGCTTTTTTAATTCCTCAATTATATCGCCAGATCCTACAAATAGAAGAATTGCGTTATCTATGAAGTGCATTGCGGAAACAGCTTCTTCTGCACCTCTATCTATATTAATACCAGCGCCTTGAAGAATAATTATTTTCTTATCTGTTGGTAATCCAAGTGCTTCTTTGGTTTTTAAATTATGCGGTTTCCAGCGTAAAGAGATATTTCTTACCACTTTGATGTTGACACCATATTTTTTTCTGTATTTATTAGCTATCGATTCATTTACAGTGTAGATATAGTTCAGTTTTGGAAATATCCATGCTTCTATACTCTCCCAAATTCGTTTTACACGTGGTCGACTGGTGAGTTCTGGTACTTCGGTGAAATATTCATGAGTATCATATACCAGTTTGCAATTTCGTTTCGTCTTACTTGCCAGATAGTTAGCAAGTAAAGTGTCTAAATCATTCGATACAAGTACATCCGCTTTTTTAAAAGATAAGTAGAGAAAAAGACGTAGATTATAAAAGGCATAGAATAAAGCTCCTTTTGTAAATATCAGTGGAATTCGATGTGTTTGGTATTCCCTTGTTATGGGTTGTGAGTTTTTTAATTTGCGTCCTACGAGAAGTACATCAAACCCTTTGTTTTTTAGAAAAGTACATACTTTGTGCACGCGCTGGTCGGTGTACAAGTCGTTGGTTACAGATACTATTGCTCTTTTTTGCTTCACAGCTTCAAAGTTAATAGAATCATGGGTTAATTTGAATATAGTGTTGGTCCGCATCAATTTTAGCTCGAGCACCTAAGGGCAGTATAAATTTATTTATTACGTGTCCAATCGATGCTCCGCCATAAGCCGGAACCCGGAAATCACTAAAATAGCCTTCTAAAACTTCATCTAAGCTAAAGGATTCTTCTGGGTTTTCTGCTTGGCAGTTAGAAAATTGTCCTAGTATTAATCCACTTATGTCGTTAAATATTCCTGCTGATTGTAGTTGATATAGTAGTCTGTCGATTCGATATGGTTCCTCGTGTGTTTCTTCGAGAAATAGGAGTTTGTCTTTAAAGTTGAGTCTATCTTGTGTGCCAATCATTGAAGCAATTACACTTAAATTACCTCCAATTATTGAGCCGTAGGCGTCTCCAGAGCTGTATGTTACTAGGTTTGACCTGTCTTTAAACGGATTTCTCAGCGTTCGTGCAGGTTGGGTTTGTTCTAGTTGCGCCTTAAATTCGGATACGGCAAATTCGTTCCACGTGGAGTAGCCCATTAGTCCATGATAGGTTACCAAACCCGTGTGTTCAGTTATATAGTTTAGAAGGGAAGTAAGATCCGAGTATCCCATAATTATTTTCGGATTATTTCTAATTAAATCTAAGTCTAGCTTGGGTAGTAATTTTGCACATCCCCAACCTCCGCGCATTGCTATAATGGCTTTTACCTTCGGGTTAGTTATTAAATCATGTAATTCATCAACTCTTTTATCGAGAGTAGAAGAGAAGTATCCGTTGTGGGTGTAAAGTGATTTTGCTTTGAGTACTGAATAACCGAGGCTTTCAAGCGACTTACTTGCTTTTGTTATGTAGGTCGGATTAAATACGGCGCCAGACGGTGCGAAGAGTGCTACGGTTGCACCCTTTTCTAGTTTTGGCGGATAACTTATGCGTTGTGCTATATGTTTATTCGTTTCTAAGGTGCTACCAATTAACGAAAGACTACTTCCTACTAGTAATGAGGATTTTATAAAATCTTTTCTTTTCATTCTTGTTCTCTTCGGTAAATTGTTAAGGTGTATTTATGCTTGTTCTGAGGTTGCGGATGTAAGGTATAACGCAAAAGATTCTTACCAGTAAGCGTGGTGTCCGTCCAAAATTTACCGGCACCATAATTAGTTCTAGTTACACTTATGGTATCTATATGATTCAATATAGTTGTTAAAAAGTGCAGACTATCTGATTCAAATTCAAAGCGATAATCATTTTTGTTTGTAGTTAAATGTAGTTGAGGTAGAAGTGAATCTAACGCTTTTAAATGTAATTGAACCGTAGATTGATTCTTTTTCCAGTCTTTTATAGCATCAAAGGTGCTTATGATTTGCGTGTTTATGGCTTTTTCCTGTTTCTTAAGTTGCGCGGTTTCATTATTACAGCTTGATAATAAGAGAAATAGAAAGATATTTTTGATAAATTGCATGAGATAAAAATACATAGTATAGCGAGAATTTTGTAGTTTTATTACAAATAACCTTTTATGAATAACCAAGAATTGGGTGCTTACGGAGAAAGCTTGGCTGTAAATCACCTCAAAAAAGAGCAATATGAAATTCTAGACATGAATTACCGATTCGGAAGAAATGAGGTTGATATTATTGCTATGTATAAGGGTTATATCCGGTTTGTTGAGGTAAAAACACGTGTGACGGCCGAGATTGGTGAACCTTGGCGAGCGGTTACGATAGCCAAACAAAAACAAATCATAAAAGTAGCACAGCATTACCTACTTGAAAATAATATAGATGCCGACACAAAATTTGACATTGTATCTATAGTTTCCAATTCTTTTAGAACAAATATCGAAGTAATTCAAGATGCTTTCATTCCAATGTGAGTGTGGTTTAAATAAAATATTAATTTTGTCCGTAATGGCCCCATGGCGCAACTGATTCTTTTTTGAATTTAGTTGCACCACGAGTCCATACTGGCCCCATGGCGCAACTGAATAGCGCATCAGATTTCGGCTCTGAGGGTTGGGGGTTTGAATCCCTCTGGGGTCACTAAGAATGCAAAACCTACTGCGATAGCAGTGGGTTTTTTGCGTTTGAAACCGTTTCGAATAGCATTCGAACAAGGGAGCAAATGGAAACAACCCAAAGTGCGCAGCACTAGGTTTTGCATTCGGAATTCGGAGCCATGAGGGATCGCGCTAGCAATCCCGGTTTTTTCAGAGAAGAATTCT
>JBMYYC010000047.1:0-16001 GCA_049609045.1 Lishizhenia sp. | reverse complement strand
AACCTACTCAAGGCAATATCAGATAATCGAAACGCCACAAGATAAGTTGAAAAAAGATAGTCTGATATAACAACTCTTATCACACCTAGTAAGTTTTTAAAACTCTTACACCCAATTCTCCGAACAACAACTAAAACCATTGCTTAGGAAATGCTTTATTATTACTTTAGCGCTTGATATTTATCACAAAGCAAAAAACAGGATGAAAATTTCTTACAAGTGGTTAAAAAACTACGTAAATACAGACAAAACACCAGAAGAATTAGACGTTATTTTAACGGATACAGGTCTTGAAATAGAGGGCGTTGAAAAAGTTGAAGGCGTGAAAGGCGGACTTCAAGGTGTGGTAGTTGGAGAAGTACTTACTTGCGAAAAACATCCTGATGCCGATAAATTGCAAGTTACCACTGTTAACGTAGGAAAAGGCGAACCTTTACAAATTGTTTGTGGAGCTCCAAACTGTGTAGCGGGAATTAAAGTTATTGTAGCAACTGTGGGTTGTACCTTACACCCTACTCCAGATGAAGATTTTAAGATTAAAAAGTCTAAAATTAGAGGTGTAGAATCTTTCGGAATGCTTTGTGCCGAAGATGAACTCGGACTCGGACAATCGCACGATGGAATTTTAATTTTACCAAAAGATACTGAAGTTGGGTTGCCTGCTGCATCTTATTTTAATTTAGAAGACGATTATTTATTAGAGATTGGGTTAACTCCTAACCGTTCTGATGCAATGGGTCACGTTGGTGTTGCGAGAGATTTAATTGCTTGGTTAAATGTTCATGAGAACAAAAATGAGAGTATTATTTATCCTAATGTTTCTGAATTTAAAGTAAACAATACAAACCATAAAATTGAAGTTGCTGTAGAAGATACGGATGCTTGTCCGCGTTATACAGGAACTACGATTACCGGTGTAAAGGTTGAAGCATCTCCGGCTTGGTTGCAAAAACATTTACGCACCATTGGTTTATCGCCAATAAATAATGTAGTAGATGCTACCAACTATGTGATGCACGAGTTAGGAACTCCTTTACATGCGTTCGATTTGAGAACTGTTGGAAAAGAAATAGTAATAAAACCTGCTAATAACGGAGATAAGTTTACAACTTTAGACGGCACAGAAAGAGAATTAGCAACTTCTAACCTGATGATTACTAACGGAAAAGAAAACATGTGTATTGCAGGTGTTTTTGGTGGAGAAGAAAGCGGAGTGAAAGACGATACAACTGCTATTTTCTTAGAAAGTGCTTATTTCAATCCAGTTTCTGTACGTAAAACGGCTAAAATGCATGGTTTAAATACAGATGCTTCTTTCCGTTTTGAAAGAGGTGTAGATCCAAACATGACTTTGTTTGCCTTGAAAAGAGCTGCGCTTTTAATTCAAGAAATTGCTGGCGGAGAGGTAAGTATGGAGATTACAGATATTTATCCTAACCCGATTGAAAATAAAACCGTAGAATTTAGTTTCGATAGATGCAATAAACTGATTGGAGATGCGATTCCAACAGAAACAATTGAGAAGATTTTGTTGAATTTAGATATCAAAATTATATCAAAAGAAAACGGTGTAACTACTTTAGAAATTCCTGCATACCGTGTAGATGTAACTAGAGAAGCAGATGTTATTGAAGAAGTACTACGTATTTATGGTTTTAATAACGTTCCAATTCCACAAAAACTGAATAGTTCTATTACTGCCCGACCAAAGGTAGACAGAGAGAAATACCAAACGATAATTTCTGAGTTCTTAACTTCTGTTGGAGCCAATGAAATGATGAATAATTCGTTGACACAGTCTGCATATTCTGAAAAATTAGGTGGAGAAGCAATTAAGTCGCACAGAAATGTAAAGATGCTAAATCCTTTGAGTCAAGAATTAGATGTGATGCGACAAACTTTAGTGTTCAATGCTTTAGAAAGTGTAGCGCACAACCAGAACAGACAAAATCCAGATTTAAAACTGTATGAGTTTGGAAAAGTGTATCACAAATTTGAAGATGGCTACGCAGAAAACACACGTTTAATTATTGCTTTAACAGGAAGAAAACAAGCAGAACAGTGGAATACCAATAAAGAAACTTCTAATTTCTACACCCTGAAAGGAATCACTACTGCCCTATTCTCTCGTTTAGGGTTAGACACTTTACTAAAAGAGAAAGCAATTAAAACTTCTGTATTAGAAGACGGAGTTCATTTGGCTATTCTAAAAAATAAAGTTGGAGAAATTGGTTGGATCAACAAAGCTTCTAAAAAGCATTTTGGAATAAAACAAGATGTATTTATTGCGGATTTAGACTGGGATGCAATTGTGGATGCCATGAAAATGAATAAGGTTAAATTTACAGAACTACCTAAAACATTTGCTGTGCGCCGAGATTTCTCTCTACTGTTGGATGAGAAAGTTAGTTTTTCTGAAATAGAAGAAATTGCGAAGAAGGCAGATAAGAAAATCTTAAAAGACATTAACTTATTTGATGTTTACGAAGGAGATAAATTAGACGATGGTAAAAAATCTTATGCGGTAAGTTTCACTTTCCAAGATGCAGAAAAAACGCTAAAAGACGCTCAAATTGATGCGATAATGAATAAAATTCAAACGAATTTAGAGAAAGAATTAGGTGCGCAGTTGAGGTAAGTTTATTGAATTTAATATTCCAATAAACCATTTTAAGTTTGAAGGAGTTTCAGATTACTTTGTGCAGGTATAAACAAACGCAGGAGGAAAATTTAAGGCTGTAAACTTAATTTTAGTTTCGTCAAAAATTTGTGTGATGTACTTTTTTGCTTGTAAAGTATATTGAAACTGAACGTACAATCCGTTTTCTTTCAATGCTTTGTGTGCATTTTCTAAACAGGCATTTCTAAGTTCAGCACTAAATACGGCAAGTGGTAAAGAAGAGATTACTGCGTCGGCTTTTTCTAAATTATACTGTTGTAAATATTCTTGAATTTTCTCAGCACTATCGTGTATCAAAATCATACGCGAGTCAGAAATATTGCTTTTCAAATTATTATAAAACGCATCATTTAATTCGAAAACAAACAACTTTGCGTCTGCCGGTAGATTATCTAAAATTTTTCTTGTGAAAACTCCGTCGCCCGGACCTAATTCAACAACTGCTTTACAGTTTTTAAAATCGATTTCTTCCAACATTTTTTTAGCTAAAAACCGAGAACTTGGTCGAACAGATCCAACTTGTTTCCCGTTTTTTAAATACTGTTTTAGAAAGTCGCGTTTTTTTGTCAAAATGAGTTATTCTTTGATGGCTAATTTACCATTATTGATGATTGCTACAACATTTCCCTTCATTTTTTTATTGTAAAACGGAGAATTATTAGATTTTGATTGGTTACTATTTTCATCGAATATCCACTCTTCTGTTGGAGAAAAAACAGTTAAATCCGCTTTACTTCCTACTTCAATGGTATTTTCGTTAATTCCCAATATTAGTCTGGCTTGTGTGCTAATTTTGTTTGTGATTAAATCTATATCACTTTCTACCTCTAACAAAGCGCTGAATAAAGTTTGTAAAGCTATTGCGCCAAAAGCTGCATTGTCAAACTCCACATCTTTTTCTTCTTTATCAAAAGGTCTGTGATCTGCTACTATGCAGTCCAGCGTATCGTCTTTAAGTCCTTCCCAAAGCGCAATTCTATCGCTTTCTCTTCTGTAGGGAGGCATTACTTTATGATTACTATCAAAGTCGATTACCGCTGTTTCATTGAAAATTAAATGCGCGGCATGCACATCTGCTGTTACATTCAGTCCTTTCGCTTTTGCATTTCTAATCAAACCTACACTTTCTTCACAAGAAACTCCTGTTACATGTAATCTTCCGCCCGTATATTCTAACAAGCGTAAATCTCTGTTGAGTTGAATTGTTTCTGCAATTGTTGGAAAAGCTTTTAATCCTGTTTTTGTAGATGCTTCTCCTTCGTTTACCATGCCTTCTCCTGCCAAAATTTTGTCTTTCGGAAAGGACACGATTGTTGCTCCGAAGTTCTTAGAATAGAGCAATGCTCTGTACATAATACCTGAACTTACGGGCAATAAATCGTCAGAAAAAACACGAACTCCAGCGTTAAACATATCAAACATTTCTGCAAGATTTTCTCCTTGATGGTTTTCCGTAATTGTTCCAAGAGGATGAAGAGAAACCACATTTCCGTTTGAACGCGAACGCAGATATTCTACTTGTGTTTTTCCGCTAATAGAGGGCTGTGTTGAGGGCAAGAGTCCAATATGTGTAAAACCTCCAAAAGCTGCTGCTTGAAGTCCTGAATCTAAATCTTCTTTATGTTCATACCCTGGATCAGAGAAGTCTGATTTAAAATCTACCCAACCTTTAGAAACACACAAACCTTCTTTTTCAATAATCTTTGCTTCCTTGTCTTCTATTAATTCTTCGATTTTAACAATTTCATCGTTTTCAATCAATATGTCTTTCGATTGCTTATGAAAGGAAGATGAGCGATCAAAAATCTGGACATTTTTAAGTAAAGTTTTCATAGTTTACGGATTCAAAAATTTTAAAAGCAGCATTTCTACTGTAAAGAAAACAAGTGCAAATATGAGTAAAATTCGCCAATACTCTGTTGGTTTTTCAATATCTAGTGTAGCAATTTCTGATAAATTTGAAATCGTAGAACTCGTTACATTCTTTGCTCCCAATTGTCTTAATTTACTGGCTATTTTTTCTACGTCGTAAACTGAAATATCAGACTCTTTTCGAGTGTAGTTTAAACCTATTTTGGAAAGTAATTTATCTGTTTTCACACTAAAAATACCCGATTTTAAGTTTGTGATGGCGTCACCAGAATTCAATTGAATCAAAGAAAAGTTAGCTTTCTTTTGAACGGGAGGAATAAAGTCTACCGACTCGTTTTGTATATGAATTACATTTTCAGACTGAGAATCACTTTCTATTTGATAGCTGTCTGTTTCTCCTAAAACAGCATACAAAGCATTGTTTCTTTGTGAAAGCTCTCCAGCTCTAAGCAATAAGGCTGCAAAAAGTGCGTGATTCGTAATTTTACTAAAATCTTCTTGCAAAGCAGTACTTAATACATATACTTTTTTAGTCCCCATACTTTTTAAGAGAAGTGCCTTTCTATTTTCAAAGCCCAAAAGAGTTACAGCATTAGAAAATGTGCGCGCTGAAATTTCATACGCTTTTTGTACATAAGGCAAATTGAGCTTTTTGGGTTTTTTTTGAAAAATACCTTCAAAAAAAGCATCCTCGTCATTGAGTTCAGAAACAGTTAAGCCGGCAGAAACAACTTTGTTAAACCTTGGCATATCTAAAGCCGATAAAAAAGAATTAAAACTGTTTAATTGCAAATTATTTCCAGGAATTATAAAAAGAGAGCCTCCATTTTCAGCAAACGCTGTTAATACTTCTTGCTGACCACTAGAAATAGAATTCAAGCCGTTAAGTAAAATTAAATCTACGCCTACAACCTTATCGCGTGTAAGTTGGTTTTGGCCAATCGTATTTACTTTATAAAAATCATCTGTTTCATAAACATAAGATGCATTTTTTAAACTTTTTTCTCCGTCAATTATCAAAATATCGCTAGAAGCGTTCACCTGATAACTAAAATAAAAAGCATCGTCAAAATACAGTTGTTGATCGTAAATTTCTAGAACACCTTCTTTAATTCCTGTAGTCTGATCGGTATAATTAAAAACAGCTTCCGAAAAATCATTTCCGCCAATATCTATAAGAATCGTTCTTTCGTTTCCCGAAACATCAAGCGTTAACTGCACATTCTTCAGTGCTTCATTCCCATTGTTTTTAACCCTAACATTTAGTTCATTATTTCTATTTACCTTTCTTAGCGGTGAAGAAAACCAGATAGAATCTATGTAAACATTCCCTAAACTTTGCGCTTTTAATTGTATCGGATAATAACTCGCAGCACTATCAATTGCAACATTCTCAAATGCGCTTGTTACTTTTTGAAAATCACTAATTGAGATATATTGTACAGGACCTTCCCAATTCTCTTTTTGTATTACTTCTTTTTGAAGCGATAATACTGTTCCGATATCTTTTTGAATAGGAGAAGTTTCAATCTCGTCTAATCTATTTAACACTTCTCTCCTACTCGCCAAGCGCTGTTCTACTCCAGAAAGCGCATTTGTAAATAAAAGAAAACTACTTTCTACAGCTGCTTCTTCCACAATTTTACGAACCGTTTCTCTACCTTCGGAGAGTAGCTCGCCATTCGTGCCAACGGATTCCATTGAAAAAGAATTGTCTAAATAAATCGCTAAAAGAGGTTGTTTTGTACTAACATTTGTATTGCTTTTTGGCAGATAAGGTTGAGCAAATGCCAAAACCAATAGCGAAAAAGCAAGTAAACGTGATATTAAGACAAGAATGTGCTTCAGTTTTTGAGTTGATTTGGTTTGCTCTTCAACATTTTTCAAAAATTGTAAGCTAGAAAAATATAAAGTCTTGTATTTTCTAAAGTTGAATAAATGAATGATAATTGGTATCAAAAGAACCAAGAATGCGAACAAGAACTCAGGATAGGCAAACTTCATATCGGAGGTAAAGATAATAGGTTTTGTTAACAATAGAAATCAAAAGCACTTAAATATAATAGATAAAAGGAGCATTAAAAAACAGTCAATTTTCAACCTAAATCTTTCACGTTTCAAATAAAATCAATTGATTTTAACTGTTTTAAAAGAGAAAAACGATCCACTGCTCAATTTTCCTTGAACGAAATACAATCCATTTTTCCAATCCGTTGTTTCTAGTTGATATTGCTTTAAATACTTTGTATTTGTAGAAAAAACAAGTTCTCCAAGAACTGTGTAAATAGTTAAATATTCAATGTTTTCCGTAGCTTTAATTCTAAATTGATTATAAATTGGATTGGTAAAAACTAAATCAGTATTATCTAAAGAATAATTGTTTGAAGTACTCAAACTAGCAACACTACACGCGTTTTGCATTATAGTATTACTTTCTGCTCTCATGTATGCCGGAATAGAATTTACCCCAAGCACATGCGGTGTGCCAATAGGAAACCAAGTATTGTTAAATAAAAAAGGAGGTTGTTCTTTATAGGCATAGCTTGTATCTATTAGATTTTCGGTACCTACCGGATCTATAACTCCTTTATTGTTGTTCCCAAATAAAAAGTGATTATTTCCTTGAATTGTGTAGTTAACCAAATTATAAGGAAAACTCAAATTAGTAATTTCATTTCCAACTATAAGTTGACCTGGAGAGTTATCTGCACTAAAAAAAACACCATAACCTTCGGCTCTATTTCTAAAAATTAAATTATCCAAGCCATTTGGTCCATGTGAATTATCGATTACGATATTTTGACAAATATTTCCTTCGAACAGATTGGCATAAGGATAATTTCCGTGAAGTACTAGATCTCCAGCAGAATTACTCGGTATACTTTCCCAAAAAGGATCAAAAGAATAGTTGTAAGCAAATACATTTCCGTTAGCTCCAGATTGTAAAATCATTGAATGTCTCAAATGCTCAAATACATTATTTTCTACTAAACTTTCGTTGGTCGTGGATTGAAACATTACACCGTAAGCTCTCCCTCCGCCTCCATATCCAAACGCATGATGAAAATAAGACTGTGAAATCTTAAGATTAGAAGAGAAATATGAACCGATGTGACTAAATGTACAATTTTCAGATTCTACTCCTATTACCCAACAATTAGTAGCGTAATTAAAGAAAATAGAACTTGTTTGTTCTGGCGCAGTATCGTCTAATCTAACAATTTTGAGACATTCAACTCCACTATTTTCTAGCGGTTGAATCTTTTGTAAATAAGGATTTCTATTTAAGCTGTAATTCATTCGAAAGGGAGATTCAAAAGTAACTTCTTGATTATTTATAGTCTTTACTCTCATAATTTGACCCACTCTATTCTCTGCCCAAGTTGAGGTAATCCAATCAGAATCATCTTGAATCAGACGCACCCAATCTCCCGACTGAAAAATACTTGAATTACTTATAAAACAGATGGAATCATTCTTTGCAGTACCGAGTAAAAAATTACTTGTATCAGAACTTAGAGCATTTCCTTGCATGCGAATAGCATGTCCACTACCGTTCAAATTCATACTAAAAATTGTAGCCTCTGCACCTTCTCCTCTGAGAACAGATCTACTTTGAAGATTTATAGTTTCATTAAATAAAAAATTCCCAGCAGGGAATTTAAAAATAATACCAGGAGAAAAAATCGTCGCATAAATATTCTCAATAATTCCATCATTAGGCGTTATTCCATCTCCAACCACACCGTGTTGCGACATATCGACTATTGTGTAGTTTGAGGTAGTAGTATCTCTCAAACCCGCTAATGTCCAATCCACTAATCTCTCTTGCGGAATAGTCTGTGCCATAGCTACTATACTCCATAAAAAATAAACTGCTACAACTACTTTTGAACTCATTCTGTGGTATTTATTTTGGTTCTTCTCCGTAAAGATAAAAAAAGCGATGAACTCCTAATCGTACAATTGGATCATGAACATGTGAAGTTTCTTGTTAGTGATACTCTTCCAACCAATAAAGTTTTTTGAAGTCTTTAATACGTTACCTTTGTACTTCAAAGAATAACCATGGATATTAAAGAAACAATACAAACAACATTAGGTTTTGAAGCACTAACTCGCTTACAAAAAGATGCACTAGAAGCACCACTTACCCAATCACAAATTATAATATCTCCCACAGGTTCAGGAAAAACAATAGGCTTTTTAATCCAAATTTTCAGGAATCTAAAACAACACAATAATCAAAAAACAATTGTTTTAACTCCTACAAGAGAACTTGCTCTACAAATTGTAGATGTTATTAAAAGCTTAAAGACGAATTTCAATGCCATTGCAATTTATGGTGGAAATAGTGTTGAAAGAGAATACAACCAGATGATGGAAGGTTTTAATATTCTCGTTGCAACTCCGGGTAGATTGGTTGATCATATCAATAGAGGAAATTTAGATAATGTAAATTTTCATCAACTCATTTTAGATGAATATGATAAAATGCTAGAAATTGGTTTTACCAACGAAATGCGTTTTATAGTGCAAAACCAAGAAAAATGGAGTCAAATTATTCTTAACTCTGCTACAGATATTACTCAGCTACCAGATTTTGTAAGCGATTATACTTTTGAATTAAAGGATTATTCTAAAGAATCTGCTCCATCTATTACAAAAAGAAATATTGCTTTTGAGCACGAAGATAAACTTGAAACCTTACTTGATTTTTTGCTTTCTAAACCTGAAGGAAAAAAAATAATATTTACCACACACCGTGACAGAGCTGAAGCCGTTGCTACATTTTTAAATGATTACAAACTACCTGTATCCGTTTTTCATGGCGGTTTAGACCAGAAAGAAAGGGAAAGAGAACTGCTCAAGTTTGAGCATGGGAGTACAATGTTAATGGTTTGTACAGACCTCGGCGCAAGAGGTATTGATATTGACGATATAGAAGATGTTATTCATTATCAATTGGCAATAGACGAAAGTGCTGATACCCATAGAAATGGTAGAACAGGAAGAATGAATGCAGAAGGAAACGTATTTTATATGGTTGATGAAAACAAAACGATTCCTGATCATTTGAAAGGTTTACCTTATTTCGAACTTGCTCCGATTACAGAAGCAATCGTTGCTCCCTACAAAACCATGTATTTACCTGTTGGGAAGAAGGATAAGATTAGAAAATTAGATTTAGTTGGATTCTTTTGCAAAACAGGTCAAATAACAAATAAAGAACTCGGAAAAATAACGTTGAAAGATAATTTCAGCTTTGTAAGTGTAGTTTTAGAAGAAGCGCACGATGTAAAAGATAGAGTGGATAATCAAAAACTAAAGAACAGAAAAGTTCGCGTGAGTTGGAGTAGATAATTGAAAACAAAAAAGCCTTTCCGATTGGAAAGGCTTTTCAAAAATTAATAAAGACTTATTATAGTACTTTTACGTTTACCGCGTTTAATCCTTTTTTTCCTTCTTGTAACTCAAACTCAACCTCGTCATTCTCACGAATTTCGTCGATTAATCCTGATACGTGTACAAAATGCTCTGTGTTCGAACCTTCTTCTTTGATGAATCCGAATCCTTTTTCATCATTGAAAAATTTTACTGTTCCTTTATTCATAATATAATTTATTTGACACAAAGGTATACCAATTATTCAGTTTACCCAAGAAGTTTTAATATTTGTTTGATTTTTAATTTAATCTGTAGAAAGATCGTTAAAATAAGATCAAAAAAAAGTCCTTCTCAATTAAGAGAAGGACTTAGGAAATAAATTATCTCTCGTTTACATTTTAATAAACTTCGCAGTCTGATTTGCTTTACCAGCTCTAAACTTCACAATGTAAGTTCCCGATGGTAAGTTAGACGCGTCAAACTCTACTGTATTCTTACCTGCATTTCCAGAAGAAGTGTTTAATTGTTTCACCATTCTTCCAGATAGGTTGTAAATTTTAATATCTACTGCAGAAGCAGCATCTAATTCGTAAGAAATTGCAGCGCTATTCACTAATGGATTAGGGAAAATAAGCATTCTTGCTTTTTCTTCAGAAGAAGTGTTTCCATTTGATGAAGCGTTATTATCTCCCAATCCTAAAACAGATTCTGAGCTAAACATACCTCTACCAAACGTTGCTAAATATATTTCACCTTCTCTATTATTTCCTAAGAACCCAGGACCATTAGGTCTCCAGTTTTGAGTAATTGAGAAAGCTGGAACACCTTCAAAACCTTCAGATCCATTTGCACATAATGTCCATGATGTACCTCCGTTCTCAGAAACCATTGCTCCATTAGAAGTTGCAGCAATTACTAATTGGTCATCTGCTCTATCAACAACAAAGTCAAAGAATGCTGCTGGCTCTGTTCCAAGGTTTGTAAAGTTTGGTGATGCTTGCGTAGCATTATCACATCTGTAAATTGTTCCTCCAAACTGTCCGTTACTTGCAAATAATACATCTGGATTGTTAGGAGACATTCCTATTGCACGAATACCAGACGCTCCTGTAAGATTTACTATTTCAGTAATTGGAGCTGTTTCGTCTATACTCACTTTCTCCTCGAAATCAGGATCAGAAGTATAAATTTGTCCGATTCCTGAAACTCTCTTAACAACAGATCCGCATGCTACGAACATGTTATTGATATCTTCAGAGAACTCAAACTCACATTCTCCAGCAGAACCAACTCCGTCTACCAACTTAACCCATTGCGGTGTAAGATCTGATAATCTTAGCGCATCTCTCGTACCCCAAACTTCTCCACCATTGTTTGCAACATAAATCACCAACCATGACTGGAACGGATCCTGAACTGTGATTGTATCCCAAGATACATTCGTAGTTAAAGTATCTTTTCCAAGATCAAAAATTTGTCCTGTAGCCGAATTAGATCCATAGAAATGATCGTACGCTTCTGTATCTTCAACAACTACTGTATCTGTTCCGAAAGCAGTAGAAACTAAAAGTGAATCTCCTATTGCTGGAGGGTAGTTACCTGAAGCTGTAGCAAAAGGTGTAAACGTATTCTCACCTAAATCGTATTCAAAACCATTAATTTCGTTGGTAACAATGTAATCTACTTCTGTTAAAGAAGCATCATATAATAAAGTATCATCAAAATACAATGCGGTTGTAGTCGTATACTCTATTGTATCTCCTGTAGCAAAGCTTGGAACTTTTACTACATCACCAATACTATAATTGGCTCTAGGTATAAATAAAATACTATCCTCTGAATTTGTATCGTAATACTCAGCTAGTTTTATAGAAGTATGAAACGGTCTACTTGTTCCTGCTTCACCAACTGGAGAGTATCCAGAAGGTACTGTTGGATAAAAATCTCCAAAAGTAACTCCACCGTCTCCAGATCTTCTTAAATCTCCAAACTGAACAGTTGTGAACATTACTTTAGGATTATAGAAAGATATTGCACAATCAAATCCATCACCTCCTGTTACCTGAACAAAATCTTGGTACGTAGCATTTGTATGATCGTTGTACTGTGTTCCGTTATCTTGTGCACCACCTAAAACGCTTCCGTTTTTATCGTAAGCAACATCGTAAAACTGCGTTACGTTGTATCCTCTGTTAGAAGGTCTAAAAGTTTGTGCTAAATCATCTGACACTCCAATTCCTCCGTCAGAACCAATAAATAGTTGGTTTGCAGAGTTCCATTTAAATTCGTGAACATCTGCGTGCACGTAAAGTGGAGATTGCTCTGGAAGAAACCATTGAGATTTTTGATCCCACGCTCCAGCAGGTGCAGAATTTGGTCCTATTTGTTTCCACGACCAAACATCAATACCACCAACAAGAATTCTTTCTGTATCCGTCGGGTCTACTATAATTGTGTTGTTATATCCACCTTGGTTTCTAAAGATATCTAACGCAGAACCCTCACCAGATGGACCTGTATGCTCATACCAAGTTGTTCCATTGTCGTGAGAAACCCATTGACCAGCATTTGAAGATGTAGTAGTTGAAGCATATATAGAATGCGTTCCGTCGGCTTTTTTATTAGATATGGTGTATTCTATTCTAGACCATCCAGTCGAAGCTATTTCTCCTGCTCCATTCCCAGATCTATCTGTCCAAGTTACACCACCATCTGTAGAAACGCCTGTTTTATTTCCAAACTCACATACTAGAACTTGACCGTCTTCAGAAATAGCTAAACAACCTGCTCCTGAACCTGATATCCCGGTAGAAACTGTTTCTATAGAAGCATCACCGTAAGTCCAAGAACGGAGTCCAACATTTGTAGTAAAGAAAATTTTATTCGTATTCGGTGTAGAAACTACTTCTCTAATTGTAGAGAAATTTGCTGTTCCTGGTACTTGTTCCCAAGTAGCACCTTTATCAGTAGAAACGTACATTCCATCGCTCACTGCATTTAAAGGATAAGTACCTTCCCCTGTTCCTCCATGACCTGTTGCAACATACAAATTGCCCGAAGCATCCATAGCCATTGCGGAAATCATTTGTGTACCAGGGTATGAAGTAACTCTCTCCCAGTAGTTCGCTCTTGATGGAGAATAGAAAAGACCTCCCGAAACCGAACCTGCCCAAATATTGTTAATATTTTCGTGATCGATAACAATAGCTCTAGTTCTACCACCAACGTTTGCTGGTCCTTGTTCAAACCATTCAATTACGCTAGACTTCGGAGCAAACTTATAATAATCAACCACCTCTTGGTAGCGCTCATTAGTAATAAATTCACCTGTTTGTGCATCAATCATTTTAGATGCGAAGAATTTGTCGGCTTCGTTACCGCCGGTTTTAGCAATTAAAGCAGAAAGTCCTTTTTTAGAGTACTTGCTGTCTTCTTGTTTGCTTGAAGGATTCCAAACCACAGCTGCAGTAGCAATCGCTGCAACGGATAAAGAACCTAAAATGAGTTTGTTACGCTTCATATTTATTTATTTCCTGTTAATTATAGTTAAAGCAGGTGCCAAATTAAGAATAAAAACTATAAATTCTAAAATTTGCAAACACCTTTTCACATTCTGTTGTAAAGTTCGTTAAATTTCATAGCTTACACAATCCAAAATGAATCATTTGTAACCAAAAATTTACATGTCTAACTTTCTACAAAGTCAAAAATGTGCTTTTCTGCATGGTAAGAAGATCTTACTAACGGACCACTTTCTACATATTTAAAGCCCATTTCTAATCCTTTCACCCTGTATTCTTCAAATCTTTCTGGTGTTATAAATTCTGCTACCGGTAAGTGTTTTGGCGTAGGCTGAAGGTATTGACCTAAGGTTAAAATATCTGTCCCAACACTTCTCAAATCGTGCATAGTTTCTAAAACTTCTTCGTGTGATTCTCCCAAACCTAGCATTACTCCAGACTTAGAACGCATTCCGCCTTTTTTTAATCTAAACAGCACTTCCAAACTCCTGTCGTACTTTGCCTGAATTCGCACTTCTTTTGTTAGGCGCCTTACTGTTTCTAAATTATGAGATACAATTTCTGGGGCAACATCAATAACAACTTGTAAGTTATCCCACTTTCCTGCAAAATCTGGTATTAACGTTTCTAAAGTTGTGCCTGGAGACTGCTTTCTAATTGCGCGTACCGTTTGCGCCCAAATTCCAGCACCACCGTCTGCTAAATCATCTCTATCCACAGAAGTTAAAACCGCGTGCTTCACTCCCATGATTTTAACAGAATTGGCTACTCTTCCCGGCTCAAACTCGTCTACTGCGTCTGGTCTACCTGTTTGCACAGCACAAAAACCACAAGAACGCGTACAAATATTACCAAGTATCATAAAAGTAGCTGTTCCTTCTCCCCAACACTCGCCCATATTTGGACAACTACCGCTTTCACAAATCGTATGTAACTTGTGCTCGTCAACCAGACCACGAACTTTACGATAGTTCTCACCAGTAGGTAATTTTACGCGCAACCATTTCGGTTTTTTTATTCTTACAGGTTGGTTTTCTTTTTCTAACACTTCAGCCATATGTTTTACTTTTTAGTAATTCATTTGAAACGAATAAAGAGTATAGAATAATCGCTACTTTTACACTCTATTCCTTTGCAAATTTAAGGAATAATAAAATAATATAATCATGATTAGCACGAAGGTTAGTTATTTAGGAGACTTAAGAACAAAATGCACGCATCTTAAAAGTGAAAGTTCTTTTTTTACTGATGCACCAACAGACAACAAAGGAAAAGGAGAAGCGTTTTCGCCAACTGACTTAATTGCTGCTTCTTATGCTTCGTGTATGTTGACGATAATTGGGATTTATTGTAACGCAAATCAGCTCAATTTTATACACGGAGAAGTCGAAGTAATAAAGGAAATGAGCGCATCACCTAGAAGTATTAAAAAACTTACTATCAATTTAGATCTATCTGGAAATAATTGGTCCGAGATAGAGTGTGATAAAATAGAAATTGCAGCTAATAATTGTCCGGTAGCCCTAACCTTAGAAGGCAATATAGAAACAGAACTTAAATACACATTTTAATTGGATTCATTAAGTCAAATAGTTCTTGGAGCAGCCGTTGGAGAAGCTGTACTCGGGAAAAAAATAGGTGGAAAAGCTGCCTTTTTAGGAGCCATATTGGGTACAATTCCAGATTTAGATGTATTGCTGAAATACTTTTTTGATAATCCATTAGACCAAGACTTATCGCACCGGGGCTTTAGTCACTCCATACTGTTTGCCTTGTTCATGGGATTTTCTGTTGGCTATCTACTGTTCAAACTTTCAAAGAAGAACATTCCTTTTAAACCTTGGTTTACGTTTGTTTTCTTGTGTACGGTTACGCATCCAATGTTAGACATTTTCACCACTTGGGGTACGCAATTTTTATGGCCTCATCCCGAAAGGTTCAGCTTCAATACCATTTTTGTAATTGATCCTTTTTATACCTTACCTTTTCTATTCTGTTTGATTGTTGCCTTATGCAAAAAAAGAGAATCTATAAATAGAAAAAGATGGAACCTTACCGGATTAGCACTTTCTACCTCCTACCTTTTAATTGGAGTAATTATAAAGTTAAGTATACTTTCTGGCGTAGAAAGTAAATTTCCGAACGAAAACCTTATACAATCTTCTGTAAAACCAATGCCATTAACGAGCTTTTATTGGATGAGTTTGAATGAAACTGAAAACGACTTTATTATGGCCTACCATCATCTTTGGAAAGAATTTGATGCAACCGATATTCAACGCTTCAATAAAAATTATGAACTATTAGAAGACTTGGATGTAGACGCCAATGAAATTATTGAAAAAATTAAATTCATAACCAAAGGTTTTTTAGCACTTGAACAAAAGGGAGACACATTACTCTGTAAAGATCTTCGATTTGGATCTATTTCTAAACTTACCAACGGAAAGCTAAACGGTTCTTTAATGGGTTACGGCCTAATTATTGAGCAAAATTCAATCAAAAAAGTAACTTCTTTAAGAGATGGAAGAAACTTTAAA
>JBMYYC010000046.1:0-17357 GCA_049609045.1 Lishizhenia sp. | reverse complement strand
TCGCGAACAGCTTGTTCTCGGCAAGCACTTTCGACTTGCTAATACTTTTGCGCTAGATTTTAAATACTTCTTTCACAATACAAGAAATAAAGGACAACAGTTTAAAGGCGGACCTATAGAACAATAAGTTAAGCTTTTTGCAGTAAATCAATAAAATAGAAGCGAAATAAAAGATAGTATGAGAATTAATGAGCTAATAGAAAAGTTTAATCTTAATCAACATCCAGAAGGTGGTTGGTACAAAGAAATCTATAGAAGTTCTGAAAAAATTGATACTCAAAGTGGAGATAGAGATTTACTAACTTCTATTTACTTTTTGCTTTCTTCTGATAACCAAAGTCATTTTCATAAAATAGAAAGTGACGAAATTTGGTTTTACCACGAAGGGAGTCCGCTAAGTGTACACACCATTTCTCCCGAAGGAGAGTATAAGGTATTAAAAGTTGGTTTAAACCTAGCAAAAGGAGAAGAACCTCAAGTATTGGTTCCAAAAGGAACAATTTTTGGGTCTACCGTAGACCAAGAAAACAGTTACTCTTTTGTAAGTTGTGCAGTAGCTCCTGGTTTTGATTTTCAAGATTTCTATTTACACACAAGAGAAGAGCTTCTTACTCACTATCCAGAACACGCTTCTATAATTAATCGACTTACAAAGGCTTAGTTTCTTTCCTAAAATCATTTCCGCTTGGACGCTCATAGATAGACAATTCAAATTGATGGATAGAAGCAAATACATGGTCAAAAATATCGGCTACTATCATTTCATACTGCTCCCAATCCTTTATTTTAGAGAAACAATAAATTTCTACTGGCACACCAAACTCTTTTGGTTCTAGCTGTCTAACCATCAAAGACATTTCTGGATTAACATTCGGATTGTTCTTTAAATAATACACCAAGTACGCTCTAAATAAACCGATATTCGTTTGTTTTCTGGCTTGAATAGATTTTGGATCTATTCCGTTTTCTGAATTGTATTTTTTAATTTCTGCTTGTCTTTCTTCTATAAACCCACGCATTATTGGCGCTTCTTTAAAACGTTCTAGCATTTCTTGAGGCGCAAACTTTACTGTATCGATTTGTATTAAAATAGATCGCTTTATTCTTCTTCCAGGACTCTCTTCCATTCCTCTCCAATTTTTGAAAGAATCTGAGATGAATGAATAGGTAGGAATTGTTGTAATGGTTTTATCAAAGTTTTGAACTTTCACTGTTGCCAAATTTATTTCTATTACATCTCCATCTGCGCCGTATCTTTCCATCGTTACCCAGTCTCCAATACGCACCATATCATTAGTTGCAAGCTGAATTGAGCCAACAAAACCTAAAATAGTATCCTTAAAAACGAGAATAATAATTGCAGTCATTGCACCCAAAGAGGTTAAAAAGAATTGTGGTGATTTATTGAACAACACAGACAACATTACAATTACAAAAAAGATAGATAAAATAATTTTACTTACTTGAATATAACTTTGAACAGGTTTATCTTTAAGCGACTCTTTTGTCTGAAGTACATCTCTTACAGAATTTAAAAAGCGTAAAACCGAAATTAATACAGCAAATACAATTAAAAAGTCTACTAAGCGCAAACAAAATTGTTTTATATCTGGATAAGCAAAGAATACGATAGATAAAAAATAATCCATAAAAAATAGAGGAACCAAGTGTGCCAATGCTTTAAAGAATTTATTATTCACCAAAAAATCGTCCCAAGGTGTTTTAGAACGTTCGGCTAAATAGTGCACTACGCTTAACATTATTGTTCTGGCCAACCACCAAAACAAGAATGAAATAAGAAGCATTGCAGAGAACAAACCAATAGACCAAAATAATTGGTGACTCTGAAAAGTTTCGTCTTTTAACAATGCTTTGATACCTGTTTTTCCGTTAAACAAATACCAACTTTCTATCCAATTAAACAACATCTCTCGCATACTAACCGTATTTTTAACAAAAATAGTAATCTTTCATGTCTAAAAAAGCATTATTTCTCCTATTCGGTTGGATAACCTTACTTGTATTTCCGATACCTGCAATTTGGGCACTTTGGTATTTTGAGGGAATTGATATTTGGACCGTCTTAAGTTTAGATGAACTCAAAGAAAATTACTGGTTATTGGGTTTACAATTCGGTTTTTACTATGGTATCTTAGTTCTCGCTTTCGCAGCATCTGGTTTTATGGCCGAAGAAGATTTATCTCAAACGCGTTTTATACATTCTTTAAAATTAGGTTGGAGCGAGATATTGTTTATGTCTTTCTGTGCTGGTTTTGGAGAAGAGATTTTATTTAGAGTTGGAATTCAACACTGGCTTGGTCCGTGGATAACCTCTATCCTATTTATTGCAATACACGGATATCTTAACCCGTTTAAGCCCAGAACCTTTTTGTATGGAATATTTATTATTCCCTTTATTATAGGTTTGGCTTTCGCCTACAATTATTTTGGGTTGTGGTTTTGTATTGCAGCTCATTTTAGTTTTGATTTACTCTTACTGCGGGTTTATGCTATTGAAAAATCTATTATTTAAATACAATCTAAATCTATTTTTTTGCCCGGGATAGTAGTGGTAGCTTAACGCAGAGATTACTTAGTAGATTTTGACTTTTGCTTGGCGACCTCAGAAGCCAATAAAAGACATAAGCTACTTTGTAAGCAAAAGTTAACTTTAACGAATAGCCCGATTATGGCACCAAATAATTGGTAAAAGAAAAATGAACAAGCGTAAACGTTATTTCACTTGTATTTTCAATTGAGTTGTTGGGCGCGAAAACAAACATGGGGGAACCAAAACTTGCCTGTCAATTACCAATAAATCCAATCTACGTAAATCACACAACTCTTCTGGCAAATCTAGAAAAACACCTGCATTATCTAAATGAATTTCTCTTAAATTAGAACTGTTTTTTATAGACGTAGGTATAGAATCGATGAAATTTCTTGTGAGGTGAATAAACTCTAAACTACCTGAATTAAACAAACCAGGAGGCAGTTTTTTTAAATAATTATAGGTTAGACTCAAGGTTTTTAAATTTTCCATTTTGCCCAACTCTTCTGGTAACGTTTTTAAATTATTGTGATTCAATAAAATCCATTCTAAATTCTCTGCCTTATAAATTGCTGGAGAAATACTATCAATGCCATTGTACTGTAAGGAAAGAATTTCTAAATTTTTCAACTCACCTATTTCTTTTGGAATTGTAGTTAACTTATTCTTTCCAATGTATAATTTTCTTAATTTTTTTAATTCGGCTATCTCTTTAGGAATCTCTGTAAGTTCATTTTTATACAACCACAAAACTTCTAGTTCTTTATTTTTAAATACAGAATTAGGAATTTCTCTTAGTCCCTGTTTACTTAAATCTAGTCGCTTTACTGGTTTTTCTAACTTTTTAGGCGAATACACCTTAGGAGAAAGAAGTCTACAACCGGTCATTAGAAAAAGTAAAATCAGTGTAATGAAATAGATTTTTGTTTTCATAAATAACAATTATAGGCAATATACTTATTAATTTAGACATTAAATGGTACTGCTCGTACCTTGAAAATAATATGACTTAAACTATGAAGTTATTTTGTAAGGGAAATTTAATTGATGCGACAGATAATAAATTTAAAGAATGAAAAATTATTCGCTTCTTTTACTCGGCATACTATTATTTGGATGTACCTACGATTTATCAACCGAAAAGAAACCAATTTTAGATAAAAGATCAGAAAAATCTGATCTAAAAGAGAAAGGTTTTATCGCACGGAACAATGAAGCACACAACAAACTAGCTTTTCAAAAAAAAGATGTATTATCTGTAGATATTGAACTCTTTTTTGGAGGGAAATTAAGAATGGAAGCCAACCTACTTTACCACACCAGAACAGGAGAAACAAAAATTGTTTACAACGATAGTAGCGAACTTACTTTTAATGGAAAAAACGTTTACCTATCGCCTGCTTCAATAAAAAAACCGAGTGCACGATTTGATATTTTTACGTGGAGCTACTTTTTAGCTTTACCCTACAAAATTGACGATAAGGGAACTCAATTATCTGACTTCCAAAACAAAGATTTGAATGGAAAAACGTTTAATGTTGAAAAACTTGCGTTCGGAGAAAATATTGGAGATAGTCCGGATGATTGGTACGTACTTTACCAAAATAAAGAAACCAATCTTTTACACGCAGCATCTTACATCGTTACTTTAAACAAAACAGTAGAAGAAGGAGAAAAAGATCCGCATGCTATTGTTTACAGTAAATACCAGAAGTTAGATAATATTTCCATTGCCCATCGCTGGGATTTTTATGGTTGGACAGAAAAAGAAGGCTTAACAGATACTCTAGGCTATGCTAATTTAACAAACCTTCATTTTATAACAAACGATGAAGTTTCTTTTGAACCCAAAGCAGATTCAAAAGTGATTGATTAGTACGTTTTTCAAATATCGAATTTCGAATCATACCAATTAAATACATATCTTTCAGTGATGAAAAATATTATTTTCTTAGTAAGTATTGTTTTCTTAATATCCTCTTGTCATGTAGGCAGATTTGTAATCAGAAATTTCGCAAACATTACAGATTACAAATTCTTTGAAAATGAAGAAATTGAAAAAGCGCAAATTCCTTTTCATTTTTACACAGTAGACACTTCTACATTAGATGGCAGAATTCCAAAATTTATAAATCCGCAAACAGATAGAATACCCTTTGAGGAATATTTAGAAGATAAAGAAACAACGGCTTTCATTATTATAAAGCAAGACTCTATACTTTATGAAACGTATTTTAACGGTTACGAGAGAGAAAGTATAGAAACGTCTTTTTCTATGGCAAAATCTTACGTTTCTGCACTTATTGGTATTTGTTTAGAAGAAGGTTTGATTAATAGTACTGACGATTCTATTACAAAATATCTGGACATTTTTAAAAATCCGGGTTTCGACAATATTACTATTCAACATTTATTGGATATGCAATCTGGAATAAAATTTAATGAGAGTTACATTAACCCATTTGGTCATGTTGCGAAATTCTACTACGGAACTAATCTTAAGAAATATGTTAGCAAACTAAAAATTGCAGAACTACCTGGCAGATTTAATTACCGAAGTGTAGACACGCAAATCTTAGGTATGCTAATTGAAGAGGTTACCGGCAAATCGCTCGCACAAAATTTAGAAGAAAAAATCTGGAGCAAAATAGGAACTGAGTTCGATGCATCTTGGAGTTTAGACAGTAAAAAACACAAAACAGCCAAAGCGTTTTCTTCGCTTAATGCAAGAGCAATTGATTATGCCAAATTTGGAAGACTTTACCTGAACAACGGAAATTGGGACGGCAAACAAGTTTTACCAGAATGGTGGGTAAAAGAATCTACTACTTATTCTAAAGTTAGACAAAACTTAACATATCAAAACCAATGGTGGTTTGTAAACAAGAAACCGCTTGCAAAAGACTCATTAAAACAAAGAGTGCTATATACAAATAAAATTGGCGAATTGGTCGAAATTATTCCTCCTCAGGCCTATATGGCTCAAGGTATTCTTGGTCAGTACATTTATATTGATCCTGAAAAAGAATTAATTATAGTACGATTAGGAAAAAACTACGGCAAAAATAGTGCTTGGAGTAATTTATTTTGGAGTATTTCTAGGTTGTATAAAGATTAACGCTTGTCCTCCCTTTTCATGGGAGGTGGTTTTTATGAGGGTTTTACCCGATTAAAAAGTGGAGGGTTTTGAGCTTTAAAACCAAAACATGATTAATTGAGTGAAAAATAAGAAATAACAAGGTAGACTAATATTTAGGAAACATACCTCAATTTCGGAAATAATCCATACTTAGAAAACAATCTTTACTTACGACAAAAAACTTACTTCGGAAAACAACCCTCTGTCTTTAGCACCACTAGCGTTACGCTAAATTCACCTCCCTTAAAAAGGAAGGACAATTCTAACCTTCGACTTTACTTTCCATTAAACTTAAAACAAACTATCTCAGTTTTTTAAAGTCTCAACCGAGCAAAATCCTTCGCAAAATAAGTCAAGATTGCATCTGCACCAGCTCGTCTAAAGCTCAATAACATCTCTGGCATAGCCGTATTATAATCTAGCCAACCGTTCTGAGCAGCAGCGTAAAGCATGGCACACTCTCCAGAAACATTGTAGGCAGTTATAGGAACCTCAAAATTCTCTTTCATTAAATGTATCACATCCAAATAGCACAACGCGGGTTTAACCATGAGCATATCTGCGCCTTCCAACACATCTAATTCACCTTCAATCAAAGCTTCTCTTTTGTTTGCAGGATTCATTTGATATGTTTTTTTATCTCCTGCTTTTGGTGCAGAGTCTAACGCGTCTCTAAACGGACCGTAAAAAGCACTTGCATATTTTGCGGAGTAAGACATGATAGAAACATCTGTAAAACCATTCATATCTAAACTTTCACGTATGTGACCTACTCTACCGTCCATCATGTCAGACGGACCAACAATATCAATTCCTGCCTGCGCTTGCGCCACCGCCATTTTTGAGAGAATAGGAAGTGTTGGATCGTTCAAAATTTTCCCGTTTTCTACCAAACCATCGTGTCCATCAGAAGAATACGGATCCATAGCAACATCAGACATTAAAACAATGTGCGGAAACGTTGCTTTTATTTTTTGAATAGCATGTAAATAGAAATTATCTTCTGCATAACTGTAAGTTGCTGTTTTGTCTTTGTCTTTCTCTGGTATTGCCGGAAAAAGAACATAAGTCAGAATACCTAAACCAATACATTCTTCAATTTCTTTTAGCAGCAAATCTAAACTCCATCTAAAATTATTAGGCAAAGATTTGATTTCCTCTTTCACATTTGTACCGTCTACCAAAAAAAGAGGATAAATCAGATGCTCTACACCTAATTTTGTTTCTTCAATCATTTTTCTGATGGCTGCAGACTTTCTATTTCTTCTTGGACGGATATTCATGTTTGAAAATTTTTAACAAAGAAAAGAAATTACTCGCAAATCTTTCCGTTGCTAAGGTAGAATAACCAAATAATTCTATACAAACTTATGGTTTCGCGACATATTGTTAGACAAAAACACAAAAAATTCTATTAGATACATACATTTGCTTTATGACAAATAAAAATCAAGATCCTGGACTCGGTGTTTCTTATGGTAAGAAAATTAACCGACTACTAAACGAAAATGGATCATTCAACATCAAAAGAAAAGGAGCTACATCTTGGTACAGAGATGCTTACTCATTTTTAATTGAAATTTCGGGTTTACAATTTTTAGGACTCACTTTTTGTCTCTATCTAGGGTTAAACTTTTTATTTGCTTTCTTTTATTACCTACTTGGAGCCGAAAACATCTCAGGCATAAATACGGCTGAAAACTTTTTTTTACAATGCTTTTACCTATCCACACAAACCTTCACAACAGTAGGTTATGGCGGATTATTTCCGAAGGGAAACATTGGCAATAGCATAGCTACTATAGAAGCTTTTACTGGATTTTTAAGTTTTAGTTTAACCACAGGAATATTGTATGGAAGATTCTCAAAACCAAATTCAAAAATTAGCTTCTCTAAAAACATCTTACTCACACAGCACAAAAACAATAGAGCTGTGATGTTTAAAATGGTAAATGCAAGAAAAAATGTACTTCTGAAAGCAAAATCAGATGTAATTTTAATCTGCGACAAACAGCATCCTTCATCTCCATTTGAAAAAGAATACACACAATTGAAATTAGAAATAAGCAGTATTAATTTCTTTCCACTTACCTGGACTGTAGTTCATGTAATAGACGAAAAATCTCCATTTCATAACTTAAGTTTAGACGATCTAAAGACCAGAAATGCCGAGATAATTGTGTTAGTTAAGGCTTTTGATGAAACTTTTAGTCAAGAAATATACGAGAAACATTCTTACGCTCATACGCAATGGAAAGAAAACGCAACCTTTAAAAGAAGCTTTAAAGTAACTGATGACGGCGTTGTAGAGCTCTATGTAAATCAGCTGCATGATCTAGACAGTTTACCTAAATAATTAGAATTGGACAGATTAAATCTATTTGATTTCCTATTTTTGAACTAATATTTATAAAATGCAAGAAACAACAACTTCATATCCGATAATGGAACAATTTTACACCATTCAAGGTGAGGGAAGCTACAGTGGTAAAGCTGCTTATTTCATTCGCCTTGGAGGCTGCGATGTAGGCTGTGTTTGGTGTGATGTAAAAGAAAGCTGGGAAGCTCAAAAACACCCGAATACAACTGTTGAAAGAATTCTGGAAGAAGTAAAAGTTTCAAATACAAATTTTGTAGTTATCACGGGTGGAGAACCCGCAATGTATGATTTAACTCCACTCATAGACGCGCTACACAATTTAAACATTGAGGTTGCCATAGAAACTTCGGGTTGTTATGCGTTAAAAGGAAATGTCGATTGGTACTGTTTTTCTCCTAAAAAATTCAAAGCACCGGTAGAAGAAGCATATCAAAAAGCGCAAGAATTGAAGGTTGTAATTTTTCATAAATCTGATTTTAAATGGGCAGAAGAGCATGCAACAAAAATAAATGGGCAGTGCAAACTTTATCTACAACCCGAGTGGAGCAAAGAGGAACAATTATTGCCTTTAATTATTGAGTATGTTAAGAATAATCCCAAATGGAGAATCTCTTTACAAACGCATAAATACATGAATATTCCATAAATATGTCAAAACATTTTTTATACCTACTCTTATTTATTTTTACCATTAACAGCTGTGCAACGGCCCAAAAAGGATATTCAACAAACAGCGGTAAAGCAGTTAAATTATTTGAAAAAGCCCGAGTAGCTCCAAATAAATTAGACAAAACAGGAAGAAGACCAGATTATGATTCTGGAATTGAATTATTAAACCAAGCGCTGAAAAAAGATCCTAACTTTACAGAAGCACACGATTTAATTAGTCAATTTTACATCTATACCAACGATATTGAAAAGTCGGTTTACCATCAAAAAGAGTTATTAAGAATTCATCCAAACCAAGATTTTAACGGTACTCTTTTCTTTTCTATTGCAGAATTACAATTGGCTACAGGTGAGTATGAAGACGCTATTGTGTACGCCAATCGAGTAATTAACTATCCGCGTCCATCAGTTTCTTCTGAACTACAAAACAATGCGCTGATTATACGCGATAAAGCTACGTTTGCAATACATGCTATAGAAAACCCTTCGGCTATAAACCCCGTGAATGTTGGTAAGGGAATAAATACAGAGAATAATGAGTATTTCCCTACCATTACCGTAGACGGAAAAACCTTGCTTTTTACTAGAGAAGTTCCCACTAAATCTGGCGGACCAAGAGGTCAAGAAGATTTTTTCACCTCAGAACTGAGTACTGAAAATGTATGGACAAGTGCATTACCCATGCCTTCAAACATAAACACTCCACTTAATGAAGGTGCTCCTACTCTAGCTCCAGATGGTAGATCATTAGTATTTGTAGCTTGTTCTGGAAATGGAGACAATAGAGATTACGGTCCAACCAAACAAGGATATGGAAGTTGCGACTTATTTTACACAAAAAAACTAGGCGATAAATGGTTAAACCCGATCAACTTGCCTGGATATGTAAATAGTTCTAGCTGGGAATCGCAACCCTCACTTTCTTCTGACGGAAAAACAATGTATTTCGTTAAAAGAATTGGTAGAGCTGCAGATCAAAACTCTGATATTTTTGTTACTAAAAAAGATGAAAAAGGCTATTGGGGAAAGCCTGAGCGTTTGCCAATGCACATCAACACACCGTATAAAGAAGAATCTGTTATGATACATCCAGACGGACAAACACTTTACTTTTCTTCTAACGGGCACATCGGTTTAGGCGGAACTGATTTATTTATGTGTAGAAAGCAACCCGATGGAACTTGGAGTAAACCAACAAACCTAGGATATCCTATAAACACAAAAGGAGATGAAAACTCGCTATTAGTTGGCCCAGATGGAGAAGTTGCATTTTTTGCCTCTGACAGGCCGGGAGGTTTTGGTGGATTAGACATCTATTCTTTTCAATTACCAGAAAACTTACGTGCTACCAAAACAACCTACTTTGAAGGATTTGTTTATGATGCAAGCAACAGTTCTAAACTACCAATACCCGGAAATTTTGAACTAATTGATATAGAAACTGGAGAGCAAATTATTGAAGCCAAAGCCGACAAATTAACCGGAGAATTTATTGTAGCCTTACCCACAAACAGACAATACGCTTTAAACGTAACCTATCCAAATTACGCTTTTTACAGCAAAAGTTTTAACATGAAGCTAGAAGAAAATCAAGAAGCCTTTAGAATGGATATTCCTCTATATCCAATAGCAGTTGCCGAAACTAAAATTACGCTAGAAAATGTATTTTTTGATTTGAATAAAACAAGTCTAAGAAAAGAATCTTTTGTTGAATTAAATAAACTCGTTTCTTTCCTAGATAATAACCCAAGTATCAAAATAGAAATTGGTGGTCATACAGATACGCGAGGTGATGCCGAGGATAACCAAAAACTATCAGAAGGTAGAGCAAGTTCTGTCTACCGCTATTTATTAGAGAATGGTATTTCTACCCAACGCTTAACCTTTAAAGGTTATGGAGAAACGCAACCTATAATTAATGATACAGAAATTGACGCGTTGACAACTAGCGATGAAAAAGAAAAAGCACATCAAACCAATAGAAGAACAGAGTACAAAATAATTAAATAATGATTCATTTACTAAAACTTGTTCGACCGTTTAATCTATTAATTATTGCCTTAACCATGTTTGGATTAGGTAGTTATTTTGATTTTTACATCACCCAAAACGAGAAAGAAAGTCTACTCTTCTCTACTCCATTTATTTTATTGGTAATTTCTACTGTACTAATTGCAGCAGCTGGTAATATTATTAATGATTATTTTGATATACGAGCAGATAGAGTGAACAGACCAGAACGTTTAATAATAGGGAAACACATCAAAAAACGCTGGGCTATTGTTCTCCATTGGATAATAAACTTTATTGCTTTTGGAATTGCCATCTATTTGAGCTATACCTTTCAAACATTCTGGTACGTATTTATACATTTACTTTCTATTAATCTCTTGTGGTACTACTCTAGTCACCTCAAAAGAACAATGGTAATAGGTAATATAATTATTGCTTTACTTACAGCACTTGTTCCTCTGTTAGTTGGTATTTTTTACAATCCATTTTTGATCGATTCCACCTCTGCGCTTTATCCGTTTGAAGGAGTACTGAATACAACCAACTGGATACTCTATTTTAGTATTTCGTTAGGCCTTTTTGCCTTTTTCTTAAATTGGAGCAGAGAGATAATAAAAGATATAGAAGATGTTAACGGAGATAAAATAATTAGAGCAAAAACCTTACCTATTGCTTTAGGAAATAAGAAAGCAAAATGGATTGCTACCGCGGTAATATTTATACCCATTTTAGTTACCGTTTCTTTGTATCCACTTTACACCATTTCTGGATTAACATTATTGGCATTTTATCCTGTTTTTGGAAGTGCGCTATTTGTACTTCTTGCACTTTTCTTTCTTTGGAAAAAAGACGCAAATAAAAAGACGATTAAAATCTCGCACAACTGCGTTAAACTCGCTATGATTTGCGGTTTATTCTTACCTATTTACTGGCTTTTGATACGTTAATCTATGTTCGATTTTAAAATAATATTAGGTTCTAAATCTCCCAGAAGACAAGAATTAATATCTGGTTTAGGATTAGATTTTGAGATTAGAACAAAAGAAGTAGAAGAAAACTACCCAGAAAACCTTGCTCCAACAGAAGTTGCTCAATATTTAAGTAAACTAAAAGCGCAACCATTAATAGAAACTTTAAACGAGAAGGAAGTCTTATTAACATCAGACACTACTGTAGTCCTAAATAATAAAGTGTTAGGAAAGCCAGTCTCGCTTAAAGAAGCAAAAGACATGATAGAACAACTATCTGGCAAACAGCACGAGGTAATAACTGGAGTTTCTTTGCATTCTACAGAAAAATCAAAAAGCTTTTCTATATCAACTAAGGTTTTTTTCAAACACTTAACACGGCAAGAAATTGAGTACTACGTTTCTAATTTTAAGCCTTTAGATAAAGCCGGAGCTTATGGTATTCAAGAATGGATAGGACAAATAGGCGTAGAAAAAATTGAAGGATCTTATTATAACGTTGTAGGTTTGCCGGTAGAAAGCGTTTGGGAAGAATTGAAAACCTTTTAGAATAGATTTAATTTTCCTCAGGCTCAACATACAGCTTAAACCTTAGTTTCTCCTCTTTCTTTGCATTTGATTCGATATACACTACTCTATCTTGCCAGTAATATTTTTCTTTAGTATCAAAATGAATGGTTATGGCAGAAGTATCTCCAGGCAGTATGGGTTTCTTTGAGAAATCTATCGTTGTGCAGGTGCAAGAAACTTTTGCATTGGTTATCACAAGTGGAATTTCTCCAGAATTGGTAAATGTAAAGGTGTGCGTTACTTTTTCTCCTTCTTTAAACTTCCCCAACTTAACTGTGGTTTTGTCCAAAAAATGAAACTCCGCACTCTGACAAAAGCCAAAGGCGGAGTTCAAAGCTATAAATATGATCGCGAAATATAGCCTCATGTATATCTTAGTTTGCTGGAGCTCCAGTAGTGTTCACTGGAGAAACCGCTTTTGGAGCTGCTTTTACAGTTCCTTTAATTCTAATTACTTTAGTTGGAGTGTTTGTAGCATTAGAAGTTAATGTTACAGATTTCCCGAATGGTCCAACTCTTTTAGTATCGTACTTTACCTTAATTACTCCTGTTTCTCCTGGTGCAATTGGCGTCTTTGGCCATTCTGGCACAGTACATCCGCAAGATCCTTTTGCATTAGAAATCATTAATGGCTCGTTACCTGTGTTTGTAAAAACAAATTCACAAGCTCCGTTTGCATTTTGTTCAATTGTACCGTAATCGTGTACTTCTTTTTCAAAAACAATTTGTGCTCCTGACTCTGTTTGAACTTCTTGTGCATTGATTGCAAAAATTGCAGAAAACAATACTGTAAGTGTAAATAATACTTTTTTCATCTTAAAATTATTAGTTAGTTTATTCTTAGGGTAAATATACGTTTAGAAACTCCACGCTTATTTTTTTTAACAATACGTTAACAGACTAAGTTTGTAGTTTATTTAGTATTTAACTCAATCAGTTCATCAAAAGATAAATTCACATTATCTAACCTAAATTGTATCTCTACTCGTTTATTAGAATCTAAATCAGGATATTCATCTAACAGCATAGTGTAATACAACTTTATTTTTTCTGGATTATAATTATCTGCATCGTAATAAACACCTTGTGTTTCTAGTACGCGCGGTCTATTTACGTATTCTTTAAAGTTAAAAATTATGGTATCTCTCCAGACTGCAGCCTTTTCTTCTGCTCTCAGTTGCGTGTAAAAACTTTGTGCTTTGTCTAATGATTCGGCAACATTCTTATTTTTTGGATAGGCTTTGTAAAATTCTAAATGCTGTTCTATTGCTTTTTGATAGGCTCCAACCGGAAATTTTTCTTGTTTTTGAAAAGATTCTGTAATCACAGCCTTTAGAGAATCATCTAAATTACGAAGATGTTCTATAAATTCTTCTTCAGTCTTTACAGGAATTACTACGTCGTTTTCAACAACTTCTTTTTCTGGGGTAGTACAAGCTATCATAGCTCCTACTAGGAATAAAAATAATCCTACTTTTTTCATCTTTTATCTTTTTATCTTGTTTTCTTCTTCAAAGGAAACTTCATACGATAATCTACTTCAACATCTCCTTTAGAAATATTGGATAGTTTTTTAGTAATCATCCTTTTTTTCAAAGGCGCTAAATAATCTGTAAATAAAACACCTTCGATGTGATCGTATTCGTGTTGAATAATACGTGCTGCATAGCCATCGTACTCCTCTTCGTGAAATTTCCAGTTTTCATCAAAGTAGGTAATCACTATTTTTTCTTTACGATAAACGTCTTCTCTTATTTTAGGTATAGATAAACATCCTTCTGCGAAAGCCCACTCTTCTCCAGACTCTTCTTCAATAATAGGATTGATAAAAACTTTTTTAAAACCGGCCAAACCTTTTGCTTTTGGATCTGTATCCGGCTCTCCGTTCTCATCTTCTGCAAATGGAGATGCGTCTATCACAAACATTCGAATCGACTTCCCGATCTGGGGAGCAGCTAATCCAACTCCATGCGCATTGTACATGGTTTCCCACATATCTTCTATTAGCTTCGATAAGCCTTCATAATTTTCGTCAATTTCTTCTGCTTCTTTTTTAAGCACCGGATCTCCGTAAGCAACTACTGGTAATATCATGTGAACTGTATTTCGTGCAAAATTAATAAACTATGTGCGAGTATATCTTATTTTAAACAATTCTTACTCAATTAACGGTTTATTTGTGACATATACGACTGTAAGATTAAAGTAGCACTCACCTCATCTATCAAACCTTTCTCTTTTCTTTTCTTCTTAGAAACGCCAGAATCTATTAAACTTTGCGCTGCCATTTTAGAGGTGAAACGCTCGTCTACCATTTCTACTTTAAGCAAAGGAAATTGTTTCTCTAATGCTTTCTTTAACATTCTTACATTTTCTGTGATGTGAGAGTCTTCCATATTCAATCGCTTAGGCTCTCCTAGCACAATTGTGTTCACATTTTTCAACGGAATCACTTCAATTAAAAACTGCATTAAATCTCTTGAATCAACAGTTTTTAGTCCTGTAGCAATAATGTTTAACTCATCTGTAATTGCAATTCCTGTTCTTTTCAAACCAAAATCCAATGCTAAAATCCTACTCATTCTGTAAAGATAGGTCTCCTTTAAAATAATCTACAGAAAATTGTATCTTTTTAGCGTAAAAATTAACAGATCAAATCAACTGTAAAGAATAATAGTGTATTAAACGGAATCATCCTTTTCAATTCCTTATTTTTACATTTTTAAAATAAAATTAAAGTTAGATGCAAACAGTTATCGAAAAAGCCTGGGAAGATAGATCACTATTGAATAAAGAAGAAACAATTGCTGTAATCAATGCAGTTATTGAAGAAATCGACAAAGGAAGATTACGCGTTGCAGAGCAAGATGGAAATGGTGGTTGGAAAGTAAACGAATGGGTGAAAAAAGCCGTTGTTATGTATTTTCCAATTCGAAAAATGGAGACAATTGAGGTTGGACCTTTCGAGTTTCATGATAAAATGGCACTCAAAACAAACTACAAAGAGTTAGGAGTGAGAGTTGTTCCTCATGCTGTTGCAAGATACGGTGCATATATCTCTAAAGGTGTAATTATGATGCCTTCTTATGTAAATATAGGCGCTTATGTTGATGAAGGTACTATGGTAGATACTTGGGCAACTGTTGGTTCTTGTGCTCAAATAGGCAAAAACGTGCATTTATCTGGAGGTGTTGGTATTGGAGGTGTTTTAGAACCTTTACAAGCTGCTCCTGTGATAATTGAAGATAACGCATTTATTGGTTCTCGATGTATTGTTGTAGAAGGCGTAAAGGTAGAGAAGGAAGCCGTTTTAGGTGCAAACGTTGTTCTTACAAAATCTACAAAAATAATTGATGTAACTGGTGATAAGCCTGTGGAAACAAAAGGAGTTGTTCCTTCTAGAAGTGTTGTGATACCTGGTTCATACACGAAAAAATTCGCAGCAGGAGAATATCAAGTGCCTTGCGCTTTAATTATAGGTAAAAGAAAAGCAAGTACAGATCTTAAAACGTCTTTAAATGATGCATTAAGAGAACATAATGTTGCGGTTTAAGTGGGGTTAATTGGAAGGATTAGCGATTAGCAATTTGCAATGAGCTATTTGCAATGAGCGGTTTGCGGTTTGCGGTTTGCGGTTTGCGAAAATAATAGGATACCGTTAGCATTGATACTTTTAACTTTTTTACTTTTAATTCATTATAAGTGAACGAAGAACAATTAAATAACTGGTTAGAAAAAAGGAAGTCGCACAAAGACAGCCTTAATTTAGATGCGCTTAAAAAAGGGGTCTTGGCTGGAGATATTGCTGTTCTTAGTGCTGCTATTACGCTTTTAGAAAGTACAAGAACGAAAGACAAATCTATTGCCAATGAGTTGATTAATTCTATTTTATCGTCAACCGGAAAATCTATAAGAATTGGTATTACTGGTGTTCCTGGTGTAGGAAAATCAACTTTTATTGAAAGTTTCGGACTGAGCTTAGCTAATTTGGGTAAAAAAGTTGCTGTTTTGGCAATTGATCCTACTTCGGAAAAAAGTAGAGGAAGCATTTTGGGCGATAAAACAAGAATGGAAAAACTATCTGTTCACGAGAATGTTTTTATTCGTCCGTCCGCTGCAGGAGAATCGTTAGGAGGAGTTGCAAGAAAAACAAGAGAAGCAATTTTCTTATGCGAAGCAGCAGGTTTTGATGTTATCTTAATTGAAACGGTAGGTGTTGGTCAGTCTGAAACAGTTGTACACTCTATGGTGGATTTTTTCTTGTTACTCATGCTTTCTGGTGCTGGAGACGAACTTCAAGGTATAAAACGCGGTATTATGGAAATGGCAGATGCACTTGTTATTACAAAGGCAGACGGCGAAAATATTAAAGATGCAAACAGGGCGCGACAAGAATATAAAAATGCACTGCATTTGTTTCCGCCAAATAAAAATGAATGGATACCAAAAACTACAACTTGTAGTGCGTATACAAACACAAATATTGACAAAGTTTGGGAAATCGTAGAATCATTTGAAAATCACACGAAAACAAAAGGTTGGTTTAACAAGAATAGAAACATACAAGATAAGTATTGGATGAACGAAACCTTGAAAGAACTGCTAATGAATGATTTTTACAACCATCCTGAAATAAAAAAACAACTCAAAGTAGAAGAAGAAAAAATCATTACTGGATTAAAATCTTCTTTTAAAAGTGCCGAAGATCTCTTCGAACAATATAAAAAGAAATAACATGGAAAATATTGAGTTTTCGCTCACTGGCGAATACATAGAGCTAATTAAACTGCTTAAAACATTAAGTATTGCACAGACTGGCGGACACGCAAAAATGATTGTTGAAGACGAATTAGTGGTCAGAAATGGAGAAATTGAAACTAGAAAACGTGCTAAACTTATCAAAGGCGATACACTTATTATTGATAATCAAATAACAGTTAAAATCATATAAAATGATTCTATACAAATCTTTGTTTCCAAAACAATAATACATTAAGGCGCTCGTTAATATCCAAACAAATACACTTTACACATCAAAAATGTGTTTTAAAAGAGTATTTTTGGAAG
>JBMYYC010000045.1:0-17435 GCA_049609045.1 Lishizhenia sp. | reverse complement strand
CTAACTTTAAAGAAGGTCTTTCTATTCTTGAGTACTTTATTTCTACTCACGGTGCACGTAAAGGTCTTGCAGATACCGCTCTTAAAACAGCCGATGCAGGTTATCTTACGCGTCGTTTAGTTGATGTAGCACAAGATGTTGTTATTAATGATTTCGACTGTGGAACATTAAGAGGTTTAACAGCAGTGCCATTAAAGAAAAATGACGAGATAGTTGAGCCATTATACGATAGAATTGTTGGTAGAACAGCAGTTGACGATGTATATGATGATGAAGAAAACTTACTTGTACGAGCTGGTGAACTTATTGATGAAGTTGTTGGAAAGAAAATTGAAGCAGCAGGAATCGAAGAAGTAGAAATCAGATCTGTATTAACATGTGAGTTAAGAAGAGGAGTTTGTGCTAAGTGTTACGGTAGAAATTTATCTACGCACAGAGATGCACAGATGGGAGATTCTGTAGGAGTTGTAGCAGCACAATCAATTGGAGAGCCAGGAACGCAGTTGACGTTAAGAACTTTCCACGTTGGGGGTACAGCATCTAACATTGCAGATGAAAACGATCTTAAAGCAAAAGGAACTGGTTTATTAGAAATTGACGAGTTAAGAACAATTACCAGAAAGAATAAAGAAGGTAAAAATGTTGAGATTGTAATTGGACGTTCTGCAGAATTGAAAATTACAGACAAAAAGACAGGTCAAATTATAATGACAGGTAACATCCCTTACGGTGCTGAGATGAAAATCGAAAACAACGTAAACATTAAAAGAGGAGATGTAATTTGTACATGGGATCCATACAACGCGGTTATTATTACTGAAATGGACGGTAAGATTGAGTTCGAGAACGTTATTGAAGGTATTACTTACCGTGAAGAAGTGGATGAGCAAACTGGATTTACTGAAAAAGTAATTACGGAAACGAAGGATAAGAAAAAGAACCCTACTATCTTAATTACTGATAAGAAAGGTGAAGTTTTACGTTCTTATTCAATTCCAGTAAATGCACACATCTCTGTAAAAGAAGGTGATCCTGTAAAAGCTGGAGATTCATTAGTTAAAATACCAAGAACAGGAGGGAAAACAGGAGATATTACAGGAGGTTTACCGCGAGTAACAGAATTGTTCGAAGCACGTAACCCTTCAAACCCTGCAGTTATTTCTGAAATTGATGGTATTGCTTCTTACGGAAAAATTAAGCGTGGTAACCGCGAGGTTATTGTTGAGTCTAAGACTGGGGAAATTAGAAAATATTTAGTTCCTCTTTCTAAACACATTTTAACGCAAGAAAATGATTTCGTAAGAGCGGGTAGACCATTATCTGATGGAGCAACAACACCAAGTGATATTCTGAATATTGAAGGTCCAACAAAGGTACAAGAGTACATTGTTAACGAAATTCAAGAAGTATATCGTTTACAAGGTGTGAAGATTAACGATAAGCACTTTGAGGTTATCGTTCGTCAGATGATGTTGAAAGTTGAAATTACTGATCCTGGAGATACTAAGTTCTTAGAAAACCAAGCTGTTCACAAGGCAGACTTTATGGAAGAGAACGACAGAATCTTTGGAATGCAAGTAGTTGTTGATGCTGGAGAATCTTCTGAGTTAAAAGCTGGAATGATTATTTCGTCTAGACAATTAAGAGATGAAAATTCTCAATTGCGTCGTCAGGACAAGAAATTAGTTGAGGCGCGTGATGCTGTTGCAGCAACGTCTAAACCAATGTTACAAGGTATTACGAGAGCATCTTTACAGACGCAATCGTTTATATCTGCAGCATCTTTCCAGGAAACTACGAAAGTATTGAACGAAGCAGCTATCTCTGGAAAAGAAGATCATTTACAAGGATTAAAAGAGAATGTAATTGTTGGACACTTAATTCCAGCAGGTACAGGAACAAGAGAATTCCAAAAAATGATTGTTGGTTCGCAAGAAACTTACGACGAGTTAACGAAATAAAAAATATCAAAATAAGATATATAAGTCCTCAGATTTTTCTGAGGACTTTTTTGTTTTATGTCAGCGTTAGAATAATCAAATCCTTATTTTAGCAAAAAACAATCACATGGAAGAAAAGAAAAACGAAAATCAAATAAATATAGAATTAACAGAAGAGGTAGCAGAAGGTACTTATTCTAATTTAGCAGTAATTACACATTCGCAGTCAGAAATCGTGTCAGACTTCATACAAATGATGCCGGGTGTACCCAAAGCAAAGGTAAGAAGCAGAATTATTATGACACCCGAAAATGCAAAGCGTTACATGCGTGCATTAATAGAAAATGTACAAAAGTACGAGCAACAGTTCGGAACAATTAACGAAGGCAATACACCACAAATGCCTCCGATGAATTTTGGAACACCTACTACTGAGGCTTAGGAAAACACTTCCCTCTCGGCTACCGCTCGAGGTTCGTTTTATGGAAATTTTAGATTCTCCCTTTGGAGCTTGTTTCGATTTTCGGAAGGGATTAAGGGGTAGGGCAATTGGAGAAATATTCTTTATGTTTGGATGAGTTTACTTTAAAATTAGAACACCTTGATTTGGCATATGTAGTTAACAAAACTAACGAGCACATGAAAAAACTAAAGATTAATTTCAAGCTTGGACTTTCTATGTTGATAATTTCTGGACTAGTCTATTTTTTTAACTTCGCTTACCCTGTAATGGTTCTTCAATATTTTGGAAGTTGGGAAACATTAGATGCTATTAATACTGTACTATTACTTTTTTACGCCCTAAGCATCGGTATTCTTTTTTTTAGGATAAGTAAACATAATCTTGCTAAGGATGAGAAGACACTATGGATAGTATTATCAATTGTTTTCCCAGTGATTATACCTTTGTTGATAGTATGGAAAAAAGACAAGGAATGGCTGAGAAGTAATTAAACAAATCGACATGTTCATTTCTAGCTCTTTTATAGGTTTGATTTAGCTTCTCGATTTTAATTTATCCACCTTCTCAATTACAACTTAAGAAAGGTCAATGAATACCGCTCGAAGTCCGTTTTATAGAAATTTTAGTTTCCCTTTGGAGGGGGATTAAGGGGGAGGACTATCGAAGCGATAAATTATTTAGAGAAGCATAGGTTATACGTGATTTTGCACAAGAAAAGTAATATTACCTTGATCTCGTGGTTAACCTCCTCCTCGGTCTCTCTCAAAAGGGAGAAGACTACAGAAAACATCAGTTCCTCCCTCGCACAAACTCCCACAGCGTAACTCCTGCACAAACCGAAACATTTAAACTGTGTTTGGTGCCGAATTGCGGAATCTCAAGGATGTAATCAGAAGCATCAATTACAGTTTGTTGTACACCATCTACTTCGTTGCCAAAAAATAAGGCGTAGGTTTCTGTTTTATCTACCTTCATTTCATTTAAAAAAGTAGTAGTTTCTGTTTGTTCAATCGCACAAATTTTAACGCCATCTTGTTTTAAACTATCTACAACATCCATAACGTCTTCGGCGTAGCTCCAAGCCATAGATTCTGTTGCGCCAATGGCTGTTTTGTTTATTTCTCTATGGGGAGGTTTACCCGTTATTCCACATAAAATAATCTCCTGTACATTAAAAGAATCGCAGGTTCTAAAAAATGTTCCCACGTTGTTTAAACTTCTAATATTGTCTAACACCACAATTATCGGAAACTTATCTTGTTGTTTAAACTCTTCATTAGAAACTCTATTAAGCTCCCATAATTTTAATTTCCTGTTCATAAACTGTGCTAATTGTTGACGTTTTCTCCTGCAAATTTAAGGCTTTTGAACGTATCTTTATCTTTTCCAATATCAAACAAATAATATTTTGGCAACCAAGAAAAAAATAGTTAAGAGTAGCGAAACTCCATTGATGAAACAATACAACGCTATAAAAGCGAAACATCCGCAAGCCATGTTGTTGTTTAGAGTAGGAGATTTTTACGAAACCTTTAGCGAAGATGCCGTTAAAGCATCAAAAATTCTTGGTATAGTTCTCACAAAAAGAAAAAACGGAACAGCATCCCATATTGAATTAGCAGGCTTTCCACACCATTCTTTGAACACGTATTTACCAAAATTAGTAAGAGCAGGAGAGCGTGTTGCCATTTGCGATCAGTTAGAAGATCCTAAAACGGTAAAAGGAATTGTGAAGCGTGGAGTTACAGAACTAGTTACTCCTGGTGTAGCTTTTAACGACCAAGTGTTAGAGCAAGGGAAAAATAATTTTTTGGCAGCCATACATTTCGATAAGAAGACATCTGGTGTAGCGTTTTTAGATATTTCTACAGGAGAATTTTTCTTGGCAGAAGGTTCTATGGAATACATAGATAAACTGATACAAGGTTTTGAGCCTTCGGAAATTATATTTCAAAAGAATAAGAACAAGCTCTTTTTAGAACATTATGGAGATAAACATTACACCTATAAATTAGAAGATTGGGTGTTTACAGAAGATTTTGCAAACGAATCGTTAACCAAACATTTTGATACCAAAAACTTAAAGGGGTTTGGAGTAGAGGAGTTGCAAAATGGAATTATTGCAGCCGGTGCAGCGCTACATTATTTATCAGAAACACAACATGATAAATTAGGACACATAACCAAAATTGCCAGAATAGAAGAAGATAAATACGTTTGGTTAGACCGTTTCACAGTTAGAAATTTAGAGCTCATTTCTTCGCATAATGAGAATGCAACTACACTTATAGATATTATAGACGATACGCTAACACCCATGGGGTCGCGTTTAATGAAACGTTGGTTAGTACTTCCTTTGAAAGAAGAAGCGTTGATAAAATCTCGTTTAGATGCGGTTGAGACATTTATTAAAGAAGAAAATACACAATTGCGTTTTGATGTTGCCGAACGTTTAAAAGATATTGGAGATTTAGAACGGTTGGTTTCAAAAGTTGCTGTTGGTAAAATAAATCCAAAAGAAGTTGTACAGCTTAAAAATACGCTTCAACAGATAGAACCGATACAAATCCTGCTGAAAGATTCTAAATGCGATGCATTAAAATCTATTGTAGATAGATTAAATCCGTGTACTTCTTTAATTGAAAGAATAGAACATCAACTGCAAGAAGAGCCGGCAATACAAGTTGGAAAAGGTTCTATTATGGCAGACGGTTTAAATGCGGAGTTAGACGAACTGCGTAAAATTGCTTTCTCTGGAAAAGATTATCTAGAGCAAATGCAGCTACGTGAATCTGAAAAAACGGGGATACCAAGTTTGAAAATTGCTTTTAATAATGTGTTTGGATATTACTTGGAGGTAAGAAATACCCACAAAAATAAAGTGCCAGAAGAATGGATTAGAAAGCAAACTTTAGTAAATGCTGAGCGCTATATTACGCAAGAATTAAAAGATTATGAGTCTAAAATTTTAGGAGCAGAAGACAAAATTCACGTTTTAGAGACCAAACTGTATCAAGAGTTGGTTTTGTCTATGGCAGATTATATTAATCCTATTCAATTTGATGCACATTTGATTGGTCAGCTCGATTGCTTGTTATCTTTTGCAAGCATTTCTGTTAAAAATAAATACTGCAAGCCCACCTTAACCAATGGCTTTGAGATTGATATAAAAAATGGTCGACATCCCGTTATTGAACACCAATTAAAAACAGGAGAAGAATACGTTGCAAATGATGTGTTTTTAGACAACGATACGCAGCAGATTATTATGATTACCGGACCAAATATGTCTGGTAAAAGTGCAATATTAAGGCAAACCGCTTTGATTGTTTTAATGGCGCAGATTGGTTGTTTTGTACCGGCTCAAAGTGCAACATTAGGCATAGTTGATAAGGTGTTTACACGAGTTGGTGCATCTGACAATATCTCTTCTGGAGAATCTACATTTATGGTAGAAATGAACGAAACTTCGAGTATTTTGAACAACCTTTCTCCGCGCAGTTTGGTATTGTTAGATGAAATTGGTAGAGGAACCAGCACCTACGACGGAATTTCTATCGCTTGGGCAATAGCAGAATACATACACGAGCATCCCAAAGCGAAATGTAAAACCCTGTTTGCAACACATTACCACGAGTTAAATGAGATGTACAAAAAATTTCCGCGTGTCAAAAACTTCAATGTTTCTGTAAAAGAAGTAGGTACAAAAATCTTATTCTTAAGAAAGCTGGTAGAAGGCGGTTCTAATCACTCTTTTGGTATACACGTAGCGAAGTTGGCCGGTATGCCAAATCAAGTAGTACAACGCGCAACAAAAATGCTTTCTAAGTTAGAAGAATCACACGCAGGCTCTGATAGAGAAAAGGTAGAAGAAGCCGTAAATTCTCCCGATATGCAACTCAGTTTCTTTCAACTCGATGATCCCACCTTGGAAAACATAAGAGAAGAATTAGTCAGCATTGATATCGATACACTTACACCAGTAGAAGCACTTTTTAAGCTGAATGAGATTAAGAAGATGGTAGGAGGGAAGTAATTAGATAGCGCGTTTATTGATTAGGAAATTGATTGAATTTAAAAGGTTTCTCCCTTTGGAGAACAAGCGTTAGCGCAGTTAAATAAGAGGGATGATCTCTTAAGTTTTAGCACAAACATCATAATCTGTACAATATAGACTGACTTCTAATTATAAAGTTAATATAGTTGTTTTGGGCGTTACCCTGCTATCGGCTTGTTGGGTTTTCCTTACTCACTTTTTTTAAGAAAAAAGATTTTAATCCGCTTGCTGGCAAAACTCAAATAGTTGATACTATTCCTAGCGCGTTGCGATACTACACTTCTTTTTTCAATGATTAAGCTAAAATAAATAGCCTGTTAAATTGCCCAAAAGAATAACGTATCCAAAGTACACAGAATGACTAATCTACAATTTCAAATTTCCAATTATCACCTTCATTCACGTTTAAATTTTCATAAATATTTAGCGTAAGTAAGTATATATTAAGGTAAGCGCTTAACTTTGTTATATGCGTATATTTTTAATTTTATGTTTATTTAGTTTAGGAATTAGTTATTCTGCAAACGCCCAATTTATCCCAGCAAAAACCTACAATTTTCATCCTCCGTTGGATATTCCGTTGGTGTTGGCAGCAAATTTTGGAGAGTTACGTAGTAATCATTTCCATACGGGTTTAGATTTTAAGACCAACAGACGCATTGGCTATAATCTGTATTCTATTGCAGAAGGTTGGGTTTCCCGTGTGAAAGTTTCGCCTTGGGGTTATGGTAAAGTCGTTTATGTTGATCATCCAAATGGGTTAACTTCTGTGTATGCGCATTGCTCAGAATTTAAAGGGAAACTAGCCGAAGTTGTAAAGTCTGTACAAGAAAAAGAACAAAATTTTGCCATAGAATATATTTCAGAAAAGAACGAGATTCCACTAAAAAGAGGAGAAGTATTTGCCCTTTCAGGTAATTCTGGAAGTTCTACAGCACCGCATTTGCATTTCGAAATTAGAGAAACAGCCACAGAGCATGCCTTAAATCCATTGTTATTTCAGTTTGATGTTGCCGATAATACAAAGCCAACCGTTAGAGGTGTTAAAGTGTATGCCTTAACAGAACGTGGATATCGTATTCCAAATAAAACCAAAACGTACTCAGTAAATTCTAATACAGGTAAGTTAGCTATTACTTCTAATCAATTAGTTGTTCCGTCTAATTTTTGTTCTAAAACAGGTGGTATTGGATTTGCATTTGATGCAATAGATCAGTTAGATGCTGCAAGTAACGTATGCGGAATTTTCACCTCTGAATTAAAAGTAGATGGCAAAACAGTTTTTTCGCAAGATATGACAGAAATTCATTTTGAATCTAACCGCCAAATTAACACGCACAAAGATTACGAAGATTACCACAACAAGCGCAAGCAATACCAAAAAAGTTTTAAAACCATACATAATCCACTTCCAATTTACAGAACAGAAAATTCAGGAATTTTAAACCTTAAACCAGGTACAACACATCAAATAGAATATACGTGTACAGATACAAAAGGCAACAGCAGAACGGTTAATTTTGAGTTGGTAATAGAGTCTGGCGAATTAGGCAATGCAGAAACCGTTTTTGGAGATAACTCAGAATTTCTTTATCCAGACAGCGCCTTTATGGATATAGACGACGAGCATTTGGTGCTGATGGGAATGGGATTAGTCTACGAGCCAACTCCAATAATTATTACAGAAAAACAGCCCTTTGTATTTGGCGATAGCGAAGTTCCATTGCAAGAATATTATAAAATTATGCTCAAGGTTGGAGACACTTTAACAATCCCAAAAGAGAAGTATGTGGTTTTGAGTACAGATAATAACGGAAGAAGCAAGGCTGTAGGAGGAACGATAAACGACGGCTGGATTACCACGCGGGTGAGGGAGTTTGGTGAGTTTTCTGTGCATACCGATTTAGAACCACCTACTGTAGAACCGCAAAATATACAAGAAAACCAAAATGTACGCGGAAGTACTTTGATTTGGAAAATTGGAGACAACATATCTGGTATTGCAGATTACGATGTGTTTATAGATGGCAAATGGTATTTGTTAGAATACGATCCCAAAAAACGCAGTGTTATTTTTAAAACTCCGTCTACATTAAACGGCAAACACACTTTAAAAATTGTAGTAAAAGATAAATGTAACAACAGTACAGAGCTGAGTTATAATCTATTGTTTTAATTCGTGTTTACCCGATTAAAAGCCGGAGGATGTTTACGGGGTTAAAAGTTTAGTTGAGAACCTGTTTCCAGCTATCCATTGTAGTTTATTCTCATAACCTAAGCTCATGTAATTCTCCATTCGTGCGCTAAGGCTACTCATTTCAAACAACAATGCTAAGGTTATTTCAAATAAAGCTGCCATTCCTATCTGGGGTAGTAGAGAATAGTTGATACTATCAGACTAACTTTTTTATTAACTGTTTTAGGTAATGAACAGGCAAGATTGCTATTAAAAAAAGAATGCAGTCTTTGAGCTATAAATATTTTTTTCAATTAAAACTGCCGACTGAGTGTTCGCCTTTTTGGCGAAAGTATCGAAGACCAACTCAGCGAAGTATAAATCTAAACGGTTCTCGAGCGGTAGCCGAGAGAATAGTGTTATATAGAAAAAACATCTCCATCTTTCACCACAAAACTATTTTCAAATACAGTTTTTGCTTCTGCAAGGTGGTTTTCTGTGTTTTTGTATCGGGCAGAGAAATGTCCCATAATTAGTTTTTTAACGTTGGCTAGTTTTGCAATGGTTGCTGCATCTTTTGCTGTACTATGATTTGTTTTTATGGCGCGTTGTTTTTTCTCTTCTGTAAACGTAGCTTCGTGATAAAGTAGGTCAGCATTTTGTATAGAAGGTACAATACTATCTAAATACGCGGTATCAGAACAGAAAGCGTACGACTTTACCGGTGCTGGAGGTACCGTTACACTATCAGAAGTAACAACCGTTCCATCTTCTTTTTCTACATCAAAACCTTTTCTTAACTTATTGATGTAGGCAATAGATAAACCAGTTTGGTCAAACTTATGTTTAATTAAACTTCTGTCTCTTGGTTTTTCTTTTATTAAAAAACCTGTTGTAGGCACTCTGTGTTTAAGAGGAAAGGAATGAATTTCTATCACATTATCTTCAAAAAGCAAGGTGTTTTGAGTTGCGTCTATCTCAAAAAAAGTGAGCTGATAATCAATTCTTGCTCCGCCCATTTCTAATTGAGCTTTTACAATTTCTTCTAACCCTTTTGGTCCGTAAACGTGAATACCTTTATCTCTGCCTAATAATTGCAAAGAACTTAAATAACCCACCAATCCAAAAAAATGATCTCCGTGTAAGTGAGAAATACATATGTGCGTAATGCGTTGAAATTTTATTTTGAATTTCCGCAGTTGAATTTGTGTACCTTCTCCGCAGTCAATCAAAATGTGTCTGTCGTTACAATTTACATAGTGCGCTGTGGCACCTCTTTCTAAGGTAGGAACCGCTGCGCCAGAACCCAGAATAGTAACTTCAAACTTCATATAGATTTACGACAAATCCTTAATTATAATCTGCTCTTCTGCAGTTTCTAGGCTGTCAAGTATAGTAAAAACCCTATCTAGTTGTGCAATGGAAATCATTTTAGAGACATTTTTCTGTAGACCTACCAAGATAAATTTTCCGTTAGAATCTTTACACAACCGGTTTGCAGTAAGTATCGCTGTTAGTCCAGAAGAATCACAATAACTCGTGTTTGATAAATCAATAATGATGTTGTTGATTGATTTCTTGTTAATTGCAATCAACACGCTTTTTAACTCAGGAGCATTACTTGCATTTAGTTTATCTACGTGAGAGGATACTATCGAGTAAAGCTCTTTTTCTACAGTTTGAAAATTCATGAATTTTATTGCTTTGAGGTAAATGTAATCATTTAATTTCGAAAGAATTTAACGTTCTATTTTTGAAGCCAAAAGATAAATCACAGCCATTCTTACGGCAACGCCATTTTCTACTTGGTTTAGAATTATTGCTTGTTTACTGTCTGCAACATCACTAGTAATTTCTACACCTCTGTTTATTGGTCCTGGGTGCATAATCACAATTTCTTTGTTTAGAGAATCTAAAATTTCTTTGGTTAAACCGTATTGCATCGCATATTCGCGCAGAGAAGGAAAATATTTCATTTCTTGTCTTTCTAATTGTATACGCAACATATTTGCAACATCACACCATTCTAATGCTTTTCTTAAGTTGTGTTCAACTTTTACACCTAATTCTCCGATGTATTTGGGTATTAAGGTAGTTGGACCACAAACCATAACTTCTGCACCTTGTTTTTGCAGCGCGTAGATGTTAGAAAGTGCAACTCTTGAGTGTAAAATATCTCCAACAATTACAACTTTTTTACCTTTAACAGTTCCTAATTTCTCTCGAATAGAATAACTATCTAAAAGTGCTTGAGTTGGGTGCTCGTGCGTTCCGTCTCCTGCATTTATAACCGTAGCATCAACCCTTTCTGATAAGAATTTGGCTGCACCTGGATTTGGGTGTCGCATAACCACCATATCTACCTTCATAGAAAGTATGTTGTTTACGGTATCTACCAGTGTTTCTCCTTTTTTTACAGAGCTACTACCAGCGCTAAAGTTTACAACATCTGCAGATAATCTTTTCTCAGCAAGTTCAAAAGAAAGTTTTGTTCTTGTAGAGTTTTCGTAGAAAAGGTTGGCTATTGTGATGTCGCGTAGCGAAGGTACTTTTTTGATGGGACGGTTAATCACTTGTTTAAAACTATCGGCAGTTTCAAAGATTATTTCTATATCTCTGGCAGTTAAATCTTTGATGCCTATTAAATGTTCAACGCTTAGATTATCCATTTGTATTCGGTGTGTATAAAACTATTTTATCTTCTCCTTCTATTTCGTTCCATTCTACAGAAACACGTTCAGAAACTACGGTATCTACTGTTTTTCCAACATAATCTGCTTGTATGGGAAGATGTCTTTTAAATCTTCTGTCTACAAAAGTAAGTAACTCTACCTCTTCGGGTCTACCAAAAGCTAAAAGTGCCTCCATACCAGAACGTATAGTTCTTCCCGTATAAAGTACGTCGTCGATTAAAACAATACGTTTGTTTTCTATGCTAAAGTCTATGTTGGTAGCACTAGGAATCGGAGGTCTTTCTCTTCGTCTAAAATCATCTCTGTAAAATGTGATGTCTAGCGTTCCACATGGTATTTCAAACCCTTTAATATCCTCTAACATTTGTTTTAAACGGTTAAGAACATTAACTCCTCTTGGTTGTAAACCAATAAGGACGGTGTTAGAAAAATCATTATGACCTTCAATGAGTTGATAACAAAGTCTTTTAAGTGTTAACTCAAAATGCTTAGAATTGAGAATGACTTGTTTTTCCATTGAATACAAAGATAAATTTATCGCTGTAAAAAGGAATAGAAAAAGTCAAAATTTAAAAAGCAAAGATTAAAAGCACCTTTTTATTTCAATAACGTGCTGCGTTTTTTGCAGTTACCTGATTGTACGAAATTGAAGAAGTTTACTTTAGTTGTTTACCACATTTGTTTTAAGTACAGTAATCGTTTGGTTTTTATTTCGAGGATTAAGCCAGTGTAAAACAGCATCCATAAAACTTGGGTCTATTGTTTTGAATAATTCTGCTTTAGGAAAATAATGTTTAAATAATGCAATACGTTGGTCTAAATTTTCAACGCCATGTAAGAAAACATAATCTGAGGCTTTTACAGCTCTCTTTTCCCATTCTTTTAGTTGTTCTTTAGAGTTGATGTCTATTGATGTTTTAACATTCCAGTTTCCGGCATAGTGCCTTGGGAATAAGGTAGCTTTTCCGTTAGGAATATCTTCTTGGATGTAATAAAGTTTTCTATTTTTTTCATTATACAAAGAGTAGGCAGCCATAACGCGCGATTGTTTTCCGTAAAAAGTTGTAAAAAACGGCAAGGCCAAGAAATTTAAACTCCAACCTACAATTAATATGGTTTTCCAAATCTTAGGATTGTTTTTGAATAGTTTTATTTCATTTAAGAGAAGGCTCCAACCAATCACACCAAGTATAACAAATACCGGTAGCATAGGAAAAATAAAACGTTCTTGATGATTTGGGTAAACGGCATGGAAAATTAAAAAGGCAAGCATTGGAAAAAATAACCATGCCATTTTTTTTACCATTCTAAACGCACCAAACCAGTAAAAAAGTCCGAGTAAAGGAACCGTCATACCTGCAAGAATACCAGGGTAGGTGTACCAATGTGTAGCGGTTGCGTAATCTTTGGCTGTGTTTAAATTAGAATTGTAGTCTACGTATGCTAAAAATTCTGCAAATGGTTTTCCCCACAATAAATAATCTACCAAACCTTGTGTGAGGAGAACAGATACAAAATATCCGAGTAGTAAACTTATACAGGCTCTCCATTTAAATTGAAGTGCAAAAACGAGTCCCATCACACCAAAAAATACAAAGAGTTGAAAACGAATGGCAAACGCTAGTCCGAAAAATAGTCCTGCAATCAAATAGGGTTTCCAACTCTCTTTTGCACCGTGTTTTATAATTTGCCAAATTCCGAAAAGATAAAATGGGATACACACAACTTCTACCAAGTTTCTAACAGCTAAAAAGGGCATTACAAAACCAATTGCTAATGTAAGTCCAACAACAATTGCATTTTTTTGAGTAGATATATGTTGTGTTATTTTGAAACCTAAATATACGAGCCACAAACTAAAAAGAGCATGGATTAGCCGAATTAAAAACATTTGAAAAAGAGGATCGTCAATACTTAAAGCATTAAAGGCTTCAAAGAAAACGTAGTTGATTCCAGGGTAAGTTAAGCTGTGTCCTTCTGCCCCCATGTTTACTAAACATCTTTTCTTTTTCTCAGGGTCTTCAATTGCTGCACACTCAGCTTCTTGTGTCCAAGGCATCCAACCGTTATAATCTTCATCATCAGCCCAAGAAGATGCCGTTTCAATTACTAAAAAGTGATCGTCGTGCATGGCGTATCCGCCGGAGAAAATGGCTGCAAATAAGCGCAGTATTAATGCAAGAATTAGAATGTTTTTTAAGGGAGAACGATAAAAGTATGCCTTTAAATTTTTCACGCCGTAAAATTAAAATTATTAAGGGATTTGAACATCTTTTTCACTCCTTTGTTCGAATACGTATGTTGCCTTTTAAATATGTTATTAACTGACTTATAATTTTTTAACAAAACTTGCGCAGCTTTAATTCTATATTTGTCAAAAATAAAGACTTCAAAAATCAAGAACCAAATTTATGAAACGTATATTATTTCTGTTTTTCACTTTTTTAGCTGTTCATACGGTTCATTCGCAGGGGATGCATTATTCTGGTGTTGTGAATGATACGGTTAATAATCGACCGTTAGCGAATGCGGTAGTAATGGTAGTGAACTTAGAAGATTCTGTTCTTTTTGGCTTTACAAGAACCAACCAACAAGGAGCTTTTGAGTTAACAGGAATTCCTTTTTCTGAACAAGAATTATTAATTTCTCATCCGAACTACGGAGATAAAAGTTACTACGTAATAGGGAGCGAGGAAAACAATAGAATTGAAATACCGAATATCATTTTACCAGAAAAAGCAACAGAACTTGATGAGGTTGTAGTGTTTGCCAATAAAGAACCTATTTATTTCAAAGGAGATACTTTAGTCTATGTGGCAGACTCATTCTCTACTAAAGAAAACGCTGTGGTAGAAGATTTACTTAAAAAATTACCTGGTATTGAGGTAGATGAAGACGGAAATATTACTTCTCAAGGACAGTCAGTTACAAAAGTACTCGTAGATGGTGATGAGTTTTTTGGTGAAGATCCTACCGTGGCTACTAAGAACCTTGGGGCAAAAGGCGTGGAGACGGTAGAAGTTTACGAAACTACCGAAGACAATGGAGATGGAGAAGAAACGGTTCAGGTGATGGACGTAAAACTCAAAGAAGAATATAAAAAAGGATACTTTGGAAAATTAGCTGGTGGAACCGATTTTCAAGATTTTTACGAAGGAGAGGTTTTACTAAATAGTTTCAACAAAGACTTGAAACTATCTGTTTTTGGTTTAGGATCTAATACACCAAATACAGGTTTTGGTGTGGGCGATGCGTATAAATACGGTTTAACAAATGAGTTAAATTCTAACTTTGAAGACGGTATTTCTTTTTCAACTAATTCAAGTAGGAGAGGACTTCCAAGAACCTTTAAAGGTGGTTTTTACTATTCAGATAAAATTGGTAAAAAAGCCAAGATTGGATTCAATTACACTTACAACAACAACGATATCCAACAACTTAAAGCGTCTAAATCTCAATTCATTTTCGCCGATACTACGTATACAACTAGAGAAAATAATAATTTCTTTGAAAACCAAGAGTCGCATGCAATTAACTTTAGTTTAGATTTACAGTTAGACTCTTTAACAAAATTGATTGTTGAACCAAGTGTAAACGTGAAGCGAAATACTATTGAACAGACAGATTCTACTAGCTTCTTATCCGCTTTAAATTCAAGAACAAGTTCAACACTTCTAAACAATACGCTAAACAATGAAGGGATTGATGTAAATGCAACTGTTCGACTTGAAAGAAATTTTATGAAACGAAAACGCGAGTTTGTTGCTGAATATCAGTATGGATATACAGACAATCAAGCAGATGAACGCTTGTACTCCGATATTCGTTATTTAAACGGAAATCCGGGTGCGGATAGTTTAACAAATCAAAGTAAAGTTACATTAAGTAATACACAAGGTCATAGAGGTAGACTTTCATACAACGAACCATTAACACGTAAATGGAACCTTGAGCTAGATTATAAGCTCGACTATTTCTTTGGTGATCAATCAAAATCTACTAATAATTTTGACGGAAACGCATTCACAATTTTTGATTCTACATTTTCAAATAATTTTGAGAACACACGACTAGAAAATCGAGCGTCTGCAGGCTTGAAGTATGAAACTAGAAAAATGACTTTCACCTTTGGAACAGCAGCAAGAAATGTACAAATAGACAATAGAAACTTATTTACAGACTCTAGTATTTTACAAGATGTAAACAACTTATTGCCCTACACTCGTTTTATATATAAATTTAGCAATGCGGAACGTTTACGTGTAACGTATAGAACGAATTCTCAGCAACCGAGTATCACACAATTACAACCTATTTTAGACAACAGTAATCCAAATAGCGTAGCAATCGGAAATCCAGATTTATTGCCTACTTACTCACACAGTATTAATATTGGATACAACAAATGGCAAGCGCTAACGAGACAATGGGTTTGGATTAACGGATATTTCACAGCAACCAACGATGCATTTTCTTCAGAAGTATTTTACGCGCCGGATGGTAGAACAATTTCTAGGGCGATTAATGTTGATGGAAACTTTTTTACAGGATTAAATGCAGGAGCAGGGTTAAATGCTTTTAATAAGTTTTTGCGTGTACAGCCAAATATAGGTGTGAGCTACAACAAGTTTAATAGTAGAATTAACACCCTCGAAAACACCACAACGAACACCGGTCTGGATGGAGGATTAGAGTTGAGTATAGATAGAGATTCGGTATTTTTTAGTGTTGGAGCAAACTACAGTTATAATATTCCGGAGAGTTCTTTAAGTTTTGGATCAAACCAGCCGTACTCTATTCAAACATATAGAATGAATTTCTCAATAGATTTACCTTGGAAAATGGAGTTTGAAACAGATGCAGACTATTTTATCAACTCAAATTTAAGCGCTGGATTTAATCAAACCCCACTATTAATTAACGCTTCATTGAGTAAACGTTTCTTAAAAACAGAAAACTTAACACTTTCTTTTGAGGCCAATGATATTTTGAATCAAAACATAGATGTGAATAGAACTATAAATAACAATGTAATTATGGATAGAACTACGCAAGTGATAGCACGCTACTTTTTAGTGCGTTTACAGTTGAGATTTAATAATAATAAAACGAAAGTAGAAGATGAACGCTGGTATTAAAATAATTACAACATTAGCTCTCGTAATTATCGGAGGAAATGTTTTTGGTCAGTTCTCGGCCAACGGAAAAATAGAGTTTGAAAGAAGAACAAACTTGGAAAAGAAATTTAAAGGAAATGATTCTCCTTGGATGAATAAGGTAAACCTGAAGAAACCAAAAATCGAAACGTTTTACCTGTATTTTGATGATTCTAGTTCACTTTTCTTACCATCTGATGTGGTAGACGATGATCCTAGAATGTCTTGGATGACCTCTAAAAACAAGGTGTATCAGAACTTTAAGGCAGATCAGTTGCTTGAAATAATGTCTTTCTGGGGATCTGAATTGGTTGTTGGAGATACCATAAAAGAGCGCGTTTGGAAAATGACAAATAAACGCAGAGTAATTGCCGGATATGATTGCAGAAGAGCAATTTGGGATGCAAATGATTCAACCCGTATTTATGCTTGGTATGCAGAAGAGCTAATGTGTTCTTCTGGTCCAGAAACATTTAACGGTTTACCCGGTATGATACTTGGTTTAGCAACAGAAGATGGAGGAGTAGTCTATTTCGCAAAAGAAGTATTGAAAGATAATTTTGATGTAGAAAAAAGGATTCCAAAAGTGAAAGAGAAAGATAAAATGACAGAAGCTCAAATTAGAAAAGCAGTTACAGAGCAATACGGTGGAAGAGATGATTTCGATGTGAAGCAGATGCTTGATGAAATGTTTTTATGGTAAAGTTGTAGATTAAAAAACTATGAATGAATTACTTAATAGATACGCGTAATTTTTTTTAAGTTTTTTGTTTTGATGTTAGAAATATAGCGCTATATTTGCACTCGCTTTTGGAACGACAAAGGCTAAGAAATTGAAATAAAAGTAGACAGTTAAAAACTTATACGCACTATAAGCGAGAGTAGCTCAGCTGGTAGAGCGCGACCTTGCCAAGGTCGAGGTCGCGGGTTCGAACCCCGTCTCCCGCTCA
>JBMYYC010000044.1:0-17473 GCA_049609045.1 Lishizhenia sp. | reverse complement strand
AATTTTATTGATAACCTTTCCTTCGTCCCAACTACTCCAATCAATCCCTTTTCCAGTTGGTAATTTCTTGTTTTTTTGCATTAATTTTAATAAGTCCTGCATTTCGCTTGAAACTTCTACAGAATATTTGGCAGTAGTTTTCGTATCTTTCCCATCATCACCAAAATTACCTGACATTGTAATGCCTAATAACATTTCTCTATCCTCTTTAGTATCATCCGTATCAATTATGTGAGGATTACCAAAAATACTATTTGTATGAGAAAATCGTTCATCACCAAAAGCATTTTCACTAGTTGCTGTATAATCAGAAACGTCTTGATTTTTGTCTAATTTCAAATATTGTTCCTCTGTCAAATGATAAACCGTTTCATAGTTAGAATAATGATGATATACTTTATAGCAGCTAGTAGGTATACCAAGAAAATATTGTGTATGTTTTGAAACTTTCCCCTTTAGAAACTTCCCATTGATTCTTTTAGTAATTGTTATTTGAGTACCATCTTTGTATGTTACAATAATTCTTTGACGTTCATAAGTACCTGGTTTATCTGAAAATAATAAAGGTGAATTAAATGCAAACCTATATGGTGTCCAATTCACCGCTTTGCTTTTCAAAGGATCCAAACTCTTCCATCTCCCAAGCCTCGGATCATACTGTCTAAACTCAGTTGTATAAGAGTTCTTCCCACTTTGGATTTCATTGTCATACTCCATACTACGCCGAATGGGCGCACAGGCGTTAAAGGCGTATCTATAACACCCCATGTTTTTATTGGAGATAATTTTAGAATATGATAATAAAGTACTTTGCACTGCTTTGTGAAGGTAAAGAAAATTGTTTGATTTTTGTTTTACTGGGTTTGAGGGTAGGAGAAAAGTGCTTTTTTTAGATAAAACCTAAGCTTTGAGAAAGCAAGGCGAATCCATCGCGTAGTAGTAGTGTAAGTAGTTAAGAAATAAAGTTTAACAGTTCTAAGTCAAACTGTTTTGGAAGAGCAACAATACTATATAAAGGACGTATGTCAATAAAAGAGTAAAACCTTTCAGCCTACCGAACTTTTTTCCTATTATCATTAGCGGTAGTAAAAGTAATACAATCGCTAACATCCAGATCATATCCCAGGATACAGAAGCTTGACTAACGTCAATTGGATGTATAATAGAAGTTAAACCAATTACGGCAAAAATGTTAAAAATATTAGAGCCGATAAGATTACCTATTGAAATATCTGTTTCTCTTCGGTAAGCTGCAACAGCACAAGTAACTAGCTCTGGTACCGAAGTTCCAAAAGCAATAATGGTTATCCCAATAACTCGCTCGCTCATTCCTGCAGACTTTGCCAAACTTACAGATCCGTTTAGTAACCATTCTGCTCCGAAGTAGAGTCCAACTAACCCTAAAAATAAAAAACCTACAGATTTTGGAACACTTACACTCACTGGTGTAGTTTCTTTTTGTACATCCGAACGCAATTCAAGTTTCGTTTTCTTTCTAGAATTTACGATTAAATAGGTTATGAATGCAACGAGTATGGCAAACATAACTGCACCTTCCCAGCGCTGTAGATTTAAATCGAATGCGAAAACGTAAAAAAGGATAGACGCCAGCATCATCATTGGCCAATCCAATACTTTCGAATTCCTATCAACAACGATAGGAAAAATCAGTACTGTAATTCCTAAAACAAGTGCAATGTTTGCGATATTAGACCCGATTACGTTACCCATAGCAATATCAGGAGCTCCCTCGAATGCAGCTTTAAGAGAAACGATTAATTCTGGCGCGGAGGTTCCAAAGGAAACCACCGTCATACCAATTACTAATTTAGAAAGATGTGCTTTTTCTGCTATACCTACGGCTCCTTTGACTAAAAATTCTCCGCCAACAATAAGTACAATTAAGCCCAAAATGAGCAAAGCAATATCTATCCACATAAGCCTTTAATTATTTTCGTGATTTGAATTTTCTTCCTGCGGCTGATCCATAGGAGTTGGAGGTCTAAACTCTACTGGTTTCGTTTTCTGAGACTGTTTTTGTTCTATGCCTTCCTCAATTTCTTTTGCCATTTTTCGCATGGGTTGGGATACAGTGTCTCCAATTTCTTCGATGGATCGTTGAATGTTTAAGTCTTTTTTCATTTCCTGACCAGATTTACGAATTTCAGACTGTATTTCTTGGCTTGCATCTTTTATCTGCCGAATACCTCTCCCTAAACTTCTAGAGATACCAGGAATGCTTTTAGCTCCAAAGAAAACCAAAACAAAAAGTAAGATGATAAACACCTCAGAACCTGCTACACCGTTAAGAAATAATAACATAATACAAAGGTACTTAATTTAAAATTTAAATTTGAAAATTCAAAAAGAGAAATTAATGAACGGGCTCTTTCTTGATACTAAATATGTTAAGAAAACTTGCGCTTCAAAGAAACGAAGTATGGCCTATTTAGAGTATTGACTAAAACCTTTTTCTAACTCTACAATGAAAGAAAAACCTTTTTCTTCGAGCATTTTTCTGGCTTGAGAACTTCTGTTACCGCCATGACAATAAAGCGCAATAGGCGTTTCTTTTTCTAAATCTAAAATATGCTTCACAAAATCGCCATTTCGAATATCAAAATTCTTGGCTCCTTCAATTTTACCTGAATTAAATTCACCCTGCGTTCTCACATCTATAAGCTGTATGTTCGGTGTTACATTAAGAATAGAATCGAATTTTTTGTTATCTACTCTTAGAACAACTTGTGTTGCTGTAGTTTCTAACGGCTTGTCAACAGAGCAAGCTACAAGTGAAAGTGCAACGATTAAGATATTTATAATTTTCATGTTATTTTATTTATTTGTAAAACAAATCTACTGCCGTAGCGCCTTTTCCGTATTCTCTAAAATCCGCATCGTAAAACTCTAGGTGTTCTTGAGTTTCTAAGTAGGTTCTAATTTCATTTTTCAAAACTCCCTCTCCTACTCCATGAATTGCAACAATTTTCTTTACGAATTTTGCGCGTGCTTTTTTGTAGAAGGATTTAAATTCGGCAACCTGACGTTTAAGCTTTTGTGCGTCTGACAATCCAGATTCGTCTTCTACAATTTCATGCAAATGCAAATCGATTTCCCAAAAATCTTGTTTTTCAAGCCCATCGCCTATTCGTTCATTTTTAACGGTATGCTTTGAGCTGTATTCTTGATCGTCTTCATCTTTATCTGAATGAAAATTTTCACCGTAATTCTCACTTGCAATTTTGACTAACTGAGAAGACAGAAAAGGTCTATCAAACCCCGTTTCATCCTCTACAATTACAACATTATCTTTATCAAAACCAGTGATTATTCCGTATCCAGTTTCAGATAGAAAAGATACTTTTTCTCCTATATTAAAATTCATTGTTTGCTAAGAAAGATAAATCTAAGTTAAAAACCACATAAATACTCACACCAATTGCTGCAATCCAAACAAGCAAAGAGAATGCTTTAAACAAAAACGATGCATCTCTCTGTGTGGGAGACATTAAAACACCGTTCACTTGCGAAGCAATGATTTCATTAAATTTTTCTTCTGGTGCCTGTTCTTGAAAAGTTTGAAGTGCTGGAGAATTTTCCAAAATCACACGTTTAATTCCTGCAAAGTTTTTATCTGATAAATCTGCGTAAACACTCTCATACTTCAAATCTTCTAGTTCTAACTCTCTTCTTACGAGATATAATTTATGTATACTTCTCACGCGTAATCCAAGTAAAAAACCAAAGCCTACAATTAACCAAGCCTGCAGCCACCAACCCAAAGCAATCAAAGCCAAAGAGGAAATCAAGGCAAATATGAGTTGAAACAACTCTTGTTTACCGAGAAACAGTACTTTTAATAGTTGACCTCCATCCAATGGATCTATAGGCACCAAATTCAATACATTTAGAAATAAGAGTAACAGTCCGGCTTCTAAAACCCATTCCGCATTAGGATCTCCAAAATAAAGTAATCCTAGCCCCAAGAGAATTCCTGGAAGTGGACCAGCAAATAATACAAGTGCACTTTGCCTTTGAGAATAGACTTCTTTTTTGCCGTGAACAAAAGCACCCATTAAAGGAACGAAAAGCATTCTAACATTGCTGTATCCGTAGGCTTTCATCAATAAAAAGTGTCCTAATTCATGAATTAATAAAACGCCCACCAAAATAAAAATAAAGGTGTAATTGTCTGTTACTAGAAGTGAGAAGGATAAAATAAACAGGAGCACAGAAAGCAGTGTAACCGCAATATGTCCTTTACGCTCTTTCTCAACCAACTTTGGCTTTGGCGGATAAAATGATTCAAATTCTTCCATAAATGAATATCAAAGATAAGAAATGTGGTGATTAACACGTAGAATAAAAACAAAAAAATAGTTAACGTTTACGTCTTTGTTGTTTTTAGCATACTTCTTCACTTCTGTCATTAAAAATCAACAGTTTTGACTACATTCGCAAGAGAAGAAAACACCATGGCAAAATTAAAAGCATTTAAGGCAGTCAGACCTACAAGAGACAAAGCGCATTTAGTAGCTTCAAGACCTTATTACACTTATAAACCAAACATACTCTCAGCAAAACTAGAAGAGAATCCTTTTACTTTTATTCATATCATAAATCCAGAGTTTAATATGAGTGAAGAAGTTAAAACAGAACCAAATTCTCCCCAACGTTTTGAAAATGTAAAACGTGCCTATCAAGAATTTTGCGATAGAGGTGTTTTGGAAAAAGACCAAGAAGAAGCCTTGTACGTTTACCAGCAAACTAAAAATGGAAATGAATATTTAGGTGTTATTGCAGGTGCAAGTGTTGAGGAATACAATCAAGGTCGCATAAAAAAGCACGAAGCTACGCTTACTTCAAGGGAAGAAATGTTTACCAATTATCTTGATATTGTTGGCTTTAATGCAGAACCCGTATTGCTCTCGCACAGAAAAAGTGATACAATTGATGATTTACTTGAAATTATTTGTGCAGAAAGAGCAGAATACGAATTTACAACCTCAGACTCCGTAAAGCACGAATTATGGATAGTTCGCTCTATTTTAAAAGAAAAGTTGATTAAGGCGTATGAAGAAATAGAAGCTACGTACATTGCAGATGGTCATCACAGGTGCGCAAGTTCTGCTAGATTAAGTGATTTAATGAACGGACGGAAAAATAATACTAGTCTAGACAAAAGCTACAATTCTTTTCTTGGCTTTTTTATAGATGAATCTCGTTTAAATATTCTAGAGTTTAATCGTGTAATTAAAACAATGAATGGATTGTCTGAAGCTGAAATTTTAGCGCAATTCAGCAAAAAATTTGAAGTTTCTCCACTTGATGGAGCGGTTTCTCCGAATAAAAGACACGATATCCACTGCTGTATTTTGGGAAATTGGTACAAGTTAACTTGTAAACCTGAAATAATTAATGAAGAAGATGCTGTTGCTTGTATTGATGCCGAAATATTAACACAGGAAATTTTGAGTCCTATTTTTGGAATAGAAGATTTAAAAACAGACAATAATATTAGTTTTATCTCTGGCGAGGAAGGTCACCTCGGAATTGAACAAGAAATACACAAGCAACGTTATAAGATTGGTTTTGCGCTCTACCCTGTTTCTATGCAAGAAATTAAACGCGTTGCAGACAACAATAGAATTATGCCTCCAAAATCTACTTGGGTAGAGCCTAAATTAAGAAGTGGATTAACAATTTATACAATAGACGAATGATTACTGAAAAGTTAAATCAATTAAAAAAAGAAATACCAAAAGCGGTTACACTTGTTGCTGTATCTAAAACAAAACCGGCAGAAGCAATAAAAGAAGCATACGCAACCGGACAACGTATTTTTGGAGAAAATAAAGTACAAGAGTGTGTAGAAAAATACGAAGCGCTGCCTAAGGATATAGAATGGCATTTGATCGGACACCTACAAACCAACAAAGTAAAATACATTGCACCATTTGTAGCATTAATACACGCCGTAGATAGTTTAAAACTGTTGAAAGAAATAAACAAACAGGCCAAGAAAAACGATCGTGTAATTGATGTATTACTCCAATTTCATATTGCGCAAGAGGAAACGAAATTTGGTTTAAATTTTGAAGAAGCTAAAGAAGTTTTAGAAGCTGACGAATTAGTAGAAATGGAAAATGTACGAATTACAGGTGTTATGGGAATGGCTACGTTTACAGAAAATAAAGAAAAGGTGGCTGATGAATTTAGAACGCTAAACAACTATTTCATGATTTTTAAAAGTCATTATTTTAAGTTTAACGATAGTTTTAAAACAATTTCTATGGGTATGAGTGGAGACTACGAAATAGCTATCGAAGAAGGAAGTAATATGGTTCGTTTAGGAAGTACTATATTTGGTGCAAGATGAAAACACTAACTACATTACTCTTTGTTTTTTTAAGTATAAGCACGTTTGCACAAGCAGGATATGCGTTTCAACTAGAAAAAGAAAGAACAGAAAAAAACGAACTATTTAAGTCTGACAGTTCAATATTAAACCCAAAAGAAAGAGATAACTTAATTGCTTTGGATTTCTTTGCTATTGATAAACGCTATAAAGTGGTTGCCAAAATCACAAAAAACAGAGGAAAAAAGTTTAAAATGCAAACCAGTACAGATCGCTTGCCAATTTACAGACGATATGGCTTTATTGAGTTTACATTAAACGATACTTTAGTAAAACTTTCAGTTTATGAGAATTTAGGACTCAAAAAAATGAAAGAATATAAAAATTACCTTTTCTTACCTGTGTACGATTATACTTGTCCAACAATTAGCTACGGTTCTGGCAGGTATTTAGACCTTGTAAAGCCCAAAGGAAAGGAGATTGAAGTCGATTTTAACTTACTTTACAATCCTTACTGTGCATATTCTAACCGTTATAGTTGTCCTGTAACACCCAAAGAAAATAGAATCAACCTTGCTATTTTAGCCGGAGAAAAAATACCTAAACTCAAGAACCATGATTGATAAGACGTTTGACACGCAAGCACAATACTTTGGCTATAATGAAAGTTCTTTCTTAAAGTTCGATAAAAATCCATCGGAAACAATTGAGCATTGGGTAAACAATTTTCATGTAACGAATGAGGTGAGCTGGTTAAATTTTCATTCGATTTCAAATCACAAAGACATACACAGTGTGGCTCAAATCGTGGGTATGCACCCAATGTCTTTAGAAGATATTTACACCGAAATACAACGTCCTAAGATCGAAGAGTTTGACAATTATTTGTTTTTCTCTGTAAAATCTTTGTTGCCTGGTAACGGACATCAACTGAAACAAGAACAGATTAGCTTTACACTTGGACAAGACTTTTTAATCTCATTTCAAGAAAAACCAGCAGATCATTTTAAAGAAGTTAGAGCTAGAATCGAACAAAACAAAGGACGGATTCGTGGTTTAGGTGCTGATTATCTAACTTACAAACTGTTAGAAGCTATAATAGATAATTATTATGATGTTTTAGATGCTGTAACCGGAAAAATAGAAAAACTAGATCAAAGAATTACAGATGATGTTAGTAAAGAAATCTTTGCTGAAATTGAAGAGCAAAAACGAATTCTAATTGAGTTAAGAAAAGTAGTTTTTCCGGTAAAAGAACTCTTTAATCAACTAGAAAAAATAAAATCAGAATTCATAAAAGAAGAAAATAAATACTATTTCTCTGATTTAAAAGACAGCTGTATGAGTGTTTTGGACGAACTAGACTCAAATAAATCTGTTTTGGAGGGATTAACAAATACTTACTTTGCCGTTCAAGGTCAAAAAATGAACGAAATAATGAAAGTACTTACAATAGTTGGTGCAATCTTTATCCCTCTCACCTTTTTGGCGGGTATCTATGGTATGAATTTCGACTACATTCCAGAAACGAAATTAGAAAACGGGTATTATTATTTTTGGATAGTAATTGTATTGGTTGCCGTTTTGTTACTTCTTTACTTTAAACGTAAGAAATGGATGTAAGGGAAAGGTTATTAGAGATTTGAGATTGACAATTCCCAAAAAAAGATAACTAGTTAAATAAAAATATCCAACTTTGGTTTAATCCGTAAAAAATTATTTAATTTACAAGCTAGGCGTCATATAGAGGACCACCCTGTGCCATTGAAGAGTTCCAACAAGCAACACTTTTAAAAATGAACGTAATTGAAAAACCAAAAAAGAGGAGTCGAATAAGACAAGTACTTGGAAAAGAATATTTCATATTAAAGAGGAAGTTTGATTGGTATTTCGGTGATAAAAAATGGGCTTTAGCAAGAAGTTCTAGACTGCTTGAGAACAGTATTTTTAAACACAAATCAATCATTTTAAGACCGCTTAAAGATGTTGATATGTATTTACAGGAAAATAAGCGAACAAATTTAGAAATTGCAGTTGCGCACTTGGATAAGGTTTTAATAAAGCCTGGTGAAACGTTTTCAATCTGGAGACTTGTTGGTCGCCCAACAAAAAGAAAAGGATATTTAGAAGGACTTGTTTTAAACCAAGGATCAATTGGAAAAGATACTGGTGGTGGACTATGCCAATTAGGTAATTTACTTTTTTGGACTTTCGCTCATTCACCGTTGACTATTACAGAAAGATACAGACATGGATTTGATGTATTCCCAGACATTAACAGAAAGGTTCCTTTCGGAGCAGGTGCTACACTTTCTTACAATTATATTGACTTGCAGGTAAAAAACGAAACTGACAACATATTTCAAATAAAACTATGGCTTGATAAAACACATTTAAACAGTGAATTATTAAGTAAAGTAAAAATAGACAGAGAATATAAAATTGAAGAACGCAACCACTTGATGAAACAACAATTTTGGGGCGGTTATTCTAGACATAATCAGATTGTTCAAATAGAAAAAATCAAAGAGGGAACAACAGAAAAACTGCTTGTAGAAAACCATGCAGTCATGATGTACAACCCGTTTCTCGAAGAAAAAAATAAAACAACGAAATGAAAAACAAATAATTGAGTTAAAAACAAATAATTCATTCAATTAAGTTTAAATAGTGCTTTTTGAGATTACCCAATAATTGACTTTCGTCAAAAATACATATTTCCTTTCTCCTAATTTCTTATTTATTTTAGCGTGTAAGTATTTAAACAAGTAATCGTACAAAGTAAAAAAGAACAAAATGGAAAATAACACAAAAACGTGGGATCAATATATTGCTTATTTCAATGAAATTTTAACAGCAGAAACCCCACCTGCGCCTTATGATAATGAAGCGTATATGAATTATGTTACATTAAATAATTCTAGACAAGAACGTTGGCTTAAAAAGGGAAAATTAAACGAAGAACTCGTTGCTAAAATTAAGGCGATAGACACTCCTCAAGTTTGGAATGTAATTACAGAACCTTGGTGCGGAGATGCATCGCACAGTGTTCCTTTCTTTTATTTACTTTCAAAAGAAAATCCGTTAATTGACTTTAGAATTGTATTAAGAGATACTGCTCCTTTTATGATAGAAGAATACCTCACAAACGGCGGAAAATCTATTCCCAAAGTTGTTATACAAGATAATAATGGAGAAGATATTTTTGTTTGGGGACCAAGACCAGCAGCTGCACAAGAACTTTATTTAAGCATGAAAAATGCAGACTCACCTTTCGAAGAACAAAAAATCAAGCTCCAACAATGGTACAATAAAGATAAAGGGCAGACCTTACAAGAAGAAATTATGTTTGCCTTTGCAGAACTTACCTTAGAAAAATAAAGTCAAAACAATAGTAAAACAAACCACATGTTTAAAGCATGTGGTTTTTTGTTTGTACTAATTTTTATTCACCGCATATTTAAGGAGAATAGAAGTTGTATTCACCGCAAACGTTCTAAAAAAATAACATATACAAGAAAACCCGACACATTCCTGTATCGGGTTCAAATATTTTGAATTAGGAAGAAGTCTATCTCTTCGCTAACTTATTATCAGAAACTGAAATTCTTTTACGTCCTTTTGCTCTTCTTTGAGCCAAAACTTTACGTCCGTTTTTAGTAGCCATTCTACTACGGAAACCGTGCTTGTTTCTTCTCTTTCTCTGTGATGGTTGAAATGTTCTTTTAGACATGACTTTTTATATTAAATATTATTATTTCTCTAAAATTCGGACTGCAAAGATATATCTTTTTTCTTTTCTACAAAATTGTCGTATAAAAATCTTCAAAAAATAAGTGCATATTCAGTCGAAGCGTTACTTTTGCATACAAATATAGAGGTTTAATGCTGCGTCCAAAAAAAAGTAAGAAAGAAAGAGTTAAATTATCCAAAGAATCTATTGCTAAAGCAAAAGGAATTTTCGCCTACTTAAAACCGTACAGAGGTGCTTTTGCAATAGGTTGGATCTTTTTAGTCCTCTCCTCCTCGGCCGGACTCTTCTTTCCTTATTTACTCGGTCAGTTATTGGGTGGTTCTGATACATCAAACTCAGAAATACTTAGCGGTGGAAACCAGGAATTCGCAAGTCAAATTAATTTAGAGAACATCAACACCGTAGCATTATTGTTGATTATTTTATTGCTTGCTCAAAGTATTTTCTCCTATTTTAGAGTAGTTATTTTTACGCGTGTTACAGAAAATGCACTTCGCGATATTCGGAAGACCGCCTTTGATCGGCTAATTCATATGCCTATGGATTTCTTTAACAAGAACAAAGTAGGAGAACTAACCTCAAGATTATCCGCAGATATAAACTTGGTTCAAGAAACGATGCGTACCACAATTGCAGAACTGTTTAGACAATTAATCATCGTTGTAGGTTCTATCGTTTTTATAGCACTTATTTCCTGGAAATTAGTATTGATTATGCTATGCACGGTTCCTGTAGTTGCAATTTTTGCAGTTATTTTCGGAAGATATATTAAAAAATTAAGCAAACAAGCACAAGATGCTGCCGCAGCATCTAACACAATTATAGAAGAAAATTTAATGGGAATTTCTAACGTAAAAGCATTTACAAACGAAGCTTTTGCCATGATGAAATATGCCAAAACAATTAAATCTATCCGAGATCTAAATATTAAAAGTGGAAATTGGCGCGGACTTTTCGTTTCTTTCATTATCACGTGTTTGTTCGGAGCTATTGTGTTTGTTATCTGGCAAGGATTACACATGACTGAAGGTCCAGACGCTACCCTTTCCCGCGGAGATTTTAACTCATTTGTAATGTTTACTGTTTTCTTAGGAGCAAGTATTGGATCTCTTCCAGATTTGTATGCGAGTTCTCAAAAGGCAATTGGAGCTACAGAAAATCTAATGCAGATTATTGAAGAAAAGACAGAAACAGAAACCTTAGAAGGAAAACAAACACCTGAAATTACAGGTAAAGTAGAATTCCTAAACGTAAACTTCTCCTATCCTCAAAGAAAAGATGTTCAGGTAATGAACGGTTTATCTCTATCGGCAAACACAGGAGATACGATTGCTCTAGTTGGTTCTTCCGGCGCAGGAAAATCTACCGTTGCTTCACTCCTACTAAATTACTACACAATAAACAGCGGAGAAATTAAATTTGACGATAAACGCATTGAAGATATAGATGTTAAACACTTAAGACAACACATTGCGATAGTTCCGCAGGAAGTTATTTTATTTGGAGGTACTATTGAAGAAAATATTGCATTCGGAAGACAGGAAGCAACGAAAGAAGAAATTCGTAAAGCTGCACAACAAGCAAATGCGCTAGACTTTATTGAGTCATTCCCAAAAGGAATGCAAACAGAGGTTGGAGATAGAGGTATACAATTATCTGGCGGACAAAAGCAACGCATTGCAATTGCAAGAGCATTGCTTAAAAATCCAACAATACTAATTTTAGATGAAGCAACTTCTGCATTAGACTCTGAGTCTGAAAAATCTGTACAAGAAGCGCTTGAAACATTAATGGAAGGTAGAACTTCGTTTGTTATTGCGCACAGATTATCTACAATTAGAAAGGCAAATACTATTTTAGTGTTAGAAAACGGAACTGTTGTAGAATCTGGAACACACGAAGCACTTTCTGAACTAAAAGATGGCGTATATGCCAATTTAAGTCAACTCCAATCGAACTAATCTAAACAAAAGAGAAGTACATCTCATATTGTGTACTTTTCAATATGATGTGAGTTCGTACAGCTTCTAAATCATTTTTATTTCCTGTAAATGATACACTAGAAATACCTTACTTTTATGGAAAAAAAGAAACTCTGCATCACAAGAGAGAACTATGGCGTTAAGAAATCAGAAATATCATTTACTTACAGAAGAAGAACTGCTTCTTAGCTATAAGAATTCAGCCAATAATGCTATAATTGGAGAAATTTACACACGTTTTGCACATCTAATGATGGGGTTATCTTTAAACTATTTAAAAGATAAAACACGAGCAGAGGATAATGTAATGCAGATTTTTGAAAAACTACCGTCGCTTTTAATGAAGAGCGATGTGCGTTATTTAAAATCTTGGCTCTACATGGTAACTAAAAATGAGTGTTTGATGCATCTTAGAAAGAAAACGATTGACACTATTGCCATTGAAGACCATTTAATTGAAACAGAGCCCAACTTTATTGCCGAAAAGCAGTTGCTAGAAACTAAAATTGAAAAAGTGTATGCCTGTCTTAAAAATTTGAAGGAAAACCAAGAAAAAGCAATTCGGTTATTTTATCTTGAAAAAAAGAGTTATACAGAAATTGCAAAACTATTGGATATTACAGAAAAACAGGTAAAAAGCGATGTGCAAAATGGAAAGCGCAATTTGAAATTAAAATTAGAAAAAGATGTTATATTTAAATCTGCTAAATAGGTTATTTGGTAAAAATCTTGGTGTTAAAAGAGCGGATTTAGAAGAATACGCTACCACAACAGACGCAGCTAAAAAACAAGCGGTTGAAGAAAAAGCGTTGATAGATGATTTTGAACAAGAAGCGTTTGAAGGCTGGGAAGGGGTTGATGCTAAAACAGTGATGAAACAGCTAGACAAACGTTGGAAAAGTCAAAAAAGCCTAAATAACGCTAAAAAAACGGTAAAATGGTCGCTAATTATAGTTGCCGGACTATTCACAACGCTTATTCTAATTATCAATTTTAACCTCAAACAAACAACTTCTTACATTAAATCACCAGAAAATAAAACCAACACAGTTATTGAAATAGAAAGAAGTACAGATTCTATTTTTGAAAAACAGATCGAAGAATTAGCACCAGAAGAATACAGTAAAATCGCAGATCATAAAGAGATAAAGAAATCAACTCCTTTAATTACATCTGAAAAAATAGACACTGTAAATATTGAAGAATATAGCGATCTAATTAATATCAACGTTATTCCTTTAGAAGCAAAACCAATAGAAATTTCAAGTTACGGTAAACAATTAGTCTATAAAAGTAAGAAAGAAACCTATCTGCATAATTTAAAAGTTGTAGATTACACGCTTTACAGAACCAAACCCATTCAAACCGAACGATTGATATTTTCTGGAACATCTGCAGATAAAGCATACGAAGATACTGAAACAGAACAAGCCGTTTGGGAAAAAGTAGACATCCCATACATCGAATACCTTGATAAAACAATGGCTTTATTTGAAAAAGGAAAATATAAAAAAGCCTTAATACGATTCAAACAAATACTAAACGTCTATCCGAAAGATGTTAATGCTTTATTCTATGGAGGATTATGTTATTACAACCTTAATTTAAACGATTTAGCCTTAGAAAGTTTATCAAATTGCTACTCTCTGGAATACGGAAATTTTAGAGAAGAAGCCAACTGGCTCTCGTATTTAATCTATAAAAACAAAGGAAATAGAGACATTGCCAAAAAACTACTGCAAAGTATTATTGCAGAAAAAGGATATTATGCAGCACAAGCCAGTAAAGAAAAACTATAAAAAAAACGCCGTAATTTAAATTACGACGTTTCTCTTTACTTCTCTTCTATTTTAATAAAATGTTTTGTTTTCGCGTACCATTTTTCTTAGTAATGGACTTGGTCTATATCTATCTTCGCCATATTCTTCAAACAGATTTACTAACTGCTCCAAAACATGCTTAAGTCCGATCTCATCTGCCCATTTTAATAAACCTTTCGGGTAATTAACTCCTTTCGTCATTGCCAAATCAATATCATCTCTACTTGCTATGTTTAAGAAAAGAGCATCTACTGCTTCGTTAATTAACATGACCAATATTCTATTGAATATCATATTTCCAGTAGCTTCATCTTTTGAAGCTTCAGGAGAAATAGCGCCTTCAGAGTAATTGAAAAAACCTCTACCCGATTTTCTTCCTAAATATCCTGCTTCAGCATGTCTTTTCTGTGTGAAAGACGGCTTGTACCTTGGATCAAAATAAAATGCTGTAAAAACAGTTTCCGTAACTGTGTAGTTTACATCGTTACCAATATAATCCATTAAGGTAAATGGTCCCATTCTAAAACCACCCAATGCAGTCATAGCCCAATCTATAGTTGCAAAATCTGCAATACCCTCTTCATAAATTCTCAAAGCTTCTCCGTAGAAAGGTCTAGCAACTCTATTTACAATAAATCCTGGAGTATCTTTGGCTAAAACAGTTACCTTTTTCCAACTATCAATTAAAGCGCGTGCATCTTTCACTACTCCGTCTGCAGTTTGCACGGCAGGTACAATTTCTACCAAAGGCATTAATGGTGCAGGATTAAAAAAGTGAATTCCGATAACTCTATGTGGGTTTTCTAAAACAGAACCGATAGAAGCTATAGATAAACTAGATGTATTTGATGCTAAAATACAATCTTGCGCTACTATTTTCTCCAATCCTTTAAAAACGCCGTGTTTTACTTCTATATTTTCTATAATTGCTTCTATTACTATTCCGCAATTTTTAAAATCATTGGTGTCTGACGAAAATTGAATTCTACCTATAATCTCATCTGCTTCTGCTCTTGTGTATTTTTCTTTCTCTACTAATCTATTAAAGATTTTAGTAAAACTTGCCTTTGCTTTTTCTAATGCCTCTGCATTAATATCTATTAAACGTACAGGATGTTTTGCCTGTGCTGCAACTTGTGCAATACCAGCTCCCATTGTACCTGCACCTAAAACGCCTACCTCTATCATTTTATTCTCCTTTAAAAACAGGTTTTCTTTTCTCTAAGAAAGCAGTTGTACCTTCCTTAAAATCGTGTGTATTTCCTGCTTGAGTTTGTAATTCTTCTTCTAACTTTAATTGCTGTGTGAGGGTATTGGTAAAAGATTGGTTAATTGCTTTTTTCGTAAGTCCTAATCCTTTAGTTGGCATTTGCGCAATCTTGGAAGAAAAACTACTTACTTCCTCTTCGAATAATTGATCGTCAAGTGCTTTATAAATCATATTTAAACTTTCGGCTTCCTTTGCGCCTACTTTATCACCTGTCAACATCAAAGCCATAGCTTTTTGTGCACCAATCAATCGGGGTAAGAAAAAAGTTCCTCCAGAATCTGGTATTAAACCAATTTTAGAAAATGCTTGAATAAAACTTGCACTCTCTTTAGCAAAAACAATATCACACGCCAAAGCAATATTTGCACCTGCACCTGCTGCAACTCCATTTACAGCTGCTATAATTGGTTTTTCAATATTCCTAATTCTCTCAATAATTGGATTGTAATGCGCTGCTACAATAGATTGTAAAGGCGGACCATTAGGATCCGTTGCTTCGGCTAGGTCTTGACCTGCACAAAATGCTTTTCCTGCACCTGTAAGCACTATTGCTCTAACTAAATTATCACTTTCTGCACTATCTAACGCTGCTTGCAGGGCAAGTGCCATTTCCTTATTAAAACTATTGAAAACAGAAGGTCTATTGAATGTTATTTTTCTAACACCTCCTATATTTTCTATCTCTAAAACCATATTTATTTTGCTTTGCAACGAATATACAATCAGAAAATGAAACTAAATAGTTTTTCAGAATTAATCCACAGAAACTTCTTCAAAGTACAATTGAAAGTATGCTCCAGGTTTGTGACGCTCGTAGCTGAGTGTTCCTTCTAATTGTTCTGAAAGTGCTTCGATAATTTCAGTTCCCAAACTACCTTCCATAGGAATTTTAAAATGAACTGGTAGTCCAATTCCATTATCATAAATTTCAAGAACAAATTTATTTTTAAACGCTTTATTCACTTCAATCACAATTTCCCCCTCTTCCCTTCCTTTAAAGGCGTGCTTTAATGAGTTGGTAACTAATTCTGAAATTATTAACCCTAAAGGAACTGCTGTATCTAAGTTCAAAATAATGTCTTTAGAAACAATTTTTATGTTAATTATTTGCTCGGGAGAAACAAGTGTGTGTCTTAAGTTTGTGGTTAAATCATTTAAGTAATCATCAATATTAATTGTACTAAATGTTTCGTTTTGATAGAGTTTTTGATGCAATAAAGCTATGGCTTGGATACGTGCTCGTCCTTCTGAAAGTGCACGCAACGCTTTTTCGTCTGAGATAGTTCTACTCTGCAGATTTAATAAACTTGAAATAATTTGAAGATTATTTTTAACGCGGTGATGAATCTCTTTTAGAAGTATTTCTTTTTCTTTTAAAGCCTGATCAATTAACGTGTTTTTTTGAAAAATAGATGTTCTTTGAACCATTAATGCCTTATTCAATTTGTTCTGCTGCCTGTACGCTACGTAAACAATTAATATGAGTAGAATGAAGAAAATACCACAAACAATAATGAGTTTAATCAAGCTAGAGTTTTTCTTTTCTACATCAAGCAATAAACCTTCTACATAGTCCATTTTATCTAAAGAGGTAGACTCTTCAAAAAGTTTGTTAAGCTCAACTGTTGCCAAGTTCACCTCATCATGGATTACTTCTTCTTGCACTTTTGTTAACCTTTTTTGATAATCTAGCGCGCGAGAAAGATTTCCTTTTTTCTCTTCAAGTTTCACGAGCATACTTAAGGTATTAATTGACGCTGTTCGTAAGCTATATATTTCACATATCTCGTTGACTCGGTTAATATAAAAACTTGCAGAATCTAAAATATCTAGACTCAAAAAGTATTCTCCTAAATTTGCATAAGCATTTTGTATACCTGGAACGTCTTTTTGATTTATCGAATACATTAAACTCGAATTAAAAAATCTTTTAGATTCTGATAATTTTCCTAAAGCAAAACTTATTATACCCAAGTTCGTTTGCACTTTTGAAAAACGCATAGTATCCTCTGCCTTCACATAATAGTCATACGCTGCCAAACAACTTATCTCGGCCTTATCAAACAGCCCTTCGTTAAGATATAACTTAGCTTTGGCGCTGTAAGCTTCTCCTACCAAACCAAAATCCTTGTTTTTTTTAGCGAAGAGTATAGCTTTTTCTAGAGCTGACTTTGATTCAACTAAGGATAAACTATCTGGAGAGAATCGAGATATTTTTACTCTAAAATTATAAATTAAAGAAGAAGATATTCTAAAGAGCCTACGTTGGAGTGCAATACCTGGCTTTAG
>JBMYYC010000043.1:0-17955 GCA_049609045.1 Lishizhenia sp. | reverse complement strand
CTACGTCTATCTCCTTTGGTCCGAAAAATCAAATATCCATTATGTTGGAATGGCTAAAAATGTTGAGCAAAGACTCAAAGACCACAACAGAGGTAAAAGCAAGTTTACAAAAGGGCATATTCCTTGGAAAATAATCTATTCTGAAGGTCCATACGAAACAAAAAAAGCAAGAGAAATCGAAAAACTATACAAAACAACTCAAGGAAAAAAAGTGCTCATTGAAAAAATAAGTTGAACTGAAAATCTTTGTGTCGGCTGGTTCCCTGTCTATCGACAGATAGAGATCCCGTCCATCACCACAGAAGGAGTAGCGAGAGTTACTCCTTTTTTTGTAATCAAATTTTTAATCATGTACTACGTCTATCTCCTTTGGTCCGAAAAATCAAATATCCATTATGTTGGAATGGCTTTTCGAGGAAATAGTACGAATCATTAAAAATTTTGTAATTTTACTCCCACACTAAAAAATCGTATAAATAATGAAAAAGTTAATTACTATTACTGCCACTGCTCTGCTTTGTTTTAGCTGCACAGAAGCAGAAAAGATGTCTGAAACTACCACAGAAATTCAACAAGAAATTGAAATGATAAATACTGAGGTTGAAAAATTAGAGAAAACAACTCAAGAACTAAATGCTGCGTCCTCAGAATTAGATAATGCACTAAACAATTTAAACTAAACGATTATGAAATCACTAAACATATTATTCACAGCAGTTTGTCTGATATCAATCACTTTTAATGGTTATAGTCAAATAGGTAATCTAAAATTAGAGAAGAAAAATCAAGAAGAGTCAGTAGAAAAAATAAACAAAGGGCTTAAAAAAGAAAGTGAAAGTTTACAGAAAGATGCTGAAATCTTAATTGAAGAGAAACAAGCCGAGTTTAAGGAAGTTGAACAAACTATTAATTCTGTAAAAAAAGAAGCAGAAGTTCAATTAAATGAAACTGTAAACGATAAGGTAAAAGAGCTGAACAATGCAAAGGAAAAGATAGAGCAAAAACCCTTTATTGATGAACCTATTACGGATGTAAATCCTGTAGAAAATACAACTAAAGCAGCTGAAAAGTCCATTGAAGGTGTAAAAGAGAAAAAAGCAAAAAAAATTCTTGAATTAAACACGGCTATTGACTCAAACAAAAAGAAAATGTCTGATGCCAAAATGAGAATATCAAAGGCAGAAGCAAGCTTAGAGGAGACTAAAAGCTCAATTTCAAAAGAAGTCTACGAAGAAAAGAAAGCCAAAATTGAAAATGCAAAGAATGCACTAAATACGTTGACTCAAAAAATTAAAATTGCAGAAGAATTGGAGATCACTAAATAGTTGTTTTACACTATAAATTTATTTGAAAAGTCCGGGTACAACTCGGACTTTCTTTTTACACTCTATCTAATAAATTATTTTCTATCCGGTAACCAAAAAGTGAATTTACGTTATAAATGTATGGATAGGATATCAACATACATATTTACATTGGTTACAGTAGTTATCTTGGGAATAATAATATCGTCTTGTGGAAGCTCAAAATCAGCTACAAAGTGTGACGGAAACAAGGCTCAAAAAACGAGAATGGGAAATTTATAAGTTATTTCTTAAATAAACTTTGTAGGCTTCTCTTTTTACTACTTGTATAGAAAAGCCTTCTGCATCAATGTTTGCAGACGGAACTTTATAGAGTTCTACTATTTTCTCACTTAAATCAATCAAGTAGCACAACTTCAATAAGTCATTCGGCGAAGAACCATTTATTTTTGTAATAATATGTTCCGTTTCCTTAAAAATAAGCTCGGGATTCAAATCTTCCGAAAACTCAAAAGGATATCCACACCGATTTATATCTTTCTCAATTTGTTTTGCTACTTTCAAGATAAAATCTTGTTGGATTAATTGTTTATTCAACTCTAATTCGTTCAAAATAGACACATTTAATAAAAAGTATTTCTTGATAAAGGTATAACTTTTAACTTCGTGTTAGAAAATTGATAATGATGCGTGTATTTAAATTTGGTGGAGCTTCTGTAAAAGATGGTAAGGCAGTAAAAAATGTAAAAAATATTTTAGACCTTTATCCAACCAGCCAGTTGGTAATTGTTGTTTCTGCAATGGGCAAAACCACTAATGTTTTGGAACAAATAACAGATGCACTTTATAACAACAATGTAACTTTATTTAATAGCCTAGTATCAGAAATAAAAGATTTTCATGAGTCGATTTTAAATGAATTATTTCCTGAAAACAATCATACGATATTTCAGGAAGTAGCAGATATTTTTGAAAATTTAAAGAATAAGTTGCTCTTTCCAACATCAGAAAACTATGATTTCGAGTATGACCAAATTGTTTCTTTAGGCGAAGTGATCTCAACTAAAATTATAGCAGCATACTTAAGTTTGACCAATAAAAACACAATTTGGTTGGATGCACGAAAAATAATACGAACAAATAATAATTATAGAGAAGGTGAAGTAGATTGGAGTAAAACGCAAGGACTATTACAAGAGAGAATAGATGCCAATTCCGACCAACGTGTTTTTGTTACACAAGGATTTGTAGGTCACACCTCAGAAGGATTTACAACTACGCTCGGTAGAGAAGGATCTGATTATACTGCCGGCATTTTTGCTTTCTGCTTAGACGCAAAAGATGTAACCATTTGGAAAGACGTTCCGGGTATGTTAAATGCAGATCCAAAGTGGTTCGATAATACGGTTAAATTAGATAGTATATCGTTCAAAGAAGCAATCGAATTAAGCTATTATGGCGCCTCCGTAATTCATCCTAAAACGATTAAACCTTTACAAAACAAAAACATTCCTTTGTACGTGAAATCGTTTTTAAATCCAACGGAAGAAGGTACGGTAATTCAAAGCTCTACTATACATGACAATTTAATACCGAGTTTTATATTTAAATTGGATCAGGTTCTGATTTCTATTACGCCTAAAGACTTTTCATTTATTGTTGAAGAAAATATGAGCGATATTTTTAAAACACTCTCAGAGGCAAATGCCAAAATCAATATCATGCAAAACTCTGCCCTAAGTTTTTCGGTATGCTTAGATAAAAGCAAAATAAACTTACAGGAGCTTAACATGGCGCTCAGTTTAAATTACAAGGTTAAATATAATGAAGGACTAGAATTAGTGACTATCAGACATTATGACCAAGCAACTATAGATAGAGTAACAAAGGGAAAAGAAATCTTGATGGAACAAAAGACAAGACAAACAGCGCGCTTGGTTTTGAAAAGTAGGTAACGATGAGAGAGTAGTTAAGACAGTCATTTTCCATTGCTGCAACTCATTAGTGCTTAGTCAGACCTTGCCTTCTCCCATCTTTTTGGATAAAAAAAAGAGAAACCATATCGATTTCTCTTTCTTAAATAACACTTCTAATTTTATGCTTCAGGTGCAAGTCTGAGTACAACACCATCTAATTCTTCATTTATCTTTAATTGACAACCAAGCCTGCTATTGTCTTCTACAAAGAAAGCCTGATCTAACATATCTAATTCGTCATCGGATTGCTCAGGTAACTCATGATCTGACTCTAAATAACACTGACATGAAGCACACATGGCCATTCCACCGCAGGTTCCTTCTACGGGTAATTCGTAAGACTTACAAACCTCCATAATATTCATATTCATATCTGTTGGAGCTTCTAAGGAATGTTCAATTCCTTCTCGATCTATAATAGTAATATTAACTGTGTTCTTCATTTTAATATTTATGACAAAAATAATACGAATTTTCTAATCTTATGTTCAGACTCATTTAACATTTTTATATGATAATTGTTCTATCTCTCTGATGAATCTAGACCAAGTATACGAAGTCTGACAATGAAGAAACTAACGAAAACATAAAACTCTAAATCAAAAAAAAGGTCTTAACTTAGTTAAGACCTTTAAATATGTACTGGTTCAATTAGAAACTCCAAACATCGTGTTCAATTAATCTAATCTCCTCTGTAATTTTCTTTGATTCCATAAGTGCATCAACACCTACTCTATACTTGTCAATATCTCTATCAAAAACGTTGCTTTTCTTATCTATAGTAGAACTGAAACGTCTCTTCCAGAAGAAATCATCAAAGCTCATCCAATTGGCATCGTTTTTCTCGTTGTACACAAAGTAGTTATTGAAAACATAACGACACTCTGGAAAGTACAACCAAAATAACTCCTCTTTACCAATGATGTTTCCATTATCGTCTTCTTTAAAGATAACTGGAGCCAAACCAATAATTCTAACATCTAAAACACTACGTTCTTTGTCTAAGAACCAATCTTCTTTAAGTCTGTATTGCTGGATTTTTTCTGAATAATGCCAGTTTGTATCTCTAGGAGGGTACTGCACTATCGCTTCATTCCCAACATAGATTATAGAATCATCACCGTATTGATCAAGCAACGGTACATCACTTTCTGGACCTAAAGTACCTAAATAAGGCATTAAAGTATCTCTGAAATTTGCATCGTTGTTATAATTTCTACCTGGAGTTGGAAGCAAAGGATATTTAAATTCATCACCATCTCTCACGGTATAAAGCAAAGGATTGTATGGACTATACACTGTTAAGTCTCCAGACATTACATGTGTTCTAATGATTGTCCATAAACTCCAACGAGAAGAATGTTTAACCCAGTTACCATCTGCATCTTCATAATCAAATGGATAGTAAATAGGATGATTTATCTTTTCGCGCAAATCTAAAGTTCTCCAAACACGCTTGCTCCAAATCACATCAGCTTCTCTCACAAATTCGTAAGGGACTAATTTCTTGGTTGGAACATGCGTTTGCATATACACTCCGTCGATAATACCAGTTTCTGGTCGCGTATTTAACGGTCCACCATTTATATCTGGCTGAGCAACGCTTGCAAAAACGAACATTAACGATAAAAGACTAACAACTGAAACTTTCATATTATCTAATTTTATTGAATTGTAAAGGATAAATTTCGACGCTTCTCAACTCCGTCTGGTCCTACAACTCTTGTGTTTATTGTAACAATACCACCTCTTGGTGCTTGTTTTAATAATGATTTTCCTGCAGAACTAAAAGCAGAACCTGAACCTTTTACAGGTCTAGGTGCTCCAGAAACGTTTAATTCCCAAGATTTAATCTTAAAGTTTACACCACTAAGCGGTACTTCTGGTCCATATTTAGCAAAAAACTTGTTTGCTGCATTTATAGCTCCTTTAGAAACTTTATCTCCTGACTGGATAGATCCTAAAGAAACATCTGGAGCAGGTAAATTCTTAACTTCGAATTTGAAAGAACCTAAAGATGCACTTTTACCATCGCTAGAAGTACCTTTCAATGAAATTGTACACTCTTTACCTCTTCCCGGTTTTGCAATGTAAAATTGACCTGATTTGGAGAAGCTAGCCATGTTTGTACCAGATAATGAATATCCTGTGAAACCGGTAACTGCACCTTCAACTTTATTGTCGTAACCTCTGTAAAGGATTCTCATGTCTGGTAGAGAAACTGTTCCACTTGGTTTACCTACTTCGTAAGTAAACTCCCACGGTTTCCAAGAAATATCTCCTCTTTCTTTCACTCCGATAGATCCTTTCACCTTGTGTATTCCTGCAGCACCTGCAAGTGTAATACCACCGGTTACTTCTTTCATGTTCGCTGGCAAAGTGTCTCCATCAACGCCGTAACGAATTTTTGGTAATTCTGTACTATCGTAGGCTGCAATCATCACCTTTAAATTCAAAGAATCTCCTTGGTTAATGTATCCTGTAGATGCAAACGCTAGTGGTTCAATTTTATTAAAATTAAACGTTGGTGCATCAATCTTTGACAACATATATTCCGATGCTACAGACTCAGCATTTTTGACATCTAACTTAATAGTTGTAAACATAGCTGCTGCTGCCACAACTGGTGCATGGTCAAACAAAACCGATACCCATGGCATATCCACTTTATCTCCACCATCAATTACCTCGATCGTTTCTGGCATCGTTGTAGACTTATAAAATTTCGCAATTTTCATGGTATCCTTAGGATTAGCCGTTAAAAGTGCGGTAGTTAAATCTTCAAGCTTCTCAGGTGCCACGAAAGACCATTTCTTTGAACCTTCTTGATATGTACCCATCAAAGCAGCAATCTCATTTCTAAAAGAATGAATAGAGTCTCTAATCGCTAAACCACGAGCATTTGGTTTCTTTGGATTACCTCCAACGAAAAGCTCTGTTGATTTGTCATAGTTATCCATTGCGTTGATCTCCATTAAAGAGTTCAACTCAAGAATATTACCTTTTTCATCTTTTTCTTTTATCCAATCTTTGCCTTCCACAGATGAAATCAAATCGTTTGATTCACCAAGCATAAAGCTAACCAGTTGGGTTGTTCTATTCTTAACTGTAATTGCTTTGTCTTCCCAATAGTTTAATATTCCCATATCACCTTTGGTAGCTTTCAAAGCAGCTCTTTTCTTATCAAACTCTCCGTAAATACCCGAGTTGGTATTACTTACAATTTGTTCACTAGCATCTATCTTATCATTTATTGTAACAAATGCATTTAAGATAGATTTTGATACGTTTAGGGCTAAAAGTGCGGTAAGTACTAAGTACATCATACCGATCATCTTCTGCCTTGGGGTTTCTTTACCTCCTGCCATGACTTAATTAATTTTTTTAATATTTATATAATCAATTAATGCGTTACACATTAATAACGAATTTTTATACGTTCGTTACTATTTTGTGATTGTCATCGCCTTTAACATGTTACCATAAACAGCATTTAAGTCTGTTAAATTCTTGGATAACATAGCCATGTTTTCTTTGTACATTTTCGTATCTTCAACAGAATCTGAAAGGTTTTGCATCATCGCTGTTACTTGACCTTGGAATTTCTCTGTAGCTTCTAAATGAGAAGATGAACCTTTCAATTGCAGTTCGTATACATTGTTTAATGCAGCCAAATTCTTAGAAACTTTTTGCATTTGCTCTCCAAATGAAGCACCTTCTTCTGAGGTAGATGTCATTCCTGAAATAGCAACTGAAGCCCTTTCATAAGACTCTGACAAAGTAGCTACCTTGTTAGAAGCTGCCTGTAAGCTAGAAACATAAGAATCTGTAGCTGCAGCTGCAGTAGTAACACCTTGTAATTGTTTTGCGTTATCTCCTAAAGCTCTCATTCCATCTCCTAATCTCTCAATCAATGATGAATCTATTTTCGCTTCTTCTAACATTTTATCTAATTCTCCTGACACTCCAGAACCTACTGCTCCACCTCTACCACGAGCTGCAGTTGGTAATGATTCGTGATCAAAATCGTCTTCATGACCTAATGCTAATTCTGGGTAAACAAGTTCCCAGTTTGGATCTTCATGTATAGGTTCAAATGCAGAGAAGAAGAAAATAACTGCTTCAACTGACAGACCTACTACAAGCATTGGTCCAGCTCCTGGCCAGTGCATAATTTTAAACAGTGCACCTAAAATAACAACTGCTGCTCCAATACCATACAATTTCGCCATAAAGGCTTTCCATGCTTTACTTCCTGGTTTCATAATTTTCCTAGTTTTAAGTTTTAATTTGACTCAATTTGAGCCTGGTTTTATTTGTTTTGATTGTTTGCTATTTATTAACGAAGTTGAATATCTTGTTTCATTTCTTCTCCACCTTCTTCTTCAAAGTTTTTACCTCCTCTACCTAAGTGCGTTTGAACACTTCTAGTACCGATATACGACTTCGCAGTATCTTGATACTCATAAGTTCTAGAACTAGTCTGTAAATAGTAACCTATATCTTTCCAAGAACCTCCACGAATTACTTTTCTCTTCATTGATGGCGGATCCCAGTCCATTGCATCGTAAGTATATTCTGTATTCATATCGTGAGAAAACTCATACATTGATTCATCAAAAGCACTCTCGCACCATTCTGCAACGTTTCCGGCCATACAATATAAACCAAAACCATTCGGATTATAAGAGTACGCCTTCACGGTATGGAAACCTCCGTCTCCTTCGTATCTTCCTCTCATTGGTTTAAAATTCCCTAAGAAACAACCTGAATTATTTCTAATGTAAGGTCCACCCCAAGGGTATTGCGACATTGTTGAAGTTCCTCTTGCTGCTCTTTCCCATTCAGCTTCTGTAGGCAATCTAAAATCATTTACATAGATATCTCCCATAGAAACTAACCAAGAGTTTAGCAACTGCGTTCTCCAAACATTAAATGCTTTAGCTTGGGTCCAAGTAATACCTACAACAGGATAGTTATCATAACTTGGATGCCAGAAATACATATTCGTCATTGGATCATTGAAGGAATAAGTAAAATCTCTAACCCAACATAAGGTATCTGGATACACTTGAATTTCTTCATCAATTATAAATCGCTGGCGGTTTTCATGACCACGAATTGCATTGTTTTGACCTTTTTTATTGAAATAACCCAAATCAATATCTTGCCCTTGTGGATCTCTTGTAAACGGATGCTCAGGTGTATCTAACATTCTGTGATCATCGTCCATTTTATTTCCTTGGTAGTTATACCCATCTGGCTTAATATTTACAGAACCTCTCCTAGAAGCCTCCTTAATATCTACCCAGTAGTACTTAAAACGTAATTTTCTAGTATCAATTTCTTTTCTTTTGTAATATCTCTCTGGTTGAGGATAATACATATCTGCAAGAAGAGGAATAAGCTCTGGATCGTTGTATGAAAAATCTCTATCCCAATTTAAAGCGAACTGCTCTCTATTTATAAACCTGTCAGAACTTTCATATTCTACCCATTCCAAAGCACCTTCATCGAAATACTCTTCTTGATAGTTGATGTATCTTTCCGCTTCTTCGTCTTCTTCAAAACCTTCGTAGATCTTCTCCCGTGCAATAGAATCTCTTACCCAATTTACAAATTGGCGGTATTCATTGTTCGTAATTTCGGTCTGATCCATATAAAACGCTTGAACAGAAACAGTTTTTGCTCTCGTCTGATGCAAAAATGGAACATCCTCGTCGTTTTGGCCCATTGTATACGAACCATTTGGAATATAAACCATACCCAAAGGAACCTCAGGGTAATAAACTCTTCTACCTAATACACCAGTAAGGTGACCAGTTCTTGTTGTACACGATACTACGATCACACACACAACACTAAATAACAACAGTCTTTTCATTCTACCTCTTTTTAACTTACCGAATCTAATCATTAACGTTCTACAGGAATCACTAATATGGATGATTATAACGGATACTTTACTCTATTGGTTACAAAAATCTTTAATTTTATTTTATAGCCAACGTGGATTCTTGGTTACCGATTTTGGCACGGGCGGAAGCATGTAACAATACTTCACGAACAACTCGTGAGAACCCCAAGAATTTCCTTTCAATCTATTTACTGTAATATCGTATGAATATCCACCAGAAATAAATCCAGGACCTACATTTAAACCGGTAACACCTAACATAATCCCTATCGCATCGCTAGGTCTAAATGTTAAACCACCATAAAAATTATCTTGATAAATACCTCTTACATTTATATCTGAACTAAATTTAACAGCGTCAGTTCTAACAAGCAAGTTACCCTCAATATCTAAATCAGAGTTTACATTATGTGTGTAACCTCCCATCATATAATAGTGTCTTCTTGTAGTAAAGTTGATTAAATCCAAATCTGTTTCACTTAAATGAACGGCAGAAAGACCAGCATACCAACCGTCATTATGCTTGTAATAAAGTCCAAAATTAGCATCCAAACCGGCTTGCGAAATTTTAGTAGTATTTAAACTCGGATCTAAAGACGCATCTGTATCTACCGTTTGCCATATCGGATCGTTACCATAAGAAACCATTCCAACAGCAGCACCAATACCTAAAACTCCATTTGAAATCGGTAAATGAAAGGAGTAATTGGCCGTTAAGTTGTTCTGTCTATTAAAACCGATAGCATCGTGGTAATAAGAAATACCTACTGCACTCGGAAAATAGCGCGATAAGTTTGCTTCAACATTAAACAATACTGAATTTGGAGCACCATTCACTTTATCCCATTGATTTCTATAGATAGACGTAGCACAAATACCATCTACAATATCTATTCCTGTTGCACCAGGATTTAGAGACATTTTATCAAATATAAAATTTGTAAGCAATTTCTCTTGTTGCGCATTTAATGAACACGTTACCGAAATCAATAATACACCTATAAAAAGTATTCTTTTACTCATAAAATCAATTAGTTAGCATACAGTTTAAATCAATAGCTCCTGAAAACATCAGGCAATAGGCGACTAAAATAGTCAAATTTCTCATACTTTAAAACTTTTCCTAAAATAATCACACCGTTTTCAACACGTACATGTTTACATCTCATAGAACGAAAAAATTCCATTTTGGTTACATTTAACTCAATCGCTGATAGGTTTTATACCACAAATCTGGAATTTCTCCATTGGCTGCTGCCAGATAATCTTCATACGAACACGGCACCATTTGATGCCTGATATATTTATTACTTCCCTCTGTAGGATAGGGAACATTTATCCACCACCGGTTAGATTTATCGCTTTTATAGAAAACTATTTCAAGATCAAGCACCTCTAAAAAAACATTATACTTCTTATATGATTTCGTTGTTCCTAACGGAAAATCGCCTAATCGATTGGCGTAACCGTCTACAAAATACCAAATAGCCTGAGCTACGAATTCGTGAACTGCTGCGTTTTTATCGTCTCCAAAAAGATTAAAGATACCAAAAGCCGTAAGCTTGTCGCTTATACCTGCATACCGTGTGAGCTGACACATCTCATTCGCAAAGAAACCATTGGGCGCACTGTAGGCACTAGAGTTTAGTTCAGAAGCCCGAAGTGCCATTAAATCTAAACTCAAAATATCTGTGTTTCTCAAAACAGGCTCTGCTTCTTTAATATTCGTATTTAACACACCCAAACGATGAATATCAAAATAAAGTTTATCAAACAAATCTAAGGAAGAAGATGCATTAAAAAGTGCCTGACAACCTAAGTTAGAAAAATTAAAAAGAAAACTGGGTTGATGCATTATGATATTGCTTAACCAGCCGTTAGAAGTAATCTGAGCATCTGTTGACCCCAAATCTAATTTTGAATCAATCGTTGTTAAATTCACATATTGTTCTAGCTTTTCATACGCTTTGTATAGCGCAAAAGTTAGATCTTGAGAACCTCCAACAACAATAGGCAAAACATCTTTTTTGTTTAATTCTTGAACAACATTTGATAGCGCATAAATGGTATCTTCTCTTGTTTCTCCAGGTAATAAGTTACCTAAATCATACATTTTAAAATTCCAGTTAAACTGCGGATACAAGTTGTAAAAAGTAGTTCTAAATGCATCTGTTCCTTTTGGTTTCACCTCTTTTTCTCCCCTGTATTCTGGACAATAAACAAGTGCAATGCCTCGCTCTTTTATTTCTGGAAAACCATTTGCATCATGAATATTTATTGTACTACCAATACTTTCTGTATTCTTATTTACTCTAGCTTCTGATATTGGTGAGAAATAAATTGAGAGTTCTTTCATGCATTTATAGTTTCTACAAAAGTAGCCGAAAAGAAACGCATTCTTTGAACATGAAATAATAAAAAATAAAGATAACGATGTTGGTAAACCAAAAAACGCAACCAAATGGCTGCGTTCTTATTATTTTTTCTTCACTGTTTTTTTCTTTGCAGTGGATTTCTTTTTAACTGCGGCTTTCTTTTTGGCTGGTGCCTTTTGTTCAATAATAGCCTGTACTTCGTCTAAGCTTAATGCAGGAGCATCTACCGTTTTGGGTAATTCAATTTTCACTTTACCCTTGATAATATTATGCCTTCCCCATCTTGCTTTTTCTACTCGAATTCCCTCTTCTTCCCAATTATGAATAACCTTTTCTCTTTCCTTTTGTAATTTAACTTCGATAAGTTCTTCTATATCTGCTTGTGAGAGATTATCAAAATCATATTTTTTATTAACGTTGATAAAGATATTATTCCATTTTATGAAAGGACCGAATCTACCGACTCCTTTCTGAACTGGCAACTCTTGATAGTGGGCAATTGGTGCGTCTGCTTTCTTTTTCTCTTCAATTACAACAATAGCATCTGATAAGTCCACATCTAAAGGCTCTGCTCCCTTCGGCAATGAAATAAAAGCACTTCCAAATTTAACGTAAGGTCCGAACCTCCCAATATTGACTACTACTTCCTCTCCTTCGTACTCTCCAAGCGTTTTAGGAAGTTGAAAAAGCTCCATTGCTTCTTCGAATGTTATTGTTTCTATAGATTGACCTTTTCTTAAAGAAGCAAATCTTGGTTTTTCATCTTCATTCTCTGATGTTTCTCCAATCTGAACCATTGGTCCATATCTTCCAATTCTAACAATTACTTTTTCTCCAGTTTTAGGATCTTCTCCTAAATGCCTTTCTCCTGAAGCTCTGTCAGAATTCTCCAATGTATCTTCTACATTTTCATGGAACGGATTATAGAATTCCTTAATCATCTCCGTCCACTCTTGCATTCCCTTCGCAATTTCATCAAACTGCTCTTCCACTTTTGCGGTAAAGTTATAATCTAAAATTCTACCAAAATTTTCAACTAGAAAGTCAGTCACCACCATTCCAATATCAGTTGGTGTAAGCTTATTCTTATCTCTTCCTGTAATTTCTGTATTCACTACTTTTTGCACCTCGTTATTTTTCAAACGATATACTTCGTATTTTCTTTCGGTGCCTTCGTGTTCTACTTTTTCTACGTAACCTCTTTTCTGAACAGTAGAAATTGTAGGCGCGTACGTAGATGGTCTTCCTATTCCGAGTTCTTCTAATTTTTTTACTAACGAAGCTTCTACGAATCTCGGTGCAGAACGAGTGAATCTTTGGGTTGCTGTAATCACATCTTGCTTTAAAGAATCATTAACAGCTACAGATGGTAAAAGTCCTTCTATTGCTGCATCTTCTTCCTCATCATCAAGAGTTGATTCTAAGTAAACTTTTAAAAACCCATCAAACTGTATCACTTCTCCTTTAGCTTGGAAAATATCTTTTACTGTTGGCGCTCCAATTTTAATTGTTGTTCTTTCCAATTTAGCATTAGACATTTGAGAGGAAATTGAACGTTTCCAAATCAAATCATACAATCTCACCTCATCAGAACTCATGTTCACACTATGATTTGCAAAATTTGTAGGTCGAATGGCCTCATGGGCTTCTTGCGCATTAGAGTTTTTATTGGTGTATCTTTTTCTGTTTGAATACGCTTTACCGTAGGCTTTTTCTATTTCTTTTTGAGCTGCATCTAGCGCAGTATCTGAAAAATTAACAGAATCTGTTCTCATATACGTAATATGTCCTGCCTCATATAATTTTTGAGCTACAGACATTGTTCTAGTAACGCCAAAGCCTAATTTCAAACTTGCTTCTTGCTGTAAAGTTGAAGTTGTAAATGGTTTTGAAGGAGATTTGGTAGCGGGTTTTTTAACCACATCAGTAACGCTAAAATCTGCACCGTTACAACTTTCAAGAAAGGCTTCCACCTCTTTATCTGTTCCTAGGTTATGAGCTAAATCTGCTTTAATAGTATCCTTATCCTTCTTAAATACACCCGAAACCTTAAAAAATGTTTCGGCACTAAATGCTTGAATTTCTCTTTCCCTCTCAACAATTAATCTTACTGCTACAGACTGCACTCGTCCGGCTGAAAGCGAAGGCCTTACTTTTTTCCATAGCACTGGAGACAACTCAAAACCAACAAGTCTATCTAATATTCTTCTGGCTTGTTGTGCATCTACTAATTCTTTGTTAATTTCTCTGGGATTTTCTATTGCGTTTAATATTGCAGACTTCGTAATTTCGTTGAAGGTAATGCGCTTTGTTTCTTTTTTCGCAAGATTTAGCGTTTCATACAAATGCCAAGAAATAGCTTCTCCCTCGCGGTCCTCATCCGTTGCCAGCCAAACAACTTCGGCTGCTTTGGATAATTTTTTCAGCTCTGCAACCAGTGCTTTTTTATCTGGACTCACAGCATAATCCGGCGTGAAGTTATTTTCAACGTCAATTGCCATACCTTTCTTAGCCAAATCTCTTACATGTCCGTAACTAGATTTCACAATGAAGTCTTTACCTAGATATCCTTCTATTGTTTTGGCTTTTGCGGGTGACTCAACGATTACTAAATTCTTTGACATTGTGTATGTATTATTAATAACTAAAACCTAAATCGGGCACAAAATAAGTTTAAATTCTCTCTAAAACCAAACGTAAAAAATCATATTATTGTTTCACGCTCTTACTAATTCTATAGAATTAAGATGAAAAAACCTATTTGTAAAAAAAATAAATTGACAATAATTAACGAAATAAGCAACTGCCATTTTGACATATTCGCGAGTTAATCATTACTTTTGCACTTCAAAGTAATAAATAATGAGCAAGACACTTTTTTCAGATAAACAGATAGACGAAAGCAGACAAGGAGAAGCCGTTCAAGTTGAGTCTACCAGTATAGATAACGGAAAAAAATTATTTCTAGAAAGTTATGGTTGTGCAATGAACTTTGCCGACAGTGAGGTAGTAGCCTCAATTTTAGCTCAAAAAGGATATCAAACAACTACAGATGAAAGTGAAGCGAATGTTATATTAATAAATACATGTTCTATTAGAGATAATGCTGAGCAGCGCGTTAGAAAAAGATTGACAAATTTTAAAAACAGAAAACTCAGAGAACCTTCTTTAATAGTTGGTGTTTTGGGTTGTATGGCAGAACGATTAAAGCAAACTTTTTTAGAAGAAGAAAAGTTAGTAGACATTGTTGCTGGTCCGGACGCCTACAGAGCTTTACCTGATTTAATTGAAGAAGTAGAAAGCGGGCAAAAAGCCGTAAACGTATTACTTTCAAGAGATGAAACCTATGCAGACATTAATCCTGTAAGATTAAACAGCAGTGGTGTTACCGCATTTGTTAGTATTACGAGAGGATGCGACAACATGTGTTCTTTCTGCGTAGTACCTTTTACACGCGGAAGAGAAAGAAGTAGAGATCCTGAAACGATTGTTCAAGAATGTAAAGATCTTTTCAATCAAGGATACAGAGAAGTTACCTTACTTGGTCAGAATGTAGACAGTTACCGTTGGAATATGAGTGCCAAAGGAGAAATAAAAGACCTTAATAAACCAACTACAAACTTTGCTCAATTAATGGAGAAAGTTGCACAAATAGATCCTTTGTTGCGCGTTAGATTTTCTACTTCACACCCAAAAGATATGACGGACGAAGTAATAGAAACGATAGCTAAATACGAAAACATACCAAATTACGTGCACCTGCCTGTGCAATCTGGAAATTCAGAAATTTTACAAAAAATGAATCGTGGATATTCTCGAGAATGGTACCTAAATAGAATAGCAGCCATTAACAGAATAATCCCTAACAATGCAATATCCACAGATATTATTACTGGTTTTTGCGGAGAAACAGAGGAGCAACATAAAGAAACCTTGAGTTTAATGAAAGAAGTTAAATTTAACTTCGCATACATGTATAAATATTCTGAACGCCCGAAAACCTTGGCAGAAAGAAAATATGAAGACGATGTACCTGAAGAAACTAAGCAGCGTAGACTAACAGAAATAATCGACACCCATTTAGCACAGTCTACATTGTTCAATCAATCTTTATTAGGTACGATTAGCAATGTATTAGTAGAAGGTACTTCAAAGAAATCGACAGACGACTTAGTGGGTAGAAACGAGTTTAATGTAAAAGTTGTATTTCCAAAAGAAGCCTATAAAAAAGGAGATTACGTAAAAGTAAAAATAATTGATTGTACATCTGCTACGTTAATCGGTAAAGCAATATAAATTCTAGTAACGATGAACATCCAACAAATAAAACAACGTTTCGGAATTATAGGTAACGCAGTACAACTAAACCGTGCCTTAGAAGTAGCTAACCAAGTTGCTCCTACTGATATTTCCGTTTTAGTAACCGGAGAAAGTGGTACTGGAAAAGAAATTATTCCTCAAGTTATACATCAACTAAGCGCCAGAAAACACGGAGAATATATTGCGGTTAACTGCGGTGCAATTCCAGAAGGAACTATTGACTCTGAATTATTTGGTCATGAAAAAGGAGCCTTCACTGGAGCTAGCGGTAGTAGAAAAGGTTATTTTGAAGTTGCAGATGGTGGAACCATTTTTTTAGACGAAGTTGCAGAACTTCCCATGCAAACACAAGTTCGATTACTGCGTGTTTTAGAAACTGGAGAATTTATACGTGTTGGATCTTCTAAGGTAATAAAAACCAATGTGCGTGTTGTAGCTGCTACGAATGAGAACATGTATCAAGCCATTCAAAAAGGCAAATTTAGAGAAGACTTGTTATACCGTTTAAGTACAGTTCCTATCCAACTACCTCCATTAAGAGATAGAAAAGAAGATGTGCATCTCTTGTTTCGAAAATTTGCTCACGATTTTGCAGAAAAATACAGAATGCCAGCCTTAAAATTAACTGACGAAGCAGTAACTATTTTAAATGCTTACAAATGGCCTGGAAACATTAGACAATTAAAAAATATTGTAGAACAAATTTCTGTAATAGAGAATGAAAGAATAATTGACGCCAACAAACTTTCATTTTATTTACCTAAAGATCCGCAGAATAACTTACCGGCCACCATTAATAAAAAACAAGAAGAATCTTTTTCAGATAGAGAATTAATGTACAAATTCCTTTTCGATATGAAGAGTGATTTAAATGAGCTGAAAAAATTAGTAATTGATTTAGTGAATAGTAATGGAGATATGACGTTAAACTCTTCACAAAAAGATGTTCTAACTAAAATATATCCTGAAGTACCTTCAGATATCCAGCAGCGTTATTTGCCTAGTTCTGAAAATGAAAAGACCGTTTATTCACCAAATATTCCGGAAGAAAATACGTTTGAAGAAGAGCACTTTGAAGAACACGTAGAAGTTGAAGAATCTTTATCATTAGAAGATAGAGAAAAAGAATTAATACAAAAAGCGCTAGAAAAACATAGAGGTAAACGTAAATATGCTTCAAAGGAATTAGGTATTTCGGAGAGAACACTCTATCGAAAAATAAAAGAGTACGATTTAAAATAATTTATATGAGGTTTTTATTGCTTATCGGATTTGTTTTTTTGATTCAAAGTTGCTGGCCAACGAGTATTGCATTTAAAGATGGAAGCATACCTGAAAATTGGAAATTCTTTTTTGTTGACTTGCTAGAAAACAACGCACCAAATGCACCTATAAATTATGGCCCACAACTAACGGAGGAACTAAAAGACGCTATTCAAAATAGAACCGGTGTAAAACTAGCGCCATCTGCTGAGAGTAAATCTGACTTCACATTATCGGGAATAATTAACAACTACGCTGTGAGTCCTGTAGCCATAACACAAAACGATAATGCTGCAAAAAACAGATTAACAGTAGCTATCCAATTTGATTTATTTATTGCTGCGACTGACGAAAAAGAAGAAGAACTCATTACTTTTAACGTTAGTAGATTTACAGATTATGATGCTGATCAAGATTTGGGTGCTGTTCAAAACGAATTATTTTTAGACATCAACGATCAAATCATTCAAGACGTACTTAACAAACTTACATCGAATTGGTAAAATGAATAAGCTAGAACTAACACAAAAGGTAATTCAACCAAATAGTATAGAAAAAAGCGATCTGATTGAATTGAAAAAACTATCAGAAAAACATTCTTTTTCTGCTGTTTTTTCATCTCTTTATCTTTCTGGACTTGCGCAACACGACGACTTTAATTTTGAAGAAGAATTAACCAACCATGCATTTAAAATACCCAACAGAATACAACTTTATGAATTGACCGAAGGCTTAAAAAATAAAAAAGCTGTGGAAGCTGTGGAAGCTGTGGAAGCTGTGGAAGCTGTGGAAGCTGTGGA
>JBMYYC010000042.1:0-17979 GCA_049609045.1 Lishizhenia sp. | reverse complement strand
TCTGCTGAAAAATTTTAAAAATATCTACATCATCCAAAAAAAGGAAATAGACAACAAAAACAAACAATGTTAGTGTGTACTTATTTCTAAGATATTTTAAATATTTCAACATAGAACAAAGATGAATAATTAGGCAATTCTAAATTTAATGATAGAAAAAAGTTGCTAAAAAGTAAATGTTAGTTTCAAAAAAAAAGGAACAACCGTATTGATTGTTCCTTTTGTATGATTATCTATTTCTTAACCTAAAAATGGATATCTATAATCCGTAGGTGTAACAAACGTTTCTTTAATTGTACGTGCAGAAACCCAACGCAATAAATTCATTGCTGCTCCAGCTTTATCGTTTGTACCAGAACCTCTAGCTCCTCCAAAAGGTTGTTGACCAACAACGGCTCCTGTACACTTGTCGTTAATATAGAAATTACCTGCTGCATTTTCTAACTTCTTCATCGCAAAGTCAATTGCATATCTATCTGCTGAGATAATTGAACCTGTCAACGCATAATCAGAAGTTGCATCAACTAATTCTAGTGTTTTTTCAAACTCATCAGCCTTGTACACGTAGATAGTGATTACTGGCCCAAAAATTTCTTCTTCCATTGTTCTGAAATTTGGGTTTGATGTAACTACAACTGTAGGATTAATAAAATATCCTTTAGACTTATCGTAAGTACCACCAGCAATTATTTCTGCGTCTTTTTGCGCTTTGATATAATCAATATATCCAGCAATTTTATCGAAAGCTCTTTCGTCAATTACCGCATTCACAAAATTCGAAGGATCTTCCGTTCCTCCAATTTTAAATGAATTTACTTGTTCAAGTAAACTTTCTTTTACTTCTGACCAAATATTATCTGCAACATAAGCTCTTGACGCTGCCGAACATTTTTGTCCTTGAAATTCAAATGCACCTCTCGCTATAGAAGTAGCTACTTCTTTTGGCACGGCAGATTTATGAGCAACAATAAAATCTTTTCCTCCTGTTTCTCCAACAATTCTAGGATATGTTCTGTACGTATCAATATTAGCACCGATCTCTTTCCAAAGGTGACGAAAAACTCCTGTAGAACCTGTAAAGTGTAACCCAGCTAAATCTTTATGCTTAAACACTACATCTCCAGCGTCTGGACCGTCAACAGTTATCATATTAATAACTCCATCTGGTAAACCAGCAGCTTTAAACAATTCCATTATTACCTGAGCAGAATACACCTGACTCTCAGCTGGTTTCCATACCACTACATTTCCTAACATAGCCGGAGCAGCACATAAATTTGCTGCAATAGCTGTAAAATTGAAAGGAGTAATAGCAAATACAAAACCTTCTAAAGGTCTATACTGAAGTCTATTCCACATCCCTGGTTGCGACTCTGGTTGTTCAGCATAAATCTCAGACATGTACTTTACATTAAATCTGAAAAAATCTACCATTTCACAAGCTGCATCAATCTCTGCTTGAAAAACATTTTTAGATTGCGCCAACATTGTAGCAGCATTCATTTTATCTCTGAATGGACCTGCTAATAAATCTGCTGCCTTTAAAAATATAGATGCTCTGTGTTCCCATGGTAAGTTTGACCACTTCTCTTTTGCTGCTAGAGCTGCATCAATTGCCTTTGCAACATGTTCTTTAGTTCCGTAGTTGAAATGTCCAAGAACTTTCTGATGATCATGAGGCGGACTCATTTTCATTTTATTATCTGTTCTAACCTCTTCTCCACCAATATACATCGGTACATCTATTGGAGATTGATTATACATCTCATTGTATTTATTAAGTAAACTCTCTCTTTGAGGAGTTCCAGGAGCATAAGAATTAACCGGCTCATTAATAATTTCTGGAACTTTAAAATGTGCGTTTGACATAATCTAAATTTATTTTTGTCAAAGATAAGAATTGCAAAATGGATTTCAAAGTAAAGACGAATCCCAGAAAAGAAGTAATTAATTTAAACGACCTGAATAGATTAAGTCAAATTTAGGAACAGTAGCATGAAAAGTGCCGTTGTCTATTTCTCGTCGGAATAAATAGTAGCCATGCATATTACCAATCTCAGAAGTAAGATCACAACCACTGGTGTAACGGTAAACTTCTCCCGGTTGGAGAATAGGCTGCTCGCCAATAACACCGTCACCACGAACCGTTCTCAACTCATTCAAAGAATCAAAAATATACCAATGACGCTGCAACAGTTGAATAGCGAAATTATTTTTATTTTCTATCTCAACCGCGTAATTGAAAAAGAAAATAGATTGCTGAACACGCGACAAATCCGCTCTAAATTCGGTGGTGACACTTATTCGTACTCCTTCTGTTATTTTTGGTATAGAATTCATAAGTCACATAAATATACCAAAGTATTTACAGATTCAACTCCATAAACAAAATAACCGTCTTATTTAGAATCTTTCTAAATTAACAAACTAACACCGGTAGTTACAAACTGCCTTTCATGTAACCGAACTATTTTATATTTTTGCGAAACTTATTTAAAGCTCTATAAAGCATGTCAAAGACAGTAAAGCTACGAAAGGGATTAGATATCAGGCTTCTTGGCGAAGCAGACAAAGTGAAGGCAGATTTAGTTCTACCGTCATCTGTATCTATTAAACCCGCAGATTTTCACGGAATAACGCCTAAGATGGTGGTTAAACCAGGTGATAAGGTACAGGCTGGTACCGTAATTTTTTACGATAAATACAACGATGCAGTGAAGTATGTCTCTCCAGTTAGTGGTGAGGTTACGGATATTGTACGTGGAGAAAAACGACGTATTCTTGAGGTAAGAATTAGTTGTGATTCTACAGTTGATTTTGTTGTAAATCAGCCCACTGATGTTAACAATTCTTCCAAAGAGGATGTCAAAAATGCTTTGTTAAATTTAGGTTTATGGCCATTCTTAAAACAACGCCCACTAGATGTTGTAGCCAATCCAAATGAAACGCCAAAAGCGATCTTTATCTCAGGGTTTGACACTGCTCCATTAGCACCTGACTACGACTTTATTCTTCATGGACAATCAGAAGAATTTCAGGCAGGAATTAACGCTTTAAGTAAATTAGTTGACGGAAACGTTTTCCTTGGACTAAATGGAAAAGTTAAGGCTGATGAAGCGTTTGAAAAAGCGCAAGGAGTTACCATTACACGTTTTGAAGGTAAACACCCTGTTGGTAACGTTGGTACTCAAATACACCACACACAACCAATTAACAAAGGTGAATTCGTTTTTACAATAAATCCTCAGGACGTTGTAACTATCGGAAAAACATTAACTTCAGGAAAGTACGACGCAACAAAACTTGTTGCTTTAACGGGTTCTGAAGCCGATAATAGAAAATATTACAGAACAGTAATTGGAGCTAACATAACTTCTCTAATTCAAAACAATCTCGTTTCTGATAATGTAAGAGTTATTAGTGGAAATGCCTTAACCGGAACAAAAATAGACGAGAATGGATATTTAGGTTATTACGATAACCAAATTACGATTCTGCCAGAAGGAGACCACTACAAGTTCTTTTTAACGAAAGGATGGCTTGGTCCTGGTTTTGATAAATTCTCATCTTCTCGCTTATTTCCTACTTGGACTTCAAGTAAGAAAAAGTATAAATTAGATACCAATCTAAATGGTGAAGAAAGAGGTTTTGTAGTTACCGGCGAGATGGAGAAAGTTTTCCCATTCGATATATTTCCTATGCAGCTTATTAAAGCAAGTATGGCAAATGATATTGATGGAATGGAAAACCTCGGTATATATGAAGTTGCACCAGAAGACTTCGCACTATGCGAATATGTTTGTACATCGAAAGTTGAAATTCAGGAAGAAATCCGTAGAGGTTTAGACTTGATTCAATCAGAATGTATGTAATTATAGATTTCTTAAGCAGATATAAATGAAAGCATTAGAAAAATTAGTACACAAATGGGATCCTAAGTTCGAAAAGGGTGCCAAGTGGGAGAAATTCCACCCATTTTATGAGACATTAACAACCTTTGCGTTTACACCTAAGCATGTAACAAAGAAAGGTGCACACATTAGAGATGGTGTTGATTTGAAAAGAACTATGTTCATGGTAGTTCTAGCATTAATTCCATGTTTATTGTTCGGTATTTACAATACAGGGCACTGGCATTATGAAATTCAAGCATCGGCTGGTTTGATTAATAAATCTTACTTAAGTTACGGAGCTCATTTCGGAGAGAAATTAATCTATGGATTATGGCAAGTACTGCCATTAGTAGTAGTTTCTTACGCAGTAGGTTTGGCTGTTGAGTTTGTTTTTGGATATTTAAAAGGACATTCTCTGCACGAAGGATATTTAGTATCTGGAATGTTAATTCCTTTAACTATGCCAGCAGACGTTCCTTTATGGATGGTAGCGGTAGCAACAATTTTTGCTGTGGTTATTGGTAAAGAGGTGTTTGGTGGTACAGGTATGAATATCGTTAACGTTGCCTTAACTGCAAGAGCATTTTTATTCTTTGCATATCCAACAGCAATGTCTGGAGACAAAGTTTGGAAATCAGGAACACAAGATGTTGTAAATCAAATGAAAGGTTCTTTGCCAGACGGTGCGTCAGGAGCTACGGCTTTAGGAGATCTACAAGCAATGAAAACCGCAGGAAATGAAGCCATAACCATTGCCGGTAAAGCCATGCCAGCAGGTTCTTCTAGTGACGCTTTATTAGCGAAGTTCAATACCGTTTACGACCCGATGGAAGCATTTTTCGGAATGATTCCAGGTTCTGTAGGAGAGACATCAACTTTCGCTGCATTATTAGGAGCAGCTATTCTATTGTTTACAGGTGTTGCATCTTGGAGAATAATTACATCTTTCTTCGCAGGAGGATTGATCTTCGGATTATTGATGAATGCTATCGGAGGAAATGCATACTTTGACATGCCTGCTTATTATCACTTAATTATTGGTGGTTTTGCTTTTGGAGCAGTATTCATGGCAACAGATCCTGTAACAGCTGCGCAAACAAGCGTTGGAAAGTACTGGTACGGATTCTTAGGTGGTGGTATTGCCATATTAATAAGAACATTAAACCCAGCTTATCCAGAAGGTGTTATGCTTTCTATCCTATTTATGAACGTAATGGCACCAATTATCGACCATTATGTAATTCAAGCAAATGTTAAACGTCGTCTTAAAAGACTTAAAACTGCATAATCATGGCTGTAAACAGAGATAGTAACGGATACACATTCGTATTTGCAATTGCTCTAGTAGTTGTTGTAGGTACCATATTAGCAAGTCTTTCTTTAGGTCTTGGACCAATTAAAGATAAAAATGCTGCTAAGAAAAAGCAAATGGATTTACTCAGTGCAATCGGAATTGAGTCTTCTAGAAAAGAAGCTACCGATTTATTTGAGAAATACATTCCATCTGAAAAGAGTTTTGTGATTAATGCAAACGGAGACGTAATTGAAGGTAAAGAAGCTTTTGATATCGACATTAAGAAACAATACAGAGATAAGAAAATCAAAAAAGAAGATAGATTATACCCTGTTTTCCAAGCTATAAATAAGGATGGAGAGCAAGTAACAATTTGTCCTGTTGTTGGGGCTGGACTTTGGGGACCAATTTGGGGATATGTTGCTGTTGGAGCAGATAACAAAACCATAGCAGGTATATCTTTAGACCACAAAACAGAAACTCCAGGATTGGGTGCTGAGATCAAGCAAGACTTTTTTGAAGTGAGATGGGTTGGAGAAAATATTTCTTCAGAAATCAAAGTGATGAAAGATGGATCTGGAGCTTCTGAACAAAAAGTTGATGGAATCACTGGTGGAACGATAACTTCTAAAGGTGTAGAAGAAATGATGAACAGAACAATGGCTGTTTATACAAAATATTTTAACAAAACTAAATCTTAAGAGAAATGAGTGAAGCTGTTGAAAAAACAAAAGCTCCTAAAGAGCCGTTATTCTCTAAAAAGAATAAAAAACTTATAACTGATCCGCTATCAGATAATAACCCAATTACTATTCAAGTATTAGGTATCTGTTCGGCGTTAGCTATTACCGTGCAAGTTGAACAAGCATTTTGGATGTCTGTTTCTGTACTTTTTGTACTCGTTATGGGTAACATAGTAGTTTCTTTACTACGTAATCTGATTCCTTCAAGAATTAGAATTATTGTACAGCTTGTAGTTGTAGCATCATTAGTAATTATTGTAGATGAACTCTTACAAGCATTTTTACCAGAGATTTCTGAAAAACTGTCCGTTTTCGTTGGTTTGATTATTACAAACTGTATAATAATGGGACGTTTTGAAGCTTTCGCAATGGGTAACAAAGTTGGTCCATCATTTATGGATGCAATTGGAAACTCTATAGGATATGCTTGGATTTTGATCTTAGTTGCCTTAGTACGTGAAGTGTTCGGATCTGGTAAAATATGGGGAGTTGATCTATTTGGAAGTAACATCCCAGATGCTAATGGAAACATGAGTGGAATTTATGAAATGGGTTATGTAAACAACAACATGATGATTTTACCTCCAATGGCATTAATTGTTGTAGGAATCATTATTTGGATACAGAGATCTAAGAATAAAACATTAATCGAAAGTCACTAGAAAAGTTATTAATTGAATTAAAAAATTATTATGGATACTACATTAGATATATTTGTAAAAGCCATCTTTTCTGAGAATATGATTTTCGCATATTTCTTAGGGATGTGTTCTTATTTAGCTGTTTCCAAAACAGTTAAAACAGCAGTTGGTTTAGGTGCTGCGGTCATTTTCGTATTGGCCATCACCATTCCTATCAACTATTTGCTACAAAACTTTGTTTTAAAAGAAGGTGCCTTAGAATGGCTTAATCCTGCTTACGGAACTGAAGGAGCGAACACAATTGATTTGAGCTTCTTGTCCTTCATTATGTTTATCGCAGTAATTGCTTCTATCGTTCAATTGGTAGAGATGTTGGTAGAAAAATTTGCGCCTGCTTTATACGGAGCTTTGGGTATTTTCTTACCATTAATCGCTGTTAACTGTTCAATTTTAGGAGGTGCACTATTTATGGCTGATCGTCAATACTCAACAATCGTAGATGCAACAGCATTCGGAATTGGTTCTGGTATTGGTTGGTTTATTGCAATTGTTGCAATCGCTGCCATCAGAGAAAAGATTAGATATTCAAATGTACCAGCACCTTTAAGAGGTTTAGGAATTACATTCATCTTAACAGGGTTAATGGGAATCGCTTTCATGAGTTTCTCAGGTATTGAATACGGAAACGGTGAAAAAGACAAAAAAGCTGCAACGGCTGACAGTTCTGCAACACCAACAAGTCAAGTAATTAATTTAGAAAAGTAAAAAGCATGACTACAGGAATTATTATTACGGTTATCGTTTTCTTAGCAGTAACATTACTGTTAACATCGATGCTCTTATTTGCAAAAGCAAAATTATCTCCGTCTGGTAAAATAAAAATTACAATTAACGGAGATCGTGAGTTGGAAGTAGACGGAGGAAGCTCACTATTATCTACACTTGGAAACGAAGGTATTTTCTTACCTTCTGCTTGCGGTGGAGGTGGTACTTGCGTACAATGTATTTGTCAGGTAAACTCTGGAGGTGGAAATATACTACCAACAGAAGAACCTCACTTCTCTAGAAAAGAAATTGCTGACAATTATAGACTAGGATGCCAAGTTAAGGTGAAAGAAGATATGGAAATCCATATTCACGATGAGATATTAGGAATTAAAGAGTGGGAAGCTACCGTTGTTTCTAACTATAACGTTGCATCTTTCATTAAAGAATTTATTGTAGAGATTCCAGAAGATATGGATTACAAAGCGGGTGGATACATCCAAATACGTATTCCAAACTGTGTGGTAAACTACAAAGAAATGGACATTACAGCTCACCCAGATGATCATCCAGGAGAGCCAGATAAATTTAAAGTAGAATGGGATAAGTTTGGTCTTTGGGATCTTACAATGAAGAACGATGAAGACGTTGTTCGTGCATACTCAATGGCTTCTTACCCAGCAGAAGGACGTAGAATTATGTTGAACGTTCGTATTGCAACTCCACCATGGGATAGAAAAGCAAACGCTTGGATGAAAGTAAATCCTGGTGTTGCATCATCATTCATCTTCAACCTAAAAGAAGGAGATAAATGTATGATTTCTGGACCATACGGAGAATTCTTTATCAAGGAAGAAACAAATGCAGAAATGCTTTATATTGGTGGAGGTGCAGGAATGGCTCCTATGCGTTCGCACTTATACCACTTATTTAGAACATTAAAGACAGACAGAAAGGTTTCTTACTGGTATGGAGGTCGTTCTAGAAGAGAGTTGTTTTACCTAGAGCATTTTAGAGCATTGGAAAGAGATTTCCCTAACTTTAAATTCCATCTAGTACTTTCTGAGCCTTTACCTGAAGATAACTGGGTAGAGAAAAAGAAAATGGAAGATGAAGGAGATGGTTTTGTAGGTTTTGTTCACCAAGCTGTGATTGACAACTATTTAACACAGCACGAAGCTCCTGAAGATATAGAATTCTATTTCTGTGGACCACCATTGATGAATCAAGCGGTAGTTAAAATGTGTGATGACTGGGGAGTTCCACCAGAAAACGTAGCATTTGATGACTTCGGAGGATAGAAATAGCCTTGAAAAATATAGAAACTCTCTTCATTTATTTGGAGGGAGTTTTTTATTTATATTTAAATCAAAAAATGAATCCATTTCACTACGCATTTAAAGTAAACAATATTGAAGAAACAAGACGCTTTTATATTGAAGTAATGAATTGCAAAGCAGGTCGATCCACAACGAAATGGATAGATTTTGACTTTTATGGGCATCAGCTTTCTGCCCACCACTCTCCTACTCTTTCTCAATTAGATTACTGTGGAAAAGTAGACGGAATTGACGTACCAATTCCACACTTTGGTTGCATTTTAAGTTTGCCTCAATTCGTAGCACTGCATAAAAGATTAATTGATCATAAGGTAACGTTTATATTACCAGCACATATTCGCTATTCGGGAGAAATAGGCGAACAACATACCATGTTCTTTTTAGATCCAAGTAATAATCCTATTGAAATAAAAGCCTTCAAACACCCACAAGAAATATTTAGCCAATAAAAAAGTCGAACCTCGGATGATTCGACTTTTGTTCAAATAGCAGAGTGAAATACACAACTCTCTACTGTCTTACAATTTTTAAAGTTTGACTATTTTCTGATTTTCTCAGTTCAAATGTTTTGTTGTCTATTTTATTAATCAGCATTACTCTTGACTCTCTTCCAGTTTCATCATCAGAAACATCTAAAGCGCTATTGTTTACAATTTCGTAGTAACACAGTCCCATTTCCCCATTTTTATAAACGAACAGCTCTTTTTGACCGTATTTATTATCCTCAGTCATAAACTCATAGGTCATAGGCTCAGATTTAAAATAATCTTCAGACTTATTATTCTCTGGGTTATCTTCATCTATTAACGAAACAACTTTCCACTTTCCTTCGAGGAAATTTGGTTTCACCTTTTTAGTACAAGAAGTTGAAACTCCAGTTAAAATAGCTACTGCTGCGATGTATAATAAATATTTCATAACGATAATTTCTAATTTGATGTAAATATACAAATTAAATTAACAATTTGGTAACATTGGAGTAACATTTTGATAATAAAAAATAAAAATCTAGTAACATTGTGGTATTAATAGAGGTAAAACACCTTGAAATTACTGATGTTCATTACCTGTTAATAAGTCCAACTATTTCCTGTATGAATTAATAGTTATTACCGTCTTAGTTCGCTATTTTTGTTTGTGGTGATAGTATTTTAACCTTTTCACCCGTTTTTTTTAAGTTATATATAGATGAGCGAAGAAATAAGTAGAGCAGATTATTCTGCAGATAATATTCAGGTATTAGAAGGATTAGAAGCCGTTCGTAAGCGTCCAGCCATGTACATCGGTGATGTAGGTGTGAAAGGTTTACACCACTGTGTTTACGAGGTAGTGGATAACTCTATTGATGAAGCCTTAGCTGGTCATTGTGATACCATAGGAGTAATTATCAACGAAGGAAATTCAATAACCGTAACAGATAATGGTAGAGGTATTCCAACCGCAATGCATACCAAAGAAAAAAAATCTGCACTTGAAGTTGTAATGACTGTACTTCACGCGGGTGGTAAATTTGATAAAGATACCTACAAAGTATCTGGAGGTTTGCACGGTGTTGGTGTTTCTTGTGTGAATGCGTTATCTAAGGATTTAAAAGCTACGGTTTACAGAGACGGTAAAATTTGGCAACAAGAATATAAAATTGGTGTTCCTCAATATGAAGTAAAAGTAATTGGAGAAACCGATAAAACAGGTACTGATGTTACTTTTGTACCCGATGATTCTATTTTTGAACAAGTAGTTTTTAACTATGAAACGCTTGCTGCAAGAATGAGAGAACTCGCTTTCTTGAATAAAGGAATAACAATTACGTTAACAGATGCGAGATTAGACAATCAAGACGACGACGGTAATGCACCTTTTGATAAATTTCATTCTGAAGGTGGATTAAAAGAATTTGCAAAATATTTAGACAGAAATAGAGAACAACTTATCCAAGATGTTATTTATATCGACGGTGAAAAAGATGGAATTCCTGTTGAAGTAGCTCTTACTTACAACACTTCTTACACAGAAAACATTCAAGCGTACGTAAACAACATTAATACGCACGAAGGAGGAACTCACCTTTCTGGATTTAGAAGAGGATTAACAAACACACTTAAGAAGTATGCCGATGAAAGTGGTATGCTTACGAAAGAAAAAATTGAAATTGCAGGAGATGACTTTAGAGAAGGTCTAACAGCAGTTGTTTCTGTAAAAGTACAAGAACCACAATTCGAAGGACAAACAAAAACAAAATTAGGAAACAGAGAAGTTACAGCTCCTGTATCTCAAGCTGTTTCTGAAATGTTAAAGGATTACCTAGAAGAGCACCCAGCGGATGCAAAACGTATTGTAGAAAAGGTAATTTTAGCTGCAAGAGCAAGAAACGCTGCTCGTAAGGCTAGAGAAATGGTGCAACGTAAAAACGTGTTAACCGGCTCTGGATTACCAGGTAAGTTAGCAGATTGCTCTTCAAAAGATCCTGCTGAATGCGAAGTATATCTTGTCGAGGGAGATTCTGCGGGTGGAACTGCAAAACAAGGTAGAGATAGAATGTTTCAAGCAATTATGCCATTGAGAGGTAAAATCTTGAACGTTGAAAAAGCAATGCAACATAAAATCTTCGAAAACGAAGAGATTAAAAATATCTACACTGCTTTAGGTGTACGCGTAGGAACTGAAGATGATGCTAAAGCGTTAAATACAGAAAAATTAAGGTACCATAAGATTATTATCATGTGTGATGCCGATGTAGATGGATCGCACATTGAAACGTTAATTCTTACTTTCTTCTTTAGATACATGAAAGAGTTAATCGAAAAAGGATATATCTACATCGCTACGCCACCATTATACCAAGTGAAAAAAGGTGCTAAATCTCAATATGCTTGGAATGACGATCAGCGCGATCGTTTAATTCAAGAAATGAAAGGTGCAGGTTCTGAAAGTTCTGTTGGTGTGCAACGTTACAAAGGTCTTGGAGAGATGAACGCTGAACAGTTATGGGATACAACAATGAACCCTGAATTCAGAACACTTCGTCAGGTAACTATTGAGAACGCCGCAGAATGTGATCAAATTTTCTCTATGCTTATGGGAGATGAAGTTCCGCCTAGAAGAGAGTTTATTGAAAAGCATGCAAAATATGCAAATATTGACATCTAACAATTAGAAGATCATAAATTTCAAAAGAGAGTTTCATTAGAAACTCTCTTTTTTATTTAATGTCTATTTAAGTTTCAATTTTAAACATGATCAGTTTATCTCTGGTACTTCTATTCTTCTTTTAATTGCAACAAAAAAAGCCTCAAAACTGAGGCTTTTAAATTATATTTTACTCCTATTTTTAATCTTCAACTGTTGCTTTAATCTGCAAAGTGGTTGTTTTGTTCGGAATATTCGCTGTAATCGTTACTGTTTTGGAAATAACTCCAGTTTGACCAGGTTTCGATTTAAAAGTAACCTCTAATTCACCCTCCTCACCTGGAGCTATAGGAGCTTCTGGCTTTTTAGGCACAGTACATCCACAAGACGCCTTAGCATCTTCTATCACCAAAGGTTTATCTCCTGTATTTATTACTGTAAAAGTGTAGGATGCTTCTGTTTCTGGCAATACGGTACCAAAATCGTGTATTTCTTTATTAAACGCGATTGTAGTTTGTGTTTCTCTTGCAATACGTTCTTTCTCTTCTTTTATTTTTTGGATTTCTGCAGCTTGTTGTTTTAGCTCTTCATCAGACATTTCTTGAGTTGCAAGTTTAGAAACTACTTCTCCTTCTGTAGTATTCAAAGTTGTATCTATAGAAGTTTGATCTCCACAACTCAACATTACCGCAAAAACGGCTACACTTAAAATTACTTTTTTCATTTTTATTTTATTTGGCTAAATTCATTTTTTTGTAACAATTCTCTTTCAAAATATCGTATGCTTCCATTACGATTTCATTTTTAACGTTGTAAATTTCGTAAAAAGAACTATAATCCCAATAATTTTGTGCTATAGTTGCTTTCAAACGTATTTTAAATAGGTCTTCACATACCTTATAGCCTTCTTCATCAAATGTGAGTTTAGCATTTTCTTTGGCAACATAGGCTAAAAAATCGTTAACTAACATCTCATCAACTGTAAACGAATTCTTAAAGTTTTCAAAACTAGTGTAGTTGGTCTTAAAATTTGAACGGTTGGTATTTACGTAGTCTATAGAAAATTGATTAATCAACCCCGATCTACTTAGCGCTCTGTAATAATCAGATATTTCTAAGGTATCTAACGGTACAAAAACATCGGGCATAATTCCTCCTCCTCCATAAACTACTCTTTCTTGTTTGAGGGTTTTAAACTTTAATGAGTCGTTCACAATTACGCTATCTGCACTCGTCATCTGACCACTTAAAAACCTGTCTAAATAATCATTTTTATATGCTTCTAAATCATCGTATGGTTTTTGAATAAAACGACCACTTGGTGTAAAATACCTTGCAATCGTTAGACGAATTTGAGAACCGTCAGATAACTCAATTGGACGTTGAACGAGTCCTTTACCAAATGTTCTTCTTCCAACAATTAAACCTCTATCCCAGTCTTGAACTGCTCCACTTACAATTTCCGAAGCAGATGCAGTGCCTTCATCGATCAAAATTACTAGTCTACCTTTTTCAAAATTTCCTTTTGTATCTGATTTTAAATCTCTTCTTGGTTGCGCCTTTCCTTCAGAATATACAATTAATTTATCCCCAGATAGGAATTCATCTGCTATGCTTTTTGCTGCATACAGAAGTCCGCCTCCATTGCCTTCTAGATCTAAAATAAGGTCTTTCATTCCTTTATCTTTCAATTCAATTAAAGCATCTTTGATTTCTTGTTCTGAAGTTCTACTGAAACTGGTTAACTTGATATATCCAATTTCATCGTCCATCATATACGTACTAACTACGGAGTTTACAGGAATTTTATCTCTCGTTATTGTAAATTCTAATAATTCGTCTGTTCCTTTTCTTAGTATAGAAACATTTACTTTTGAGCCCAAATCACCGAGAAGTCGTTTACGCACACCGCTATTTTTCAAGCCATTTCCTGCAATTAATTCTTCTTCAATTTTAATAATTTTATCACCTGCTCTAATTCCCAACTTTTCTGATGGTCCGCCCGGAATAGGATTAACAACTAACAAAGTATCTTTTAGTATCTGAAAACGGATTCCGATACCTACAAAACTTCCATTAATTCTTTCATTTGCGCCCTCAACTTCTTCTTTCGGAATGTAGGTCGAGTGTGGATCTAATTTTTCCAACATCGCAATTATGGCTGCATCCGTAACCTCATCATTATCCACTTCATCTACATAAAGTCTATCTATATAAGTAGAAACCTCAGTTAACTTCTGCGCGTGATTTACTTGTGCTGTTGTAGCCAATGAGAAAGTTAGTAAGCAACTAAGAGCTATTTTTTTAAAAATCATTGTATTTCTTTTGATTGTTTTAAAGGTACACAATACCTTCTGACCTAAAAGTAATAATACTTCTTGAACAGAACCAACTTTTACCTTCAGTTTTACATTTTTTTACAGAAACAGATTTAAACAGACATCTGTTAGCGATATTTACTATTTCGGTGAAATCGTACGCTCTTAATTCTTTTTTTTGTAAAAAGATTTCATGAAAACAGTAGTTTTTTTTATTCTTCTCGCTTTTAGTTCAACCGCAATTGGTCAAGTTTTAAAATTTGATCAACTAGAAATGTTTTATGACCAAGGTCATTATAAAAGCGTTTATAGAAAATCAAAGCGACTCATAGATAATCCGGAATACGACTTTGCGCTTTCTCCTAAATTTTATAAAGCAATATCCAGCTTACAATTATCAAGAAATAGACGTTGGAGAAAAAGACATTCAGAAGCTTTAAGTATAGCCAGTGCTCTATTAGACGAAATACAAAAATCTGAAAAAGGACAAACACTACTAAAGCAGCATGTTTACGAACTAAGCACCTTGAAAAAAGACCTTGTTTCTTGGGCAGAAGATTTAAAAATACAAGAAGAAACAGAGTTGTTTAATCAAGTTTCTTCTATTTTAATTAAACACTTTAGTGGTACTACAGACCTTTACGAGGAATCATTCTCCATTGAATCTGAAAACGAGATAAGTGAAAACAGTTTAGAATCAACACGAAATAACGCTCTAAAAATTGCTAAAAAGCAACTCGGTGTTCCTTATCTCTGGGCAGGGAAATCTTCTGAAGGTTTTGATTGCAGCGGTTTTACTTCGTATGTATTAGAAAGTCAAGACATCACACTTCCAAGAAGAGCTTCTGATCAAAAAGCAGCTGCAAAAAAGGTTAAAAAGAAAGATGTAAAACCAGGAGATTTGGTTTTCTTTGATAGCGGTTCAGGTATTTCTCATGTTGGAATTGTCTATTCTCTCGAAAACAACTCCATTCAGATGATACATGCCAGTAGCAGTAAAGGAATTTCTATTGTAGATATTTACAACTCTACCTACTGGAACAAGCGCATAGATTCGTTTGGAACTTATTTCTGAGTTTCACTTTTTGAAACTATCGAATAAACAATTAGCGCTACTGAAAACAAAACTAAAGCGTACTTCAAAATTAGAAATACACTAGGATAATTTAGAGTAAAAACAACTGGAACAATTATTAAGGCGGTGATTAATAGTGTTGAAAACAGCATGTATTTTCGGTGTTTTTCGAAAAGATTCAGGTTAGAAATAAATCCGACAGCAATACTCGCACAAAGAGAAGAGAGAAAAAGCGTACTATTTTCTTCTAAAAAATGGTGATTAAAAAAATAAATACTGTGCAATAATACTGGCGTAATTGCCAATATAATCAACAACAAAGATCTATAAATGTGCAGCTTTATATCCTTCAACAATAGTGTAACCACAAAAAAACAAAGAATTAACGTTAACGTAAAAGTGATGTAAGGAAATGTAAGTAAAAAGGAGTTAGACTTTAATATACCTAAACCAAGTAGTGCCAAAAATATAGCGAGGCTTATAAGTAGTATTGAGCTAACCAGTCTGTTTACTATTTTCATTCTTCAATAATGGATTGTTTAGAGCGAATATAAGTAAATTATACCAGCTTGATAGCGCAAGTGATTAACCGTTTTTTCTTCTAGAAAGCTCCACTGCACAAACTAAATTCCACAAGGCTCGAGCTCCTACGTTAGCATCCCAATCCGTATTGTTTGCTACACCCACCTCGTTTAAATCAAAACCTACTATTTCTTTTCCGGCATTTACTACTTCAAAGATTAAATAAACAACCTCTTCTAATGAAAAACCTCCGGCAACTGGTGTGCCTGTATTTGGACAAAGTTCTGGACGTAAACCATCTATATCAAAAGAAATGTATACCTTTTCTGGAAGCGCATTAACAATTTGCTCTACTTGCTTTTTCCACGTTACTCCGGCAAAGGCTTTCTCTTTTATCTCCCAATCAAAAAAAGTTGCGATTTTCGAATTTGTATTTATCAGATCAATTTCAACTTGTGCTACATCTCTTATTCCAACTTGAACAAGATGACTCACACTATCTAACTGTATCGCGTTAAACATAACAGAAGCATGCGATTGGTGGAAACCTTCATAAGTATCTCTTAAATCTGCATGTGCATCGATCTGTAAAATTCCAAAAGTACTTTTCTCTGCCAATGCTTCGATAAGTGCTAGTGGAACTGAATGCTCTCCACCTATAAAACCAACTATTTTATTTTGCTCTAAATTTTGTAAAGATTTGGCTTTATATTCATTCTTTAGCGCAAGATGTATTTGATTTGTTTCGTCTAAAAAAGAAGAGAAAGAAGAGGAATCTTCTACCTTTCCTCCCTCTTCTAAATAATTTATGTATGCTGTAACCTCTGGCAACAATTCATCATTACGTTTTTTCCAAGCAGCGTTTATAGGCTCTAAATATACTTTTGTTTGAAAAGCATTTTCGAGTTTTGGATGATAAAAATCAAGCTGTGTTGAAGCTTCTAAAATTGCCTCAGGAGCGTTTGCCGTTCCTTTTCCATAACTTGCTGTAACGTCCCAAGGAATTCCAAACAAAACAATAGAAGCTTCTTCTTGTGTAACAGGAAAACCGAAAATATTTCCGTTAGAAATACCTACACCATTTGGATCAAACGTTGCCATTTATTTTAGTAAAGTTTTAACAAAATTAGGTAACGCGAAAGAAGCTGTATGCAATTCAGTATTGTAATATTTTAAACCTTTATCATTTACAAAACGATCTGCTTCGTTTTCATCTTTAACCACTTTCATATTTACATCTCCTTTAATTCCGTATTGGAAAGACCACATTCCTGTTGGATACGTAGGTACATAAAACAAAGAAACTGGCGCTTTATTTTCTCCAAAAATCGTTCTTAACGTTTGATTTAACTCTGAAAATGCGTTTTCATTAAACTTTGGAGATTCTCCTTGTGCAATTAAAATTCCATTTTCATTCAACGCGTTGTAGCAATTTTCGTAAAAAGAAACAGAGAATAAACCTTCTGCCGGACCAACAGGATCACTTCCATCAACAACTACTAAATCGTAAGCTCCGGCCTTGGCATTTTTAGCAAACTCAATTCCATCTCCTACTATTAATTCTAACTTAGGATTATCAAACTCTGAAGCTATGGTTGGCAAATGTTTTTTACACGCTTCAATTACTTCGCCGTCAATTTCTACCATTGTTACTTTCTCAACACCGTTGTGTTTTAAAATTTCGCGAATAGTTCCACCGTCTCCACCCCCAATCACAAGCACATTTTTTATATTTCCGTGTGCTAACATGGCTGGATGCGAAATCATCTCATGGTAATGGAACTCGTCGTTTTCCGTAGTCATAAACATATCGTCTAAGGTTAACAACTTACCATATTTTGGAGATTCTAATATTCTTACTCTTTGGAAAGGAGATTGAACATCGTGATATACTTCGCCAGTATATTTCAAAGACAATGCTTGGTTTTCGTCTTTATCTGTAAACCATACATTTCGTGTATACATATCCGGATTCTTCCATTCGTCTGCTTTTTGACGCATCGTAGACATATCGAAATCGTTACGCGTTAAAAGATTCAAAGAACCTCTTTTCATTTCAATAGCAGAATATTGCTTTGCTTTGAAGCATTCTTTCAAAAAGTCGAATGAAATCCAAGCGTCCATCTCTCCACAAGTAAATAAATCTACCGCAGCATAACCATATTCTGGCCATGTGTGTATGGCTAAATGACTTTCTTGAATAACAACCACACCACTAACACCAAAAGGATTAAAATGGTGAAATGTAGAGTTAATTACCGT
>JBMYYC010000041.1:0-18219 GCA_049609045.1 Lishizhenia sp. | reverse complement strand
CTTAACAGACATATTCCGTTTTATGCTAACCTTAACAAAAAACAAAAAATAGTTTTCGAAGATAGAGTAGGGATATTTTTAGCTGAGATTATTGTAACTGAGATAGATAAAGATGTACCAGAAAAGTCGACCTGCCTTTACGTAGCCAGCAGCGCAATTATAGCTTATTGGGGTTTGCCTTATTGGAATTATGGAGCGTTATCCGAAGTTCTGGTTTATCCTTCCAATTTTGATATGAATAATGAATTGAACAAAAGAGGTGTGGTTTCAGGAAAAGTGCATCATGGAGGATTGATGGATAAAACAATGATTCTTTCTCTTCCAGCTTTAATTCATGGGTTTGAAAATCAGACAGACAAAAATAACGTTGGTGTACATGAGTTTGCACACCTTTTGGATAAAGCAGATGGTTCTATAGATGGATTGCCGTTCATGTTAAGAAAGGAAGATAAGCAGTGCTGGGTAGATTTAGTTGAGAGGGAAATTTCTAAAATTAAGAATCAAGCATCTAGTATAAATGCATACGGAGCTACAAATAAACAAGAATTTTTTGCTGTAATTACCGAGTACTACAAAGAACGTCCGCAGTTATTAAAAAATAAACACCCAGAACTATTTGAAATGATGGAACGCTTTTTTAGTGATGAAAAATAAGTTAGTTTGCTTTATTGTAAGAAACAAAAATCAAATGTAAGATAACAAAGAGTAGTGCCAAGCTATTTAGAAGAACAGCAATAGAAAAAGTTAGCGAAACGCTTTCAAAAGTACTCTCATAGAAAGCTAAAGTTAAACCAGCTCCGAGCATAATTCCGAGCTCTAGTGCAATGAAGAGAGTGCCAGATCCAATTCCTCTTCTGTTAGCAGGAGCTAAATCTGCCATCCAAGCAAAAAGAGTTGGACTATTTAACCCTGTTGCCATTCCGAAAATAATAGAAGCCAGAGAGTAAATAAATATACTTTTAGCATTGGCAACTAAAATCATACTAACAATCAGAATACATAAACCAATCACTAAAGTTTGTCTTCTTCCAATTTTGTCTGACAATTTACCTGTAAACAAGCGCACTAAAATTGTTGAGATCACATATAAGGCAAAAAACCAGCCTTTGTTATCGATTCCCAAATAACCAGATAGGTCTGGCGTAATCACAAATAACATTCCTGAACTAGCTGCACTTAAAAGCATTACTATTCCTACGGGTAAAACGTTTTTTTCTATCCATTCATTTTTTTTGATGGATAAGTGTGAAATGTGAAATGGTTTTGGATTTTCTAGCGTTTCTTTCACAGTTGTGATCATTAATCCTGCTGCAATTGCCAAGATTCCTGCACAAATAAAAAGTCCATTAATACCAAAAGTAAGTGCAACGGGTGTTCCTAAAAATTGACCAACCCCAATACCTAATGATATAGCTGTACCAAAAACGCCCATACCTTGTCCGCGTTTATCCGCAGGCAAAAGATCTGTTATTGTTGCGGTAGCACCAGTGGGTAGAAATCCAGTTGAAAATCCATGAAAAAATCGTAAAAGCAAGAAGAAAAGAACAGTTCCACTGATTGGATACAGAAAAGTAGCAACAGTCATTACAATTATACCTACATACATCGTAGATTTTCGTCCCAGATTATCGGCTAACTTTCCGGAGAACGGTCTGGAAATGGCTGCTGAAAGTGTAAATAATACCATAATCAATCCTTTGTATTCTTCTCCGCGTAAATTGGTGATGAAAGTATTTAATTCAGGAACGATGAGGTTAAAGCTGGTCATGAAAAGCAAGATAGACGCGCACAAGGCCCAGAAATTTTTACTGTAACTTTTCATTTTTTTGCTACAAAATTAGACATTAAAAGCGGTTCTCTTCATTTTAAAGTGGTAATTAAATAGTTTCATTTTAGAACATCTAAATACTTGATATGTTTTGTAAGTAGAACAATGTAAAACCGACTAATAATTATGAATAAATTAATTTTTCTTTCCGCAACAGTTATTTTTCTAATAGCCTGTTCGAATACTGTAAAAACAAAACATGCAGTGATGTTTTCATCAGATTTGAGAAGTGAAACGATAGAAGACAGCCTGAAAAAAGTACTAAAGTCTGAAAAAGAGTGGAGGCGTCTTTTAACTGCAGAAGAATTTTCTGTATTAAGAGAAAAAGGCACAGAGAGAGCATTTACAGGTGACTTACTCAAAAATCAGAATCAAGGTACTTATGTTTGTGCAGGATGCAGTTTGCCTTTATTTTCCAGCAAAACCAAATTTGATTCAGGAACAGGTTGGCCAAGTTATTACGCGCCAATTAACTCTTCTAATGTAGGCGAAAAAGTAGACAATAAATACGGTTGGAATAGGACAGAGGTAGTTTGTAATCGTTGTGATGGACATTTAGGTCATGTTTTTAATGATGGACCAGCTCCAACAGGTTTGCGCTATTGTATTAATTCTGTAGCCTTAGATTTTGAGGTAGATAAATAAGAATCTTAAAAAATAAAACCCCAATCTGCAGATTGGGGTTTAAATTTTCATAATCACTGAATCTACTTAAATAGATTCGCCGTATATTTCTGTTACTTTATCTTCGTGAAGAGAAAGTATTACTTTTCTTTTAAGTTTTAATGTAGGCGTTAACTCTCCACCTTCAACACTCAATTCTTTATCCAATAAAGCGAACTTTTTAATTTGTTCAAAGCTTCCGTAGTTTTCGTTGTATTTATCTACTTCTCTTTGTATACGTGCTATTACTTTATCGTTTATAGAAATTTCAGTGTTATTTTGAGCTATTTTATATTCTTTGCGCTTTGCCCAATCTTTAATGAACTCAAATTGCGGAACAATAAGAGCTGCTGGGTGCTTTTGACCTTCGCCAATAACCATTATTTGCTCAATAAATCTTGACTCCTTAAACTTGTTTTCCATCATTTGAGGAATAATGTATTTACCACCTGATGTTTTGAATATTTCTTTTTTTCTATCTGTAATTCTCAAAAACTTGCCCTCTTCAATTTGTCCAATATCTCCAGTATGAAACCAACCTTCTTCATCTATTTCTTCGGCTGTTTTCTCAGGGTTATTGTAATAGCCCATCATAACATTCGGACCTTTAACAAGAATTTCACCGTCCTCAGCAATTTTAACGGTAACATCTTTAATTGTAGTTCCTACCGAACCAATTTTAACACCTTTATCGAAACAATTCACAGAAATTACCGGCGCTGTTTCTGTTAAACCGTACCCTTCTAAAATAGGAATTCCTGCAGCCAGAAAAATTCGTGCTAATCTTGGGGATAGAGCAGCACTTCCAGAAGCAATTGCAGTAACTTCACCGCCAAGCGCTTCTTGCCATTTACTAAAGATTAGTTTTCTAGCAATTTTCAATTTAAAGTGATAAAAAGCACTTTTTCCGCTAACATCATATTCCTCTCCTAAAGAAACAGCCCAGAAAAATAGTTTGCGTTTTATACCCGATAAATCGTCACCTTTAGCCATTATTTTTTCATATACCTTCTCTAATAGTCTAGGAACTGCAGTAAATACATGCGGTTTTACTTCTCTAATGTTATCGCCAATGGTTTCCATTGATTCGGCAAAATAAATAGAACATCCGCAGTACATATATAAATAATGTAGCATTCGCTCGTAAACGTGACAAACAGGTAAAAAACTTAAACATCTGCTGTTTTCATCAGCGGGGATACTTTCCTTACACGCTCTAACATTAGAGAGTAAGTTGTTATGAGAAAGCATTACACCTTTTGGATTTCCTGTGGTGCCAGAAGTATAAATCATGGTTGCTAAATCTTCATTTTTTATCGCATCCATTCTTTTTTGTACTTCAGATAATTCAACATCTTTTCCTAATGATATAATGTCCTTGTAATAATCTGCTCCATCAATTTGGTCAAAGCAATATGTTTTATCTAGTGTTGGAATATCCTTCTTGATAGAATCTATTTTTTCGTAGAGTTCTTCAGAACCTGTGAAGCACATTTTTATACCTGCATCATTAAAAATAAAGGTGTAATCCTTTAGTGAGATATTAGGATAGATGGGTACGCCTATGGCTCCAACTTGTTGGATAGCAATATCCATAACATTCCATTCAACCCTGTTTGGAGAAACCATAGCTATCTTATCTCCACTTTCAACACCTAGCTTTATTAGTCCTTTAGACAACGCATTCGCTTCTTCTATGAAAGACTTTGTAGAAACAGCGTTCCACACACCGTTTACTTTTGTGCTAAACATTATCTCTTTATCGTAAAGTGCTAACTGCCTGTGCGGAAGCTCAAATAATCTTGTAATTTCTTTCATCGCATAAGTTTACTGAGCTAAACTTACTAAAAATAGACCAATTTGAATGATAGACTTAGTTGTATTTTGACCTTATGCTCTTAAAAACGATTACTGTTGTGTAGAGAACATTTAATTTAAAATCGTTTTCCTGTTTTTAGAAATCCACCACTCTGTTTCAGTTTTAATTTAAATAAGCATTGTTTCGCACTTTTTTTGAAAGCTGATTAATCTGTTATAATTTATTAAAATAGGTCACTTGTGTAGGCGATTTAACTATCTTTACACGCAATGATTTTTCGGAATAGAATACCACAACATATCTTTGGATTGTTCCAGTGTTTTGGTGTAGGCTTAGCCTTACTTTCTATTACACGCGTTCTGTTTTTTATCTTTAACATAAGCGCTTTTAGTCATTGGAAATTTACAGATTTTTTTGCTGGAATTTGGTTTGATTCTATAACGCTCGGAATTTATTTCATACCGCTTTATGGGTTGACGCTTTTACCTCTTCCGTGGAGAGGATACAGCCTTTATAGGTTTCTGCATGCTACTTTATTCTGTGTAACTATTTCTGTTTTATTGTTTCTTAATTTAATGGACATTGAGTATTTCGCTTTTACCTCAAAAAGATCTACCGCTGATTTGTTTGCTGTAGTTGCAGCAGGAAATGATGTTAATCAATTATTATTTACCTTTTTATCTGATTTTTGGTTAATCATTTTGCTTTTTGTTGGATTACTTTTTATTTCAATACGCTTTTATCTTAAGAAAATTAGAAGAGGTGAAAGTACGTTTAAGACAGCTAATTCTAAGTTTTATATTTCAAATTCAGTCTATTTTCTACTTTTAACTCCTCTATTATTAATCATTGGAAGAGGAGGTTTAGGTTATCGTCCTGTTGGAGTTTTAACAGCAACTCGTTTTACAGCAGTAGAGAATACAGCAATTGTTTTGAATACGCCTTTCACGATTATTAAATCTATGCGTAAAGAAGGCCTTAAAAATCCAAATTATTTTACATCGCGCGCTGAATTGTACAACCATTTTTCTACACGTAGAAACTTAATTGGTTCTACTCAATTGCCAGAAGGTACAAATGTAATGGTACTTATTCTTGAAAGTTTTGGTAATGAATGGCTAGGTAAAAAGAAAAATAAAGTTGGATATACTCCCTTTTTAGATTCCTTAATTGAGCATTCTCTTTATTTTCCTAACGCTTTCGCAAACGGGAAAAAATCGATAGAAGCTGTACCTGCTATTTTTGCAGGAATTCCATCATTGATGGACAATCCTTACATTACATCACAATACGGAACAAATAGAATAGAAACGCTGATTACGCAACTCAAAAAACGCGGATATAGTTCAGCCTTTTTTCATGGAGCAACAAATGGCTCTATGAAATTTAACGAGTTTTCTGAATTGGCTGGTTTTGAGAAATATATTGGTAGAGATGAATATAATAATGAGGCGCATGCAGATGCAACGTGGGGCATTTTAGATGAGTATTTTAACCCTTGGACAGCCAAGCAAATGTCTAAAATGCAAGAACCTTTTGTAACAGGACTATTTACCCTTTCTTCTCACCATCCTTATTTTGTGCCAGAAAAATGGCGTAAACTGTTACCGAAAGAGAAAGAATCAATGGCGCAATCTATCGCTTATGGTGATTTGAGTTTGAAGTTGTTTTTTGAAGAAGCAAAAAAGCAAGATTGGTTTAAAAGAACTTTATTTGTTATTCTAGCAGATCACACGCCTGCTGGTACTTCAATTTTTTATCAGCATAGATTGGGAATGTATGGGATTCCAATTGCATTTTATCACCCACAGGGTTTAATAAAACCAAGGATTGATAAACAATTAATGGATCAAATAGATATATATCCAACACTGATGGATTGGCTAACGGATGAAGAAAGTGTATATAGTTTTGGTCAGTCAATTGAGGATAAAAAAGAAAATACAGCAATTTATTATTTAGAAGGAACTTATTATTACCTTAAAAACGATTACGCCATTACTTTTGCTCAAAATAAGGCTCGAAATTTGTATAATTACAAAAAAGACACAATGCTGTATTTAGATTCTGTGACTTTCTATCCAAAATTAAAAGAAGAAATGGAAACAGAATTAAAGGCAATCATACAAGTATACAACGAAGATTTGATCTCCAATCAAACACGTTTAAAATGAAAAAGCACATTCGGTTCATAATAAATCCAATATCTGGAATTGGGAAGAAAAACAAGCTTCCGGATATGATAGAGAAGTATCTCGATCATACCAAGTTTGATTATGATATTGCTTTTACAGAATATAGAAAACACGCTCGTTTATTGGCGCAAGCTTCGGTAGAAGAAAAGGTAGATATTGTTTGTGCCGTTGGTGGAGATGGCTCCGTAAATGAGGTCGGAAGTGCTTTAGTAGGTTCTAACTCTATTTTAGCTATTCTACCGGCTGGTTCAGGAAATGGATTGGCTAGGCATCTTAAACTTCCCATGAGTATCAAAAAATCTATCTTAGAAATTAATAAGTTAAAACTGACCAAAATTGATACGGGAAAAATTAATAAACATACTTTTTTAGGCGTAACAGGATTTGGATTTGATGCTCTAATTGCCAAACGTTTTGATGCATATCATACCCGTGGTTTTTTATCTTATATAAAACTGGTAATCAAAGAGTACATTGCTTCAAAGCCAATTAATATCAAAGTAAACGAAAAACGACTGAGTAGTATCGTAATTTGTTGTGTTGCCAATAGTTCGCAATTTGGAAATGGGTTTTGTGTTTCGCCAAATTCAGATATAAAAGATGGAAAACTAGAGCTGTTTTTTCTTAAGAAATTTCCCTGGTATGCAATACCTGAACTGATGATACGCTTTTTCCGATGCTCTGTGGATAAATCGAAATACACACAAATTGAATCAAGCGAAAACTTTAAAATTGAATTAGAAAATTCTTTAGTGCATATTGATGGTGAGCCTGAAGAGGTGAAAAGGGAGTTGTTTATTAACATAAATCCAATGAGTTTGAATGTAATTGTTGGTCAAAAATTTTAATCATGTTTATAGAAAATGATTTAGGTGTTATACTAAGTAAGCTAGATACGTTAACAGCGAATAAGCAACCAAATTGGGGAACTATGACCGCACAACGGATGGTTGAGCACCTTACGGATACATTAAGAATTGCAGTCGGAGAAAATATTCAATCCTTGGCTCTTCCAGAAGAAAAATTACCTGGAATGTTACGTTTTTTAGAGAGTGATAAGGAGATGATGAAAAATGTTGAAGTTGCTTTTGCTAAAAAGGATACTCCACTCAGAAACGAGGCGCTTGATTTAGCGATAGACGAATACACAGACGCCTATTTAAATTTCATAGAGTTTTATGAAAAATTTCCTGAGAAAACAAACCTACATCCGTATTATGGTCCACTTAACTATCAACAATGGAATAGGTTAAACAGCAAACACATTACACATCACTTCAAACAGTTCGATATTTATTAGAAAATACGTTCTAAACGATCTAGTTTGACATAAAAAAGAATACCGCTAACATTTTCAAAGCCAATTTCTTTTAAAGCAAAGGCATAATCTCTTAATTGAGCAATGTCTTTTTCTTTTTTATCCCCCGTTTTAAAGTCTAAAATGGTAACGTTTTTGTCATTTACTAAAAGCTTATCTGGTCTTTTTATCGTATTTTGATCTACGATAATGTCCTGTTCATTTAAAACTTCATGGGCTTCTTTTAGCAGCAACTGATAGGCATCGTTTGAAAGAACTTTTGTTGCGTTTTCTTCTAACTCTTTTATCATCTCTCGTTCTAGAATTCCTTTTTGTTGTTGGTTTTCTATCACTTTTTTTAGGTCGTCTAGAGAATTTGTTTCTGAAAGTATAAGGTGAAGTTGATTTCCAAACCTTTGTTCTGTGCTTAAATCTTCTGTTTCAAGCGCATCTTTATCTCGTAAACTGATTTCTGGAAACCACAAAACATCTTTTATAGATTCTGGTTCAAAAGTATGTGTTGTTTTTGACCGTGTTAATTTATTCTTCTCAGGAAATCCGTAAGTATATTGTGTTAACTCTTCGTGTATTCCTTTCTTTAAATTAGGATCAGTTAAATTATCTAAAGTTCCAACCACTAAATCATTTAAAGATTTGTAGGTTCCAGCTCCTCTTCCAGAGAGTAAATAAAGACGTTGAACAGGTCTGGTCATAGCTACATAAAGTAAATTTAGCTCGTCCATTAATTTTTGGTCTAACTCTGTATGCTTTGCATTTATAATAAAATCTGGAGCCTCATTACCCGGAATAGTATACAGAAGATCTCCGTTTTCATTTTCAATAAACTGGTCGTCTATCATTGCCAAATGCCAGTCTAGATTGGGAAGAATTACTACAGGAAACTCCAAACCTTTACTTTGATGAATAGTCATGATTTGAATAGCATCTTTATTTTTAGGAACCTGAACTGTTTCATTTCTTCCTTTTTGTTCCCAAAACTCAAGAAAAGCCCTAATATCCGGACCTTCATTTTGATCAAAGTTCTGCAACATCTCCATCAAGTGATGCAAATATGGATTTTCGAGTTCATTGACCTTAAATAGTGCTGTAAATTGTTGTCCTAAATCATACAGGTTTTCATAAGGGAAAAGGAGTTTTTCTTCTGATTCAAAGAATGTAGAAATGAACTCCTCCAAATTAAGTTTTCCAACCTCATTGTTGATCCAATATGCATTTAACGCAGCAAGTGGATCTATAGCTTTTTGAATAAAATAGCTTACAGCAAATTGCGTTTGTCTGTTTCTGTTCGCGAAATTTCTTCTTAGGTTGAGATAGTCAATAAAGAGTTGAACTGTTTTATCTGACTTAATAGCCAAACTATCTGCACTTACAATCTTATATTTTTCTTTTTGTTTCGTTAAAAATTGAGCCCAAGCAGCACCTTGTTTTTTATTTCTTGCCAGAATACAGATATCTCCACGTTCAAAACCATCGGCTTCGCATTGCTTTATCCACGTATATAAATAATAATATTCTAAACTAAATTTATCCTGTTTCTCTAGTTTATCATCACAGCGAATAATTTCAATATAACCACCATCATCTCCTTTTAATTGTTGAGCTACATCTTTATACGCTTCTTGTTTGGCTGTTGTAAGATGCTCAGAAATTATAGGGAAAAAGACGTTGTTAAACTGAACAATATTTTTGTTAGAACGCCAATTTTGTTTTAAATTATCATTAAATCCTGCACGGGTTAGATTGGCATTGAACTGACCGAGCTTCAAAGGTTCTTTCTCAGCTTCGTAGATAGATGGGAGTGCCATAAACTGCTCTACAAGTCCATTTCTAAATCGATAAATTGCTTGTTTTGGATCGCCAACAATTAGATTGTCTTTTCCACGTGCAATTGATTCGTCTATTAAAGGAATTAAATTTAACCACTGTAACCTAGAAGTGTCTTGAAACTCATCTAATAAATAGTGTTGAAAGCGATTGCCTAAGCGTTCGTAAATATATAGCGTGTTTTCTTCAGATATTAAGTTTGAAATTAGTTTGTTGAATTCAGAAATACGAATGATATTCTCGTTCTTTTTGAGTTCTTGCAATTGATTGGCAACATATTTAAGTAGCGCCAAGTTGTAAAAATTCTTTCTGGTTGCCCTGGTAACGTAATACAACTCAAACAAAACTAATTCTTCGCGGTAGAAATTTTCTATTACTTGTTTTGCTTCCGCAGGGAAAAAGTGTTTGGGTTTCAAAATTTCTCCCGATAACGTCTTTTTAATGTTTTCTCCTATTTTAGGACGTTTAGAGAAGTCTCTAGCATCTATTTTTTCAATCAATCCTAATACTCCATTTCTTCCTTGCGGTAAATCAGTGATTCCAAAAGAAGCAAACTGTGTCTTTGTTTTTTCTTTTAATGCTGTGTAGTCAGCTTCTATTTTTGACAGTTGCTTCTTAAGCGCTTGGTAATTTTCTCTTGTGTATTCTAATTTTGTTACTTTCTCTATGTGTTGTTGGTTTACCTCTTTTGTAAGTAGACTGGCGAAAGAGATCAAATTATTTCTAAAATCCCATTTATCGCCTTCTTCTAAATTAGATTTTGCATAATTCAATGCTAAGGCTGTGAGTTCTTTGTGTTCGGGTTGTCCGATGTTGGATAGAATAAGGTCTACTACTTGTTCAATTAAAAAACTTTCGTCGAGTACTACATTAAAATCTTCGCTTTGATCTAAATCTCTAGCAAATGTTCTAATTAATCGTAGACTAAATTTATCTATGGTTAAAACATTAAAATCTTCAAATTGATGTAAGATTTCTTTTAAAACACGCTTCGCATTTTTCTCTAAGGTTGCAGTGTCAATCTTTAAATTTTCAGCTGTTTTCAGGAGAAAATCATCTCTTTTTTCTTTCTCTTTTACGGTCGGTCTGTTGGGATAACTTAATACGTCTAACGCTTCAATTATACGCTCTTTCATTTCCAATGATGCCTTATTGGTAAATGTCATTGCAGCAATACTAGAAAATAAATTTTCTTGTGGTTTTGTTAAAGTTAATTTTAAAAACTCTTGCACCAGGTTATAGGTTTTTCCCGATCCTGCAGAAGCACTTAAAATTTTCAAATATTTATTGGTCATATGTTTAGGCTTAAGACATAATTAGTAATTTACGGTCAAATAAGTTTTGTAAATGAACCACAGGTTGTATTTTTACGATATTAACAAAAAGAAATGAGAAAACTAATTCTATTCACTATTTGCGCGTTCATCTTCAACAGTTGTAAAGATAAAGAAGAGAATGAAACAAGTGTTACTGTTCCGGTTAAAAAAGTTCAAATTGATTTACAACCTCAGTTTGGGGGGGAAGACTTAGTGCTAAATCAAACCTATTCAACACAGCAAGGTTTTAGTGTTCAGTTTAGTAAATTGGCTTTTATTGCAACAAATATTAACAATAACGGAGAGGAGCTTTTAGCTTCTGCCGTCTATAATTATGAAGAAGACGGAACTAGTTGGATAAATACGGAAGCGAATTACGCACAATTTTCTAAGTTGGATTTTTTTCTAGGTGTACCGAGTGACAGAAACCATCAAGATCCTTCTGCACTTCCAAATACAGATCCATTAAATATTTTAAACGTTGGAGCCATGCATTGGGGCTGGAACCCAGGTTATATTTTTCTTCAGATTGAAGGGAAGGCAGATACAACTGTGGCTCAGAATGGAACGTTTGACCAAAACTTTGTGTATCATGTAGGTAAAGATCTTAACCTAAGACTATCTACTGTTGAAAACATAGATTTCCAGAATACAGTAGAGAATACTTACCAAGCTTTGTTTAAGATAAAGATGGAGGAATTGTTTGATAACGGCGCCTATTCTATAGACGTTCGAACAGAGAATTCTACACATTCACTGGATAGTCAAGCACAGCTTTCTTCGAAAGTAATTTCAAATTTTGCGAATGCAATTGTTCAGTAAATGAGACAGGTTGGTATATATTTACTCTTCGTTTTTTTAATTTACGCCTGTAAAAAGGACAAAGTAAATTATACGCCAACACCTTATGTTTTAAACGAACCTTCTCATTTTCCGAAAATGCTTGTTCCATCCGATAATCCATTAACAGTGGAAGGCGTTGAGTTGGGTAGACGTTTGTTTTATGAAGAAAAATTGAGCGGTAACAACACGATGAGTTGTGCTTCTTGCCATGCACCAAATGCAGCTTTTTCTGATCCGAATCAGTTTTCTGTAGGTATTGATGGTGTTGCTGGTACACGAAATTCTATGGCTTTAATTAATCTGGGGTATCAGAATTTTTTCCTTTGGGATGGCAGGGCTGCAACTTTAGAAGAGCAAATATTAGATCCTGTTTCTAATCCAATAGAACTCCACGAAGATTGGAAAAATGCGGTTGTAGAGTTAGCGAATGATGTAAATTATAAAAACTTGTTTTACAAAGCATTTGGAGAAGAAGACTTTGATTCTACGCACGTTTCTAAAGCAATTGCGCAGTTCTTGAGAACAATGATTTCTGGAGAATCTAAATATGATGTGATGTATAAATTTGAAAATGGTTTGCCATTGTCGAGCTCAGAACAAGAAATTTGGCAGAATATTTCTAACGAAGAATGGGCCGGATTTGATTTGTTTAAAAGTTTAAATGGTGCAGATTGTATACATTGTCATTCTGGTCCGCTAGCACAAGTTCAAAAATTTAGTAATAATGGACTAGATGCCAATTTTTCTGATTTGGGTCGTGAGATAGTGACCGGAAACAGTAACGATAGAGGTAAGTTTAAAGTGCCTACGTTAAGAAATATTGCGCTTTCTGGTCCGTATATGCACGATGGTAGATTTGAGACATTAGATGAGGTGATAGATCATTATTCTTCGGGTATTATTCAGAGTCCGACACTCGATCCATTGATGGAGTTTGCTTCTCAAGGCGGAGTTCAACTAGATAATTTTGAAAAACAGCTCTTAATTTCTTTTTTGAATACGCTTACAGATTATAATTTTATAAATAATCCTTCCTTTTCAGATCCTGGAGAGTAATCCTATTTGTATTTTATTGAACTCTAAAACTTTAGTAATGAAGTTGAAGTTATTCTGTTGAATTCATTTCTCTATATTGTATCACTAGAAAAAGATACTACTTTCAAATCATTATATTTGGAGTTATATAAAATCACAGATGGAAAAAGGAAATAAGAAGATTATTAGAGGTTGGGTGTTTTACGACTGGGCAAATTCGGTTTACAACCTTGTTATTTCCTCCGCTATATTTCCAATATTTTATTCGAACGTTACTGAAAAAAAATACCTGAGTAATCCAGACAGGCTTCAGTATTTATCGGAAAGTTTAAAAGAGAAAGGAATAGATTATGATGTTGCGAATGTAGGGAATGAGTTGCTAGAAATAAATAATCAAGGTACAGATTTCAAAGAACAAGTACTAGTAGATTTTTTTGGTTTTATGATAGAAAGCCAAGTTTTGATTTCATTCATTCTTAGTGCATCCTTCTTATGTGTTGCTTTTTTATCTCCCTTACTTTCGGGTGTAGCTGATTTTACAGGAAATAAAAAAAGATTTATGCAATTCTTTTGTTATTTAGGAGCTTTATCTTGTATTTCACTTTCTATTTTTCAGACGCACGTAGGTTTGGGGTTAATAGCTGTTTTTTTTGCAAGTATTGGTTTCTGGAATTCGCTCGTGTTTTACAATTCATATCTTCCTGAAATAGCTGAAGCAAAAGATCACGATAAGATTTCTGCGAGAGGTTTTTCAATGGGATATTTTGGTAGTATGCTCTTGCTTATCATCTGTTTGTATTTTACTATGGCTTCTGATGTAACCAATGGTTTATATCTTCCTCAAATAGAAAGTTTTTGGAAACCGTATTACTCTTTCATACTTGTAGGGTTGTGGTGGATAGGTTTTTCACAGCTCACATACCGTGTTTTGCCAAACAATATTTACAAGGTTAAAAAAGAGAAAGGTTATATCTGGAAAGGTTTTCAAGAACTAAGAAAAGTGTTTACAGAGTTTAAAAAAACAAAAAGGTTAAAACGTTATTTACTCGCTTTTTTCTTTTTTAATACGGGTGTTCAAACTGTTATGCTAATGGCCGTTTATTTTGCAAAATCTGAGATTAATTGGAAAGAAGGCGCTGGAGATACAGGTTTAATAGTTTCTATTTTATTGATACAAATATTAGGTGCTGCAGGTGCTTTTTTAATGTCGCGCTTATCAGGTAAAATTGGAAATTTAAATACCTTGATGATAACTGTATCGATGTGGGTTCTTCTCTGTGTTTGCGCATACTTTATTTCAGAGCCTGTAGAGTTTTATGGCTTGGCGTGTGGTGTTGGTTTAGTAATGGGCGGAGTGCAAGCAATTGCAAGAAGTACATATTCGAAATTTTTACCAGAAACACAAGATCATGCTTCTTACTTTTCTTTTTATGATGCTACAGAGAAAGTAGGTATTGTTCTCGGAACTTTCTTTTACGGACTCATGTTTGCTTTAACAGGAGATCTTAAGGCTTCGATTCTTTCTATTACTTTCTTTTTTGCGGTTGGACTCGTTTTATTGTTTGTAGTTCCGAGAAAAGAAACGCACAAAACAGTTTAGTTATATAGTGCTGACTTTATTAAATTGAGAATTTAGTATTTGTTTTTTCAGTATTTCGTTCATTTTAATTTTTTGAAACAAAAAAACTCTCGAGTATTACTACCCGAGAGTGAACTATTTTTTTTTAATAAAGATTAAATATGCATTGCTCTATCTTCCGTTGCAGCCATTGCTGCTTCTTTCATTGCTTCTGAATAGGTTGGGTGTGGGTGACTCATTCTTGCAATATCTTCTGCGCTCGCTCTGTATTCCATTGCAACTACACCTTCCATAATTAAATCTGCAGCTCTTGCACCAATAATATGAACACCTAAAATTTCGTCTGTTTCTTCTGAAGCAATAACTTTAACTAATCCTTGAATATCCATAGAAGCTCTTGCTCTTCCTAAGGCTTTGATAGGGAAAGATCCAACTTTTATTGCTGTTCCTGCTGCTTTTAATTCTTCTTCTGTTTTTCCTACAGAAGCAACCTCTGGCCAAGTATAAACAACACCTGGAATTAAATCGTAGTTGATGTGTGGAATTTGTCCGGCCAAATGTTCAGCAACAAATGTACCTTCTTCTTCTGCTTTGTGAGCAAGCATTGCACCTTTAACAACATCTCCGATAGCATAAATACCATCTACATTTGTTTTCAAGTGATTGTCTGTTTCTATCTGACCTTTTTCGTTTACGTTTATTCCTACATTTTCTAGACCTAATCCTTCTGTGTATGGTTTTCTTCCTACAGAAACTAAACAGTAATCTGCTTCAAATGTAACTTCTTCGTCTTTTTTATTCAGTGCAGTTATTTTTACACCTTTTCCAGTATTTTCAACATTTTGAACTTTATGTTCCATGTTGAACTTCATTTTTAATTTCTTTAAAGTTTTAGTAAGCTCTTTACCCATTGTGCTGTCCATCGTTGGAATAATAGACTTAGCAAATTCTACAACGCTTACTTTAGATCCGAGTCTTGCCCAGACAGAACCTAGTTCAAGACCAATAACTCCACCTCCAATTACAACAACAGAACCTGGTATTTCTTTCAAGCTCAACGCTTCTGTAGAGGTAATAATACGCTTTTTATCAGGCTCCATTCCTGGAAAGTAATTGGGTTTAGAACCTGTTGCAATGATCGTGTTTTTAGTTTCTAACGTTGTTTCTTTTCCTTCGTTATCTGTAACTTTAATCGTGTTTTTGTTTACGAAAGAACCAACTCCGTGATGCACGTCAATATTATTTTTATCCATCAAGAACTTAACGCCGGCACATGTTTGCTCAACAACTTTGTTCTTTCTATCAATCATTTGAGAAATATCAGCGCTTACGTTGTCTACTTTAATACCGTGTTCTTCAAAAGTATGCGTTGCATTGTGGTAATGCTCAGAAGAATCTAAAAGTGCTTTAGAAGGAATACAACCTACATTTAAACACGTTCCACCTAGTGTATCGTATTTTTCTATAATTGCTGTTTTCATTCCTAATTGTGCACATCTTATTGCTGCAACATATCCTCCAGGGCCTGACCCAATTATTGTAACGTCGTATTTACTCATTTTTATAAAATTGATTACACAAATTTAAAATTTAGGTTTGTTTTCTTTACGATATTCTTGATTTAATTTCAGTTTTTGAACTATGATGTCAAAAAAATGTCGAACACTCGTAAGAGGTCGACATTCTTAAATATATTTATGTCTTCAATACTGTTCGTTTAAAGCCCTAATATTTCTTCTACCGTTCCTTTAGAAACTGCGTGATAATTTACTTTTGCTTTTGCATAAATTTTTCTACCCAACTCTATATTTAGTTCTTTATGACTGCTGTAAGCCAACTTAGAGTAGAGTGGAGTTAAGAATTTTCTTCTTCCTACTTTACATAAAAACGCATCCATCTCTGGAATAATGTCAGTATATCCAACCTGAATACCTAATCCAAACCATTCTTCCATAATTTCTGCATTACCCCAACCTTTAAAATCGACCATTTTATCTAGGGTTCTAAGATTTTCAGGTGTTAGCTTTGAAGGATCCAATTTGCGTATAAATCCTAACCATTCTTGCATGATGAAATTATCTCGTTTTAGATCGGCAGAAATATCTTTTCCATCCATAAACTGAACCGCTAAATTTTGAATTTTAGAGAAGCCATCTGCACTAACTTTTGCAATGTTTTGTGGCAATCCTTCTCCATAAATCCATTCATCAGTATTAAAAGTAATTTTTTCTTTTTCTAAAAGGTGTTTATTCAGGTATCCAATAAAATCTTCAGTTGTCAAGGTTTGAAAAGCATGTTCTGTAAAATATTTATTTAAAAATTCATCAAACTTACTTCTGCCAACTGCAGCTTCGATTGTTTTTAAGAAAAAAGCACCTTTTACATAAGCAATATCCGTCATGCCATCGTCTGGATTTCTGTTACTCAATTCAAGTTTAAGTCGAGTATCTTTCGGATTTTCTTTCATCATCGCTTCAATAGAATTTTCTAATTCTTGATATTCTATATGAATCAGCATATCAGCAGTTTTCTTACCGTAAATAGCTTCCATTATTCTATTCTCAAAGTAAACTGTAAATCCTTCGTTTAACCAGAAGTCATTCCATGTAGCGTTAGTTACTAAATTGCCCGACCAAGAGTGTGCAAGTTCATGCGCTATAACTGAGGTTGAGCTTCTGTCTCCAGAAATTAAAGTAGGATTAGCAAAGGTAAGTCGTGGGTTTTCCATTCCTCCAAAAGGAAAAGAATAAGGCAAAACAATAATGTCATAGATTTCCCATTGATACGCACCATATAGTGCCTCCGCTGCATCGATCATTTTAGGAAGATCTTCAAACTCATATTTGCTCGCCTCAATTAATTCTGGCTCTGCATAAACACCGCAATTATCGCCTAAAGATGCATAAGACAAATCTCCTACAGCTAAAGCAATCAAATAACAAGGAATGGCTTGTTTCATTTCAAAGCTGTAGCTACCCGATTCATTTTTTGATGTAGGGTTTGAAGCAGACATCACTGCCATTAGGTTTGAAGGAACTTTAACGTTTGCGCTGTACGTGATTCTATTCGAAGGAGAATCTTGAACAGGAATCCAAGTTCTAGTTAAGATTGCCTGACCCTGTGTATACAAAAATGGAAGTTTTTTTCCTGTAGTTAATTCTGGTTCTAACCAATCTAAAGCGTTAGATTTAGCTGTTGTTTTGTAATAAATATTTACAAATTCTGTATTTCTATTTACCTTAATAGTTAAAGGCGCACCATGTGTAGGATCTTCATTTCCTAATGTATATTCGGTTTGAATCTCTTTTTCTTTTCCAAGAGTAACTTTTTGAATATCTAAACCAGCCACATCAAAAATTGCTTGTTCTGTTCCTGAATTGTTCATTTTATGACGCGCAACTCCGTAGATAGTCTTATTGTCAAAATTAATATCTAAGTCGAGATGCAAATGTTCTGTACGAATTTCGTTTAAATTGGAGTAGGTGTGGCTATCTCCGTTCTCTTGAAGTGTAAGATGACTACTTTGTTGTGAGTGTGTATCTTTCTTTTGAGTAGAGCTTACGGTATCAGAACAACCTAAAAAAAGAAGTAATAAAGAGAGTGAGCAACAAATTCGTTTTATCATAATAATGTTTTAAAATTCGGAAGTTCAAAGATAATAGAAAAACAAAGGTTGATAGCATAAAATTACGCTGAGCAAAAAAAATCTTGTTCAAATATTTGTCTGTTGAATTCACAATTTTCATTAGAATTTGAACGATAATCTTAACTCGGCTCACTTTTTTTGTTTATTTTCACG
>JBMYYC010000040.1:0-19747 GCA_049609045.1 Lishizhenia sp. | reverse complement strand
AAATGCTACAACGAAAGAAGACTTATACCCCATTGCGCTAAGTTCTTTTCTAAGATTACTTGCTCCTGAAACATCATTAAGAAATGAGCCTACAGTATATTTATACAAATTATCTTGTACATATTCTTCTACTACTAAACCTTCAAATCGTTGATCGTTTAATGCTATTTGTTCTTTAGATGTTTCTATTTGTACTTTAAAATAAATTGCATCATCTACTACTTCTTCAACTTGCTTTATTTCTTCAACTTCAGTTTTTCTGGAAGTTGTATCTGAATTTAAAGTATTAATTTCTTTCGCATCTGTAATTAACTCATTAACACCTTCAATTTCTGATTTGTACTCTTGAAAAGCTTTGAAAATACAATTTGCCATTAATTGTTGGTTAGCTGCTTTACTGAGAAATTTTTCTTCTTCTCGGTTCGTTAAAAACCCCGTTTCTATTAAAACACTAGGCATTGTAGTTTTATACAACACTAAAAAACCGGCCTGCCTAACACCTCTATCAGATCGGCCCAATAATCTAAAATGCTTTTGAATTTTTGATGCAAAGTTGATCGACTGATCGAGATAATAACTCAATTGTAACTGCCTTGCAATAATTGCATCTGGAGACATATCGAAATCTTTATATTTTTCTTCATTGTCTTCTTCTAATAAAATGGCACTATTTTCTCTTTCCGCAATTTTTTGCTGTGATTCTGTTCTATGTAAACCCAAAACATATGTTTCTGCTCCGTATGCTTTAGGACTAGCTGCATTTGCATGAATACAAATAAATAAATCAGCATTATTTCTATTTGCAATTTTTGCCCTTTCGTCTAAAGTCACAAAGACATCTTTATCTCGTGTAAAAATCACTTCAATTTCCGGATACTTTTCTTTGATATACTCTCCTAATTTTAAACCAACTGCAAGTGCTACGTGCTTCTCTTGCGAATGCTCTCCATGACAACCCGGATCGTGTCCGCCATGCCCTGGATCAATAACAATCTTTTTAATACCTGCTGTTATTATATCAGTGGTTTGACTTAGTAGCGCCGAAGAACTCACTAAAAAAAAGAATAATAAATGTATTGTCTTTGTTTTTTTTAACATCACACAAGGTAATTTTTTAGATTTGCACCCGTTAAACACATAGAATACAAATTTATACAGAAAGGCTTGAACAAAAAGTGTTCCAATAAGAGTTTTATAGTCATTCGATTGTTAATAATCGTTGCTTTTTTGAGTAGTTCACTATTTGGACAAGCACAAGAGCGCATTATTCGAGTAGATAACTCACTAGAATCGCCTGTTACCTATTCTTGTAGGGATAGTATTTATGCCAATTTACAAACCAAAATTGTTTTCTTGTACGGAGCAGCCTTAGTGCAATACGACGGCATAGAGCTTACTGCAGATTACATTGAAATGGATCTTGAGAAAAAAACCGTTACTGCAACATATACAACAAACGAAAAAGGAGAACGCGTTGGTATTCCTAAATTTAAAGAAGGAGCAGAAGAACTTACGGCGGCCAGTCTAAAGTATAATTTCGAAACAGAAAAAGCCTACATTAAAGAGTTGGATACGAAGCAAGAAGAAAATTACTTGCATATGGAAACCGCCAAACGACAAGCAAATGGGAATATGCACTTTGTCAAAGGTAGATTTACAACTTGTGATTTAGACGATCCGCATTTTCATTTTCAACTTTCTAAAGCTGTTTTAGTACCCGAAAAACGAATTGTTACAGGTCCTGTGAACCTTTGGGTAAGAGGAGTTCCTACTCCACTCGGACTTCCGTTTAGTTTTATCCCAACCTCAAATGATCAGAAAAAAACAGGAATTCTCTTTCCGCAAGTTGTACCTTTTTCTAACTGGGGATTTGGGTTACAAGATTTGGGTTATTATTTCCCAATTAAGAAATCAGAAAATATACAAACCACACTTTATGGGTCTTTGTATAGTAGAGGTACTTTTGGTATTCGAAACGCAACACAGTACAAGAAATTGTATAAGTATAATGGACAATTAAATATTGGATTTAACCATTTCAAAAGTCCTTTCCCTTCTAAAAATGTTCTTCAAAAATTTACGGTAAATTGGAGTCACAGACAAGAAGCAAAAGCAAATCCGTATTGGAAATTTAATAGTCAGGTTAACTTTATTTCAGATAACAATCAAATAACCAATCTAGATGCAATTAACGACAACATTCTCAACAACTCATTTAATTCAGACATAAACGTGGTAAGAAATTTTCCTAGTAAACCCTTTACTTTAGGTTTGAAGACAAGTTTAAAACAAAACTCTCAAAGTAAAAACATTGATTTTGAATTGCCCACATTTACGTTCAACGTTCAACGTTTCTATCCATTCAAGCCTTTGAGAAGAAATCCTGTTGGAGGCGCTAAATTCTATGAAAAGATTGGAGCAACTTATAATTTAGAAGCAAAAAACAGAGTTATTTTTGCAGACTCATTACTTGCCAATAGAGACTTTGAATCTATACAAAATCAATTTAAAAACGGATTTACACAACGTTTTATGCTCACCACTGCCCTACCTATTTTTAAAAGTAGAGCTACCATTACACCTTCTTTCGATTATGCAACACGAGGAAATTTCCAAGCAACAAGAAAATTATATAACGCAAATACAGGACAAATTTTAGACACACTTGTAAACAATCAATTTGGATTGGTACACAATACCTCTGTAAAACTAGCTTTAACCTCTCAACTTTATGCATACTATCAATTCATAGGCAAAAACAAAACAAAAATGCGCCATGTGATGACTCCAAATGTGAGTGTATCTTACGCTCCTAACCTCGATCTAACTAGAAGTCAAAATTTTACAATAAACAATACAGACTCGCTAGTTACCTACAGACCTTATGCCAATAGTTTGTATGCAGACGGTTTAGATGGAGAACAATTTTTAATCAATTACAACTTAAACAACACCTTTGAAATTAAACGAAAGAATAAAAGAGACACAACTGAAGAGTTTTCGAAAACTAGGATTATTGACGCCTTAAGCTTTAGTGGAAATTATAACTTTTTAAAAGAATCCTTTCAGTTCTCTGATTTAAGAACAGCGCTTAGAAGTACACCTTTTCCTTCATTGAGTATTGTAGCTTCAGGAAATTTCAATTTTTATGGTTGGAATGAACAAAATGGTACATCGATAGAAACATTTGCATTAAAAGAGAACGGTGTTTTAGGTCGTTTCATGAATACGCAAATAACCACCACGTACACAATTGCAAACAAAAAAAGTAAAGAACGTATTGCTCAGAACAGTGAAAAAATTGATCCCAACTGGGAAGCAGATTACAACTATTACAGAATGAATCCGCATGAAATTTTAGATTTTGAAATTCCTTGGAAAATTAGTATTTCTCATAACTGGTTTAGTACTATAAATAGAGATTCTACCTTGTTTAACGATAGAAATAGAAACCATACACAAACAATAAACATTGTTGCTGATGCAAACTTTTCTAAGCGTTGGAAAATTGGAATAAACTCGAACTACGACATTGTTAATCAAAATTTAGGTCAAACCAGAATTACGCTAGATAGAAATATGCACTGTTGGCAACTTGGCTTTAGCTGGGGAGCTGCAGGAATAAATCAAAACTTTCTTTTGCGTTTAAATGCTACTTCTGCTCTCTTTAAAGATGCCAAATTAGAGTTTAGAAAACCACCTGAGTTTCTTTAAAACTTAATTTAATTATATTTAGTGTTACTATGAATTTAGATATACGTTTTGAGAATACTAAATTACCTAGCAAGGGTAAACTTTTGCTATCTGAACCTTTTTTAGACGATGACTATTTTGGTAGATCTGCTGTTTACCTTTGTGAGCATAATGAGGAAGGTAGTTTTGGCTTTGTGCTAAACAACTACATTGAGGTTGACTTAAATGATGTTGCAAAAAACTTTCCTGTTGAAAAGGCTAAGGTTTCTATGGGCGGACCAGTAGCCACGCAAAATATTTATTTTATTCACACTAGACCTGATCTTCTAAAAAACAGTACACAAATAGCAGATAAACTATTTATTGGAGGAGATTATCCTGAAATGATTCATCTTTTAGAAACAAGAGTAATGAATTTAAGTGAAGTACGCTTTTTTCTAGGTTATTCTGGTTGGAGTAAGCACCAATTAAAAGAAGAAATAGAAGCGAATAGCTGGTTAGTTGTTGATGTTGAAAGTGACGATGTAATGAACACCAATTTAGACGCTATTTGGAATAAATATATGGAGAAACAAGGTTCTAAATATAAAATGATGACCACCTTCCCTATCAATCCGCAGGATAATTAAATAGTTTGTGCTCTAGTATACCAGATATATTTTTGAATATTCAATAGTAATCCTTCATTTTCGATTCAAATGAACATTTCAAACCTAATTTCTCTGAATTGAAATGAACTACTGTTTTAAAAGAAAATAAGGACTAGTAATGAACAAATACCATTTAGAGCTTAAAAGAAAAAGCCATATATGGTATACAAGCTGCTTATAATTGGTATGAACAACAATCTACAGGATTAGGAGAAAGGTTGATAGATAGCATCGAAGAACAAATACATTTCATATCGAAAAACCCAAACGCATTTCAGAATACTTATGAAAAACTAAAACAAGCTCCTATTAAAATATTTCCTTACGTGATTTTGTATTTACTAGAGAATTATAAAATCTAAATTATAGCCGTATTCAACACACATCAAAGCCCGAATAAAAATCTGTTGTAAAACCTTTAAAGTAAACACTCTAAACCAATAGTTAACTAAAGCGTATTAATAACTTACTCCGTTATAATTAAGCAAGGTTACATGGCCGTGTTTTAGTACCTCTATGCCGTTTCCATCGCGAATAGATAGTCTATAAATGTAAACGCCTTCTTGGGCTATTTCGCCATTGGGCAAAACACCGTCCCAACCTAAATCTGGATTAGTATTGGTAAATATTTCTTGACCGTAACGGTTATAAATAATCAAACTGTAATTTTCTATTTGATGCAAACGTGTTACCGGCTTAAAAATAGGATTAGCTCCGTTTACTGAAAACGCATTTGGTATATAAATTAATGGCTCAATAATCGGACAAACAGTATTGCTACGACTAAGTTCTGACGCGCCAAAAGCATTGATACTTTCTACTGCTTCTACGTAATAACAAATCTTTCCTGTATGTTCTATATTTGTAGCTGTATCATCTTCAAAATACCTTACATTCGGTGCGGTAGTTGCAATCGGATTAGCGTCAAAAACGCCATCTATTCCTCTGTAAATATTATATAGAACTACTCCACCAATAAATTCTTTGTAAGCGTTCCATTGCAGGTAATGCTTCATTTCAGTATCGTCTGTAATTACTTTTAATAAAATTGTTTCGCCGATGTTTGAGGTGTCTCCATAATTTCCACAACTATCTATTAATACAGTTCTGTACGTGTAGCTGTTGCGCTCTACTTCTACTTCAAAATCCTCAAAAATCAGTGTTGTAGCTGTAACTGGGAGTTCTTCTAATGTTAAATACTCTTGATTTACTGGCTCAAACTTTTGCAAAAGAACCGCTTTTGTTCCTGCATCTAAAGAAATTTGATGTTTTACCACTACAATTTCTTGCTCTACGGTTGCTGTGCTTAAATAGTTTTCTGTTGGCTTATTTTGTAAGTCTACTGTTAATAGAATTTTATTGGAAAAAGAATAAAATCCATTGCCATTTATGGCTTGTATCACAAAGACATAATCTTCTCCAATTTGACTAGGAACAGAAAACGAAGTAGCACTCGTTTGACCAAAATACTCCCAAGATTGACTGCCTATCCTTCCTAAAATTTGATAGTCTGCAGCACTATATCCTTGGTAACTTGACCAATCCAAAGTAATTACTTGTGAGCAAGGATCTACACTACTATTTAAAAGCATAGAGATATGAGGTTCTGCTTTTGCACTTGTTTGGTAGGTAGGCGGAGAAGCGTTGGTAAAACAAGAATCAAAAGCTGCAACCGTGAAAGAAAAAGGTCCATTACCCGTTTCATTTGTGATATATTGTGTGTTTGAAATGCCATAAACGGTATCAATTTCGATAAAATTTCCGTTTAGATCTTCTCCATAAATTACGTAGCCATAGGTATCTGGCTGGTTATTTTCTGTCCATTCAATGATTACATTACCCGTTAAAGTATCTATAGAAACAGTGGTAAGTGTAGGAATATCTGGAACTATAAGATCTTCGAATTGATCTCCGTCTATATTACTCGTAAAATTACAAGTACTTGTAGGAAGTACAATTTGATAATTTAAAAATGGTGAACAAATATCTACTGTATCGCGATAAAAAGTAGTTCCGTAGATTACACTATCAATTAAATTCCAACTACCCGCAGGATATTCTTGATAAACATGAATGTAATCTGCATATTCTGCTAACTGACTATTACTCGGATTGTTCCACTGCAAAACAGCTTCTCCATTACTTGGGTTATTTAAATTAAGGTAAATATTCTGGACAGTATCGCTGCTTAAAGCGGTTTGACCATTACAACCTGAAAGCACAGTTACAAAATAATCGTCTACTTGGTTTCCTCCTCCAGCAACAGTGTAAGAAGTTGTACTAATATTTGATTCTGTAGCCAACAAACCATTGGTTAAGCTATAAATCTGATATCCTGCAAACGCATTATTTACATTCGTAACTTGCTCCCAATTTATAGTAATATCATTTGAAGCATCTGTTTCTATACATGTTATTTTTGTTGGAGGAACAAGGTCTGAATTTTTCACATTAACCTTAACCGTAGCGTACTTTACTTTTGGAACATCGCAATAATCGTCTTGAATTTTAAACACAAATAAATAAGGAACTTCAGACAAAATTTCTCCATCTACATTCAACAAATGATCACAATCTGTCTGCCAATCGAAATTTACTGCGGCTCCATTAACACTAGAAATTGGTAGCGTTGCATCTAACGTAGCGCAAGGTGCAACAGCACAACCTGTAGACGAGTTTGTAAAATTAGCGCCAAACATTGTTCCTGTTGCAGTTATCATATTCTGCTGAGATGAACCATCTTGTAAGTTTTCATTATCTACCGATGTGAGGTTAAAATTCACAGGATTTCCTGCAATCACATCAATTTCATAGGTAGAATTTAGATTGAATGGAGCATTTAAAACAGGCGCCGTATTAGCTGCATCACACGCTTTTACAAATACCGGCATTTCTCTAACCACAGAAGCTATCTTAAGACCATTTCTGTAACTATCTGTTTTCACTTTTAGATTGTAACCTCCAATATTAAAAGAGGTAAACGTTAATTCTCCCGAAGCAGGATTTAAACTCGCAGGTATATTGTTTACATTAAAACTCGCATCTGGCGTTGGATTTGTAGCCGAAAAACCTGTTTCAAATGTAAGATTTGCAGGAGAAACGGACGGATTGTAAGGTCCAGTAAAATCGTCTAACGGAATATCCCAGCTAAACACCAAACTGTCATTATCAATATCTGCGGCGTGTTGGTTAAAAGAATAATCTTCTCCTACGCAACTTACCATATAAGGATCTTGTAAAAATTGCGGAGAATTGTCTATGCATTGTCCATTCGCTTGAGCAGGAAAACCAAACATTTCTGCTGTTAAAGTAATTCCTATTGCGCTTGTATTTTGGAGATTGGTAATTAATCCGCTTCTCGAAAAACTATCAAAAGTAAATGCGATTCCGGCAGTAGGTATAACACCTAAGTTTATTGGATTGCTTTGATAAATTACCTTCTCAATTGCTCCGATGCCATTTCCTCCAGAAGTACCATTACCGCAATCTAGTTGAGCAGGACTACCAGTAACAACAGAACAAGACGGCGAAATATCTGTTCTTGAGATAAAGTTAACATCAATAAAACTAACCGTTGGATGATTCCAAACTAAAATAGATTCTGTACCAGTATTTATATCAAACCCGTTACAATCTCTAAAAAAAGTTAACTCAAAAATATAGTCACCACCACCGTTGCAAGTCCAAGTAATTTCTCCTCCTAAAATATGCGAAGCTCTGGATTGAAAACAACCCAGAACAGACACTATCAATATTAATATGTATAATTGCTTATAGCGCATAGAACAGTAACGACAATTTTTTTAAGATGTTATGAATTTAACGTTAAATCATAAAATAAGTTGCTAACCAGCGGTAACAACTAATAATTCATTCCAATTCAAATACTTTTTTGCCATTTGTTGTATACGATCAGGAGTAATCTCATTGAATGTCTGCATAACATGCTCGTAATAATCGTAATCCATACCGTATTTATCAATAGAAAGAAACCTATCCATCATCGCGTTTGGTCCGTCAGAAGACTGAAGAAGTTGTCCAATAGCATAATTTTTTACAAGTTCTAATTCTTGAATCGAAACTGGTTCTGATTGCAACTTTTCTATTTCTTTTTTTATTTCAGAAATTGCATCTTGCGCAACGTCCTTTCCTACTTCAGTAGAAATAAAGAAATAACCTGTTGCGTTCAATTCCATAACTCCAGAACCAATACCGTAAGTATATCCTTTATCTTCTCTGATGTTAGACATTAAGCGAGAACCGAAATAACCTCCTAGTATCAAGTTAAGTACAGAGAACTCTAAATAATCTTTATTCTTGCGCGTAAAAAGCACTCTACCAATTCTAATAGCTGTTTGAATTGCTCCTTCTTTTTCTATGTGAATTTGCTTTGCTTTATTTTCTGTTAGCTCTACATAATTTTTGGGATGCTTATTTTTCCAACCTTTCACACGTTGAATAATCTCAAAAACAACCTCTTCGGATAAATTTGCAGTGATACATACTTTTTCTAAACCATTTAGATAAAACTGTTTGTGAAAATGAACCAACTGTTCTCTATTCACAGTATCGAACTGTTCCAATTCTACCTGTTTTTCATATGAAGTACCTTCAAACAAGGCTTTTCCAAAAGCTCTTCTTGCTAAAAAACTTACTTTTTCAGAAGAGACGTTGAACTCTTGCTTATTTCTCTCTATTAATTGATCAATTTCTTCTTGAGGAAAAGAAACAGAAGTAAGCGCATCCAATACAATTTCTAGTATAGCTTGAATATTTTTTCTTAACCCGTAGATGCTAACATACGCAGATTCTCTGTTTGCGTCGGCCTGAAAAAAACCTCCTAAGCTATCTATTTTCTCATTGATTTCTGCAGCTGTTGAATTATTTGTACCTGAAAGTAACAGAGCACTTACAAAACCAGCGATATGTACTTCGTCGTTTTTGGTTCCGGCATTGAAAATAAAATCAATTTTCACAGACTCATCATCTACTGCATCGATTAAATGAAGTTTTACCTCATCGTCAATTTCAAAATGCTTAGGCGCTAAGAATTGTATCTTTTCAATTTTTGAAATTGTAGGTTGTTGTTCTCTGTTTATCATTTTGTAGATGCTTTAATTTTTAATACAGAACAATTTTCTTTTGTAAGTCTATCTTTTGCGTATTCATGAATATCAGCAGCTGTTATTTTATCGTAAATGCCTTGTTCTAAATTAATATTGTTGGCATCTCCTAATAGCTCGTGTGCGCAGAGAGACATTGATTTATTCAAAATACCTTGGTCTGAAAAAACTGCAGTAGTTTCAACTTTATTTTTTATTTTTATAAGCTCCAATTCTTCAATTGGTGCTGCTTTTACTTTTTCTACAACTCCCCAAATTGCATCATCTAATTGCTCAAAACTTACACCTTTATTTAGCTTTCCAGAGATCATGAGCAAACCTTCATCATGCGCACCAAGAACATAAGCAGAAATATCTGAAACGAGGTTCAATTCTTTTTGAACTTTTGAATAGAGACGAGAAGATTTACCTCTTCCTAAAACATCTGAAAGCAAGTCTGCAGTATAATAAAGTGTATCGATTTTACCTGGCATTTTAAATCCATAATAAAATGCATCTGCAGGAACTTTACGCGTTATCACTTTTTCTCTATACTCTAACTGTGTAGGTTCTTTTGGTAAAGTTCTTGGAATTTTAATACCAGAAGGAATATCTCTGTACCATTTATTTACCATATCTTGAACGTAGGCTTCTTCAAAGTTTCCGGCGACACATAAAATAGCATTAGAAGGATTGTAAAATTTAGTAAAAAAGTCTTTCACATCTTGCATGGTAGCATCTTCAATATGCGCAATTTCTTTACCAATAGTTGCCCATTTGTAAGGATGATTTTTATACGCTAAAGGTCTAAATTCTAGCCAAGCATCTCCGTAAGGTTGATTGAGATAACGTTGTTTAAATTCTTCGATTACTACTTGTCTCTGTACTTCTAAACTTTTAGGTGTAAAAGCTAAATTGAGCATTCTATCACTCTCTAACCAAAGCGCTGTTTCTAGATTATGCGCCGGTAAAGTGTCGTAATAATTTGTTATATCATTACTCGTAAAGGCATTGGATTCTCCTCCAGCTTGTTGTAAAGGTCCGTCAAAATCAGGAATATTAGCCGAACCTCCAAACATTAAATGTTCAAACAAGTGCGCAAATCCTGTTTTATTCTCGTCTTCGTCTCTTGCACCAACATCGTATAACGTGTTAACAACAGTCATAGGAGTTGAAGGATCTTTATGAAATATTACTTTGAGATTATTCTCTAGCGTAAAAGTTTTAAATTCTATCATTTAAAATAAAAATTTGTCTTGGTTTTGAGCTTGAACTGACTCTTTAAATTCTGCTATTATTTCATTTACTACATCTTTTGCAGGTGTAACTTTATTTATTAGTCCAGCAATTTGACCAATTTCCAGTTCACCTTCAATTAAATCACCTTCAAACATACCTTTCTTTGCTCTTCCACGACCTAACAAAGTTTTTAAATCTTCTACCGATTTTTTATTGGCATACGCTTCTGCAACTTGGTTGAAAAATTCATTTTTTATTAATCGAACAGGAGTTATTTCTTTTAAAGTAAGCATTGTATCACCTTCTTTCGCTTCCACCACAGATTCTTTAAAATTTTGATGTGCCGAACTTTCTGGTGTTGCTACAAATCTAGATCCGATTTGAACGGCATCTGCTCCTAAATTCATAGCTGCAAGCATTCCTTTTCCAGATCCGATTCCTCCAGCAGCAATTAGAGGTATGGAGATTGCTTCTTTTACCATAGGTATTAAACAAAAGGTGGTTGTTTCGTCTTTTCCATTGTGTCCGCCTGCCTCAAAACCTTCTGCAACAACAGCATCTACACCTGCCTGCTCTGCTTTTAGCGCAAACTTTACGCTAGATACTACATGAACTACTGTAATTCCATGTTTCTTTAAATGAGCTGTCCAAGTCTTCGGATTTCCAGCGGATGTAAAAACAATAGGAACTTTGTACTTAATTATTGTTTCTATGTGCTTATCTATATCCGGATAAAGCATAGGTAGATTAACCGCAAAAGGTTTATCTGTAGCTGCTTTACATTTTTTTATATGTTCTTCTAAAACTTCTGGATACATGCTCCCAGAACCTATTATCCCTAATCCTCCTGCGTTAGAAACGGCCGATGCAAGTTCCCAACCCGAGCACCAAATCATTCCTGCTTGAATTAATGGATATTGTATGTTAAACAACTGTGTAATTCTGTTCATTTTTCTTTCCTTTAAGCGTATATTTTTAGTCGTATCAAAAATAAGATACAACCTAAACAAAGTTATAGAATTAAAGTGGTTCTTATTGTAAACAAGACAATAAACTGATCAAAATGTTTCTTCTCAAATAAACGGAAGAACTGCGCACTTCACTTAAGCAGTTTGTGTTTGCTTTTTCGTTTTATTGAGTGTCCAGATCAATACCGCAACTCCAATTAAAACGAAAGGAATACTTAGCCATTGACCTGTATTAAGAATTAATCCTGCGTCTCTTTCGGCTTGACCAACTTTTACAAATTCGATTAAAAAGCGTGCTGTAAAAACAGTAATTAAAAAGAGAGAAAACATCATTCCTAACTTTTCTTTAGCAGAAGTTTTCCAATAAGTATAAAGTAAAAAGAGAGCAATAAAGAAATAAGCAATTGCTTCATACAACTGTGCTGGATGTCTTGGCACGTGTTCTCCATTTATCATCAAACTTCTACTTTCATTATTGAAAATAAAAGCCCAAGATAAATCTGTAGGAACTCCAACAATTTCGTGATTCACTAAATTTCCCAAACGAATAAAAATACCTGCAACAGCAACTGGAGCAACTACCTTATCTAAAATCCAAAAGACGTGTTTTTTAGATATTTTTTTAGAATAAATGTAAAGTGCTATTATAATTGCGATGGCTCCTCCGTGACTGGCTAGCCCGCCTTCCCAAACTTTTAGAATTTCTATAGGATTACTCAAATAATATCCAGGATCGTAAAACAAACAATGGCCTAAGCGTGCACCAATTATGGTAGAAATAACCATGTACATCAGTAACTTATCTAGCCACGCTTCAGATATATTTTCTGCTTTAAACATTCTTTTTACCACAACAAAGCCTAAGGCTAAACCAGTAACAAAAAGTAATCCGTATAAATTTGGTGTACTCCACCCGTCGATAAGCTGTGCGTCAACAGTCCAATTAATTGCTAAATTCACGATCTTCTTAGTTTATGCGTTTTCCGATTGGAAAGATAATGGTTTTTCGTTGTTCTTCTTGAACTTTAGCTTTTCTGAACGTCCTTTTTTGAAAATCTTATTCGAATTTTCTAGCCCTTTTCTTAATTCTTTTTGCTCTTCAAGTGGTAAATGAATTACGTCTTGACAATCTTCTGAGCAGCAATTCTCATATTTAGTTTGGCATTTCTCGCATTGTATGAAAAGCAGATGACACGCATCATTGACACAGTTCGTGTGCACATCTGCAGGTTCTCCGCATTGGTGACATTGCGCAATTACATCGTCAGAAATTCGTTCTCCTCGGCGCTCATCAAACACAAAGTTTTTACCTATAAATTTATTTTTTTCTCCTTTATCTTTTGCGTCGTTCGCATATTTAATAATCCCACCTTCTAACTGATGTACATTTTCAAAACCGCGATGTTTAAACCACGCAGAAGCTTTCTCGCAACGAATACCTCCTGTACAGTACATTACGATATCTTTATCCTCGTTTCCTTTTAAAATTTCTTCTTCAATAATTGGCAACGACTCTCTAAAGGTATCCACATCTGGTGTAATGGCACCTTCAAAATGCCCTACTTCAGTTTCGTAATGGTTACGCATATCTATTAAGATAGTGTCTTCTTTATCTGTTAATTGATTAAACTCCTCTACGGTTAAATGTTTCCCTGTGTTAGATGGATTAAAAGTAGAATCGTCTAAGCCGTCTGCTAAGATTTTTTCTCTCACCTTAACTTTCAACTTTAAAAAGGGATGAGCAATATCTGCATCTTCTACAGCAATGTTCAATCTTACATTATTTAAGAAAGTAATCGCGTATAACTCATTTCTAAAACGTTCGAAATTTACGATAGGCACAGACATTTGTGCGTTAATACCCTCGTGGGCAACATAAATTCTACCTACCACATCAATTTCTGACCACATTTGAAAAAGGTGATCTCTAAAAAGTTGAGGGTTTTCTATTTGGTGGTATTTATAAAACGAAATAGTTACGAACTCATAACCGCTTTCATTTAATTTTTCTACCAATTCTTCTTTGCTCAATTTATTCCACAGTTGCATGCTATGTATATTTTAAGTGTGTAATTAAAAATACAAAGATAACAATAAGTTAAACGTGAGAATTGATAAAAATCAACCGCATTAAATTTCTTGAAGAACATTCAGTAGCGTATTTGCTTTATTTTCTGTTTCTAAAAATTCATCTTCGGGTATAGATTTGGAAGTAATACCACCACCAACATAAAGCGAAACATTGTTTTGATGCACCTGCATACAGCGCAAGTTTACAAAAGTGTGCAGTTGTTTGTTTTCTTTAAAACCAATAATTCCTGCATAGAAATCTCTGTTGTGTTTTTCAGATGCTAAAATATGAGCATAAGCTTTTTTAGTGGGTATACCACAAACGGCTGGCGTGGGATGTAGAACATTAGCAATATTTGTCCACCCAATTAAACTAGACTGAAAAGAAATATCTGTTTTTAAATGAAAAACGGAACCCGTGTAAGTGGTAAAAGTTTCAGAAACATTTAGATCTTTCACTTGTAAATTTGTGAGTTCCTCTTGTATGAAGTCTGTTACCAACTGTTGCTCTTCTATCTCTTTTTCTGTCCAAGCTACACTGTCGTCTCTTTTGGTACCTGCCAGCGACATTGTAGAGAATCTATCTTTTTCAAAAGAAAGCAAGGTTTCTGGCGTTGCTCCTATCCATGTTCCGAATAATTTTGAAGAAATAAGATAAACGAATGCTGTTGGATATTTCGCACATAATTTCTCAAAAAGTACAACCGGATTTTTATTAAACGACTTCTCAATAACTCTCGAAAATATTGCTTTTTTAATTCCTTTTACTTCAAATTCATCACGAAAAGTAGTAAGTTTTCTAAGGTATTCTTCTTTCGTTTCTTGAACAGTAAGAGAAGCATTAAAATTCGATATTTCAATTTCATTATTCAACTCTTCTTTTAAAAACGTATAACATTTGTCTTTAGAAAAAGTAGTTACAAAGAAAGCATCTTCTTCCATTTCTGAAAAAGTAGAAAGTTTCCATTTCCCAGAATGCTTTTGTATTGGTTTTCCTGCTGTTCTATATAAAACGACTTCCATTAGTTTTCTTTCGGAATAATCATAACTGTTAATCTACCTGTACACACCAGCTTCTCTGTTTCCATATCAAAAATATCTACCTGCCAAACGTGCGTTTTTCTTCCGGCATGAACAACTTTACCTATTGCTTTCACTTTACCTGACTGTATACCTCCAACGTGGTTTGCGTTTATCTCTATACCAACCGGAACCTCCTTCTCAGCATCTATTAAAAGAACACTTCCCATAGAACCGATAGTTTCTATTAAGGCAGCACTCGCTCCACCATGCAAACGTCCCATTGGTTGTTTCGTTCTATGATCTACAGGCATTGTACTTACTATATAGTCATCTCCAATTTCTATACATTCTATACCCAGCTGTTCCATAAGGGTATTTTTATTGAATGCATTTACCTTTTCTAAATCTACTTTTTTAAGCATGTGCAAATTTAACTTTTTGAGAATTAAAGTGCTTCGATTATAAAGAAAAGAAGCACTTTGTGTACACTACAAACAATTTTATCTGAATAAACTATCTCACACCACCATTTATAAAATATTGTATTGTTTAACTTTGTGATTAAGATGGAGAGAGTAGAAAAGGTAAATTTAAAGCAGCATACAACTTTTGGAATAAATAGTCTTGCTAAAACGCTTATCATTTTTGACAGTGTAGAAGATTTGACTGAATTGAAGTCTATTTTCGACACTCCCTTTATGGTACTTGGTGGCGGAAGCAATATCCTATTCACTAAAGACTTTGAGGGAAGCATCTTAAAAAACGAAATCAAAGGCATATCTTCGGTTTATGAAGACGAAGAAACTATTCACCTTCGCGTTGGAGCCGGAACTAATTGGCATGAGTTTGTACTGTATTGTATAGATAAAAATTATGGCGGTGTAGAAAATTTGTCTCTTATTCCTGGAAGTGTTGGTGCTTCTCCTATGCAAAACATAGGCGCTTATGGAGTTGAAATCAAAGATGTATTTGTTTCTTTAGAAGCCTTTTTAATCGATGAGCTTATGGTAAAGACTTTCGATAAAGAAACCTGTAAATTTGGATATAGAGAAAGTATTTTTAAGCATGAATTGAAAAACAAAGCAATTATCACGTCAGTAACTTTCAAGCTTACAAAAACAAATCATACGTTAAAAACACATTACGGCGCAATAGAAACTGAACTTGAAAGTAAAACTATTTTAAGTCCAACCATCAAAGACATCAGTAATGCTGTAATTGCAATTAGAGAAAGTAAACTACCAAATCCAAAAGAGATTGGAAACGCGGGTAGTTTCTTTAAAAACCCTGTAGTTGAAAAAGAGGTAATTGAGAAGTTACTCGAAAAATATCCAGATGCACCGCATTATCCTGCTCCAAACAATAAAGTAAAACTAGCTGCGGGTTGGCTCATAGAAAAAGCGGGATGGAAAGGGAAAAGAATAGACAATTACGGTGTTCATACAAAACAAGCATTGGTACTTGTGAATTACGGCGGCGCATCAGGAAAAGATATTTATGCACTGAGCACTGCTATACTAGAAGATGTTTGGAAAAAATTTAATGTTCGATTAGAACGAGAAGTAAATATTGTATAAAGTGCAATTGAACGACAAAAATGTGTTTCTTAAGAAGGAATAAAAAGTTCTATGTATTACCTTAAATCAAAGCATAGAAACTATTTTCTTAACATTTAGCAGTTAAATAAAACATACGCTTTTCTTTAGGGACTAATTTTTTAGATTATCTTTGTAGCGAAACCCTCAGTGTACAAAACACATAGAGAAAATAAACATTTATGGCTCAAGACATATTTGACAAAATAAAAAAGAACAGAGGACCAATTGGTCAATTTGCTAAAGGTGTTCACGGATACTTTACATTCCCAAAACTAGAAGGAGAAATCGGTAATAAGATGATCTTTAGAGGAAAAGAATGTTTGGTATGGTCTGTAAACAACTATTTAGGTTTAGCTAACCACCCAGAAGTACGTAAAGCTGATGCTGACGCTGCTGCAGATTGGGGAATGGCTTATCCTATGGGATCTAGAATGATGACAGGTCAGACTTCAGAGCACGAAGCGTTAGAAGCTGAGTTATCAGAATTCATGGGTGCAGAGGACACAATTCTTCTTAATTTCGGTTATCAAGGTATGGTTTCTTCTATTGACTGTTTAGTAGATAGAAACGATATTATTGTATACGACAGTGAATCTCACGCTTGTATCTTAGATGGTATGCGTTTGCACGTTGGAAAACGTTTAGTTTTTCAACATAATGACATGGAAAGCTTTGACAAGCAGATGGAAAGAGCTACGAAATTAGCAGACCAATCTGGTGGAGGAATTCTTGTGATTACAGAAGGAGTTTTCGGTATGGCTGGAGACCAAGGTAAATTAAAAGAAATCGTTGAATTTAGAAAATCTGGTAAGTACGACTTTAGATTATTCGTAGATGACGCGCATGGATTTGGAACAGTAGGTGCTACTGGAAAAGGTGCTGGAGAAGAGCAAGGTGTACACGATGAAATTGATGTTTTATTCGGAACATTTGCTAAATCTATGGCTTCTATAGGTGCATTTATTTGTGCTAAAGAGCACATTATTGAATACATGCGTTACAACATGCGTTCTCAAATGTTTGCGAAATCTTTACCAATGCCATTAGTTGTTGGAGCAAGAAAAAGATTAGAACTTCTTAGAACGCAACCAGAACACAAAGAGAATTTGTGGAAAGTTGCTTCTACACTTCAGAAAGGTTTAGTGGAAGCAGGATTTAACATTGGTGTTACAAATTCTTGTGTTACTCCTGTTTTCTTACAAGGAAACCTTGCAGAAGCTACAAACATGACATTCGATTTAAGAGAGAATTACAACATTTTCTGTTCTATTGTTATCTATCCTGTTGTTCCTAAAGACGTAATTATGTTACGTTTAATACCAACAGCAGTGCATACATTAGAAGATGTTCAGTATACAATTGAAACGTTTGTTAAAGTAAAAGCAAAATTAGACAACGGAGATTACAAAGCAGAAGAATTAGCTGCTGTAGAAGTTGATAAAAAAGGATAATGGATTAGTCCATTGTTAAATTTATACTTGTTAAGGTCGGATCAATTTATTTGGTCCGACTTTTTTTATTTCTCCTAATTGACAAGTAAGAACATTATCTACTTCTAATCTAAAATTATCTTCAAATTCTAGTTAACTTCGCAAGCAAACGCATTCACATGAAATACAATTTAAGCGAAATCACAGCGCTAATAAAAGATAGAAGAACAATCTATCCAGAATTTTATAGCGATAGAAAAGTGCATAAAGAGCAAATAGATACTATTCTAAACAGTGCTATTTGGGCGCCAAACCATGGAATGACTCAACCTTGGAGGTTTAAAGTATTTATGGAAGAAGGTAAAAATAAATTAGCCAATTTCCTTGAAGAAATGTATGTGAAGCACATTCCAAAAGAAAGACAAACAGATATTAAACGTGCAAGAATGCAAAATAGACCAGCAGCAGCTTCTGCTGTTATTGCGATATGCATGGAAAGACAGAGCACTGAAAAAATACCAGAAATAGAAGAAGTAATGGCTGTTGCATGTGCTGTTCAAAATATGTACTTAACCTGCACGGCTTATGGTTTAGGCGGGTTTTGGTCTACACCAAAATTTATGAGCTTACCCGACACGAATAGCTTTTTAGGTTTGGGAGAAAAAGACAAATGTCTCGGCTTTTTCTACATAGGATATCCATCAACTGATTGGCCAAAAGGTCAGCGTAAACCAATAGAATACGTTACAGAATGGATTCAGGAGTAGAACACATCACAGATTTAGGACTTGTCAACTACGTACAACATCCTACAAATCCTGATTATATCGTTTTTAGATTTGCAGATATTGCTAGAGCAGAAACATTCGAACGCGAATTAAGAGCACAAGGTATTTGGTTTGAAAAAGGTGAGGAAAAACCGCGTACACGTACCTTCTATTTATTCGGAGTTTACAAACGAGATTATAAAAAGGTACAACAGATTAACTTCAATACAGAAGCTACTCATAGAAGTTTCTTGATAAAAAATGATTTTTTCCGTTATTTTTTGCTGCTATTTGTACTGCTTGTTGTTAGTTTAGCTGTTTTTGGCTATTGTAAGCAACAAAAAATCATAAAAGAAAAAACATCAATTCTCAATCAAGTACATTCACAATAAACTACGGATAAGTCCTTTTAATCAACAAGAAATAGCTTTAAACATAAAACTGTAAGAGAAATGATTGCTTTGCATTAATTTAACCCTATGAGAAGTTTATTAATTATATTCCTACTTGTTAGTTTCTGCAGTTTTTCACAAAAAAAACGAAAAAATACAGCTACAGAGAATTATTTTGGTATCACCTATAAACCACTTATACCCTTTGGCCTTGTTGGAGATAAGCCTGTAGACATAAAAGTAGAGAGTTTTACTACAAATGTTAGACCTACTTTTGGATATACTTTTGGAGCAAACATTAGAGCTGGTATCACAAAATTATTGGCAATTGAAACTGGATTATTATACACTAGAAAAAATTACTATTCCGAATTCAATTTAGCAGATTCTTCGCTTACAGCAGAAAATGATTTTGGGTTAATTAATTTTGATGTTCCGGTGAATCTTCTTGTTTATATTCAATTGGGAGAAAAACTCTACGCCAATACAGCACTTGGTGTTTCTTTGACCTATAATCCTTCAAACATTAGAACACAGGTTGAACCAGGTGGAGCACATACATTTAGCATACAGGCCAGTAGACGCGGATTTTTCTCTGGAGAGTTAAACGCAAATATTGGTTTTGAATATAGAACAGAAAAAGACGGTTTTTTCTATTTTGGATTTGCCGGAAAAGTACCTTTTGAACCACTTTTGAAAGTAGTTAGTATTTATAGGAACGACGATTATGTCCTCTTTAACGGAGCCGAATTATCTGGAGCTACTTTTGCGCTAGATTTTAAATACTTCTTTCACAATACAAGAAATAAAGGACA
>JBMYYC010000039.1:0-19756 GCA_049609045.1 Lishizhenia sp. | reverse complement strand
TGCGACCTCCTCGTCCCAAACGAGGCGCGATGACCGGGCTACGCTACACCCCGAGAATGACTCTCTTAAATTATTCAGTATTTCAATCTAAAGCAATTCGATTATTGCTTTTTAAATCGGAGTGCAAAGATATGCTATCTTTTCTAAACTCCAACTAATTTTTAAAATTAATTAAAAAAAAATGCGGTGAAGGCGGGATTCGAACCCGCGGTACGATTGCTCGCACGTCAGTTTAGCAAACTGGTGGTTTCAGCCACTCACCCACTTCACCATAATTGTTTTAAAGAACGTGGGTGCAAAATTAGTAAAAGCATTGATTCATCAAAATAAAAAAACCAGTTTTTTCAATAAAATACAGCTTTAAATTTTTATGTGCTTCATTTCTAGCAAGTCTAAAGTTTAAGTGCTAAAATTAATTTCTCTAAACGAAACAAATCGCCTTGTTTTTTGGTTTTAATTTAGATGAAAGTCCCATTGTTACAGTTTACAGATAAAGGTATTTATTGCAAACAAGCAGATGTTTACATAGATCCATGGAAACCGGTAGATTATGCTTTGATAACGCATGGACATGCTGATCATGCCAGATGGGGAAGTAAAAAATATCTTTGTCATCCACTCACAAAGAAAATTATTGAGTTTAGATTGGGTAAAATTAATTGTCAAACAGTTCAATACAACAAAACCGTAAAGATTAATGGCGTTTCTTTTTCATTTCATCCGGCTGGACATGTTATTGGCAGTGCTCAAATTAGAGTAGAATATAAAGGAGAAGTTTGGGTAGCTAGTGGAGACTATAAAGTAGAATATGATGGTATTTCTCAAGAATTTGAACCTGTAAAATGTCATACATTCATCACAGAATGTACTTTTGGTTTGCCTGTATTCAAATGGAAACCGCAGAAGGAAGTATTTGAAAACATTAACGCGTGGTGGAAACAGAATAATTCGGAAGGGAAAGCATCTTTACTTTTTGGTTACAGTTTAGGAAAAGCGCAACGTTTATTACAAAACATTGATACATCAATAGGAGAGGTTTACACACATGCAGCAGTGGAGAATATTAACGATCTGTTTAGAGAAGAGGGAGTTTTACTTCCGAATACAATTCGAATTACCAAAGATACGAGTAAAGATGCTTTTAATGGAAATTTAATTATTGCTCCACCTGGTGCTATGGGTTCTAGTTGGACCAAGAAAATGCAACCTTTTTCAACTGGAGTTACTTCTGGTTGGATGAATTTAAGAGGTGCGAGAAGAAGAAGAGGAGCAGATAGAGGATTTGTTTTATCTGATCATGCAGATTGGGACGGATTACTATCGGCAATTAAAAGTACAGAAGCTGAAAATATAATTACAACACATGGTTATACTTCAGTTTTTACAGCTTATTTGAACAGTATAGGCTATAATGCAACAGTAGAAAGTACTGAGTTTGAAGGTGAGCTTTTTGATGAAAAAGACAAAGACGAAATCGAATGAAGGAATTTGCAAATTTCATACGGAAGGTAGATGAGACTACTAAAACTACATTAAAGATTAATGCGATTGCAGAATATTTTGAACTTGCCAATGATGAAGATAAACTGTGGACTATCGCATTATTTACAAGTAGAAGACCAAAACGTGCTGTTCCTGCCGCATTGATTAGAAAATGGGCCGCAGAAGTAGCAAATTTACCGCTATGGCTGTTTGAAGAAAGCTATCATATTGTTGGAGATCTTGCCGAGACAGTTTCATTGTTGGTTGCGCGTGAAGGAAATAGTGATTACTCGCTCACAGAAATTATTGAGATTGTAATTGAACTAATAGAAAAAAGTGAAGAAGAAAAAGAAGAACGTGTAAAATCACTTTGGGAGAACTTTACTCAGGCAGAGTGTTTTATTTTTAACAAAATCCTAACAGGTGGTTTTAGAATAGGAGTTTCTCAAAAAAACTTGGTGAAAGGTTTGGCAAAAGCTACAGGTATTGAAGAAAACGTTCTAGCGCATAGGTTAATGGGAAATTGGTCGCCCAAAACACATACTTTCAAATCATTAATAGAAGAATACAATGCAGAGGATGACGCATCTAAACCTTATCCTTTTTATTTGGCATATCCGCTAGATTCTGAATTGGTAGATCTTGGTGAAATGAAAGATTGGCAAATAGAGTTAAAGTGGGATGGAATTAGAGGTCAGATTATTAAAAGGAACGGTTCTCTTTTTATTTGGAGTAGAGGAGAAGAGCTGGTTACAGACAAATATCCTGAGTTTGAGAGTTTGAAAAATAGTACAGCTGATAATTTTGTGATAGATGGAGAAATACTTCCATGGAAAGACAATCAACCAATGACTTTTCATGATATGCAAAAAAGGATAGGAAGAAAGACTGTTGGTAAAAAATTACTACAAGATGTTCCTATTCGTTTTATGGCCTATGATATTTTAGAATGTAATGCTAATGATATTCGTAAACAGTCTTTATCAGAGAGGAGGAAACAGCTAGTAGAATTAGTAAGTGAAGTAAATCAAAGTTGCCTTATGCTTTCAAAAACAGTAGTGCTCGATTCTTGGTCTCAATTAAAAGAAGAACAAAAAAAAGCGAGAGAGGAAGGTACAGAAGGGTTGATGCTGAAAAGACTTTCTTCCGCTTACGAAATTGGCAGAAAAAAAGGCAATTGGTGGAAGTGGAAAGTAGATCCGTATACGATTGATGCTGTAATGACCTATGCAATGCGCGGACACGGAAGAAGAGCAACTCTTTACACCGATTTAACCTTTGGATTATGGGAAAACAATGAGCTTGTTACTTTCGCAAAAGCATATTCTGGTTTAACAGATAAAGAATTCAAAGAAATTAATCAGTTTATTCGAAAGAATACGCTTCAAAAATTTGGCCCCGTAAAACAAGTGAAACCGCAATTGGTTTTTGAGATTGCTTTTGAAGGTATAGCAAAATCTACAAGACATAAAAGTGGTATTGCTGTTAGGTTTCCTAGAATCCATAGATGGCGAAAAGATAAACCTGCCGAAGAAGCAAATACCTTAGATGATTTAAAAGCTTTGTTATAAAAAAATGGGAAGTTATATCACTTCCCATCTTGTACTAGTTAATAAAATCTTACTTTGTGATGATTACCAGATACTTACTAATTTTCCAGAATTTTTCATAATCTGTAATAACTAATTTGTTCCCTTCCCATTTGTAGGCGCTAGAAGAATGATCTGTAATAATTCTAGGTTTTTCTCCAATAACGGTGATACTTTTAGTTTTCGTTCTATCTCCTTTTGTGAAATAGTTCTGATTCATTTCATCGCTAAGGTCTGTTTTCTTTCCTATTCCTATAAAACCACCTTCTTGCTCAATTACGCCATTTGCAATTAGCTCTTCTTGCGTTCCCATGGTATAATAGATCTTATTTAATTCATGCATTACATCTAATGCTAAATCTACTTGTTCTTGATATTCGTCAAATAGTTCTGAATATTCCATATCTAGGTCGGCCAACTGATTTTGTAGCGATTCAATTTGTTCATCTTTCGATTTAATTTGAAGAACTAATCTGTCAATCATACCTTGCAGTTCAGCAATTTTAATATCCTTTTGCTTTAGTTTTCCTTGTAAATTTCTAATAAGCTTGGCATTTTGTTCTCTAAGAACATTAATTCCATGAATTTGCTGTCTTATCCAATCTCTTCCGTCTACGTTGAGTTCAGGACTTTCAGACTTTATTCTAATCTCATCTTTTTTAAGACTAATTTTTGCAAGGTTATCTTGAATCTCGTTAAAAAAAGCCATTGATTCGTTAACTAAAGAATCTTTGTTTTGGCTCTCTAAACGAAGTTGATTCACTTCATTTTGAAGTTTAATAAGTTCTTCTTTACTTATTTCTGTTGTGTTTTCAGAGCTTGTATTGTCTGTTTTACAGCTAAATAATGCTAAAGTTGAAAGTGCAATAATCCATTTATTCATGGCAAAGTATTTGTTTCTTGTTTGTAACAAAGCTAATTATTTATCTTGTAAGTTATATATTTGAACAAAAATCATATGAAAACAATGAAGAACTTTTTTTATACGTCAATACTTTTCGTCTTTTCGTTAGCAACTTGGTCGCAATCTGTAAACTATCATTTAACAATGCCCAAACCTCAAAACCACTACTTTGAGGTAGAAATGAATCTGAATGATTTTGAAGGAGATTATATTGATATTCAAATGCCTATTTGGGCACCCGGTTCTTATTTAGCAAGAGAGTTTGCCAGACACGTAAACTTAGTAAAGGCAAAAGATGCCAATGGAAACACACTCGAAGTGTATAAACGCAATAAAAATACTTGGAGAATAGAGAAGGGAGATTCAAAAAAGGTTCAGGTAAATTATGAAGTTTATGCCTTTGAACTTTCTGTAAGGACTTCTTTCCTAGACTTAACGCATGGATATATAAACGGATCAAGTGTTTTTATGTATCCAGAAAACCATAAAAATCTAAGTGGAGAACTTCAGATAACCCCTCATGAGAGTTTTAAAAAAATAAGTACTGCCTTACCTAAAAAAGGAGAAGGTTTAGCAAACGAAAATAATAGTCAGGTTTTCTCTTTTGAAAACTATGACCATTTGGCAGATTCTCCAATAGAAATTGGAAACCAAGAAATATTTACATTTGATGCTGCAGGTGTGAAGCATACAGTAGCAATGTACGGAGTTGGAAATTATGATATTCCAACCTTAAAAAAAGACATGGCTGCTGTAGTTGAAAGTGCAACAAATGTTTTTAACGAAAATCCAAACAAAGCGTATTTATTTATTATACACAACGTAGTTAACGGTGGCGGTGGATTAGAACATTGTGCGTCTACAACGTTAAGTGTTAACCGTTGGACATACGAGGGAAGTGCTTACTTAGGTTTTTTATCTCTAGTAGCACATGAGTATTTTCACCTTTGGAATGTGAAACGTATTCGTCCAGTAGAACTTGGACCATTTAATTACAACGAAGAAAATTACACGTCTTTGTTATGGGTGATGGAAGGGTTTACTTCTTACTACGATGAACTTTTATTGAGAAGAGCTGGTTTTTATTCAGAAGAGGAATATTTGAGAAAGTTAAAGTCTACATTAAACTACGTAGAAGGTTCTGTAGGGAATAAAGTACAGCCTGTTGCACATGCGAGTTATGACGCTTGGATTAAAGCATACCGTTCAAATGAAAACAGTGCAAATACGACAGTTTCTTATTATCCAAAAGGACAATTGTTAGCTTCTGTAATTGATGCGATGATTATTAAAACATACAAAGGGAAAAAATCGCTCGATGATTTTATGCAAGTTTTATGGAATAAGTATTACAAAGAGTTAAACAGAGGTTTTTCTGAAGATGAATTTCAACAAGAATTAGAGTCTTTCTTGAAAATGGATTTAAATGCATTTTTTAGAGATTATATTTTTGGTGTAAAAACGATTCCTTACAACACCTATTTCTCTGAGATTGGATTAGAAGTAGAAGACATTAGTACAGCCAAACCTTCTTTTGGAGCAACTATTGGATCGAACAATGGAAATGCTGTAGTGAAAAGAATTAGAGCAAATAGCGCAGCAGAAGAAGCTGGTTTGAGTGTGAATGATGAAATTATTTCTTTCAATGGATTTAGAATAGATGCATCTAGTTTTGATAAATATATAGATGGACTAAAGTCCAACGAAGCATTTACCCTAATCATTTCTAGAGATGATATATTGATGGTTTTAGAACCAAAAATGGGAGAGTTTAAACAAGATACTTACGATTTTATACTAGACAATAACGAAAAGTCTATGGCCAGATACTGGTTAAGAAAAGATAAGTAATATGCAATGTTTTAGAATATTATTATTGAAAGGGATACTAGTTGTCCCTTTCTTGCTTTCTGCACAAGCGTTTAAAAATGTGCAATTGCCAAAACCTCCATTGGCAACATATCCTTTTTCACAAGTAGAACCAAGTATTGCCATACATCCAACGAAAAAAAGGAAAATGGTAGCAGGCGCTGTAATGAATGATTTTTATTATTCTACAAATGGAGGCAAAAAGTGGAAGTCTAAATCATTAACATCTGCTGCGAGTGGAGTAGGTGGAGATCCAGTTTTACACATAGATAAAGACGGAACGGTTTATTATTTCCATTTGAGTAATCCGCCAGGCGGACAATCGCTAGATCGTATAGTTTGCCAAACGACAGACAAAGTAACTGGTAATTTTAATGACGGTTCTTATCCGGTACCTAATCCTCCAAAAGTGCAAGACAAGCAATGGGTTGCAGAACATCCAAGTAAGAATGAAATGTATATGACTTGGACAGAGTTTGATGCGTATAATTCAGATAAAGTAACAGATTCTTCACATATTGTTTTTTCAAAATCTACTGATAGCGGACAATCTTGGAGTAAACCAAAAAGAATTTCTATTCGAGGAGGAGATTGTTTAGACGGAGATAATACAGTAGAAGGTGCTGTGCCAACAGTAGATAATAAGGGCAATATTTATGTGATTTGGACGGGTCCGAACGGTTTAGTTATGAATAAATCATTAGACGGAGGAGAAACTTGGGGGAAGAAAGAAATTGAAATTGCAAAACAGCCAGAAGGTTGGGCAATAGATGTACCTGGAATTTACAGATGCAACGGATTACCAATTCTAAGCTGTTCTAGAAAAACAAATACATTGTTCTTGAATTGGACAGATCAAAGAAATGGTTTGGACGATACAGATGTTTTTATGTCAAAATCTACAGATGGTGGTTTAAGTTGGACACACCCAAAACGAGTTAATCAAGATACAACAATAACACACCAATTTTTTACTTGGATGACCGTTGATCAAAGTTCAGGCCATCTCTATTTTGTCTATTTTGATAGAAGAAAGTACGCAGATAATCAAACAGATGTTGTACTTGCAGTTTCGAGAGACGAAGGCGAAACGTTCGAAGAATTCACCATTAGCAACTCACCTTTTGTGCCCAATAAAGATATTTTCTTTGGAGACTACAATAATATTGCTGCCGTAAAGGGATCTATTCGTCCGATTTGGCCCAGAATGGACAATGGCAAGATTACGCTGTGGACTGCAATTATTGATGAAAAAACATTAAAACGCTTCGCAAATTAATCGATTATATCGCTTTGTTTTATCGTATATACGGTTTTGTTGATAGATGCGTAAACTTTATAGTGAGTACTACCCACTCCGATAATTTTCCCGTTTATTTGTCTGCCTTTAGGATCATTAAAAAATACCTTATCCTCAATACCGTAAAAGCTCTCTCTTTTAAAACGTTTGGTGTAAAACAATTCTTTCTCCTGCGCAGAAATATAACTTACAACCCCGTTGCCATCTCTTAATTCAAGTTTGTACAAGCCATCTTTAAACGAAATTATTTTTCCTGCTTTAGAATGTGATTTAGCATAAAAAACTATATCGTTTGTTGCGAATTTTTCATATAAATTAGTATTCTTTTCGCGATGCTCTTTTAAACTCACTTCTATGAATTTATGTGAGTTAAGCATCGGAATCTCACTAAATTCTGTAAAATCTTCAGGTTTATTAAAATCAATAATATCTGCTGACACGGTTGCTGTTTGTTCTACCCAGAAAATAAAAAATTTAATTTTAACGTCTACAGTCACATTCGCTAACGCTTGCCCACTCTGAATTTCAGTTTGAGCATAAAGATTTTTTTTAGCATCCAGAATTAATCCATCAGAAGAAGATGAAGAACCAAGTCCTAAAAAATACATAGCAGAAGCAGTACCCGTTGCCATGCCAACATTTCTAAAATTTGCATTAGATATTGCAGCGTTTCCAGTCATATTACCTCCAACATAATAAGAACAAGAGCTAAAAGATAGTAGTAGCGTTAAAAGTAAAAATAACCTCATGTTGATTGTAGTATTAATGAATACGTTAATTTAATAATTATTTTTTTGATTTTTAGTCGCATACCTTAAGATTTTATAATTTGCACTGCTTTTCTTCCAAATAAATGTAAGTTAAGAGAGGTTAAATCGTACAGATTATGGCCGAGAAAATGATTACTCTTTTGTGTATAAACTGCCAAGTTGTCGTATAAAAATAAATGGCAAAAATTTTGGAGTCTAGTAAGTAAGAGTTAATTTTAAACTCAGGAAAATAAAAACATTAAAAATTAATAAGATGGCAGTAGAAATTACAGATGCAAACTTCGAAGAAGTAGTAATGAATTCAGATAAACCAGTTGTGGTTGACTTTTGGGCAGAGTGGTGTGGACCATGTAGAATGGTTGGACCAATCATTGACGAGATGCACGCTGAGTATGACGGAAAAGCAATTATTGGTAAAGTAAACGTAGATCAGAACCCAGGTGTTTCTGCAAAGTTTGGAGTGCGTAACATTCCAACAATTTTATTCATCAAAGGTGGAGAAGTAGCAGACAAATCTGTTGGTGCAGTACCTAAAGGACAGTTGACTTCTAAATTAGACGCAATTATCTAAGAAACATACGTTTTAATTATAATATTCTAAATCCCAAGGTTTAATTACTTTGGGATTTTTTTGTATCTTTAATTTAAACTTTTACAATGAACCATTCCATAAAACTTTGGGCGGAAGACGACCGTCCAAGAGAAAAACTATTACTAAAAGGAAAATCAAGTCTCAGTAATTCTGAATTAATGGCAATATTGCTCGGTTCCGGAACACGAGATAAATCTGCTGTAGATCTAGCACAAGAAATATTAAACGCACAAGACAATTCTCTTTATTCAGTTGGTAAAATGTCTGTTGGAGAACTAGAAAATTTTAAAGGTGTAGGAGAAGCCAAGGCGATTAAATTAATTGCAGCCATAGAGCTCGGAAGGAGAAGGAACACAGAACCTAAACCCAAACCACACGCTATCACAACAAGTAAATGCGCTTATGATATACTAAAGGCTTCCTTTTTAGATTTGAGTCATGAAGAATTTCACATTATTGCTTTGAATAGAGCAAACCATGTAATCGCTAACCTTTGTGTTTCTAAAGGAGGAATGTTTGGAACAGTTGCAGACGGAAAAGTAATCTTTAAAACATTAATAGATTTGAAAGCTTGTGGCTGTATTTTGGCGCACAATCATCCTTCTGGAAATCTAAAACCAAGTCAACAAGATTTGAAACTCACAAAGAAAATGAAAGAGTTTGGTGCTTTAATTGAAATCTGCATTTTGGATCATTTGATATTTACAGATTCAGGTTATTTGAGCTTCAAAGATGAAGGATTGCTATAAAACAAAGAATAACTGCATAGATATTCCTATTTTTGGAGTCGTAAATTAGAACAGGCAATGAAAAAAATAATATCGATTATTGGTGCGCGTCCACAAATTATTAAATCTGCTGCAATTAGTAGAGCAATCTCAAAACATTATGCAGAACAACTCGAAGAAATAGTTGTGCATACTGGTCAGCATTACGATACCAATATGTCTGATGTGTTTTTTGGAGAAATGAATATACCTAAACCGCAATACAATTTAGCTGTAGGATCAGGATCTCATGCAAAGCAAACGGCAGAAATGCTTATTCGCCTAGAAGAAGTTGTAGATAAGGAAAATCCGGATGCATTATTGGTTTACGGAGATACAAATTCTACATTAGCAGGAGCAACTGTAGCAAGTAAACTAGGAATACCTGTTATTCATATAGAAGCTGGTTTACGCTCCTACAATAAATCCATGCCAGAGGAAATAAATCGTATTGTTTGCGATCATTTGTCTACATTACTTTTCTCACCTACTCAAACAGGTGTAGATAATCTAAAAAAAGAAGGATTTTCACACAGAGAGAACGAAAAAACAACTCCAGACAATCCAAAAGTATTTTTGTGCGGAGATATCATGTACGATAATAGTATGTATTTTTCTGCTTTGGCCGACGAAAAAGCAACCGTACTCGAAGAAAATAACTTGTTAAAGGATGACTTTTATCTCTGTACTATACACAGAGGAGATAACACGGATAATCCTGAAAATTTAACTTCAATTTTTGAAGCATTACTTGAAATTGGAGCACAAGAAAAAGACACAAAAATTGTATTGCCTTTGCATCCAAGAACAAAGAAGTGTATTGAGCAATTAGACAACGAAGCCTTGAAGCAAAGGATTTTTAGCAGCGAGCAACTAATGATAATTGAACCGGTTTCTTTCTTTAACATTATTGCTCTAGAAAAGAACTGTAAAATGGTAATTACAGATAGCGGAGGTTTACAAAAAGAAGCCTTTTTCTTTCAAAAACCTTGTGTTATTTTAAGACCAGAAACAGAGTGGATAGAAATTGTAGAAAATGGGAACGCAAAAATTGTGAATGCAGATACCTCTAAAATTTTAGATGCAGTAAACTACTTTAACAGAAAAAAAGACTTTACTTATCCTGCTTTCTATGGAGATGCTAAAGCAGCAGAATTTATTTGTTCTGAAATAATTAAATTATTTTGATTCTCATATTTGTAGAATATATAACCGAAAGGCAAATTTTTACATTTGACTTTATTTTCAAAAGAAACGGCAACGCCTATGAACTGACAAATGATTTAGAACGTTTTTTATCTTTTAAAGGTGATAAATTCAATTATTCTGATAGAGATATAGAGCAAATATTACAATTTCCGCCAGCTAACTTACTTTTTGATGAAGATATTAAAGTAGACATAGAAGAGAATATTTCTAGTTTTAAGTGGAACAGTTCTGAAATCTTAGCGTTTTATAAAATTCCCGATCCATTTGCATCTGTGTTTTATCTTTTAGCAGATTATACCAATTATTTGCCAAAGAAAAGAGATGAACACAACAGGGCAATAGCGAATTATTCTTTATCGGCTTCCTTTAATTGGTTAGAAAAGTGCAAGGCAGACGAATGGACAGTTTTACTTTTAGAATATTTAATTCGAAAAAAGTTTACGGTTTCATTACCAGATACAAAGACATCGCTTCTCTTAACGTTTGATATTGATAATACTTTCGCTTATAAATTGAAAGATGGCTTTCGTGGTAAGCTCTCGCTACTGAAAGATTATTTAAAAGTAGATAGAAAACGAATTGCAGAAAGAAGAGCGGTAAATAGAAACGAATTAAAAGATCCTTACGATACGTTTGATTATATAAAAGATCTAACAAAGAATTCATTACCGGTTAAACTTTTTTATTTAGTAGGAGATTTTACAAAGTTTGATAGAAACATCTCTTTCAAAGATTTAAGGCATCAACGACATATAAATCAGCTTTCTAAAGAATTAGAAATAGGGTTACACCCGAGTTATAAGAGTAACGCAAATTTATCGCAACTAAAAGAAGAGAAAAAGCGCTTAGAGGAGACAATAAAATCTGGTGTTCAGTTTTCGCGACAACACTTTCTTAAACTTAATATTCCGCACACGTACAGAGACCTAATTCAGCTTGGTTTTAAAGACGATTATACCTCTGGATATGCAGATGCAGTTGGCTTCAGACTCGGAACTTCTCGTTCTATTCCATTTTATGATTTACTCAGAAATGAAATTACAAGTTTGATGTTACATCCCTTTGCTTATATGGACGGAACATTGAATCAATACTTGGGTTTATCTATTAATGATGCCAAAACAAAAGTGAAGGCTTTATACGATGAGGTAGATAAATACGGTGGAGAGTTTATTTCTATCTGGCACAATGAAACAATTGGAGATAATGGGATTTGGAAGGGTTGGAGAGCAGTTTTAGATGAAACGATAGATTATCATATTTTGAAAAATGAAAAAGCTTAAAAAACTTGAAAATCAAAGGTATTCTTACGCGAACAAATTTGCTTTTTTAGGTAGTTGTTTTTCAGAGAATATTCACACAGAATTAATAAATGCAGGATTTAAATCGTTGAGTAATCCATATGGAACACTTTTTAGTCCGAAAGCAATAGAGCAATTCATTTTAAATTCAAACAATGTATTGTTTAACGATGAAGCGTTTATTAATAGAGAAAACATTGTTTTAAATTACCATGCCAATTCAAAAGTGTATGGTTTGGATAGAGTAAATTTTGAAAATAAACTTAAGACAATTCGTAGTCATTTTTTGAAAGCACTAGAAAACATAGACACACTTTTTATCACATTTGGCACAGCTTGGGTATATACATTGAAGAGTAATGAAGTTACCGTCGCCAACTGTCAAAAAGTGAACCAAAGCAATTTTATAAAAAGAATGCTTACGATTGAAGAAATTGTTGCTGGTCAGCTAGAAATGCTAAATTTTTTGAAAGAAATTAATCCTAACTTAGAAATTGTTTATACCGTATCACCGGTGAGACACACAAAAGATGGATTAATTGAAAACAACAGAAGTAAATCTAGATTGTTTGAGGCTATTGGAAGTTTAGAAGAAAGGTACTCTGTAAGTTATTTCCCATCCTATGAACTTATAATTGATGAATTGCGCGATTATCGTTTTTTCGAAGAAGATGGTGTTCATCCGAATAATACTGCAATTAATGCTGTTTCAGATCTATTTTTCTCGAGTTATTTTAGCAATCAGGCTTTAACAATCAGAAAGGAATACTTGAACTACCAACGTACTTTGTTACATTCTCCTATTCATCCAGAATTATTAAGTACACAAACAAATAGAAAAAGAGTAGAAGAGGAGTTTAGACAGTTTAAACAGAATAACGGGATATAAAAAACGACTTTAAGCAATGCAAAAAGTCGTTCTTATAGAAGTTTCTATTAATTACGGTTTTCTTAACATTTGAACCGTTCCTTTGTAAATATTTTTCTCATTAGGTAGCGGATTATCTAATTTAACTTGCCATATATAAGGTGCATTGAAATCTACCAAGTTTCCAGTTCTCTTATCTATACCATCCCATTTAACACTTGCATCGTTAGTTTCAAAAACAACTTGACCGTCTTTGGGATTAAGAATAATTAGTGTAAAACTTGTATTTCTTTCTTCCAATGCAAAAGGCATAAAGAACATATTCTCAGTTCTTAAACTTTGTGGTATAAAACCAGTTGGAGCAAGTAAATTGTAGACGTCGTTTATAGCAACTGTTTGTTCTACTGTTGCTTTACATCCATTAAGATCAGTTACCGTTGAGCTTATTTTAACATCACCAGATTCGAAAATTGCAAGGTGATTTTCGTCAACAAAAGTAGCCGGAGCAGCGTTCACTTCCCACGTTCTTTCCATTTGATCTGAAGCAGAAATATAAGCAACAGGAATACCTTTCTCAATAAGGTTGGCTTCTAAAGTAAAAGCTGCATTCGGTAGATCGTTGACTATAATCTCTTCGGTTCCTATGATTTCATTGTTTTCATTTAGATAGTCAATATGTATTGTGTTTTTCGGAGTAAATCGTACTTCTTTTGAATGGGTTAAAATAACTGTATCGCGTTCAATACAAAATTTAACGCGATTATGTTCTGAACCGCTATTGTAAATTTTGAAGGCTTCGCCTTTACATAGTCTGTTTTTATCTATTTTTCCAACGATGAAAACCAATTTTTGAGTATTCAGCGAATGATCAGGATCAGGAAGAACTGTTACTTTCGTGTTTGAAAGGACTTGATTGTTTGAAGCTGGTTTTTTCTGTGCGTGATCGTTTTTAGCGTTGTTTGTTTGCGTTGAACTTTCAAAATTCGAAACCGCAGTAGGTTTTTGTGTTTTATCAGAAGTACTAACAATGTTATTCTCACTGCTTAAATTGCTTTCACTTGTTTTTTCTTCTTTCGGTAACTGAAGATTATTTGTAGTTCTTTCTGTTTTTGTTTCTAACTTTTTCGCTGCAAGAGAAGTATCTTGAACTTCGTCATTTTTTGCTGAATTAGTTAAGAAAGTTACACCTAATGCTATAGCCGTAATACTGGCAACGAGATACAACCATTTAATCTTAGAAGAAACAGGTTTTACTTTCTCCAACTTAGATTGCATTGCATTCCAAGCATCACTTTCGTAAGGCATCTCGAAATTATCGAGCTTGTCTTTTAATATTTTTTCAAAATCTTTCATCCGTCTATTTTGACAAATTTTTCTTGTAATAACTTTTTCAATTTCATCTTTGCTTTGGCTAAGTTTGATTTAGACGTTCCTTCATTTATATTTAAAATTTCGCCGATTTCTTTGTGTGTATAGTTTTCTATTACATACAAGTTGAAAACCGCCTTGTATGCAGGAGAAAGTTTTTGAATAGCTTCAATCGCATATTCTGCTTTTAACTTTGTTAATTGTTCAAAATCAAAAGTGTCTTCTTCCTCTTTTTCAACAAAGAGATAGGTTTCGTCTGTTCTTATTGGACTTCTTTTCAGTTTTCTAGTTGCATCAATGGATGCGTTTACCATTATTCTTCTAATCCAGCCTTCAAACGAACCTTTAAAATCAAATTCACTTAACTTATCAAAGATCTTTATAAAACCTTCTTGTACAACTTCTTGCGCGCTGTCTTTGTCTTTTGTGTAGCGCATGCACACGGCCAACATTTTACCATAGAAATGTTTAAACAGACGTTCTTGGTCTTTTCGATTACCAAGTGTACATCCTTTAATTATTTCTTTTAGTGCTTCTTGTTCCACATTCAGTTTCGTTAGACAAACGTTTTGTTGTTTTGACAGTTGCCAAATAAAGAAAAAATATTAGAATAACGTCCGTCTTTCTAGCTAAATCTGTAAAATTTTAAATTGGTTTTAATCTGTTTTTGATTCTTTTCTAAAAGAATGATGGTGTTGTATCTTTTTCCTTTAACAAAGACAATCTTTTTGTTAAAAGAACTAAAATGATAAAGAATAATCGGTTTTTAGTTAAAAAGACAATTAAAGAATAGGCTATTCGTCTCAAAATACGTACTTTCGCGTCGAATATTAGAAAAATAAAATCACAATATAATGAAAGTAACAGTAGTAGGTGCTGGTAATGTGGGAGCAACATGTGCAAACGTGTTAGCGCACAAAGAGATTGCCAACGAAATTGTTTTGTTAGACATCAAAGAAGGTTTCGCAGAAGGTAAAGCATTAGATATTTGGGAAACTTCTCCAATTAATCTTTACGATTCTAGAACAATTGGTTCTACAAATGATTATACAAAAACAGCAGATTCTGATGTTGTAGTTATCACTTCAGGTTTACCTAGAAAACCAGGTATGTCAAGAGATGATTTAATCGCAACAAACGCAGGGATAGTTAAGTCTGTAACTGAAAATGTAGTAAAGCACTCTCCAAACGCAAAAATTATTTGTGTGTCTAATCCGTTAGACGTAATGACGTACTGTACTTATTTGACAGCTAAAATTGATCCTTCTAGAGTTTTCGGTATGGCTGGTGTTTTAGATACTGCTCGTTACCGTTCATTCTTAGCAGAAGAGTTAAACGTTTCTCCTAAAGATATTCAAGCTGTATTAATGGGTGGACATGGAGATACAATGGTTCCATTACCTAGATATACAACTGTAGGAGGTATTCCTGTTACTGAATTAATTTCTGAAGATAAATTGAATGAAATTATTGAACGTACAAAGTTTGGTGGTGGAGAAATCGTTAAATTATTAGGTACATCTGCATGGTACGCACCAGGAGCAGCAGCTGCTCAAATGGTTGAAGCTATTGTAAGAGATCAAAAAAGAATTTTCCCAGTTTGTGCTTGGTTACAAGGAGAATACGGAATGGATAACATCTACTTAGGTGTTCCAGTTGTATTAGGGAAAAACGGAATTGAAAAAATTATTGAATTAGACTTAAACGCTGAAGAAAAAGCATTGTTAGAAGAATCTGCAGTTGCTGTTAGAGGTGTTATGAAAGTTTTAGATGATATGAATGTAGTTGCTTAAGTAACTCAATTCAAACTATTTGAAAAGGAATAATCTTAATTGATTATTCCTTTTTTACTTTTTATTACTTTTTCCTGTTGTCTTTTTTAATATTGAATCTGTAACCTCCCGTGATTCCTATTTGATAATAAATTTGTCTGTATTTTAAGTCATTAAAGCGAATACTTTTATTATCAAAATCTGCTAGAAGCATCACAAAATAGTTGTCTACATTATATCCAACTTTTAATTTTAAGTCAATTCTTGGCGCCAATCCTAAAAAACCACGATTACTATTATCTGCCGACCAAAATTTAGCTTGAACAACACCGCCAAATCCAAACCATGCTCCGTATTGCCAACCTTTTAAATTATCTACAAATGCTATTCCAGGTACAATGCCAATATCAAGGGAAGATAATCCATTCGCACGTGCAATTGTATTTAAAGTGTCTATAAACGTAAACGGCATTAGCGCTTCATTATTTCTTACGCCATGTAAATTTAAGCTTGTTTTTAAATATCCAGACAAGAGTCTTTTCTTGTATCTCCCAACTATACCTAAGGCGGGTTTTACTTTATATTCTTTATTAAAAAATTTCCAAGAACTTAAAGATAAAGAAGATGAGTTGGTACTTGGATACAATAAGTTGGCAGATCCTTCACTCACTAAATTTGAATCTAGATTCGTACTATTAACCAGCGCAAAACCTTTCATTGTGTGTAATTCAAAATCAAAATACCAAGATTTTAAACCAAATTCTAAATTAAGATCAAAGTATCTAGTTTCTCCAAAATTATCTTTGTTTCGAAGGTATCCGGGCAATTGCAGTCCTACCTTCAGTGCAGCCCATTTGTAAGCAAAGCCAACATTAAAAATAGTATTTAAATTGCCTTTGTATTTTAAGCGATTAATATCATTAGGCAAATTATATTTAATAGAAAATGGCGCTGTTCTGTAACTTATTCCACTATGTATAACTAACTTTTCTTTCCATACCGTATAAGCATCACTTTCTTGAGAAAAAATGAGCTGTGGAAATAAAAAAAGTATGAATAGTTTATTTTTCAAAATGTTCTAAGCTGAGTAAAAATGCGTAAGACTTAGCTATTTCAATTCTTTCAGTGGTTCTTCCAGATCCACCTCCATGGCCAGCATCCATATTACAATCAAAAAGTAGTATGTTGTCATCGGTTTTATTTTCGCGCAATTTCGCAACCCATTTTAAAGGTTCAAAATATTGCACTTGACTATCGTGATAACCCGTAGAAATATAAATTGATGGATAGTCTTGTGGTTGTACATTATCATAAGGAGAATAACTTTTCATGTAATCGTAATACTTTTTATCATTAGGATTACCCCATTCTTGATATTCTCCAACAGTAAGTGGAAGCGTTTCATCTAACATGGTAGTAACTACATCAACAAAAGGTACTTGTGCAATTATTCCTTTGAATGTTTGTGGAGATAAATTTATAACAGCACCCGTTAATAGTCCGCCAGCAGAACCTCCTTGTGCGTAAATTTTGTTCGCGTTTGCATATCCATTTTCAGAAAGAAATTGGGCACAAGCTATAAAGTCAGTAAATGTATTTTTCTTATTTAAAAATTTTCCGTTTTGATACCACTCTTCGCCCATATATTTTCCTCCTCTGATGTGGGCTATTGCAAACACGAATCCACGATCTAAAAGACTTAATCGGGTAGGCGAGAAATAAGTAGGAATTGTAATGCCATAAGATCCATAACCGTAAAGAAGCAAGGGCGCTTTCTGTAGTTCAGTGCCTTTTTTATAAACCAATGAGATTGGAATCTTTTCTCCGTCCGTTGCAGTAGCCCAAACTCTTTCAGAAATATAATTTTTTGAAGTAAAATTAGGATCAATCAGCTTCTTTTCAAAAAATATCTCTTTTCTGTTTGTAGTTAAATTGTATTTTAAGACAGTTGTTGGAGTGGTTAACGATGTATAAGAAAAGTAATAGTCTGCGGTATCAAAAGCAGTATTTACACCATTGGATACACTATAGGTTTCTTCATCAAAATGAATGAATGTTTCGGTTTTATTTGTCCAATTGATAACGCGAAATGTATTTAAACCATTTTTCCTTTCTTTACTTACAACGTAGTTTTTGAAAACGTATATTTCTTCTATTAAATTAGATGCATCATGACTTACGACAACTTCACCATCTTCTAGTTTATTTTCCAGAGATTTTATAAAAACTACTTTGTTATTTATTGCATTCTTATTTGTAAGTACAAAAAATCCGGTGGTGTGTGCACTAACTTCGTATAAATGATCTTTTTCTCTCTCAATAAAAACGAAGGGTTTTGATTTTGGATCATTAGCATTAATTAACCACGTTTCAGATGTAGTTGAGCTAAACAAGTTTATTTGAATAAATTTATTCGCACTGCCTTTGTGTATGCTTACGTAATATTCTTCGTTTAATTCTTCAAATACGAGCTCATCTAAAGAAACGTCTGTGCCAAGTGTATGTTTATACACTTGAAACTCTCTTAATGTAACAGGATCTTTTTTAACATAATACACTGTTTTATTATCGTTTGACCAAACAACAGAACCATCAACGTCAATAATTTTATCATCAAAGAATGTGTTGTCAGCGTTATTTCTAAAAGTGATTTGATACTTTCTCCTACCTATAAAATCTTCTGCTAAGGCAGTTATTTCGTTGTTTGGTGATAGTTCCCAACTTGCTAAAGCATAAAAAGAGTGTTCTTTCGCTCTTTCGTTTTGATCAATAAAAACCGTTTTTGTACCTTCTTCTTTAAATACGGAAGTAACACGATAATCTTTCCCAGCTATATTTTCACTTTGATATTTTTTTCCTTGAATGAAAAATGGTGCACCTTTTTCGTTCGGATCAATTTTTGAATCAAACTCGTTTAATAAATTAGTTTGAATCGATTCTAACCGTTTAAAATATTCTTTTGTGTAATTATTCTCTTCTTTTATGTAGGATAAAACTTCTTTTGAATCGCGTTGGTTCATCCAAAAATAATTATCAACTCTAGTGTCGTTTAGATGGTTAAGGAGTTTTTTTTGCTTTTGAGCAACAGGATATTTACTGTTCATGAATTCTTTTCTTTATTTGTAAAATCTACACTGCAACTAGAGTAATTATCAATCTTTAAGTGTGTTTTTTATAATTACAGGCAATAAAAGTACAGTTTTATCTAGATTTAGCTCACACTCTCAATCCAATTTATATTTTTGTATGGCGTGTAGCCATTTCTTAAAGCGAACCAATGAAGAAGATATATAGATTTTTAATTAATAAATTGCCTCGACCGTTACTAATTCGTTTGAGTTACCCTTTTAAATTAATTGCTCCTTTGCTTTATAAGGGAGATAACGTAGAGTGTCCAGTTTGTGAAAAATCGTTTAAGAAATTTTTATCATACGGTTCTGAGGTTGCTGCAAGAGACAGTGTTCTTTGTCCTTACGACTTAACCCTAGAACGTCACCGTTTGATGTGGTTGTGGTTGAAAAATGAGAGTAATTTTTTTACAGATAAATTAAGTGTTTTACACATGGCTCCTGAACAATGTTTTCACAAGCGTTTTCAGCAGCAAGAGAACCTAGACTATTTAACAGCAGATATTGTTTCTCCAATAGCAGATATGCATTTTGATTTACACGATATTCCATTAGAAGACAATCGCTTTGATGTTATATTTTGCAATCATGTAATGGAACATGTTGACGATCATCTTCGATGTATGCAAGAACTATATAGAGTTATGAAACCTGGAGGTTGGGCAATTATGCAAGTTCCGCAAGATTTTGATAGAGCAGAGGTTTACGAAGATGCATCAATTACAACACCAGAAGAAAGAGAAAAACACTTTTGGCAGTACGATCATGTAAGACTTTTTGGTAGAGATTATCCAGATTGGTTAAGAGAAGCTGGTTTTGAAGTAGAAGAGTATATTC
>JBMYYC010000038.1:0-20731 GCA_049609045.1 Lishizhenia sp. | reverse complement strand
CTTTAACTTCGTTGACACGTTTATCGCATAGATCTAATAAATAATATGAAATTAAGACAAATAATTATCGCTAGTGTAATACTTGTGATTCTTGGTTTAATCTATATTCCTATTCTCAAAAAAGAAGTAAAAGAAAAGCCAATTAAATCTTTAGAAAAGATAGTTTATGTTCCTGTAATAACTGCTAAAAACAAAATTAGAACTGAGAAATTAGAAGCTTACGGACAAATTACTCCTAACCTTCAACTGGATGTGATTTTTGAAGTTCAAGGAAGGTTAAAAGCAGGAAATAAAACACTTAAGCCAGGTGTGAATTTTAAAAAAGGAGAAATACTTTATAGCGTAGACCGTATAGAACAGTTATATTCAATTTTTTCGCGCAGAACAGCATTCGCATCTTTAATTACAAGTATTTTACCTGATTTAAAGATCGATTTTCCAATTGAATTTAAAAAATGGGAGACTTTTTCTCTTGCTATTAATGAAACGCATAACATTCCTCAAATACCAGCTTTCAAGACTGAGAAAGAAAAAAGATTTATTAGCAGTAAAAATATTTTAAGTGAATATTATGGAATAAAATCCCAAGAAGCGCGTCTAGATAAATATTATTTTATTGCACCGTTTTCAGGAAGTGTTTTAAATATATATTCAGAACCGGGTGCAATGGTTAGTCCGGGCGCAAGAGTTGCAACAATTGTTAAAACGAATGATTATGAAGTAGCGGTTCCCATCCAAAAAGACAATATAGAAACCTTTAAAAATTCAAAAAATATTTATTTTACAAATCCAGAAGGAACAGCAATTGGAGAAGGAAAATTAAAACGAATCTCAGAATTTCTGAACCAAAGTACACAGAGTGTGAATGCTTATTTCAGCATTGCATTAAATAAAGGTTTTAAAATATATCAGGGAGATTTTGTTAATCTTATAACAGAGGCTGATGTCGTTAGAGAAACAGTTGCACTGCCAATGACAGCAGTTCAAAAAAATAAAATCCAATATTTAAAGGATAATAAAATTATGAGTCAGACAGTTTTTACCTCCGCTAAAAATGAAGATTCTGTTTATGTTTCTGGCTTAAATGATAATATCAAGGTTTTACTGTCTCCTATCGAAAATTCTATAGATTCTCTCATTTATCAAGGTATAGAAAAATAAGATGAGAAATTTAATTAACTTTTTTATAAAACGACCTATCTGGACAAATGCATTCATTGTTGTAGTGCTTATGTTTGGGTTTTGGTCTATCTCAGGATTAAACCGTTCTTTTTTTCCAGAAATTGATCCTGCAAAGATTGTTGTATCGGTGTTCTATCCGGGTGCTTCTCCGCAAGAAATGGAAGACGGAGTAACCATTAAGGTTGAACAAGCCGTGAAGGGATTAAAAGACATTGAATATATAGATGCCAACTCTCAAGAAAATTTTGCTCAAATCTCCATCCAAGCCTACAAAGACGCGGATATGAATGAGTTGTTGAGCGACGTGGAAAATGCCGTAAATTCAATTAATAGTTTTCCCGAAGGTGCGAATAAACCAACAATTACACGACTCAAAACGGGAGGAATGTCTAGCGTAGTAGCTTTTGTAGGTTTGACTGCGAAAGAAACAGGAATTCCCAGAACAACCTTGGCCGAGAAAGCCAACGAAGTAGAACAAGCGTTGCTAAACACCAAAGTGATTACACAAATTACAAAACAAGGTTTCCCCGAGAAAGAAATTAGTATCAATATCCGAGAAAATGATATGCTGCGCTATGGAATAAACATGGAGGTTATTGCGCAAGCGGTACAACTTTTAAATAATGATGTAACTGCAGGAATTATTCGTGGCGGTAGTCAAGAAATGAGTATTCGGGCAAATAACAGAGAAACAACGCCGAAAGAAATCGGTGAATTCGTTATTCGAACATTACCAAATGGAGAAGCTCTAAGAATTAAAGACGTTGCAGATGTTGAGCTAGGTTTTGCAGAAGGGTCTGAGGAAGCAAAATTCAATGGAAAACCTTCCATCTCATTGCAAATAGAAAAAACAACTGACGAGGATATTAGTGCAATAACCCAAGCGCTCTATGCATTTAAAAAAGAGTTTAATGAAAATAACAGTGCCTTTAGTTTTGAGGTATTTTATGAATTTAACTCTCTGCTAAGCGAACGAATCGATCTACTTACAGAAAACGGATTATTTGGATTAATCTTAGTGTTGTTGGCTTTAGGACTTTTCTTAAATATTAAACTAAGTGCTTGGGTTGCTTTTGGAATTCCTTTTTCTTTCCTGGGTATGTTTATTTTAGGATACTGGTATGGGATGACAATAAATATGATTTCATTGTTTGGAATGATACTCGTTGTTGGAATTTTAGTGGATGATGGAATCGTAATTGCCGAAAATATTTATGCGCATTTCGAAAAAGGAAAGTCAGCATCTAAAGCTGCAATAGACGGAACAATGGAGGTTTTACCTTCTGTTTTCACCTCTGTAATTACAACAATCGTAGCTTTTTCTGTATTACTCTTTGTAGAAGGATTAGAAATTATGCGCGAAATGGCATTTGTAGTCATCGCCTGCTTGGCCTTCTCTTTGTTCGAAGCCTTTTTTATCCTTCCTTCGCATTTGGCAAGCAAAAAAATTCTTAGTGATAATAAAAAACCAACCATTTCAACTTTAATTGGACTATTAATTATGGTTGCTGGACTAGGAATTATTTATACAAGTACATTTTTGTTTCTAGAAACGTTTAGTCTTGCTGGAGTTCTTTTCCCTTTCACATTGCTCATATCAGGAGCTGTAGCTTTCTATTTAGGATACAGTAACTCGCCTATTGAAGCGAATGTTATGAAAAGCACCAACAAATTTATTCGCTACGTGCGCGATACTATTTTTTCAGAACTACTGAATGGAATACTTGGAAAGAAATGGAGATACAGGCTAATGGTCTTTATTCCACTCGCTTTTACTATTTCTACCTTCATATTTCTCGCAAAAGGTAAAATTGGCTTTACTTTTTTCCCAAATATTCCGCCAGACTTTTTTAATGTTGAAGTTACATACACTCCGGGGAACAACAAAGCGGAAACAGAAAATTTTATTACTTCAGCATCTCAAATTTTAATAGAGGAAAATAACAAAATCATAGCTGAAACTGGAGATAACATGCTGTCTTATTACACAAGTAATATTGGAGCTACAATGAATATTGGTCAAGCTGGAAATCATGCTGGTATGTTAAATGTGTATTATAAAGCAGAAAATACAAAATACCCTGTTGATACGCTCATGAATAGAATTTCTAGGAGATTGAAAAGTGAGGCTGTTGGACAATTAGCGAATGAATTATTTATTGGTAGTTTCGGTCGTTTCGGTGCGGATATAGAATTTGGTATTTCTTCGGCAGAAGAAGATGACTTAATTGCTGCAAAAGAAATGTTTAGAAACGAACTTGAACAGATCAAAGGAGTAACAAACATTAAAGATAATATGCCTCCAGGAAGAAAGGAAGTTTACCTAGATTTATTGCCTCAAGCAGATATTTACGGCATCGGAAAAGCACAAGTTATAAGCCAAATAAGAAATGGTTTCTTTGGTAGAGAAGCGCAACGGATTATAATTGGAACTGACGAGGTAAAAATATGGGTGCGCTATCCCAAAGAAGATAGGAACGCACTTTCTGATTTACGTAACATGCGTATAAAAAATCTACAAGGAACAGCAATCCCTTTGTCTAGCATAGCTAAATTTACTGTTGGTAGAGGTCCAGAAAGTTTGAAGCGTAGAGACGGACAAAGAGAGATAAAGGTAGATGCTAAGTCTAATTTCACAGATAGTATTGCCGTTTTTAATACGCGATTATCCGAAGAAATTATTCCAAAAATAACAAGTATATATCCTGCAGTGAGTTTCACCAAAAGAGGTCAATTCGAAAGAAGCCAAAAAACTGGAAATTCAATGCAATCTATGACATTAATCGTTTTGATTGTTATGATAATAATTATTGCACTTCATTTCAGTTCATTGTACCAATCTTTGTTAATTATGTTGGTTATTCCTGCCGGTATAGCAGGCTCTATTTTAGGTCATGGAATTGTTGGTTTACCTGTTTCATTACTCAGTGCTTTTGGTATGATAGCGCTTTTAGGCGTTTTAATTAATGATGCTGTTGTTTTCTTAGACCGTTACAATCAATTATTACTTGAAGGAAACACGTCAAAAAAAGCTGCTTATGGAGCTGCGGTGAGTAGATTTAGACCTATTTTACTTACAACGATTACTACGGTAGCTGGTTTGTTGCCGTTAATTGCTGAAACAAGTATGCAAGCTCAATTTTTAATTCCTATGGCCGTTTCTATTGCCTTTGGTGTATTATTCGGGACGCTCTTTATTCTAGGATTTTTTCCTGCAGCAATTCTTTTTGGCAACGATTTTAAACGCTTTTTTGCATGGTTATGGACTGGCAAGAAAAAATCTCATGCCGAAATTGAAACCGTACTTATACAGCAAAAACAAATAAAAGAAAAAGAACTTTAACGATGTATAGACTCATTTTTTTACTCTGCTTTATTTCTTCCAACACTTGGTCGCAAGAAAAGTTAACTGCTGCAGACGCTGTGGCAATAGCTTTGGAAAACAACTACGGTATCCAAATCGGACAAAAACAAGTAGCTATAGCCGAGAAAAATAACACTTGGTCAGAAGCAGGATTATTTCCTACAGTAACATTAAATGCGACCTTGGGCAATGCAATCCAAGACAATTCTAATAATCCTGTAAGTTTTATTCAAACACGTTTGTTATCTCAAAATTTGAACCCACAACTCAATGCCAACTGGAATATTTTTTCAGGTATGGGAATTAAAATTTCAAAAGACCGTTTAGCGCTTCTAGAAGAACAAAGTAATGGTAACTTAATGTTAGAAATTGAAAATACAACAGTAGATGTGCTCAAAAACTACTATTCAGTTCTCTTACAGCAACAAAAATTAGAACTTATAAATGAAGTTCTTACAAACACTAGTGATAGATTATCGTATATAAAACTCAAAGAGCAATACGGACAAACCAATAGTCTTGAAGTAATTCAGTTTAACAATCAATTTTTGAATGATTCTATCAATTACATACAACAAGAAGTGAATCTAAAAAATGCAAAACAGAACTTACTTCTCTTGTTAAATAGTAAGAATGATAATAATGCACTACCAACCTTAACAGATTCTCTAACTATTAGCCTAAACACGATAAAAAGAGATGCTGTTTTAAATGGATTAAAGAACAACAATCAAAATCTAAAAAATCAATATATCAATCTTCGATTACAGGAAAAAAATACAGATTTAGCTCGGTCGTTTTTATATCCTGTTGTTTCGATTAGTGCCGGTTTGAGTCCGTCTTGGGGTAGAGTTGAAGATATTAATAATCCGGCTTTTCAATCCAATACAGAACAGGTAAATTATTTCGCAAATATCGCTGTTAGATATAATCTCTTCAACAACTGGAAAACTAAAAGATCGATTGAAGTAGCTAAAATTCAAACAGAGATTGCACAACTAAATTTAGAAATGATAGAAGATCAATTGGTTGTGAATACAAATAATTTGATTGATTTATATAACGTACGATTAAGACTTTTAAATCTTTCCTCTCAGAACATTATCTATGCAAAAAAAGCATACCAACTCGCCATAGATAAATTCGAAAATGGAACAATAAGCAGTCTAGATTTAATCAATCTTAAGAATAATTATATCACAGCAGGATTAAATCACCTTGATAATTTATACGGAAAACTCGAACTTTACTTAGAACTTTTGAAATCGAGTGGAAATATGCAACTCGAATACAATTAAAATACGTTTGATTCAACTCGAAAATAGTCTGATGAAAAATCATATTCATAAAAAATGAATGATTGTTAGCCTTAACACAAAAAAAACATTGAGTTAACGTGTAATCTTGTTAATTATAATTATTTTTGCACGAATTTATTTACCAAATAAGTTCATTATGGCATTGCACGATATCAGTCAAGTAAGAGAAGGTTTAACTTACGACGACGTACTTTTAACACCAGCATTTTCTAATATATTACCACGTGATGTGAAGCTTTCAAGTAAAGTTACACGAAACATTTCTGTAAACACACCTATTGTTGCTGCAGCAATGGATACTGTAACAGAAGCTAATTTGGCCATTGCAATTGCGCAATCTGGAGGAATTGGTGTTGTTCACAAGAACATGAGTATCTCAGAACAAGCTTTAGAGGTAAGAAAAGTGAAACGTTCTGAAAGTGGAATGATTATCGATCCCGTTACGATGCAAGAAAATGCACTCGTAAAAGATGCCTTGCGTTTAATGAAAGAAAACAAAATTGGAGGTATTCCAGTTGTTGACAATAACAAAGTTCTTAAAGGTATTGTTACCAACAGAGATTTGAGATTTGAAAAAAATCTTGAGCGTCCAGTTAGAGAAGTTATGACTTCAAACAATATCATAACTACATCAGAGGAAACAGATTTAATTGTTGCTGAAGGCATTTTACAAGAACATAAAATTGAAAAACTACCTGTTGTTGACGCTGATAATAAATTGGTAGGTTTAATTACTTACAGAGATATTATTAAAGTTAAAGAACACCCAAACTCGTGCAAAGATTCTTACGGAAGATTAAGAGTTGCTGCAGCAGTTGGTGTTACTGCAGATACTTTAGAACGTGTAACCGCACTGGTAGAAGCAGGAGTTGATGCAATTGTAATTGATACGGCTCACGGACACACAGAAGGTGTAGTTGTAAAATTAAAAGAGGTTAAAGCTAAACATCCTAAATTAGAAGTAATTGTAGGGAATATAGCTACTGCCGAAGCTGCAAAATATCTTGCAGATGCAGGAGCAGATGCCGTGAAAGTAGGAATTGGTCCTGGTTCTATATGTACAACACGTATTATTGCCGGTGTTGGAGTACCGCAATTAACAGCAGTAAACGATGTAGCTAGAGCGCTGGAAGGAACCGGAATACCTGTTATAGCAGATGGAGGAATTCGATATACTGGAGATATTGTGAAAGCAATTGCAGCAGGTGCTGACACAGTAATGGTTGGTTCTATGTTTGCTGGTGTAGAAGAATCTCCTGGAGAAACAATTATATATCAAGGAAGAAAATTTAAAGCTTACCGCGGAATGGGTTCTTTAGAAGCCATGCAGAAAGGTTCTAAAGACAGATATTTTCAAGATGCGGAAGATGACATCAAAAAGCTAGTTCCGGAAGGAATTTCAGGTAGAGTTCCTTATAAAGGAAATCTTAAAGAAGTGGTTTACCAAATTATTGGCGGACTAAGAGCAGGTATGGGATATTGCGGTGCTGCTAATATTGATAAGCTAAAAGGTGCGAATTTTGTGCGAATTACCAACGCAGGAATGAAAGAGTCTCACCCACACGATGTAACCATTACAAGAGAAGCTCCAAACTACAGTTTTAAGTAAGTTAAAAAGCGTTAAATTCAGTGTTTTGTTGCATTTTGTAAAAATTTGTAGTGAAACACTGCGTTTTAATAAATGGAACTTCTATTTTTGACTACGCATTAAATTCAATTTATTAAATAAAATCTACATGAAAAAAATTATTGCTTTAACACTTGGACTTATCGTCGTAAGCTCAACGATGGCTCAAAAAGATCCTGTGATTTTAACAATTAACGACACGCAAGTAACGAAATCTGAATTTTTACAGAGTTATTTAAAGAATAATAACGATCCTAAATACGACAAGGCAACGCTAGATGAATATGTGGAGCTTTACAAAAAATTCAAACTAAAAGTTGCAGAAGCAGAAGCGCTAGGCTATGATACTATTCCTTCTTTAGTAAAAGAACTTGAAGGATACAGAAAGCAGCTTGCACTGCCCTACCTAGTAGATTCTACAAAAAATCAAGAACTGGTAGATGAAGGGTACAAACGGTTACAACAAGAAGTGCGTGCTTCTCATATTTTAATAAGAGTAGATGAAAAAGCAAACCCTGCAGATACTTTAAAGGCCTACAAAAAAATCTTAAAATTGCGCGACAGAATTATAGCAGGAGAAGATTTTGAAACAGTAGCAGCAGGAGCAAACGGTTCAGAAGATCCTTCGGTTGCACAAAACAAAGGTGATTTGGGTTATTTCACAGCATTTCAAATGGTTTATCCTTTTGAAACTGCTGCATACGAAACTGAAATTGGCGCGATATCTATGCCGGTAAGAACACGTTATGGCTATCACATTATTTACGTTAAAGATAAACGTCCGGCCAGAGGTACGATGTCAGCTTCACACATCATGGTAACATTTGATAAAGATAAAACTGCAGACGATAAAAATTCTGAACAAAAAATAAATGAAATTTATAGCAAATTAGAAGCCGGAGAATCTTGGGATTTACTTGCTCAACAGTATTCTGATGATACTCAATCAAAAAATAAAGGAGGTAAACTTCCTGATTTTGGTTCGGGAACATCGCAAAGAATGGTTGTAGAATTTGAAACAAATGCATTTGCCTTAACCGAAGATGGTGCATATTCAAAACCCTTCAAAACACAATACGGATGGCATATTGTAAAGCGTAATGCGCTAAAACCACTTGTATCTCAAAAAGAGATGCAAAAAGAATTACAGAATAAAGTGAACAAAGATATTCGAGGTCAAAAAACACAAGCTTCATTTATCTCAAAACTGAAGAAAAACTACAATTATCAGTTAAAGACGAACGCGGTTTATGACTTACTTCAAAATGCATTGGACAGCACACTTTTCTTAGGTAAATGGGTTTACAACGGAGAAAACCAAACAGAGGTTCTTTTTGAGTATGCCAATAAAACATATACACTCGAAAAATTTGCTAACCACATTGAGCAAACCCAAAGAAGAAGAACACCTGTTGCGCTTGAAGAACATATCAACACTATTTATAACGATTGGGAAAAAGAGCTAATAATTGGTTATGAAGAAAGCTTGCTAGAAAAAAAATATCCAGAATACAAAGCATTAATGCAAGAGTATCACGACGGTGTTCTTTTGTATGAAATTATGAAGGATTCTGTTTGGGACAAAGCCGTTAAAGATACTACAGGCTTGAAAGCGTTTTATGAGAAAAACAAGCAAAATTATATGCACCCAAATAGAATAGATGCGAATGTTTATGAGTTGTACGACAAAAAAGCAGCGAAGAAAACGTATAAATTGGTGAAAAAAGGTGCAGATGCTAAAATGGTGCAAGATAAAATAAGCGATGGTTCTCAGTTAAATTTAAGAGCAAACAGCGGATTATTCGATCCAGCAACAGACGAACGTTTCATTGGACAAGATTTAGGCAAGAAAACAAATAAGCCTTATGCATTGAATGAGAAGTTTTATGTTGTTCGTGTAAATGATTTTGTTGCAGAACAACCAAAATTATTAAAAGAAGCTAAAGGTGCAGTAATACAAGATTATCAAAACTATCTAGAGCAAATTTGGATAGCAGGCTTGCGCACTAAACATAAAATAACTGTTGATAAAGATGTGCTTTACAACCTCAATAAGTAAGCATAAAAAACTTAACAAATTGGCTGTCGTTTTTGGCAGCCTTTTGTTTTTGTGTCTAAGTTGTGAATTTGGCAGTGAGAAAGAAGTAGTTACAATTGAGGGGAATTCATTGAATACTTCTGAATTAAATGAACTGCTAAAAGCGTACAATAAAGATACTCTTTCACTACTAGACAGAAAGGAAACTGCTCTATTCTGGGCGCAAACAAAACAAAAAGAAGTATATCTTAAACAACATTCTCCGGAAAGTTTAATCAAAATAAATAAACAATTATTAGATTTTGAATCTTCTTTGTATGACATGTACATAGAAAATGAAATAATTAAAAAACAACTGGATAGCGCTATAAGTGAAGCTGAAATTCTAGCTTTTTATAATAAAAACCGAGAAGCCTACGCCCAGAAAAATTTTATAGTAAAAGCGCTTTACTTAAAAGTGTCCAACAACACAGAAAACCTAGAGAAAATAGAGAAAGCGTACCTGTTAAAAAATGATAAAGACATTGAAGAACTTAAAAAGTTTGCCAATCTTTATGCAAGTAATTTTTATTACGAAGAAAATAAATGGATCTTTTTCGAAGATTTAGTTCGCGAAATTCCCTTTGATATTGATAAAAATAAATTAATTGTAGGCAAAAGTGCTTACAGCACAAAAGATAACAAGTACACTTATTTTTTAAACGTCTTAGATTACAAAATAAAAACTGCGAAAGCACCAATAAAAGTTGAAAAAGAACGGATTAAAGAACGTATTTTAGCCAAAAGAATTAAGGAGTTACGCAAATCAGTTCCTGAAGAAATTAAAACACTTATAGAAAATAATTATGAAGTCAAATATAATTTGGATTAGCCTTTTCTCATTAATCGCATACAATTCATATGCCCAGCCAGTTTCTATTGGAGGTGATGACTCTAATGAAGTTATAGACAAAGTTATTGCACAAATTGGAGATAATATTGTTCTACTTTCTGATATCGAATCTCAAAAAGTTCAAGCAAAATCTCAAGGAATAGATGTAGATTATCAAACACAATGTTACATGCTAGAGGAAATGCTTTATCAGAATTTACTTCTAAATCAAGCAAAGTTAGATAGTATAGTTATTGAAGATCCTCAAGTTAATGCCGAAATGGAAAATAGATTGAGAACGATAGAAGCGCAAATCGGTTCTAAAGAAGCGCTCGAAGAATTCTATGGGAAATCGTACTTGCAAATAAAAAATGAATTTAGAGAAGTTATACGCGATAGGTTAATGTCGCAAGAAATGGAAAGAACGATTACTACTGGTATCCAAGTTTCGCCAAGAGATGTAGAACAGTTTTTCAAAAAAATCCCGAAAGATAGTTTACCATATATAAATGCAAAATTAGCGATTCAACAAATTGTGGTTTTTCCTGAATTAACACAAGAAGATAAAAACAATACAATTACAGAAATGACAGAATGGAGAACAGCTATTCTTAAAGGAGATAGATCATTTTCTAGTATTGCAAAAATATACTCAGAAGACCCAGGGTCTGCCAAGCAGGGTGGAGAAATCAATGGAACTAAAGGGATGATGGTTAAACCGTTTGAATCTGCTCTTTTTTCTCTGAAAGAAGGTGAAATTTCTGATGTTTTTGAAACAGAATATGGTTTTCATTTTCTACAACTTTTAGAACGAAGAGGAGACGACTACAAGGTGAGACACATACTCAGAATTCCCGAAGTAAGCAGATCTAGCGTTGTAACAGCTTCTGACATAATAGAAGAGTGTTACAGCAGGCTTAAAAAGGGCGAAATTTCTTGGGATGAGGCTGTAATTCTTTACTCCGAAGATGATGACACAAAACAGAATAGAGGAAACCTAAGCAATCCATACTCTGGAGAGCAACTTTGGGATATGGAAAACTTAAATCAAATAGATCCTCAAATTTTCATATTAACAGATAATTTAGAAGTTGGAGATTTTTCTGAACCAAGTTTATTTTCTGATCCTAGAAAAAGAAAACAAGGTGTACGTATTATTCGTTTAGCAGATAGAACAAAACCACATATTGCCAACTTAGATGATGATTATAATTTTATCAAACAAGCTGCAGAAAATGATAAAAAAGCAGAAATCATAACCAATTGGGTCAACAATAAAATTCCGAATGCGTATATCAAAATAGACGAAGATTATAGTCGATGTACTTACAGATATAATTGGTAATTGTTATATTTACCTCCAATCAAATTTAAAATATGTCAGACGTAGCTGCAGTAGACCAATTAGTAGAACAATACAAGCAATTAAAAGCAGAAATACATAAAGTAATTATAGGTCAAGACGATGTTGTAGACCTAGTTTTGATTAGTATATTTTCGCGTGGACATTGTCTGTTAGTAGGTGTACCCGGTCTAGCAAAAACTTTATTGGTAAATACTATTGCACAAACCTTGGGTTTAAGTTTTAACCGTGTACAATTTACGCCAGACTTAATGCCTTCAGACATAATAGGATCTGAGGTACTTGATGAAAGTAGAAATTTTAAATTTATCAAAGGTCCGCTTTTTTCTAATATAGTCTTGGCAGATGAAATCAATAGAACGCCACCTAAAACACAAGCTGCATTACTTGAAGCCATGCAAGAAAAAATGGTTACAGCAGCAGGAACTACTTATCCTCTACCCGCTCCATTTTTTGTACTTGCAACACAAAACCCAATAGAACAAGAAGGAACTTATCCTCTTCCAGAAGCACAACTCGATAGATTTATGTTTAACATTTGGGTAGATTACCCAAAATATGAAGAAGAACTCGCTATCGTTAAAGCAACCACATCAGACAGTAAAATTGACCTAAAACAAATTATTTCTGGAGAACAAATCGTAAAATATCAAGAACTAATTAGAAGAATTCCGGTATCTGACAATGTTCTAGAATATGCCGTGAAATTAGTTGGTAAAACACGTTTGAATAATGACGATGCTCCAAAAATTGCGAAAGATTTTATCTCTTGGGGTGCCGGACCAAGGGCTTCGCAATATTTAATTGTAGGCGCTAAATGTCATGCCGTTCTAAAAGGAAAATACTCTCCAGATATTGAAGATGTAAAAGCCGTTGCGCATCCAATTCTACGACATAGACTGGTTAGAAATTATCGTGCAGAGGCCGAAGGATATTCAATGGACAGAATTATCTCAGAATTACTTTAGTAAATCGATTATTTTATAATATCTCGCTTTTTTTTCGTTATTAGAAGTAAGTTAATTTCTATGAAACACTTATTCTTATTTGTTTTTATCTTCTGTTGTCTTTCCAGCCTTGCTCAAACAGCAACTGTTGTTGGTAAAGTAGTAGATAAATTCAATAAAGGATTTTCTGATGCGCGCGTTTATATTGCCGAAAATAAGGAGTTGAATACACTCACAAACCTTGATGGATATTATAGCTTAGAAGTTCCAGCAAACCAAGAATTTACCCTTGTAGTTCTTTATAGTTCTGAGCGTTTTGATTATAAACTTCAGTTAAGCTCTGAAGAACGCTACGAAGTACCTAAAACTAAATTTTCACTACAATCAAACGAAGGAGTAGTTATTACAGGCTCAGGAAGCAGCGATATTGGAAATATAGAGCGCATAGATTTACTAAATATTGCTGGTCCGTCGCAATCGGTTGAGAAGTTTTTAACCTTTAGTACAGCTGCAACTTCAAATAACGAGTTAACCAATAATTATAACGTTCGAGGTGGAAATTTTGACGAAAACTTAATTTATGTAAACGGATTTCAAGTTTACAGGCCATTTTTAACACGTGCTGGTCAGCAAGAAGGAATGAGTTTTATAAACACCGAAATGGTAGAGAACATTGCTTTCAGTGCGGGAGGTTTCACAGCAAATTATGGCGATAAATTAAGTTCTGTATTAGATATTACGTACAAAACACCCGATTCTCTAATTGGTTCAGGGTCTGCTTCTTTACTTGGTGTGAGTGCAAATATTGGACACAAAGTTTCCCCTCGCTTTAACTTTCTTGCAGGAGCCAGGTATAGATCTAACGGATATTTATTAAATGCGTTACCTACACAAGGTGCTTATAATCCAGTGTTTTACGACTTCCAGTTCCTAACCAATTACACTATCTCTGATCGATTAGTTTGGAGTGTTTTAGGTCATTTTTCTAGTAACAATTACAGGTTTGCTCCAGAAACTCAAGAAACTCAATTTGGAACAGTTAATGAAGCCTATAGTTTTAGAGTATTTTTTGATGGACAAGAACAAACATTATTCAGAACCGTAACTGGAGCAACGAGCTTAAAATACAAAGTAAACAAACGAACAAATTTAGATTTTTACGCATCTATATTCAATACGAACGAATCAGAAAAATTTACAATTCAAGGTCAATACTTCATAAACGAATTAGAAACTGACCCTGGTCAAGAAGAATTTGGAGATTCAGTCGGCACTGTGGGTGTTGGAACTTTTCTAAATCATGCTAGAAACAACTTAAATGCAACAATTTATGCTTTATCTCATGATGGCCAATATCAGTTTCAAGAAATTGACGCATCGGGCTTAGATTATGTAAAAAAAGGAAAGTTAAGTTGGGGTTTTCGCGCTCAATATGAAGACTTTTACGACCAATTAAGTGAATGGAAGTTGGTTGATTCTGCTGGATTTTCTTTACCTCAAAACCCTGGTGGAGATCTAAAGCTCTCGGAATCCATAAAAGCGATAAATACATTACAATCTTCTCGTTACAATGGGTACGTAATGTTCTCAAGAAATTGGCAAAAAGACAGCTTAAATTATCCGGCAGAAATTATACTTCGCAGTAAAGACAGTTTGGGTAGAACGGTAAAAACTAAAATTATAGACACAATAGAAAATAGTAGAAGAAATATAAAGTTCGACGGAGGTATTCGAGCAGGATATACAGCGTTTAATAACGAATTCTACCTCACACCGCGGGCAGGCATTAGTTTTTATCCGAGAAAATACTACCAACGCAATGGCGTTACAAAAAAACGTTTTATGCGCTATCATGCTTCTTCTGGCTTGTATTATCAACCGCCTTTTTACAGAGAATTACGTGCATTTGATGGTACAGTTAACACCTCAATTAAAAGTCAGAAATCGTTTCATGCCGTAGCAGGTTTAGATTATCAATTTGAAATGTGGGGAAGAGAAAAACCTTTTAAACTTACTTCAGAAGTATATTACAAATATCTATGGGACGTTAATCCGTATGAAATAGACAACGTTCGTGTCCGCTATTACACTACAAATGATGCGGTAGCTTATGCGTATGGCATCGATCTAAATTTACACGGAGAATTTATAGAAGGAATACAGTCTTTTTTCAAATTTAGTGCCTTAAGAACTGAAGAAGATTTACTAAACGATGAATATTATATTTATCTAAACTCCGACAATGATACAATTATTAACGGCTTTACATTTAATGATGTAGCTACAGATAGTATTCGACAAGAGCCAGGATTTATTCCTCGTCCGTCTGATCAATGGTTTACGTTTGCAACCTTATTCCAAGATAGAATGCCGAGGTTTCCAAAGTTTACGGTTAATCTTGGATTAAATTATGGATATAAACTGCCTTATGGTCCGCCAGACTTTAACCGCTATAAAGATGTATTACGACAAAAAGCTTATTTCCGTACAGACCTGGGTTTTGGATATGACTTTTTATATTCTAAATCTTTTGAAAACCGAAACAAGTTAGGCAGAGCCTTAACAGATGCTCGTTTAAGTTTTGAGATTTTCAATCTACTCGGCATAAACAATGTACTATCGCAGCAATGGATACAAGACGTGGAAGGCAGATTTTACGGAATTCCAAACTTTCTTACAGGAAGAAGATTTAATCTAAAACTTGTTGTTAAATTCTAGTCAAATTAAAGTAAACCCATTCATTCCTATGATTTCCGATGGAAGAAAGTTTCTCTTTACCTCTTATTTGTTAAACGAAAAGAACCTAGTTAAAGCGTTTAGATTTCACTCTCATCTCATTAAGTAATTCGTATAATTCTCCTCTGTTTATATCTTCTGAAGGATTAACGTAATACACTTTCATTCTTTTTCTGTTTCCTTTCTCTAGTTTTGGATGTTCCAGTAAATTACCGTCTGTAAAAAGCACATACGGTTTTTCTGTATTTTTTTCTACCAATACAAACACAAACATTTTCTCATTTAACAAATAACAAGCACTGCCATATTTTATACTTCGCTCAATATTACCACTATCAAAATCTACAATAAGTTGATCTAAACCAATTAAGCATGCCTTGATAGCAGTATTATATTTCGAAAATAGTTCTAGAAATGTATCCATAGATTAAAATAAAAAAGTCCATCTCAGAAATGAAATGGACTGTAATTTATTTCCTTAAAGATGTATTTAAATTGCTTCTTCTAAGTCTATTGCTTCAACCCTAATAATTTCTGGAGCAACTTTCTTCACGGCTTCTTCTAAACCGGCTTTAAGTGTCATAACACTCATAGAACAAGAAGAACATGCTCCTAATAACTTAACTTGAGCAACTCCTTCATCAGTAATATTAACGAGTTCCATATCTCCACCGTCTGCTTCTAAAAACGGACGCAAATCTTGAAGTGCTGCATTAATTTTAACTGCTATTTCCTCTTTATTTAAAGCCATCTTTTACTTGTTTTGTTTTGCTAACTCTTTGATTTCAACTTCTTGAACAAATTTACTAACTAATTCATCAAAAGCTTCTGCCGTAGGTGTATTTTCTTGAAACACTGCAGGTTTACCTACATCTCCCGATTCTCTTACACTTTGAACTAATGGAATATGTCCTAAAAATGTTTCGTTCATGCCTTCTGCGAGATTTTTAGCGCCATCTCTACCAAAAATATAATATTTGTTCTCAGGTAATTCGGCTGGAGTAAACCAAGCCATATTTTCAACTAAACCAATAATAGGAACTTTCATATTATCAAGCTTAAACATATTCACACCTTTTCTAGCGTCTGCCAAAGCAACTTCTTGTGGTGTAGATACTATAACCGCTCCGTCTAAAGGCACAGTTTGAACCAGAGATAAATGAATATCACCAGTACCAGGAGGTAAATCGATTAGCAAATAATCTAATTCTCCCCAATGCGTATCTGTAAGTAATTGTGTGAGTGCCTTTGAAGCCATCGGTCCTCTCCAAACTACTGCATTATCTTGTTCTGTAAAAAAACCGATAGACATAATTTGAATCCCATAACTCATTACAGGAACCATTTTCTTTTCTCCTTCAACTTCTATCATTGTTGGTCTCTCCCCAACAACATCAAACATTGTAGGCATACTTGGTCCGTAAATATCTGCATCAACTACACCAACTTTATAACCAGCTTTCACTAATCCACCAGCCAAGTTAGCAGTTACCGTAGATTTCCCTACACCTCCTTTACCAGAAGCAACAGCTATTATGTGCTTTACTTCTGTGAGTACTTTTCTGCGTTTTGCACTGTCTTCAGTTGGCAAACCTTTAACGGTGCACTCAACTTCTATTTCTTTTCCTAAAACGCGTTCCAATGCAAATTCAACAGCTTCTTGCATTCTTTTTCTTGCATGAAGAGCAGGATTCGTAACGAAAACAGTTAAAGAAATTGTGTTTTCTTCAAGAATTAAATCTTCTATTAAATTTTGTGATACGATGTCTTTTTTTAGATCAGGTTCAATCACATTACCTAATGCTTCTAATACTTTATCTCTTGTCAATGCCATATTCTTGAAATGTGCAACAAAAATACGGTTTTTTTAGGAGCTAAATATGAAAGTAGGACGACGAATAAGGTTAATATTTATCAATAAAAATAGAATTATTTATTTTCTACTTCCATGCGCTTTTGATTCACATTATTCTGAACTTCTATGTAAATCTCTTTAAGGATCTCTTGCTTTTGGCCGTAATAATCCATGCTATTGGAAAAAGCAGCACTGTCAATATCATATTTGATAAAAATCTGCTTCGCCGAATTCTGAATTAGATTGTAGTATTTTGTTACATTCTCATATTTACTCTGAAGATGTGCTTCTAAAAGCATCATTTCTTCTAATACAAGTGCGAACTTATCTTTGGCAACTAAATTTGCCGGCTTCTTCACTTTTTCTAGTTTTGGTTGACAACCAAATAAGGTTAAAAATAATAATCCAATTAATAACCTCATCTCTCAAAAGTCAATCGCATACCTGTATTTTCTGTACAGATACTATTATTTCTATACGCAATGTTTCCACTAACAATAGTTGTATCAATTCTATTTGAAAAAGTCGTTCCTTCAAACGGACTCCAACCACACTTATAAAGCAAATTATCTTTGGCTACCGTTAGCGTTTCTTTAGGATCAACAATTACAATATCTGCAAAATAACCTTCTCTTAAATATCCTCTTTTAGATACTTGAAAACAATCTGCAGGAGCATGCGCTAGCTTCTCAACCACTCTTTCTATTGAAATTACGCCTTCTTTCACCTTTTCTAGTAATGCTAACAAAGCATGCTGAACTAGTGGTCCGCCAGAAGGTGCATTAAAATAAGTGTTGTTTTTTTCTTCAATTGTATGAGGTGCATGGTCTGTTGCAATAATATCTATACGGTTATCTAAAACAGCTTTCCAAATTGCATCTCTATCCGAAGCCTTTTTTACTGCCGGATTCCACTTGATGTGTGTTCCCTTTTTCTCGTAGTCTTCATCGCTAAACCAAAGGTGGTGAATACAAGCTTCAGCAGTGATTCTCTTTTCTTTTAATGGAATATCATTTCTAAACAAAGACAATTCTTTTTCTGTAGAAATGTGCAATATATGTAGACGTGTATTGTATTTTTCTGCCAAACCTGCGGCTAAGCTAGAAGACAAATAACATGCTTCTTCACTTCTAATGATCGGATGATATTTCATTGGAACTTCTTCTCCAAACTTCTCCTTATATTCTGCAAGATTTCTTCGTATTGTTGCTTCATCTTCGCAATGTGTTGCGATTAACATTGGTACTTCTGAAAAAATCTTAGTAAGTGTATCTTCCGCATCTACTAGCATATTTCCTGTAGAAGATCCCATAAAAACTTTAACACCACAAACATTTTTATCGTCTGTTTTTAAAACCTCCTCAATATTATCGTTAGAAGCTCCCATAAAAAAAGAGTAATTTCCAACCGAAGTTTTACTTGCTATATCATATTTATCTTGAAGAAGTTCTTGCGTTAAGGCATTTGGAACAGTGTTGGGCATTTCCATGAAAGTTGTAATCCCTCCAGCCACGGCTGCTCTACTTTCAGTTCCAATATTTGCTTTATGTGTTAAACCAGGCTCTCTAAAGTGCACTTGATCATCAATACAACCCGGTAAAACCAATTTACCTTCTGCATTAATTTCTTGAGCCGTATTATCTGAGATTGAAGATGCTATTTTAATTATTTCTTTACCCTGAATTAGAATATCTAAATGTTGCTTTTTTCCTTCATTGATAACTAATCCACCTTTAATTAAAATCTTGTTGCTCATAATTTCATTCTTCTCATTTTCCAAACACCTAAAATAGCTTCTTTGAAAATAGATGAGCTCATCTTAGATTTTCCAAACTGTCTATCAATAAAAGTAATTGGCACTTCTGTTATTTTTAATCCGTGCTTATAAACACCGTATTTCATAGCTATTTGAAATGCATAACCTTTGAAGATATTGTTTTCAAAGTTCACGGTTTCTAGTGCTTTTCTTGTGTAACATTTGAATCCTGCAGTTGTATCTTTTACACCAATCCAAAGTATTATTCTCACATAAATAGATGCTCCCCAAGACATTAAAATCCTTCCCAGAGGCCAGTTACTAACCTTACCTCCTTTGGTGTATCTAGATCCAATAGAAAGTTCAGCACCACCATTTTTACATGCGTCGTAAAGTCTGATTAAGTCTTCTGGATTATGAGAGAAATCTGCATCCATTTCAAATATAAAATCATAACCGTTCTTCAAACACCATTTGAAACCGTGTATATAAGCTGTTCCTAAACCTAACTTTCCTTCTCTTTCTTCTATATGAAGTTTTCCAGAAAATTCTGTCTGAAGATGCTTTACAATGTCTGCAGTTCCGTCTGGAGATCCATCATCTACGATAAGAATATGAAATTCTTTGTCAAAAGAAAACACCTTGCGCACCATGCGCTCAATATTCTCTTTCTCGTTATATGTTGGTATGATAACTATGCTGTCTGACAAACCTGTTTTTCTTTAGTTCTGCTAAGATAATTGAAATAATTAATTGAACCTTTCTATATAAAGATTTTATAAAAAATTAAGGATTTTCTGATGATAATAAAACGTGTTCTACTGCATCTCGAATCAAATCTGACTCGAAACCTCTAGACGATAGAAACCGTGTGATTTTAGCGCGTTGTTGCCAGATACTATCTCCCTTTTTCTTCTCAGAGGCTTTCTTTTTTGCTAAATTAAGTAAAGTATCCCAATACTCATCTGCATCTATTTCTCTAAATCCTTGTTTGATAGAATAATCCGTAACGCGCTTTTGTTTAAGATGCATTTTAATCTTTATGCGTCCCCATTTCTTTATTCTAAACTTACCAGATACAAAGGAGCGTGCAAAGCGTTCTTCATCTAAAAAACGGTTAGAAATTAAATCAGCTGCAAGAATACCTCTGTCTTCTTGATCAAAACCCCAAGAAATTAATTTTTGATCTACCTCGTAATGACAACGATCTTGGTAGGCGCAGTAGGCTTCAATTTTATGTTTGGCCTCCAAAAAAGAGTATTTACACTCCGACTTCATGGTCAGAGTGTAATTACTTCATTTTTTTTGTTTACAAATGAATATTCTAAAAGATGGTTTGCAGTACTTCCTCTAACAGGAATCCACTTTTTATACTTTAAGAACCATTTCATCTGCTTACTCATGATACCCTTTGTAAAGTAAGATGCGATATAAGGGTGCACAATGAGCGTCATATTTTTAACTTTTCTATCCTCCAATAAGAAGGTAAGATTAGTTTCAATTTCTTCTGCAAATAAAATACTCGCAGTTACTTCTCCAGAACCATTACACGCCGGACAGGTTGATTGCGTTGTCGACATCAGACCCAGCAAAAAATCCGTAGCCTGCGATAAGCGCTGTTTTCACGCCTGCCGCTTGTCCACCAAGGATATCGGTGTGCAGACTGTCACCGA
>JBMYYC010000037.1:0-20760 GCA_049609045.1 Lishizhenia sp. | reverse complement strand
AGGTAGGCTCTTTCTTGGGCTGTAAAGAGGTTGTTTTCTTGCGCCTTTATTCCAAAAGCGATAAGTAGTAAGAATAGAGTGTATTTAATCATGTTTAAATCTTGGGGTGTAACGTTTACTAAAAGTAGATGTATTTTTATTATAAATGAAAAAAGGAGAATGACTTGGAATTGAAAACTTCTTCGAAAAGGTGCGGATAATGCAATTTCATTTCATCATTCATAAGCTGTAATGGAACATCTTCGAAAGTGCCGTAAAAATGGGTGTATTCCATAAAACGTTTGTCTTTTTCAAATTCTTGTAACATTGAGTCTTCTTGTGCATTCCAATCTAACGGAGTAACTTTACTTATTCTGCAAACGCGTTGGTCAAAAGTAGGTGTACATTTTACCCACTGATCATTTATGTGTAGCTCTAAATATCCATGAAAAACAATTTCTGGCTTTCTTAAATAACTTGCTAATTTCTCTACACCAATGTGGTTTTTTACTATTGCGTAGCCTAATTTGGTAGGAATTCCTAAAGCTCTTGCACAACTTGCCATTATTATAGATTTCTCTACACACCAAGCTCTTGTTTTTGTCAATAAATAGCTCGATTTTAATGCGTTTTTAGTAAGGTTTAAGTGATATGGGTCATACAAAAAACCATCTCTTACTTTGTAATATAAAGCAATAGCCATCTCTTTTTTAGAAGTCAACCCTCTAAATTCTGAGATGTAATTTTGAATTTCGGAAGAAGAGTAATCTAGAAACTCCGTTTCTTTTAAGAAATTTTGCATAATTCAAAGTTAATTATTTTGTCAAATCATTACATTTATACTTTATATATTATGGCATTAAAAATAAACACAAGTAAGTTAAATAAAGTAGAGCCAAAGGATGCTATACCAGTAATTGTCAAAATTCGAACATTTATTTTTGGAAAAAAGCGTCCAGATCCTTTTACGCGACTCGTTTTTTACGTGAACCTAGTAGGTTGGTTTATTTTTATGCTCTGGAGCACCATTAGTTATTTTGCCATTGCTCTGAAAGATCTTATCACCGAAAATAAAGGGATTTCAGTTGCTGCAATCGTTCGTAGAAGAGGAGAAGAGTTGGGGTTCGACGGAGAAACATTTTTAGTTAGCTTCAAACAATTTCAGTTTGCAGATATTTTTATTTGGATAGCTGTGTTCGTGAGTTTGATTTTTCTGTACCGTAAAAAAAGAGCATTTGCTGTTATTTATTTTAGTGCATTAAGTTTACATTTCTTACTTATGGTATTCATGTTAAGTTTCGCATACTTTATGGAAGATGTTTCCTTTTTTGATAAAATTGCTTATTTGGTGATGGTTGTGCTTTCATTTGTATATATGCTGTTATTAAGTAAAGAAAGTGCAGAAACGAACGCAATGAATGATGATAGATAATTTTCCCTTAAAAGGTTTAGGTACGTATAAATTACTAGGTTCTTCCTGTACTGACAATGTGCTTTTTGCACTTGAGAATGGTGTTAAACTAATCGATACAGCTTCTTTTTATGAAAACGAAAAAGCTGTTGGTAATGCCATAAGTCAAACCACAATTAAACGCGAAGCGTTTCAGATAACTACTAAAATGTGGACAGATGAGATGCGTTCTTCTACGGCAGAAAATAGTCTTCTTAAAAGTTTGGATAAATTACAAACAGATTATGTTGATTATTATTTGGTGCATTGGCCTGTAAAGGAAAAATGGCAGTATGCCTACGAGCAAATGTTAGTGTTACAGCAAAAAGGCTTAGTTAAAAAAGTTGGAGTTTGTAATTGTGCGGAAGCGCATTTAAGAGAAATTAAAGATAGCTTTGGTTCGTATCCTTTTTTAAATCAAATAGAAGCACATCCTAATTTTCAGCAAAAAGAAATGCAGCAATTTTGTAAAGATCATGCAATTCAAATGCAAAGTTGGCGCACTTTAATGTTTGGCGAAGTTGAAACGTTGACCGATTTAAAAGGAATCGCAGAAAAATATGAAAAGTCGGTATACCAAGTAGCACTTAAATTTTTTGTACAAAACGGCGTTGGAGTTATACCAAAGTCTTCTTCTAAAAGTAGAATTTTAGAAAATTTTAATATAGATGATTTTCAGTTGTCTACTCAAGATTTACAGCGTATTTCAGAGTTAGATAAGAACGAAAGAAACGGACCGCACCCAAATAATTTTGATTTTTAATGTAAACAAGAAAACATTTTTTATCCTGTTGTGTTATTTAGATAACTGTTTAAAGTTTAATGTAAGTTTATAAAACAATTGTCGTCTAAAAGATGTGACGCATTTAAAAGATAAGATATGACAACAGAGTTAACAAAATTATGGCACATTGATTCTATCAATCTATTTGACGGAATCTCTTTTGAAGATAAAAAGAAGATAGAAACACTAACAAACACCCGAAAATTAAATAAGCACGAATATGTTTTTTTTCCGGATGATCCTTCAAAGGATATTCACTTCTTAGCGAGCGGTAGAATTAAAGTAGGAAAGCACTCTCCAAATGGAAAAGAGAATATTAAAGCGATTATCTACGAAGGAGAGATGTTTGGTGAGTTGAGTTTACTTGAAAAAAATCCGGATGCAAAACGCGAAGATTTCGCAATGGCAATGGATGAAGACACCATTATTTGTTCTATTCCACAAGAGAATATGGCAAAACTTCTTCAAGAGCATCCTGTTTTAAACGAAAAGGTAATGAAACAAATTACCAAAAGATTAAAGCGAACAGAAAAACGTATGGAAGCGCTAATGTTTAAAGATGCAAGAACTAGATTAATTGATTTTATTAAAGAGTTGGCGCAAGATTTAGGTAAGCCAATTGGTCATGAAATTTTAGTTAAACACCGCCTAACACACCAAGAAATAGCTAGTATTACTGCAATTTCTAGACAAAAAGTAACGACTTTATTAAACGAGTTGAAAAATGAGAATTTGATTCACTTAGAAAGAAAGTCATTATTGATTAGAGATATTTCTATTCTGAAATAAATATTAAATAACATTTAAAGATACCTTTGTGCTTATGGTGCAAAGGTATTTTTTTGAACTAGCGTATGATGGAACAAAATTCTTTGGTTGGCAAATTCAACCCAGAGAGATTTCTGTTCAACAAACCATAGAAGAAGCATTAACAAAGCTAAACTCTAACAGAGAAGTTAAAGTTGTAGGCTGCGGTAGAACAGATACTGGTGTGCATGCATCTAATTTTTATTTACACGTAGATTTTCCAGAGATAAAACAACAAGAAAAGTTTCTATTTAAACTGAATAGAATGTTGCCAGATGCAATAGCAGTTGCTAAAATTATAAAAGTAAAAAGTGACGCCCACGCAAGATTTGATGCACTTGAAAGAACCTATCAATATTTTATTTCTACTCAAAAAAAGCCCTTCAATAGCGCATATACCTATTTAGTTTCTTCCAAATTAAATATAGATGCGATGAATAAAGCGTGTGCATATTTAATTGGAGAAAAAGACTTTACTTCTTTGGCAAAAATGCATACAGATGTTAAAACAAATATATGTAATGTACGTTTTGCTCAATGGAAAAAGACAAACGAGGACACGCTTATGTTTGAGATAAAAGCAAATCGTTTCCTAAGAAATATGGTAAGAGCAACCGTTGGTACTTTACTAGAAGTTGGTTTACAGAAAATAAAACCCGAAGAAGTGAAAGAAATTTTAGATGCAAAAAGTAGGAGCAGAGCAAAAGCAAGTGCACCAGGTCATGCATTATTTTTAAGCAAGGTAGAGTACAATTGGAAAAACATTCAACAAGATTAATTGTTACCATTAAAATAATTTTGAGTTCAGACTCTAATTTTAAATGTAAATTTGTTCAATCATTAATTAAACAGTATAAAGTAAGACCATATGCGTAAACTAAATACAGTGATTTTTTTCTTCCTACTACTCTTATTTGGAAGTTCAATTTTCGCTCAAAATTTCACAATTTCAGGATCTATAAAAGATGCAACGAATGGAGAAGATCTGTTTGGAGCTTCTGTAATTGTTAAAGAGCTTGAAAATACAGGTGCACAAACAAATGTATACGGCTTTTATAGTTTAACTATTCCTGCTGGAGAGTACACCATTATATATCGTTCTTTGGGTTATGATGATTTGATAAAAAAAATTGTTCTAAACGAAAATAAGAGCGTTAACGTCGAACTTACAATTCCTAAAGATGTGCAAGAAGTGGAAGGAGTTGTAATTGAAGCAGAAAAGGAAAATGAGAACATTACTGGCGCACAAATGGCTGTAACTAAATTTGATCCTAAGTCGATAGAAACATTACCGGTTCTTTTTGGAGAAAAAGATATAATGAAAACGTTACAGTTGACGCCGGGTGTTAAAGGTGCAGGAGAAGGAAATGCCGGTTTTTACGTTCGAGGTGGAGGAATTGATCAAAATTTAATTCTTTTAGACGAATCTACTGTCTACAACGCTTCGCACTTATTGGGTTTTTTCTCTGTTTTTAATTCTGATGCAATAAAAGATGTAGCTTTATATAAATCAGGCATCCCAGCAGAATACGGAGGAAGAGCTTCTTCTGTAATGGATGTGAAAATGAGAGACGGAAACATGAAAAAGTTTGGTGTTTCTGGTGGTTTAGGATTAATTTCATCGCGATTAACGGTAGAAGCTCCAATTGTTAAGGATAAAGGTTCGTTTATATTATCGGGTAGAAGAAGTTATGCTGATTTATTTCTGAAGCTTTCAAAAAATCCTGATTTAAATGAAACGCAATTGTTCTTTTATGACTTTAATATGAAAGCTAACTACAGAGTATCCGAGAAAGATAGAATTTTCGTTTCTGGTTACTTCGGAAGAGATGTTTTAGAATTGGCAGATCAATTCGGTTTTGATTGGGGAAATGCAACAGGAACAGTGCGTTGGAATAGAATTGTAAATGAGAAGTTGTTCTCAAATACGTCTTTAATTTTCTCTAATTTCAATTATAGCTTTACGGTTGGTTCAGGAGAAGATTCTTTTGGTGTTAAATCTTCTATTCAAGATTATAATGTAAAACAAGATTTTTCTTACTTTTTGAACAGTAAAAACACTATAAAATTTGGTTTAAACGCTATTCATCACACATTTAGACCAGGAAGATTAGAATCTGGAGATAATGTAAATTTTGAAGAAATTGTTTTGAAACCTAGAACGGCTATGGAATATGGTGCGTTTATACAGAATGAACATCAAATTTCTCCTCGTTTTGCGCTGCTTTATGGATTGCGTTATTCTGGGTTTGGTTTAATTGGTTCTGATGTCTACGATTTTAATGATAATGGAGATTTATTAGAGACAAGAAATTATGATACTTGGGAAACAGCAAAATATCACCATGGTTTAGAACCGAGGTTTTCTGCTAGTTTCATTATTTCTGACCAAAACTCTATAAAACTGGGTTACAATAGAAACCTACAATATTTACACCAGTTGTCTAACGCAACAACTAGTAGTCCAACAGACGTTTGGGTACCGAGTTCTAATAATGTTAAACCTCAAATTGCAGATCAAATTGCGTTGGGTTACTACCATAATTTTAAGAACAATACCTATCAAACATCTGCAGAGGTTTATTACAAAGATTTTCAAAATCAGATTGATTATAGGCCCGGAGCAAATTTGGTATTTAACGATTTAGTAGAAGGTGAATTAGTTTATGGTGATGGAGAAGCATACGGAGTGGAGGTTCAACTAAAAAAGACCAAAGGAAACTTTACTGGTTGGTTAAGCTACACACTTTCTAGATCGTTAAGACAGTTTGATGATATTGATGGAGGTAGAAAGTTTTCCGCGCGTCAAGATAGAATTCATGATATTTCTGTAGTAATGATGTATAAATTAAATGAACAGATTGCCTTGAGTGCAGCCTTTGTGTATTATACAGGAGATGCGGTAACATTTCCTTACGGTAAGTATGAACAAGACGGTATTGTTTTGCCGTATTACGAGGAAAGAAATTCGTACAGAATGCCAGATTATCATCGTTTAGATTTAGGTTGTACATGGTACATGAAAGAAAGGCCAAAGTTTAAACACAATTGGAATTTCTCAATTTATAACGCTTATGCGAGAGAAAATGCATATACAATCACATTTAGAGAAAGAGAAGATGGTAGTCAAGAAGCAGTGCAAACTACACTTTTCAGATTAATACCAGCAATTACTTATAACTTTGAATTAAAATAAAACACCATGAGAAATTATATACTTTTTTTAAGCACAGTTGTTTTATTGGGATTTTCTTCTTGCCAAAAGGTAATTGATATTAACCTGAACGAAGCAGATCCAAAACTTTCTATAGATGCTGTTTACAACGCTACAGATGAAAGAATCCGTGTAAGTTTAGGATTTAGTTCCAATTACTTTTCTAATGAAGAATCTGCACCTATTGATGCAGCTGTTCTTACAATAATTGATAGTGCAAGTGTAGTAACAAATATTCCTAACGTTGGAGGTGGAGTGTACGAATTAGAAAATTATTCGCCTTTATTCAATTCAAACTATACACTGAAAATAGAACACGATGGCACAACCTACACTGCAACTTCTTTTTTACCGGAAGTAACAGAATTGAGTTTTATTTCAACCTTATTTGTAGAGGAAGATTTATTTGGAGATGAAGGATATATTGCATTTATGAATATTATCAATGATCAATCGAAAGATCTGTATTTTAGAATGGTTCCGTTTGTAGCAGATACACTTTATTACGAAAATGAAGATTTATACCTTTTTGATAACGCATTCGTAGGTGAAGGAAATGTACAGGTACCACTTTTTTCTGACCGTTTCCAGTTAGGAGATACCTTAGATATTGAACTGCGCAGCTTTAATGAAGAAACGTATAATTATTATAACGAAATAGCTGTTATTTTAACCGGACAATCAGCAGCTCCTACTAATCCAAAATCGAATTGGGATAATAACGCTTTAGGATTCTTTCAAACTTGGGGCTACTCAAAAAAACGTAAGATAATTGAATAATGAAACAGTTAGATAAATTTGAAAAGTTTCCGTTAGAGAGTAAAGTTTGGTTGTATCAAACAAATAGAAAACTTGATGCTACAGAAAAGAACTTTGTAGAAGAAGAACTTGAAAAATTCACTGTTCAGTGGGCTGCACACGGTAAAAAACTCTGGGCTACAGCTGCATTGGTAAATCCTTTTTTTATTGCTGTTGTGGTAGATGAATCTGTAACTCCACCTTCTGGTTGCTCTATAGATGCTTCTGTTCATTTTCTAAAAGAGTTGGGTAAAGAGTTGCATGTAGATTTCTTTACTCGTATGAAAATTACAGTAGTGAAAGATGAACAGGTGGTACAAATTGATTTTGAGAATTTGGCTTCTCAAAACGAAAATATGCTACTATTTGATCCGCTGGTTTCTTCTTTAGATGATTTAACAAATAACTGGCCCTTACCTTTAAAGGAGTCGAACTTTTCAACGCTTGTTTAACGCAACTTAGTTCTTTTTCTTCTTCTTTCGACCTAAATTTCCAAAAGAAACACCGTTAAATTCTGTTTCTTTTTGTTTTTTAGTTTTCTTGTTCACTTTTGTATTGTTATCATCGGGTAGAGCAATAACATGATTGTTGCCTGGAGATTCCCATTTATTCTTTATTTCAATTTGTTTTATAGTATCGCTTTTGGCATCATATGTTGAGATAGTAACTTTGTTATTTTCTTCAGTGTTCAATGCAATTATATCTTCCTCAACAATCCATTTTCCGTTTGTAAATGTTAGTGCATCATAAGACATATCAGGAACCCAATATTCTCTAAATTCTCTCAAACCTTCAGATTCTGGAGAAAGATGGTCGTGAACAATTTTATTGCGTGAGGCATCAAATCTTAACGTCATTGTTGCTTTCTTAGCATGCTCCATAAAAATACGTTTCTTAATCTCATTGTCTACTTTAAATAAATTATAGCCAAGCTTTGGTGTAGATCCAGAAAAATAAAGAACATCTATAAGTTTGGTGTGTGTTAATCTATCGCCAGCCTCATATCCTAAAAGCGTGTAATACGTTCTACTCCCTTTTTTTACATCTATAATATCGTAGTACAAACAACCGTACCAATTATTCGGTTCAAGCGTTGTGTTTTCATCTGCTTGTAAGGCAAATTCATTCTTGTTCAGTGCTGTAACTGTTGTTTTTTTCTTTCGCTTATCAAATTTACAGACAATGGCCGTGTATTGATTTTTTTCGTTTTCTGTTTGATAATTCCAACTAAACACACGAACAGAGTTATCTTGAGAAGTAAGTTTTCCTATTGTTTTAAGTTTATTGAAAGGATGTAATTGTGCTTCACTTTTTTGAAGCTCGTTCATTAACAATTCTTTGAATGTATCGTTGTACGCTTTGAGTAAATCATCTGTTTTTACCGAGCGCAACTGATTTAAGCGAAGAGCAAGAGCTTCCTCGTTTACCGTAACGTCGTTCAATGTAACTTGACTAAAAGAAAACAGAACAGTGAAACTGAAAATGATTAAAATTAAATACTTCATATTTTGATTATAACGCAAATTTAATGCCTTTGTTACTATTTATAGTAGTATCCGTTCTAAATAATCTTCAGGTGTAGTATCACTATTCGATTTTTGCCAAAAATAAGTCCTCTGTTTATTACAAATTAGTACTTTAGCATCTGTGCGAAAAAAAATAAATATAAGAAATAGAGAAGTCAAACTGAAAGCATGGCAACTCAAATTGCACGAGGTAATTTACGAAGCAGAAACTCGAAACGGGAAATTGTTCGATGTTGTTTTGCTCATTGCAATTTTATTATCTGTGTTAACTGTAATGTTGGAGAGTGTGCCAACTTACAGTGATTTATATGGTCATATTTTTGTACCGATAGAGTGGGCGCTTACTCTACTTTTCACACTAGAATATTTTTTAAGAATTATTTCTATAAAAAAACCGTTCGCATATATCTTTTCCTTTTATGGTTTGATAGATTTACTTTCGGTTATTCCTACCTATATGAGTTTGTTTGTAACAGGAACACATTCTTTAGCCGTGATTCGATCCATTCGACTTCTAAGGGTTTTTAGAATTTTAAAATTGTCGCACTTTCTTAAAGAAGCGCAAGTACTTACAACTGCACTAGCCAAAAGTAAATACAAAATTTCTGTTTTTCTTTTGGGCGTTTTGATGATAGTGATCATTATGGGAACTGTAATGTATTTGGTAGAAGGTGGACCAAATTCTGATTTTGATAGCATACCAAGAAGTATTTATTGGTCAATTATAACACTAACAACCGTAGGATATGGAGATATCTCTCCAGAAACTCCCCTTGGTCAGGCAATTGCATCTATAGTTATGATTTTTGGATATGCCATTTTAGCGGTTCCAACAGGAATAGTAACCAATGAAATTGTGAAAGCTGGAAATCAGTCTAGGATCAGCACCGTTTCTTGTCCAAATTGTTCTAAAGAAGGTCATGATTATGACGCCAAGCACTGCAAGTTTTGTGGTACAATGCTCTAATAAACCAACAACTTTAGTTACATTTACGTCTAGTTATATGATGCGGTTAAGAACAGTTTTGGTATTATTACTTTCGCTTTACATTGTAAGTTGTAAGAAAGAAGCAACGCAATGGAACAGCAGTTGGTCGGTACCACTCATAAAAGACACTCTTACTTTTGAAAATTGGATAGATAGCGGATATGTTTCGGTGAACGCTGATCAAAGTTTGCAGTTAACGTATAGCAATGCGCTTTTTTCATTTGATATTAATCAGTACGTTACTATTCCAGATACCACAGTAGTTCAAACTTTTGCGATACCTGTACCTTCTATTTTTGCATCTCCTGGAGCTAATTTCGTAAATGATATTGATGAATTTACCTTTGACTTAGATGGTGTGGAGTTAAAACAAATAGTGATTTCCTCCGGTAAAGCACAAATAGAAATAAAAAATCCCTTAGATATCCCTGCAATTTTCAGTATTTCTCTACCAGGTGTTGAGAAAGATGGAATCGTTTTTCAGAAAACAGAAACAGTTCCGGCACAACAAAATGGAGTAGATGGAGCACTTAATTTTTCGCTCGACTTTTCTGGTTATACCTTAGATTTAAAGGGAGAACAAGGCAATAGTTTTAATAAACTACAATCTATTATGCAGGTTAGCTCTAGTGCAGACGGACCAAGCACCCAAATTACAAACGCAGATGTATTCACGTTTACTTTCTCGTTGAAAGATATTCAGTTAGATTATGCCAGAGGTTATTTTGGTAATTTACTTTTAGAAGATATTGAAAATTTAGATGTAGCACTATTAAATACAATTAGTAGCGGAAATATAGATCTCGAAAATGTTCAGTTAAGCATTGTTTTAAAAAATGGGATCAAAGCAAGCGGACAAGTGAAAATAAATGAAGTTACTAGCTCAAATACCAATCAATCTTCAACACTTTCTTTAACCAATTCAGATATTGGAGTAATTAAAAACATCAATCCTGCAACAGGCAGTTGGAGCTCTTTAGTTCCAAGTTCAACTACTTATAATTTTTCATCTACGAACTCTAACATTGAAGCATTTATTCAAAATTTAGGCAGTATTTATACATTAGATTATTCTGTAGAACTAAATCCATTGGGCAATACCTCTGGTGGCTATGACGAGATATTTAGTTCAAGTAAACTCGCCTTAAATCTAGAAGCAGTAATGCCTTTGAAAATTGGAGTGGATAATCTAGTCTTTTCTGATACGTCTGCTTTTTCACTAAATCAAGACGGAAACCAAATAAAGATTGTTGACGGAGAAATTGTGGTAGAAGTAAAAAATAGTTTTCCTTTTTCTGGAGAATTACGGTTAGAGCTATTAGATGAAAATGATGCAGTTTTGACAACATTGGTTGCAGATGATAAAATTACAGAAGCATATAGTTCTGCGGCAACAATTACACCTGTTCCTCTCGTAAGTAGCTCTTTAAACTACACTATATCTTCTACTCAGATACGTTTACTTAATCAAACGAAAAAAATTAAGTACACAGTAATTTTAGATGCTGCAAATAGTGATAATCAAACAATCTATGCAGATGCGCAGTTAATTATAGATCTTTACACAAACTTGAATGTTCAAACGCATCTATAAAATAGTATTTTTAGTATGCTTCAGCAGTTTTGTTCGTGCACAAGACTACTTACCATCCTATTCTCTGGATACTACAAATAGATCTACCTTGGAAATCAATGGATACGGTTTAATGGGTGCAACGGTAGTTCAGAATAAAATGTCTAAGAAGTTTATTACTGGCGGTTTACTTTCAGAACAGCTTCTTTCAGAGCAATTAGGAAACCATAAGTCTGTCAATAGAATAGGTGCAATTATTTCAAGTGAAATAATATATACACATCCATATTTTTTTAAAAAACGTTTCAAAAATATGGGCTGGTCTTTAAAGGGCCAACAACAAATTGTAATCGCTGCAAACTATAGCCAAGATTTATTTCAGCTTATCTTTAATGGGAATCAAGACATTCAAAACCTTAATTTTGATGATTTCTATCTGAATTTACAACACTTTTCGAAAGTAGGTTTTGGTGTTTTTAATAAAAAAAATAATTCTTCAATACATTTAAATATAATTGGCGCCCACAGATATACCGATGTATATACCCGAAAGGCTTCCTATTCAAATTCAGATAATAATTTATTGAATTTATCACTAGACGGAGCACTAACAAATAGTAATTCAAACCAATTTATAAACGGTTGGGGAGTTGGTATTGATGCAGCTTTTTACTCCTCATTTGGACAAAAAAGAGATCATTTTAAAGGGTTGTTAAGTATAAAAGTTGATAATTTAGGTGCGGTACGCTTCAATGAAACCACATCGATTAATGTGGATACTTCTATTAATTACAGTGGTTTTTCTTTAGCAGAACTCACTAATTTATCTGACTTTAACCAACAGAAATTAGAAGATACTTTAGGTGTGAAAAGAGACACAGCTTCATTAATTAAATCCCTTCCTACTTTTATTCAAATCGGAAAAGAGGTGGATGTGTTAGATACGAGAAGTTTTCAGTCCTTTTTTGGAGTGCGACTAATGCCAATATTGGCTGTTATACCTCAAGTTTATGGTGGTTTGCATTGGAGAATTAATAAACAATTTAATACAGGCGCACAATTTTTATATGGAGGATTTTCACATCTAAAAGTAGGTGTGTACGGAAGTTTTATTTCAACGAATTGGAAGCTAAGTTTGGGTTCTGAGGATGTAATCGGTGTGTTTTCACGAAATGGAAGAGGAACGTCAGCTGTAATTAGAGCAATATGGAGATTTTAAAAAGTGTAGTTATATTTTCAATTCTTGCACTCTCTCTTAATGGTAAGAGTCAAATTACTTTTCATAAGTTATTTTCTGGAAATAGTTATGACTATGGTTTTGGTTTGGCTCAAACAGAAGATAGTAGCTATTTAATTGCTGGTGCATCTTCGAGTTTTCAGAATGCACCCTCACAAGGGTTACTAATGAAAACAGACTCACTCGGTAATTTTAAGTGGTCAAAAATTTTTGGTGGTACAGGTTCAGAAGAATTCCGACGCGTAAAGTATATAGAGAATTACTGTATTTATTTAGCAGGTTTTTCTACTTCTCAATCCAACGGTGTTTTTGATAATTACGTGATAAAAACAGATGTAAATGGTTTACCGTTGTGGGAGATTACATTTGGTGGTTCTAACTGGGATAGAATAGTGGATATGACAATCTTACCAGATTCAAGTATATTTCTGGTAGGATCAACCTTTAGTTTTGGTAATGGAGGAGAAGACTGGGGCTTGTATCGTTACGATAAAGATGGAAACGAAATTTGGAGTTCTTATTTCGGCTCAAGTTATGATGATCAAGTGCGTTCTTGCGCTTATTATCAAGGTGTGCTTTATGCAGGAGGAGCCATGTTTAATTCAGATTCATTGCTTCAAAAAGGAACGCTTTTACAATTGGATTTAAATGGAAACTTAATTTGGTCTACAGAATTAGAAGTAGAGAACAATACCATTATAGAAGACTTTGTTGTAGGTAACGATAGTAAAATTAGAGGAACAGGTTCTGCTTTTACACAATATGATGTGCTCTCAGAGGTTCTTTTCTTTAGAATTGACGATACAGGTAATATTGAAGCAAATTATAATGAAGATAAAAATGGAGAGTTACATGGAGTTTCTATGGTGTCCTCTTTAGATTCTAATTATATATACAACTTACATACAGGCAGAAATACAGCAAACTCAGGATTGTTTGAAGATGGATTTTACGATAGTTTTATTGTTGGATTTAACAGTAGTTTTGGCTACGATAATTTTGCTTTTAACTTTTCAAAAACGAAAGATGATTTTGTTTATGATATGATAATGTCGAAAGACGGTGGAGCTGTTTTGGTTGGACAACAAAGTTTTTTTGACGAAAGTGAAGCGCAGCTATGTCTTATCAAAATTGGTCCAAATAGAGAAACAACGCTACCAGATAATTCGTTTTTAGATAATATAGTAACGCTAGCCGAAGAAAATTCAAATTCAATCAAAATTTACCCCAATCCAACTCGTGGAGAACTTTTTATCGCATCATTGCCAGAAAATGCAAAACTGCACTTATTAGATATGCACGGCAAATTAGTTAAAGCGCACTATTATGAAAATAAACTTGATTTAACAGATGTGCCAAAAGGAGTATACTTGCTCCAAATTAGAATCAATACTCAAACAGAAATTGTGAGGTTGGTGAAGCAATAACTACCAAGTTAGAGCACCTTCTTTAAACCATTTGTCTTGTACGCGAAGCGTTTGTTCAATCACATCTCTAACGCAATGCTTTCCTCCGTTGTAAGGAGATTGATAATCTACGAGCTGTTTAATTTCTACAGCTGCATCTTGCGGACAAGTAGAAACTCCCACAACCTTTAAAACCTCATAGTCGGGTAAATCATCTCCCATATAAAGTACTTCTTCATCTGAAAAACCATACTTCACTTTCAGTTCATTATAAACATCAATTTTTTTAGCGCTGTTTAAACAAACTTCCGTTGCACCTAAGCCCAGTAATCTTTTCTCTACTTCTTTGGAGCTTCCGCCGGTGATGATTAAAATGCGCATACCAATTTTAGCTGCATATTGCAACGCATACGCGTCTCTCGAATTTAATATGCGCACAACATCATCGTTCATCAATAGTACTTCTCCGTTTGTTAAAACACCATCAACATCAAAAATAAGTGTGGTAATATTTGGTAAATTTTCTTTATAACTTTTCATCTTTTTCTTGAATGGCTTTAGTAATTAAGGCGTAAATTTCTTTTTCACTTCCTTCTAGCTTTTCTAAATGTGAGTCTATAACATTTTTGTCTTTTCTTTTCGCTGGTCCGGTTTGAATTTCCTTTGGAGTTTGTTTATTTAATTTTCTAACCGACTCTTCTATAAGAGGAAGAAGTAGGTTAAAATCTAATTCCTTTTGTTTCAAATAACTCTCTGCAATATGAAACATATGATTTGTAAAATTGTTGGCAAAAACAGCAGCTAAATGTATCTCGCTTCGTTTTTCACTATTTGCTAAATAAACCTTATCCGATATTTTTGAAGCAAGTTTCTGTAATTCTGCTGTAAATCGTTCATCTTTACTTTCTATGAAAAATGGAACTTTAGTAATATCTAATTCAGCACCTTTAGTAAATGTTTGAAGAGGATAAAAAACACCAATTTTTTCTGTAGAAAAAGAATCTAATTGAATACTTCCGCTGGTATAAGCGATTGGAGTTGTGGTTTTAAGATTTTCTAAATAGTTTATCAACGCTCCATCAGAGATTGCACAAAGTAGTAAATCCGAATTATTTAGATCTTCTAATTGGGTAGAAGTGTTAACATTAAAGTCGTTTTCAAACGTTTTTAAACTTTCTGTATTCCTACCAATTACACCAGAAATGGTTAGGTTGGCATTTAGTAGCGCTTTACATAAGTGCCAAGCAACATTTCCAGTTCCAAGAATTCCTATTTTTTCAAAGCTTTTCATTCGGTGTAAAAGTAATGTTGTTGACGCTATCAACCTAAAAAATAGGAACGAAATATACCCTTTTACCCATTCAGAATCTGTATTTTTGTTCATTGAAGATTTAAATAAGAAAAATGGAAAAGGTTATCAAAGGAATTTTCTCAATGGGCGCTATGACAATCGGTCTTTTCGCTTTTGGATTTGCAATTGCATACGCAACATTTGTTGAAAGTGATTACGGTACTCCAGCTTCAAAAATAGTTGTGTTTAATGCGATTTGGTTCGAAATTTTACTGGTTTATTTAACGTTTGGTTTAATTGCTAATATTTTTCGTTACAAAATGTATACAAAAGAGAAAGTTGCGCTGTTTTCTTTCCATTTGTCTTTTATTATCATAATTATTGGATCGGGAATTACTAGACATTTTTCTTTTGAAGGACAAATGCCAATCGGAGAAGGAGAAGCAACAAATATTATTTACAGCTCAGAACCACATATTCTTTTTCGTGTAGATGACAGGGTAAATGGCCTGGAACACAAGGAAGAAAAATATTTGTCTGAATATTTTGATAACGGTTTTGAGATTGATTTCAATCTACCCAATAACGAACCGTTAAAAGTAAAGTATGTAGATTATTTAGAAAATAGAGTAGAATCTGTTGAAAGTAATGATACGATAAGCTCATCGGCGTTAGAGTTCGTTATACAAGGAGAAACAAAGTTCTTAGTTGAAGGAGAATCTATGCTAATTGGTACAGAAATTATTTCTTTCAAAGATAAAGATGCTGATCCAGGAATAAAGATCACCGAAAAGAATGGACAATTAAAAATTTCTTCCATTCAGCCTTTCGCACAAGTAGATATGATGAAGCTGCGAAAAGAAGATAGAGCAAATAATTTCTTGGATTCTTCGGCTGTGAAAAGCATCGTGGCAGATTCCTCTATTATGTTTGAGTCGGGCAGACTATATAATTTCGCGTCAGAAAGTGTAATGTTTAAAGAATATCGTTCAAGAACCGCGCGTGTTAGAAAAAAGTCTAAAGTAAAAGACGAAGGCATTAATTATCTTGTGGTTGATATCTCGCAAGGCGAAAGAACCGAAAGAGTAGAGCTACCGTATAAAAATGGACAAGAAATGACTTTAGTTCCATTTAAATACAATGATTTATATGTACAAGCGGGATACGGACCAATGCCAATAGAACTCCCTTTTTATGTTAGGTGTAATGATTTTCAGTTAGATAAATATCCTGGTTCAAACATGGCAAGTTCATTTGCTTCTGAGGTAACTGTGATAGATTCTGTGGAAGGAATTTATAGAGATCAGCGTATTTTTATGAACAACGTTATGGATTATGATGGTTATCGATTTTTTCAATCTAACTATTATCCAGACGAATCTGGAACAGTTTTAAGTGTAAACTACGATTGGTGGGGAACCAACGTAACGTATTTAGGTTATCTACTTATGGCTATCGGTATGATTTTATCGTTGATAACTTACGGAGGAAGATTTAGAGAATTAAGTAGAATGGTAACAAAATCGCGTGAAAAAAGAGCGCTTCTTAAAATATTAGTTGTAGGTCTGTTTTTATCCGCAGGAAGTTTTACAAATACATTTGCAGCTTCAGATCAAAACCAAGAACAAGAACATTTTGAAGGAGATGGGCACGACCATAGTCATGACGGACACAATCATGCACCCGGAGAAGGTCACGATCATGACGAGCCTGGTTTGGAAACTAAAACAGCTGCTGTAAAATCTAAAAAACGTTTCAGTCTTCCAGACGATTTTAAGTTCGAATATATCTCAGAATTACATTCAGACTCGCTTTCCTCATTACTTATACAAGATTACAGTGGTAGAATAATTCCTTTCCATACAATGGCAGATAAATTATTCAGAAAAATATACAGAGGAAATACTTTTGAAGGCAAAAACGCAGTTCAAGTAATTATGGGAATGCATTTAGCAGCACCATATTGGGTAGACAAGAAAATTATCTATGTTTCTTCAAAAATTAGAGAAACGATAGGAACAGAAAAGTATGTTTCTTTGAATGAAATATCAAAAGAAGATGGAGCATTTATATGGGAGAAAGAATATGAAGTTGCACACAATAAACCGGATTCAAAAAAATCTGAGTACGATAAAGAAATTGTAAAATTGGGTGAAAGATATAATATTGTTTCTGAGATTCTACAGTTCAGACATCTAAGAATTATTCCTATCCGAAACGATATCAACAATACATGGCTTTGGCCATTTCTTGGTCAAGACGCAGCAGATGATAAAATGGCAATGGATCTGGCAGCAGAGTATTTGCACAAGGCATGGTTAAGTACAGACAGTAAAAAGGAAGAAGCGAATGCGCTGAATTTATTAACACAATTAAAAAAATATCAAAGAAAATTTGCTCAGAATGAGATGCCTTCAAAAGGAAAAGTAAATGCAGAAATTCTTTACAACAAGAGCAATGTTTTTAAATTCTCTCAATACAGTTACCTGCTTATTGGCTTATTTTTAATTTTTGTTTTCTTTTTTAGAGTTTTGTCTACACCAACAGCGAAAAGAGAAAAGGTTTTCCGTTACATTGTTTTACCATTTACAATTCTTTTAACCTTTACTTTTCTTGCACACGGCTTTGGTTTAGGGTACAGATGGTACATTTCAGAACACGCGCCTTGGAGTAATGGGTATGAAGCTATTGTTTTTATTGCGTGGTGTGCCGTTTTAGTAGGTTTGATTTTTGCTAAACGTCACGGTGCTATCACCGCTGCAACAGCCGTTCTTGCTGCTTTAATACTTTTTGTTTCAGAACTTAATTTATTGGATCCAGAAATATCTAACTTACAACCTGTTCTTAAATCTTACTGGTTAATGATACACGTAGCAATCATAACCAGTTCTTATGCTTTTTTAGGATTGGGAGCTATGCTTTCATTCTTCAATTTAACACTTTACATGTTTAGAAGCGCTAATAACGGCAAACGACTAACAATGAACATTAATGAGATGACAGCCATTTCAGAAATGATTATAACAATTGGTTTGTTTATGCTAACAATAGGAACATTCTTAGGCGGAGTTTGGGCAAACGAATCTTGGGGTAGATACTGGGGCTGGGATCCAAAAGAAACTTGGGCACTTGTCTCAATTTTAACCTATGCTGTGATCTTACATCTTCGTTACATTCCAGGTTTGAAGGATAAGTTTGTATTCAATTTTGTTACATTTTGGGGATATGCAAGTATTATTTTCACCTTCTTCGGTGTTAATTTTAAACTCACAGGATTACATTCTTATGCCCAAGGAGAAGGAACTTCAGAAACACCTTCTTGGGTAATTTCAACAGTTATTTATTTCTTACTTTTCTCTGCAATAAGCGCAGTGTTATATGTACGATATAAACGAATAAATAAATCTAAATAGCGATGTCTCTTCACAATTTTAAAGTAAAAGATATTACAGGTAAAGTATTCGACTTCTCGAAGCTAAAAGGGAAAAAAGTCCTGCTCGTAAACACAGCAAGCGAATGCGGATTAACTCCTCAATATACTCAATTAGAAGAGCTCTATAATTTAAAGCAAAACAACAACTTTGTTATTGTTGGTTTTCCTGCGAATAATTTTGGAGCACAAGAGCCTGGTTCAGATAATGATATTGCGCTTTTTTGTGAAAAAAATTATGGCGTGAGTTTCCCTATGATGAGCAAGATTTCTGTGAAAGGATCAGATATCCATCCTTTGTATAAATGGTTGTTAGAAGAATCTTCAAAAATTGGTCAGCATACAGAAGTTCAATGGAACTTTCATAAGTTTTTAATGAATGAGGAAGGAATGTTGGTAGAAAGTATAGCACCGACAGTAGAACCTTTGGATACCCAAATATTAAATTGGATAGAAGATGAGTGAAAAAGTGGATATACTTGCTGTTGGAGCTCATCCGGATGATGTTGAGTTGAGTGCTGCAGGTACAATTTTAAAAGAAATTGATAACGGAAGGTCAGTTGCTATCGTAGATCTTACTGAGGGAGAGTTAGGAAGCAGAGGAACCGTTCAAACGAGATATGCAGAAGCTGAAAAAGCTGCTCAAATTTTAAACTTATCTGGTCGACATAACATTCAAATTCCAGATGGTTTTTTTCTAAATGACAAGGAAAGTTTAATCAAGTTAATAGAACAAATTAGACGATTCCAACCAGAGATTGTCTTGGCTAATGCTATTTCTGATAGACATCCAGACCACGGAAAAGGAGCAAAATTTATATCTGACGCTTGTTTTTTATCGGGTCTTCTAAAGATTGAAACAAAATGGGAAGGGAAAACACAAAGTCCATGGCGTCCAAAAGTGATTTACCATTACATTCAAGACAGATATATTCAACCAGATTTTGCTGTTGATGTTTCTCAATACGTAGATAAAAAATTTGAATCTATTTTCGCCTATAAAACCCAGTTTTATAATCCAGACAGTAAAGAACCTAAAACACCTATTTCAGGAGAAGATTTTATCGAATTTCTTAAAGGTCGTATGTCAGAATTTGGCAGACAAATTGGTGCGAAATATGCAGAAGGCTTTACCGTAGAAAGAATTCCGGCGGTAAACTCTATTTTTGATTTATATTAGTAAATGCAAAGTAAACGGCCCAATGTTTTATTCCTAGCAAGTTGGTTTCCAAATAAGAATCATCAAACCGTTGGAAATTTCATACAAAGGCATGCAGAGTTAGCAAATAACGTTGCAACTATTTATGTACTTTTTGCTACTGCTGTTACCGATCAAAAAGAACGTTTTCAAATAGAACACAGTTTAGAGAATAACGTTCAAATTACAAGAGTTTACTATAGAAGAATAAAACATCGCATACCACTAATCCATTCTTTTTTAAGGTTAAAGAGGTATCAAAAGGCAATGGAACTTGGTGCAGAAAGTTTAAATCAATCCTTTGATTTTGTGCATGTGAATACCTTTTGGTTTGCGGGGATTGCTGCATTAATGTTTCAAAAGAAAATGAAAATCTCCTATTTAATAACGGAGCATTGGTCTGGATTTTTACCTCAAAACAACGCTTTTAAATCTTCTTCTTTTTTAATGAAACAATTAGCAAAAAGAATTTTTAAAAAAGCGAAATTCGTTTTACCTGTATCAGATGATTTGGGAGAAAGTTTAAAGAAGAATGGGCTTATCAGTAAGTATATAAGTGTACCTAATGTTATAAATGTCGATTTATTTTCTCCAGCGAACACAACGAAATCAGATATTTGTAGGTTTATTCACATTTCTACAGCAGATGAAGAACATAAAAATTTTTCTGGAATATTAGAAGCATTTTCACTAGTAACAGAAGAATATGTGTTAGAAATAATTACAGATGGTGATTTAGTAGAAGTTGAGAAAAAGATTAACCATTTTAATTTACAAAAAAAAGTGACTCTAAGAGGAACAAGTAAACCAGAAGAAGTTGCTCAATCTTTGCAAAATGCAGACTGTTTAGTTCAATTCAGTAACGTTGAAACTTTTTCAATTGTTATTGCAGAAGCTTGGTCTGTTGGAATACCTTGTATTTACTCAAAATGCGGTGGTTTAACAAATATTGAAGACGAACAACTTGGTATACAAATTGAGATAGGAAACATTGAAGCGTTGACATTATCAATACGTAGTTTCACAAAAGGTGAATATTCTTTTAATATAATTAATGATAATTTATATAGTAGGGTTGT
>JBMYYC010000036.1:0-20867 GCA_049609045.1 Lishizhenia sp. | reverse complement strand
ACACAAAGTACTCTACCGCATTTTCTGGAAAAAACTGTTTAAACTCTCCATAAAGCTGAGCAGCCAAGGTTTTGTTATGCGATAAAATAAGAGTTGGTCGGTTAGTCTCAGCAATAACATTTGCCATTGTAAACGTTTTTCCAGAACCGGTTACCCCCAAGAGTGTTTGATGTTCTGCACCTTCCGTCATTCCTTCAACAATCTTCTTAATCGCTTCTGGTTGATCTCCGGTTGGCTTAAAATCTGATACTAACTTAAAATCCATTTCAACAGTGTTTACGTCACAAATATAAAGTATACGGACGTCCAATCAGAACAGCTCGAAGAAAAATAAGTTCAAACAAAACAACATACATTTTAATATTAACGTTACTTAACAAGATAAACTCTTATTTTTGCAAGTAATGATGAATACACAAAAAATATTTTTTTCGCTTGCAACTCTTTTGATTTTAGTTTTAAGCTCATGCTCAGACTTTAACCAGATTGTAAAAGGAGATGACTACGAGAAAAAGCTATTAAAAGCAGAAGCATTGTATGAAGAAGCTATTGATAAGCGAAAAGTAAAAGAAGGAGTTCTTCTTGAAAAAGGGTTGGCACAATATGGAAGAGCAATTACGCTTTACGAGCAAGTTTACCAGCGTTTTCCGAGAGAAGAAAAAGGAGAGTTAAGTTATTACAGAATGGCACAATGCTACTTTGCTGTTGGCGATTATTATCTTGCAGGATATTATTACAATAATTTTGTTGCGCGTTTTCCTTTTAGTACGAGAGCAGAAGAATGTATGTTTATGACTGCAATGTGCTCTGTAAAACTATCTCCAGAAGAATCTTTAGACCAAGAAGAAACTGAAGTAGCAATAAATGATTTTCAACTTTTCGTAGATAGATATCCAGAAAGTAAGCTTGTAGACTCGTGCAACAAGTATATGGATAAATTACGCTACAAAATCGAAACAAAAGAATATAACTCTGTGATGCTGTACAGTAAAATGGAAAGGTATAAAGCAGCAGATGCTTCTGCAACAACCTTTTTAGAAATTTATCCGCAGAGTAAATTTGCTGAAGAAATGCAGTACGTAAGAATTAAAAATTTATACACACTTGCAACAAAAAGCATATTCTCTAAACAAAAAGAACGTTTTGAAAAAGTACTAGAGTACTACACCATTTTTGTCAATAAATACGAAAACTCAGACTACCTTAAGCGTATTCAAAACTACTACGAAAAAGCAGGAGAACAACTCTTATTAGTAGATGAAAAACAAGCCTATTTCGAACTTTTGAAAGCCTACGATAAAGCGCAATTAAATTCGAAAGCTAAAAAAATCATCTATCTTGAAGATACATTAGAAAGATATCGTAACTTTGTAACCCAATTTCCTAACTCGGAATATTTAAAGAAGGTAAAAGACCTTGGGCAAAAAGCCGAGAAAGAATTGGTGAAATTACAGGATAAAGTATAATTATGAGCTTTAAAAACAGTACCGCAGAAAGAACAACGATTACTAGAAACACTATAGATCTAGAGCAATCAACGAATAACATTTACGAATCTATCGTTATGTTAGCAAAGCGTTCTAATCAATTAAATGTAGAATTAAAAGAAGAGCTAACTAGAAAATTAGCAGAATTTGCTTCTTCTACAGATAATTTAGAAGAGATTTTTGAAAACAGAGAGCAAATCGAAATTTCAAAATTCTACGAAAAACTTCCTAAGCCTGTTGCTATGGCAATAAAAGAATTGGAAGAAGATAAAATTTACCAACGTAAATTAGAAGATTAATTTCTGCCATGCTACAAGGAAAAAAAATTCTCCTTGGTATAACTGGCGGAATTGCAGCATACAAAATTGCCTTTCTCATAAGGCTATTGAAAAAATCGGGGGCTGATGTCAAATGTATAATGACGTCAGCCTCTGCTGATTTTATAACTCCTCTAACCGCAGCTACACTGTCTAAAAATCCCGTTCATCTTAATTTTTGGAATAAAGAAAACGGAGAATGGACAAACCATGTAGATCTTGGAATGTGGGGAGATGTTTTTCTTATCGCTCCGCTTACCGCAAATACCTTGTTTAAATTAACAAACGGATGTTGCGATAATTTGTTAACTGCAACCTACTTATCTGCGAAGTGTCCGGTTATTGTTGCTCCAGCAATGGATTTAGACATGTATGCACACGCTGCAACAGAAAGAAATTTGAGTCAACTAGAAAAAGACGGAGTTCAACTTATACCTGCTCAAAGCGGAGAGTTAGCCTCAGGGTTAGTAGGCAAAGGAAGAATGACAGAACCCGAAGATATTTTACATTTTTTAGAAAATCACTTTAAGAAACAGACGAGTTTATCGGGAAAAAAATATCTAATAACTGCCGGACCAACCTATGAGCAAATAGATCCTGTTCGTTTTATAGGAAACCATTCAACAGGAAAAATGGGACTTGCACTAGCGAAAAGTTTGTTAGAAAGAGGAGCCAATGTTACCGTTGTTCTTGGTCCAACAAAAGAATATCTAGAACACCCCAATTTAACATTAATTCCAATTAAATCTGCGCAAGAAATGTTAGAAACTGTTCAATTACATTGGAGTAATATGGATGGTGGAATCTTCTCGGCTGCCGTAGCAGATTACAGACCAAAACAAGCTTCAGAACAGAAAATAAAAAAGAAAAGTGAAGAACTCACACTAACATTAGTCAAAAATCCAGACATTCTATTCTGGGCAGGAAGCGTTAAAACATCAAATCAAACGTTAATTGGTTTTGCACTAGAAACAAATGACGCAGTGGAACATGCAACCAAAAAACTTGAAAAAAAGAATTTAGATGCTATTGTTATCAACACATTAGAAGACAATGGAGCTGGATTTGGTTATCCAACAAATAAAATTTCTATCTTAGACAAACACAATAATTTTCATAAATTTGAGTTGAAGTCTAAAACTGAAGTTGCAGAAGACATTGTACACTTTATGATGAAACAATTATGATCCAGAAATTACTTATTACATTAATTGCTAGCACCTCTTTTTTTGTTAGTTTTTCTCAAGAGTTAAACTGTGAAGTTTCTATAATTACAAATCCCAACTTAGATGTAACAAGTGTTGAGCAAGATATTTTTAGAGAACTAGAACAAACCATTTATGAGTTCATGAACAACACAGCGTGGACCAAAGATGAATTTGAAGTAGAGGAACGAATAAATTGCGTTATCCAAGTTCAGATCAACAACATTCCTTCTCCTGGAAGATATGAAGCCAACCTACAAATACAAAGTACGCGACCCGTTTACAATTCAAGCTATAACACTTCACTTCTTAACTTTATAGACGAGAACTTTAATTTCGTTTATTCTAGAAATGCACTATTGGTTTACGCTCCAAACGAATACAGAGATAACCTAACCTCTAGTTTGGCGTTCTATGCCAATATAATTCTAGGATATGATTACGATAGTTTTTCTTTAAAAGGCGGAACTCCCTATTTTGAAGTAGCACAAAACATAGTAACACTTGCTCAATCATCAGGAGGGTCTGGTTGGTTATCAAACTCACGCGGAAGAGACAATAGATATTGGCTAATAGATAATATTTTACAACCCCAATTTGAACCTTTGCGCATCTGTTATTACGATTACCACAGAACAGGTTTAGACAACCTTTATTCGAACAAAGAAAATGCAAGAAGTGCGTGCTACAAGGCCTTGGAAAATCTTACTAAAGTGCATCAAGCTCGACCTGGAGCCATGAACACCGTAATTTTTGCAAAAATGAAATTAGAAGAGTTAAAAGGTTTGTTTACCGATGCTGAAGTAAAAGACAAAAACAATGTAATCAACCTTCTCAAGCGAGTAGATCCAGCTAATTCGAGTAGATATCAGGAAATTTTAAATGGATAATGCTAAAAAAACTTACTGTTCAAAACTTTGCGTTAATTGAGAATGCAGCGCTAACTTTCAATAAAGAATTTACCGTAATAACAGGAGAAACAGGTTCTGGTAAATCTATCCTACTTGGAGCGCTGTCACTTATATTAGGAGAACGTGCCAATTACTCTGTAATTAGAAATGAAAAACAAAAAACAATAGTTGAAGGAACTTTTGATATCTCGAACTATAATTTTGAATCCTTTTTTGAGAACGAAGATTTAGATTATTCTGCTGAAACAATTATTAGAAGAGAAATTTCTGCAACCGGAAAATCAAGGGCATTTATTAATGATACTCCTGTACAGTTATCTCTATTAAAATCACTTACAGAAAAGCTCATTTATATTAATAGTCAACACAATACACTAGCCCTAAAAACCAATACTTTTCAATTAGATGTTTTAGATACACTTTGTGAAACAAATACGCTGAAATTAAAGGTAGAAAAAGATTATCTGAATTGGAAAACAAAACAAAAAGAACTGATTTCTACTAAAAGTTACCTCAGTGAGCAGTTAAAGGAGAATGACTACAATACCTTTCAACTTGAAGAACTAGAACACTTACAGTTAGACAAAGTAGATTACGATCAGCTTATTTCAGACCTGAATAAATATGAAAATGCTGAAGAACTTGCAAATGCATTTACAGCAATAAACGATGTGATAAACACAGATTCTGGTCTCCTTAGCTCAATTAATTCTATTGTCAAGAATTTCCTAAGCCTAGGAAATAAAGATGCGCAACTAAGTGATTTATTAACACGCTTACAATCCGTAAAAATTGAGTTAGACGACATTGGCGCTTCGGCAGAACAACACCTAGAGGAAATAGAAATTGATCCCAAGGAGCTCGATCAGCTTACAGCTAAAGTTGACCAATACAATAGTTTATTAAAAAAGCACAATGTAAATAATCGAAAAGAGTTGAGAGAGGTTTATCAACAACTTGCTGGTAAAACGAATTCAATTTCTACCTTAGAATTAGAAATTAATGAACTAGAACAGCTTGTTAATAAACTGGAGGTAACCTTACAAACTAACGCACAACTATTATCGGACAAGCGGAAAAAGAATGCTCCGAAAGTTGAAAAAGAAATCGTTTTACTTTTAGAAGAATTAAAACTAACGGGTAGTATATTTTCTTTTAACCTAACAAAACAAGACCTTAAAATTACTGGTATCGATGCGTTAAGTATTCTATTCACTCCAAATAAAGGGTCTGCACCGCAGCCAATTGAAAAAGCAGCTTCTGGAGGAGAATTAAGTAGAGTAATGCTTGCATTACAAGCCTTGTTGTCTGAAAAGAAAAATTTACCTACACTTATTTTTGATGAAATTGACACCGGAGTTTCAGGCGAAGTAGCAGAAAAAATTGGTTTACTACTAAAAGGTATGGGGAAAAACATGCAACTTTTCGCAATAACTCACCTACCTCAAGTAGCAAGCAAGGGAAATCATCATATTCTAGTAGAAAAACGAGATGAAAATAGCGTGACCAACACCACTTTAAAAACCATTAATGAACAACAAAGGGTTGAGGAAATAGCTAAACTTATGAGCGGAACCGAAATATCAGAAGCTGCTTTAGAAAATGCAAAAAAATTAATGCAAAACTAATTATGGACAAGAAATTAATTACAACCGGATTCGCTTTTATTACCGTTGCAATTGCTCTTGGCGCTTTTGCTGCGCATGGATTAAAAACAACTGGTGTTCCCGCAGATAAAATAGAATCATTTCAAACTGGCGTTCGTTATTTATTTTACAGCGGTTTTGGTTTTTTACTACTCGTTCCATTACAAGATAAATTTGACTTCATGTTCAATACACAATACAGACAAATATTTTGGGGAACGCTCCTATTTTCTTTATCCATTTTCACACTTGTATTACTTCCTATCCTGGAGTTAAGTACACCCCGTTTTCTTGGACCGATTACTCCTATTGGAGGAATACTGATATTTATAGGCTGGTTTAGTTTGCTTGTAAAATATCTAAGAAACTCTTACCTATCTTAATTTTTTTATTATCTTGGTAGTATAACTTGATAAGTATTTATCATTTAATGCTACACTATGAAAATCACTACTACTATCGCCATATTTATGGTGATTACTAATTTGGCACACTCTCAATGCACTGGAGGAACTTTTGGAGGAACTATTAACCCAACAAATTCTTTTCAAACCACAACCGTAACATCAGGGAACTATTACACATTCACTACATTAGGTTGTGAAGAATTCACATTTACATTCTGTAACAACGGCGGAAGTGCAAGCTTTGACACTCAAATAAGTCTTTTAGATAATACGGGTAACCCTGTAGCTGGAGGTTATAATGACGACAACTGCGGGTTACGGTCAGAGGTCAATACTCCTGTCTTATCACCAGGAACATATCGTGTGTATATTACGAATTATTATTGTAATAATGGAGGGCAATCTGGCACCTTAGCTTACAACAAATCCTCATCTGCAGTTTACGGAGGTATGTTAAACGGCTATAATTTATATGGAGATGCAAGTTCTATAACTGTCAATGGTACAGACTGTATTCAAATAACTCCTGCTCAAAACAATCAAACCTCTTGTGTTTGGAGTGATACAACTGTGCATTTTGGATATGATTTTCTGTTTGAAACAGACATCTATTTTGGGAACAATGCTTCAGGTGCAGATGGAGCTACAATTACTTTCAAAAATGGTTCTTCATGTAATTGTTCCACAGGAGGAGGACAACTTGGAGTTTTAAATATGCAAGGAGTTGTTTTAGAAATAGACACCTACAACAATGGCAGTACAAATGGAGATATTCCTGTAGACCATTTAGCCATAAGTATAGATGGAGATCTTCAAAATAACAATTCCGTTGCTGGACCAATTGCTGCAATAGCTTCAGGGGCAACAATTAAAGATGGGAACACACATACAGTTCGTATTGAATGGGATGCTGGTACCACAACTATGGAAGTATATTTCGATAATCAACTCAGATTAACTTGTGTAAATGATTTTGTAAATACCGCATTAGGAGGAGATCCTATAACAACTGCAGGTTTAACTGGTGGTACAGGAGGATTAAACAATCAACAATACTTCTGTCCAAGTTCAACCACTATACTTCCTGTAGAATATACTGAACTCAAAGTAAACTGTGTCTCAGATGGAGTTCTAATTAATTGGACCACGACTTCTGAATTAAATAACAAAAGCTTTAAAATCGAAAAAACTACTGATGGAATGCTCTATCAGACAATTGGAGAAGTTGAAGGTGCCGGAAATTCAAACTCACTGAAAAATTATTCATTTAAATATCGAACCGATAATAATTCCAAAAAAACATATTATCGAATTGCTCAAATAGACTTTGACGGAAAAAAGAACTATTCTCATTTGATTGGTTCAAGTTGCGAGAACGACGAAGTGTGGTATCGATTAATAAAAAATCGAAAATTGCTCCTTTCTAACAATAAAACACTTAAAGGAGGAACGTTAAAAATAATAGGAATTGATGGAAAAAAAATAATCGAATTTTCTATTCAACAAAATGAGGATAACTCCTTTGATTTATCAAATTATAATTCTGGAGTTTATATAGTATATCTAACCAAAAACAACGGAGAGATAAAAAGGGATAAAATATACATTCATTAGTGCATCTGGAAGTTATCTCAACAAAAAAGAATGAGTCTAGAAAGAAAAGCACTTTTATTTGGATACTAAAGTGCTAAAGAAACTGAAATGTTTTTGATAATAAATTGTTGAAAATGTTAATAGAATTAACATTAATTTATTACTTATTAAAGTAACTTTGTAACTTAATCAAAAGCGAGAGCTACAAAAAAAGTTTTATGGACGAATTCGGTAAGAGAGGTAAAAACGCCAATTTGAAAGATTCTATCGGTTTAGAAAACCTAGGAAACGTATTCTGGAATTTGTCTCCGGCAGAGTTAGTAGAAGATACTATCATCACAGGCCAAGGAGTATTAACAAATACTGGGGCATTAGCAATTGAAACAGGTAAATTTACAGGAAGATCTCCTAAAGATAGATTTGTGGTTTGCGATGCAAAGACAGAAAACACTGTATGGTGGGGAGATGTCAACATCAAGTTTACAGAAGAAAAATTTGATGCACTTTACAACAGAATGAAAGCGTATTTAACAGGTAAAGACGTTTACGTTAGAGATGCTTACGCTTGTGCAGACGACAATTATCGTTTAAATTTAAGAGTTACAACAGAATTTCCTTGGTCTAACATGTTCGCATACAATATGTTTTTGCGTCCAACAGATGAAGAAATTCAGAACTTTGATGCTGAATGGAACATCATTTGTGCTCCAGGATTTGAAGCGGAAGTAGAAATTGATGGAACACGCCAATCTAATTTCGCTGTGATTAACTTCACGAAAAAAATGATAATTATTGGTGGTACAGGATATACAGGAGAAATTAAAAAAGGTATTTTCTCTGTATTGAACTATGTTCTTCCACAAGAGCGCGATGTACTTTCTATGCACTGTTCTGCAAACATCGGTAAAGATGGAGATACAGCTATTTTCTTCGGACTTTCTGGCACAGGAAAAACAACTTTATCTTCAGATCCAAATAGAAGACTAATTGGAGATGATGAGCACGGTTGGGCTGACGGTTCTGTTTTCAACTTTGAAGGTGGTTGTTATGCGAAGACAATAGATTTATCGCAAGAGAAAGAACCTCAAATTTATGATGCAATCAAGTTTGGGGCAATTTTAGAGAATATTGGATTCCAAGAAGGTGGACATTCAATTCCAGATTATACGGATGATTCTACCACACAGAACACACGTGTATCTTATCCAATTCATCACATAGATAACATTGCAGTTCCTTCTGTTGGAACAACACCAAAGAATATTTTCTTTTTAACTGCAGATGCTTTCGGAGTTTTACCTCCGATTTCTAAGTTAACTACTGGTCAAGCTATGTATCATTTCATCTCTGGTTATACAGCTAAAGTTGCTGGTACAGAGGCAGGTGTAACAGAACCACAAACTGCATTTTCTGCTTGTTTTGGGGCGCCATTCTTACCTCTTCACCCAACAAAATACGCTGAAATGCTAGGTAAGAAAATGGAAGAGAACAATGTTCAAGTTTGGTTAATCAACACAGGTTGGTCTGGCGGAGCTTATGGTACAGGAGAGCGTATCAGCTTAAAATATACAAGAGCAATGATTACTTCAGCGTTAGAAGGAAAACTAAACAATGTTGAATTTGAAAATCACGAAATTTTTGGATTAGCTATGCCTAAAGAATGTGAAAACGTTCCTACAGAAATACTTTCTCCAAAAAATACATGGGAAGATAAAACAGCTTATGATGCAAAAGCGAGTGAATTAGCTGAAGCATTTGTAAATAATTTTAAAAAGTTTGAAGAACACGCAAACGAAGAAATTATGGCAGCAGCGCCAAAATCTTTGGTTAAATAAACTTCACACATAACATTTAAAAAAGCCCAATCCTAGCATTGGGCTTTTTCATGTCTATACTTTTTTCCACTAGCTACTTTAAATACCTGAGAATAAAAACAACACTCTTCAACAATACACTCATTTTACTTTAGAGAAAAGCGGTAGAGTAAGTAATTCAACTACTGAAATGAACAAGAAAAACAGTTTTTACCTAGTAGTAGGTATTTTCAAAAGTAAACTTTACCCCTATTTTTGAAGTATAAAATTTTTAGCAAGAAAAAGAGCTATATCCAGGTTTAAGTTTTATAAAAACACAAGAAATAAGACTTGAACAGTACAACAATGTAAAAGCAAAATTGCCAGAAAGTAAAATAGAAGGTTGGAAAAATATAAATCAAAATATTCTTCATAACCATACACCTGAAAAAAACGTTGAGAGAGATTGATAAATCAATTTTAGCGATTAAAAGCTCAATCTAAAGATTGAGCTTTTTTTATTTACTTACTAAAATTCTAAGCTCAGCACCACTAGGTTTAAACTAGAGCAAAAAAAATGACCTATTCATAAGAAATAGGTCATTCAATAATTTAATAAACGCTTTGGTAAAGTTTACAAGAATTACTTTTCAAATTCCATCAACGTTTTCTCTATAATTGCTACACAGTCCATCAATTGCTCTTCTGTCATGACCAATGGAGGAGCAAAACGAATAATGTTTCCATGTGTTGGTTTTGCAAGTAAACCGTTATCTCTTAACTTCATACAAATATTCCAAGCTGTTTCAGAATCTTCTGTATCGTTAATCAAAATTGCATTTAGCAAACCTCTTCCTCTTACTGAGTTTACAAGGTCTGTTTTTGCAATAATCTTATTCATTTCTGCTCTAAAAAGTTCGCCTAATTTACGTGCGTTTTTAGAAAGTTCTTCTTCTTTTACTACATCTAGGGCAGCCATTGCAACTTTTGCAGCTACAGGGTTACCGCCAAAGGTAGAACCGTGCTGACCAGGTTTAATCACCATCATAATTTCGTCGTTTGCTAAAACGGCAGAAACAGGATAGGCTCCTCCTGAAAGTGCTTTCCCTAAAATAAGAATATCTGGTCTGCTATACGTTGGAGCTTGTTGCTCACACTTTGTTCCACAAGAACAATCTCCACAAACGGCTAACAAACTACCTGTTCTTGCAATTCCTGTTTGCACCTCATCTGCAATAAACAGGGCATTGTGTTTTGTACATAATTCTCTTGCCTTCTTTAAATAATCAGACGCCGGAACATAAACACCAGCTTCTCCTTGTATTGGTTCAACTAAGAAACCCGCAACATTATCTTGCTGTAATGCTTCTTCTAAAGCTTTTGTATCATCGTATGGAATTCTAATAAAACCAGGTGTGTATGGTCCAAAATTCTTGTTAGCAACAGGATCGTTTGAGAAAGAAATAATCGTAGTTGTTCTTCCGTGGAAGTTGTTATCACACACAATTATTTTTGCATCATTCTCGTTAATTCCCTTTTTCTCATACGCCCATTTTCTGCATAATTTAATTGCAGTTTCAACGGCTTCTGCACCTGTATTCATTGGCAATACCTTGTCAAAACCAAAGTACTCTGTAACGTATTTTTCGTATGGACCTAAAACATCGTTATGAAATGCTCTTGAAGTTAGCGTAAGCGTTTCTGCTTGTGCGTTCATTGCTCCTACAATTTTTGGGTGACAATGACCTTGGTTCACTGCAGAATAAGCAGAAAGAAAATCATAGTAGTGTTTTCCTTCTACATCCCAAACGTTTACACCTTCTCCTTTTGCCAATACAACAGGTAAAGGATGATAGTTATGTGCTCCGTGTTTGTCTTCAATTTTAATTAGTTCTTCAGAAGATAATTTTTCCATCGTTTCGTTCATCTAAAATAAATTTTAAGTAAAAAAGTACTACTCATCACGGAGAGCAGTCATCCTTTCCTCCTTGCTGTTGGAGAGAAATCACCCATTTGCACAAATATAAAAGATATAGAGCAAAGCAAAAAGAGATAAAGCGTTAATCTTAGATTAGAGTAATTAATTTAGAATTGCTGTAAATTAAAAAGTTAATTTCGATGTTGGGTTTAGTAATTATATGGCTTGTGAATTCTGCTTCTTGTCCATCACAACCATCGAATGGATTGTTGGGGTTATTATCATCTGACGGGTCTCAGTAGACGAAAGTTGTGAAGATGAGCCTAGTTAGTTGTGTTCTACTCGAAACTTATTTTTAAAACAATCGAATTATTTTGACTTAAAAGTAAAAATGCTGTAAGGCAGAATACATGTGGTTAAATTCTTCGTGATTAATACTTTTTTCACTTATTTCATAAATACATGAAACAGAAGGCAAACTAACGGTAGGCCAAAACGAAATTTGGAATGGAACGCGCAACAACCAAAAAGTGCCTAATTCTACATATTACTACGTAATAGAAATAAAAGCAAACAATGAAACAGATGCTTTTGTAAAGCCTATACTTGACCTAAAAGACAGTTATGCCGGGTTTGTGTATGTGGGGTTTTAGGTTTGGCTTCGCAAGGTTGGACACGTACTTCTTTCGACTATCGTCGGGACACTCAGTTCGCAGGTTACACGAATTGTAATGCGTTTAGCTATGTAGATGTCTTTTTTCTTCTATCTAGTGGTAATATCATCTAAAAATCAAAACACGTTATAAAACCAAAAACCTCGCCCCAGATAGCAGCGGTAGCTTGGTGCAGTTTGCTTTTAGGTTTACTTGCAAATTAAGGGCGACCAAAGAAGCCGTTTATTTGCTTAGTACAACCTTAAAACAAAGCAGCCAACTTTAGCGAAAAGCTGGAAAAGGCGCCTGAAAAAGAAAAGTAGTCTCTACGCCCAATAATAAAATTGATCAAAACCATTATCTTTAACCAAAATCAAAACATTATTATGAAAAGAAATTCATTAGCCAGCAGACAGAGTAAACACTTTCTTACTGCGGGTTTACTTTCTGCTAGCTTGCTTATTGGTGCTTGTGGAGAAAAAGAAAACACCGAGAATACGACTACAAAAACACAACAAACAGAAACTTCAAATGCACTAGAAGTTAAAACACCAACAGGCACAGAGGTAGATCGTTTTGCAGATATTGCCGTACTTAGATATAAAATTGCAGATTTTGATAAACTAAGTTTAGACCAAAAAAAGTTGGTTTATTATCTTGGTCAAGCCGGACTTTCTGGTAGAGATATTATCTACGATCAGAACAATGAACATAACCTAGAAATAAGAAAAGCAATAGATAAAATTGTTGCCGAATATACAGGAGATAAAACTACGGCAGAATACGAACAGTTTTTAATCTATGCAAAAAGAGTTTGGTTTGCATCGGGTGTTCATCACCACTACAGTATGCAAAAAATACAACCCACCTTTACCAAAGCGTATTTTAACACGCTTACCAATGCTGTAAATACAGAAGTTTCTGATGCTGCACTTGCAACTATGTTTGACCAAACTGTAAACGCTAAACGTAAAGTAAAAGATGCCAACGTAGATATGATTGTAGCATCTGCCAACAATTTTTATGGCGAAGGAGTAACGCAAAAGATGGTAGAAGAGTTTTACGCAAAAAAATCTGATCCAAACAATGCTACACCTGTAGAGCACGGCTTAAACTCTAAACTCATTTTAAAAGATGGAGAGTTGTACGAAGATGTTTATCGTTCTGGTGGACTCTACGGCGCTGCCATAGATAAAATTATTTTTTGGTTAGAAAAAGCAGTTACAGTAGCAGAGAATGCAGATCAAAAAGCTGCTTTAGAAAAATTGGTAGAGTATTACCAAACCGGAGATCTTAAAACGTGGGACGATTACAATATTCTTTGGGCAAAATCTACTGCCGGAGACATTGATTACATTAACGGATTTATAGAAGTTTACGGAGATGCAATTGGTAAAAGAGCAACCTTTGAATCTATTGTACAAATTACAGATTTTGATGCATCAGAGCGCATGAAGGTTGTTGCAGATAACGTACAATGGTTTGAGGATATGAGCACCATTGCAGATGAGCACAAAAAGAAAAATGTAAAAGGAGTTTCTTATAAAGTTGTACAAGTTGCAAGCGAAGCTGGAGATGCTTCTCCTTCTACTCCAATTGGTGTAAACTTGCCAAACAATAACTGGATTAGAGAGCAACACGGTTCTAAATCTGTTTCTTTAGGTAACATTATTGGTGCGTATGACGAAGCAAAAGGCGGTGGCATGTTAGCCGAATTTGCGCACGACGAAGAAGAGATTGAGAGAGCAAAAGCGCACAGTAAGGTTGCAGGTAAAATGCATACTGCTTTGCACGAGGTTGTTGGTCATGCTTCTGGACAGATAAACAAAGGTATTGGTCAACCCGCAGAAACGCTTAAAAACTACGCTTCTACTTTAGAAGAAGCCAGAGCAGATTTGGTTGGCTTGTATTACATTATGGATCAAAAATTAATAGACCTTGGTTTAGTAGAATCTTTAGAAGTGGGAAAGGCAGAGTATGATGGCTATATCCGCAACGGATTAATGACGCAACTTATGCGTTTAGAATTGGGAGATAATATAGAAGAAGAGCATATGCAAAATCGTCAATTAGTTGCTGCTTGGGCAATGGAAAAAGGTGCTGCAGACAATGTAATAGAGAAAGTTAAGAAAGACGGTAAAACGTATTTTAATGTAAATGATTACGAAAAATTAAGAACGTTGTTTGGAGAATTACTTAAAGAAATACAGCGCATAAAATCAGAAGGCGATTACGAAGCTGGAAAATCTTTGGTAGAGAATTACGGTGTTAAGGTAGACCAAGAAATTCATAAAGAGGTATTAGATAGAGTTGCTCCGTTAGAGTTGGCTCCTTACAGTGGTTTTGTAAACCCAGTATTGGTTCCAGAAACGGATGAAAACGGTACTATTTTAGATATTAAAATAGAGAACAATCAAAATTTTGTAGAGCAGCAATTGTTCTACGCTAAAGAATTTAGTTTCTTGTAAACAACAATTCATTTAGTTCTAAATCCTCGTTTATTTTTTAAGCGGGGATTTTTTTTGGCGCTGTTTCCGGCTTTACGCTAAAGTATTTTTTAATCTGTAACGTTTGCTAAGTGTAAAATGCGCTTCTAAAGTCGCAATTTTACACCCAGCAACCCTAAACAGTTCTGCAAAATAGCTACCGCTACAATCCGGGCGAAATAAAAAGGCACTCAAAATCAATTGTTTACTAGTTTTTTTTGTATCTTGAAGTAACTTTTACAACAAATCTATGAAAAAGAAAAGAACCTGCTGCGTTTGCAGCTCCGTGCTTGTTGGCAAAAAAAGTCAACGTTATTGCACAAAAGAGTGTCAGAACGCTTACGACAAAATTAAAGTACACTTTCTTAGAAAAGTCTTAAAAAACAATAGCCTAAACAAAAGAATCAAACGAAACTATGTCATTTTACATGGAGTACTTTCTACTCATGGAGAAACGGTTCAAATTCATAGAAATAATTTATTTGAACATGGTTTCGATATGAAAGCATTTATCAAAATTCGCAAAGATGCTAAACAAACCATTTATATTATTGAAGAGTTTGAATTTAGAATTTTAAACGATGGAATAATAGAAATCAAACGGGTCAAGAATTCTAAACCATACCCCATTGAATTTATTAGAAGGTGGGCTTTTGAATTTGATGTTGTCAGGAGTTTATTGAAAGGGAAAAAGTTGTATTTAATTCAAAGTTTTTTCAAAACAACTACCGTATTAAACACTCCCATTTCAGTCGCTAAACCTTTTATAAATAACGATTTTCGAATAATCAAAGCACCTCCAAGTTAACAACAAAACTCAGTTCAATAATTTCTAATTAAACTCACAAAATAATAAATACAAAGCACTAAACATATTGAGTAAATAATACTTCAGGTGAATTTACCTTTTCACTGAATGACAATTTATGCCTAAATTTAGGTGATTTTTAAATTATGAGAAAAAATATATTACTCTTATCTATATTAACTACTTTTTCATGCAAGAAGGATGTATGTACTGTACCTAGTGCATGCACGGATCTACCTAATCAAACGGGTGTTTGTCTGGCTTATTTTGAATCTTGGTTTTATAATGAAAGCACTAATCAATGTGAAAAAATAGGCTACAGTGGTTGTAACGCCAATGGTTTTGAAACTAAAGAAGAGTGTGAACTTTGCGCTTGTAATAACTAAAAAACACCTCAATTAAAAAACTATTCCTATTTCCACACTCAAACAAATCAGAACATAACAATTAATGCCGATTAAATCTCTAAAAAAAGAGCTGAACAAAACATTTTTCAAATTTACATTCTCCAATCTCTAATTATTATGTACTTTTGCACCGTCGATAGTCGACAAGCATAAAAATTATTTAAAAAATATTGGAATGTATTTAGCACCAGAAAAAAAAGCAGAAATTTTCGCAAAGCACGGAAAAGACGCTAAAAACACAGGATCTGCCGAAGGTCAGATTGCATTATTTACTTACAGAATCTCTCATTTAACAGAGCATTTAAAGAAGAATCGTAAAGATTACGCTACACAAAGAGCACTTCAATTGTTAGTAGGTAAAAGAAGATCTTTATTGGATTACTTAGTAAAGAAAGACATTACTCGTTACAGAGCAATTGTAAAAGAATTAGGATTAAGAAGATAATCTCAAATAGCTCTGCAAAGAGCAACAACGTATTAAGAGGGGGACATTCGAACATTTTTTCGGCTGTCCCTTTTTTGATTAGAATTTAGCGGTTAGTGAATATGTATTTCTTGCTAATAGCTAATAGCATAACTGCTAATTAAATAGTAATAATTAAATATGAATATAGGAACAAAAAAAACCATCATTACTGGCGGTAAAGAGATCACTCTCGAAACAGGGAAGTTAGCGAAACAGGCTGACGGTTCAGTAGTGTTACGAATGGGAGACACAATGTTATTGGCAACAGTAGTATCAGCTCCAGAAGCAAAGGACGGAGTAGACTTTATGCCTTTAACAGTAGATTACAGAGAAAAATTTGCTGCGGCAGGTCGTATCCCAGGCGGTTTCTTAAGAAGAGAAGCACGTCCAACAGATCACGAAGTATTAGTAATGCGCCTAGTAGATAGAGCTTTACGTCCACTTTTCCCGGATGATTACCACGCAGATACACAATTGATGATACAATTGATTTCTTACGATGGAATTAACCAACCAGATGCACTTGCAGGTTTTGCAGCATCAGCTTGTTTAGCTTTATCTGATATTCCGTTTAACGGACCAATGTCTGAAGTAAGAGTAGCAAGAGTAAACGGAGAATACGTAATTAACCCTTCTAAAGAGGAGTTAGATACAGCTGATATGGACATCATGCTTGCAGGTACTGCCAAAGACATTAACATGTTAGAGGGAGAAATGCTAGAAGCTTCTGAAGAAGACATGATTGAGGTAATTAAACTTGGACACGCAGCTATTAAAGAGCAATGTGCTTTTCAGTTAGAGTTTGCAAAAGAAGCGGGTAGATCTTTCCCAAAGAGAGTTTACAACCACGAAACACACAACGAAGCCGTTGAGAAAAAAGTAAAAGAACTTGCTTACGATAAGTGTGCAGACGTTGCGCGTCAAGGTTTAGCAGATAAAGCGAAAAGAGCAGAACTTTTCGGAGCAATTAAAGAAGAAGTAAAAGCGCAATTCTCAGAAGAAGAACAAGAAGAGTTTGGTAACTTAATCTCTGTTTACTTCAAAAATACAATGAAAGAAGCGGTTCGTTACGTAATCTTAAAGGAAAGAATACGTTTAGACGGACGTAAGTTTGAAGAAATTAGACCAATTTGGTCTGAAATTGACTATTTACCAATGGCACACGGTTCTGCTGTATTTACAAGAGGTGAAACACAATCTTTAACAACCTTAACATTAGGTGGTAAGTTAGATGAACAAATGTTAGACGGAGCAACGTTCCGTGGAACAGAAAAGTTCATGTTACACTATAACTTCCCTCCATTCTCTACTGGAGAAGCAAGACCAATTAGAGGAGTTTCGAGAAGAGAAATTGGACACGGTAACTTAGCATTAAGAGCTATCAAACCAATGTTACCAGAAGATAATCCTTACACTATTCGTTTAGTTTCTGAAATTTTAGAATCAAATGGTTCTTCTTCTATGGCTACTGTTTGTGCTTCTACGTTAGCATTAATTGATGGTGGTATTAAGATGAAAGCTCCAGTTTCTGGAATCGCGATGGGATTAATCATCAACAAAGAAGGAGATTTCGCAGTATTATCTGATATCTTAGGTGATGAAGATCACTTAGGTGATATGGATTTCAAAGTAACAGGTACAGAGAAAGGAATCACAGCTTGCCAGATGGATATTAAAGTAGATGGTTTACCATACGAAGTTTTGATCCAAGCGCTAATGCAAGCTAAAGATGGACGTTTACATATCTTAGGTAAATTGAACGAAACCTTAGCAGACTCTCCAAACGAGTTAAAGCCAAATGCACCACGTGTAGAATCGTTTAGAGTACCAAACGAGTGTATTGGAGCTATTATCGGACCTGGAGGAAAAATAATCCAACAAATCCAAAAAGATTCTGGAGCAACAGTTACTATTGAAGAAGATGAAGTAACTAACGAAGGAATTGTACAAATTTTAGCAACTGGGGCAGAACCAATGAAAATTGCTTCTGATGCCGTTCGTTTAATTGCTTTCCCTCCTACTGTAGAAGAAGGAGCAGAATACGAAGGAAAAGTAAAATCTGTACAAGCATACGGATGTTTCGTAGAGATACTTCCAGGAACAGATGGTTTAATTCACGTATCTGAATTTGCACACGAAAGAATTGCAAAAATGGAAGACGTAGCAAAAGAAGGAGATTTATTGAAATTTAAAGTTGTAGGAAGAGATCCTAAAACAAAGAAATGGAAATTATCTCGTAAAGTGTTACTTCCAAAACCAGAAAACAAAGAAGCTTAATTGTTTCTAAAAAAATAAGCAGCTCCCAATTGATATACTTCAATTGGGAGTTTTTTTGTTAAAAAAAAGTACATCTCTACTCCTACTCAATACAAATAATCTGCAGATCTAATAAAATAACAATAATTGTAGTACTGTGGTCGATACACAAAACCAAATAGTAATTCCTGCTATCCAATTAAGCATTTCTTACTTTTAGATATAAATACCCGAAAATTAAGTTAGAAAGTGAACAAAAAATCTAACGTCTGCCAACGAACACTATCATATTGATTTTGAGATGTTAGAAAAAATTTAAACATTTTGTAAAAGGGCTCGGTTTTTGATTAACTTTGAGTAATTAATATAATACATAATGCAAAAAGGAACAGTAAAGTTCTTTAATGAAACGAAAGGATTTGGTTTCATTATAGACGAAGAAACAAAACAAGAGTATTTCGTTCACGTAAGTGGATTAATCGACGAAATCCGTGAAGGAGACAACGTTGAGTACGAAGTTACCGAAGGTAAAAAAGGATTAAATGCAGTGAACGTAAAAGTGAACTAAGAATAATATTTTTTTATTAAAGCGCATCCATTGGGTGCGCTTTTCTTATTTATATGAATCGGTAGCTTTTCTAACACTTCCGTGTAATAACAATAGCTGGTTGGCTTCTTCATACGAAATCCCTAGGTTTTTCATAACCATTCTGGTTCCTCTGTCAACCAATTTATCATTACTCAATTGCATGTCTACCATTTTATTCCCTTTCACTTTACCCAACTCTATCATTGCAGTAGTAGAAATCATATTCAACACTAACTTTTGAGCGGTTCCAGATTTCATTCGTGTACTGCCTGTTACAAATTCTGGTCCTACTTCTGGTACAATACCGAACTGAGCCAATTCACTTAACTTACTTCCTGGATTCGAGGTTATCCCGGCTGTTAAGGCTCCAATTTCATTTGCGCGATTTATTCCTCCCAAAACATAAGGAGTACTGCCTGAAGCAGCAATACCGACTAGTGTATCATTTTTTGTAAAGTCAAATGCACTTAAATCTTTCCAGGCTTGATTTTCATCATCCTCTGCAAATTCTACCGCAGAACGTATAGCAGAATCTCCGCCGGCAATTAACCCAATTACTACATCACTCGATACTCCAAAGGTTGGCGGACACTCAGAAGCATCCACTACTCCAAGTCTTCCGCTAGTTCCTGCACCAATATAAAAAAGTCTTCCTCCTTTTTTCATCTTAAGAACTAAAGCGTCTACAAATTTTTCAATTATTGGTATAACTTTTTCTACAGCAACAGCAACTTTTTGATCTTCTCTATTGATATTTTTCAATAATTCAGAAGTACCCATTGTATCTAAATGATCATATAAACTGTCTGATTCTGTAATTCTTTTACTCATACCTAAAAATGAATTTAATTCTTAATACTTATATTTAATTAGTGACAAATTATTTCAACAACCTTTAAAATTTAAAAGATTTTAAAAACGGATAAAATCAAATAAAAAACTATAAATCAAACCATTATACAAACAAACAAATTTTATGAAATTTAGAGATAACCGTTCAACAATTATAAATTACCGTTTAATCAATTGAATGTACGCATAACATTATTTAAAATTATTCTTCGCCTTCTGTGCGTATATTTGTAGTGTAGTAGAAACGAATTTGTTTCATTTTCGTTTGTTTTTGGTTTTTATTTGTCTTCGGACAGCAAGCCCGATCGAGAGATTGGGCTTTTTTTTATCCCACCATTTTATATCGCTTGAAAAAAGCATCCCAATTCCAAATAAAATGTTGTAACACCTCGTCCATTCTCTTTAAAAAAAGTGGATTTGGGCATTCCATATGTCTAAAATACTCATCTTGATACTGATTTAATTTATACTTATGAAACATAGCTTTAGACATAGAATACAACACATTTTTAGAAGGCTTATTTATCTTATCCATAAATCCTTTGTAGGATTTCAAATAGTTGTCAAATTCGTCTTCTGTCATTTCAAATATTTCCGCAAATTTAGAACTTATGATTTCTTCTAAACGCGTACATTGTAATGAGTCAAAACTCTCTCCTAATAAATTTAGATTACCTGCAATCACTATCATTGTGAAGTGACCATCATTTGTTTCGCTAATGTTGGGTACGGAAACAAAAGCAGAATCCTCTTTAATTAAAGCTGCAACTTCAACAAATCCTTTTTCTATAACTTCTAGCATCGCATTTACAAAAACGTTGGCTAGCTGATTATCCGATAATTTCTTTTTGAAAATTGTCTTTAACATTTCTTGCTTTATGATTGGTGTTCTCTTACAAAGTTACACTTCAACACCGAATCTTAACAGTATGTTTATTTTTCGTTATTAACGAAGTTATTAACATACAAAATTCTATTGATCACATTGGATGTTAATAACTCAAAACCATTTTTAAACCTTTCAAAACAATTCTTCTGTTAAATCTTTTATAAACTTTAACTTCGTTGACACG
>JBMYYC010000035.1:0-21673 GCA_049609045.1 Lishizhenia sp. | reverse complement strand
AAGACCAAACGTTAGTGCAGGGATAAAGCGATAGCTTTTGAAGACCAAACGTTAGTGCAGGGATAAAGCGATAGCTTTTGAAGACCAAACGTTAGCGCAGGGATAGATTTTTTGCTTTGGTTTTTGGTAATTGTTTAGTTTTTGACCAAAAGCTTAGGATTTTTAACGGAATAAATGGTTGCATCCTCCGTCCCAAAGTTCCTTTGGGACACCTCCTTCAGCGAAGGAGGTATCTTTTTTGGAAGCTATTTCTTTTTATTTTACATTTTATTAGGAACTTGTACTCCTAATAATATCATTGCCGACTTTATTACCTTGGCTACGTTTTGGCTCAACACCAAGTAGAAATTCTTTAAGGTTTGATCTTCTTCTTTAGAGATGTTTACGCTTTGGTAGAAGTTGTTGTATGTTTTTACCAACTCAAAAGTATAATTTGCAATTAATGCCGGAGAATGATTGTTGCCTGCTTCAGAAATCACTTCTGGGTACTCGGTTAACGACTTAATTAATTCTTTGGCTTTTGCATCGAAATCTGCTGTTTTAAAGTCTCCAGTATTTTCTATTTTACTGAGTAAAGATTGAATTCTGGCGTGGGCGTATTGAATAAATGGCGCTGTGTTTCCGTTTAAATCTACCGATTCTTTCGGGTCAAATTTCATGCGCTTTTGCGGATCTACTTTTAACAAGAAATATTTTAAACCACCCATACCAATCATCTCAGCAAGGTTGGCAATTTCTTTGTCTGTCATGCCGTCTAGGTGTCCGCGTTCTTGCGTACTTTCTAAGGCATCGTTTACCACGTCTTGCATTAAATCATCGGCATCTACTACCTTACCTTCTCTCGATTTCATTTTACCTTCTGGTAAATCTACCATTCCGTAAGAGAGGTGATAACAACTTTCTGCCCAGCTGTAGCCTAATTTTTTAAGTACTAAAAACAATACTTTAAAGTGGTAATCTTGTTCGTTACCTACGGTATATACAATTCCATTTAAATCTGGGTAATCTCTAAATCTGTCGAAAGCTGTTCCTAAATCTTGGGTCATGTAAACAGCTGTACCATCTCCTCGCAACAATAGTTTTTCGTCCAACCCTTCGTCAGTTAAATCTACCCAAACAGAGCCGTCTTCTTTTTTGTAAAAAATGCCTTTTGTTAAGCCTTCTAACACCAAATCTTTACCAATTAGATAAGTGTCAGATTCGTAATACATTTTATCAAAATCTACTCCCATTCTTTTGTAAGTAGAATCGAAACCGCTGTATACCCAACCGTTCATGGTGCTCCACAATAAATAAGTTTGCGGGTCTTTTGCTTCCCACTTTACAAGCATTTCTTGTGCTTCGCGCAGTAGATCTGTATCTGCTTTTGTGAACTCTGCAATTTTAGACTGGAGTTTCATGAATTTAGATTTGTCTTCTTCTTTAGACGTCGCATCAAACAACTCAAACAACTTGTTTAAAGTTGCGGTTTGCTCGGCATCAAACACATTGCTTTTCAACCCTTCTTTGGCTAAAGCAACAGCTTCTTTCATGAGTTGATTTTCGAACTCTACGTAGTATTTACCTACAAAATGATCTCCTTTTACACCTGTAGTTTGTGGCGTTTCTTTTTGTCCTTTTGCATCTTCTGGCGCAAACTTGCTCCACGCCAGCATACTTTTGCAAATGTGAATTCCTCTGTCGTTCACAATTTGTGTTTTTACCACTTTGTGTCCGTTTGCTTTTAAAATTTCTGCAACGGAGTAGCCTAAAAAGTTATTTCTGAGGTGACCTAAATGCAAGGGCTTGTTTGTATTTGGAGAAGAATACTCTACCATATACGTGTTACCAGAATTTGGCGCTTTGTAACCAAACTGCTTATCCTTATTGATTGCTTCTAGGGCAGACAACCAATATTCATTATTAATTACAAGGTTTAAGAAACCTTTCACCACATTATAATCTGAAACGAAAGAAATCTCTTGTTTTAAAAAATCTCCAATTTTTTGTCCAGCAATTTCCGGACTCGTTTTCAAGAGCTTCACAAACGGAAAAGTAACGAGTGTGATATCTCCTTCGAAATCTTTTCTTGTTTTTTGAAATTGAACTAATTTTTCTTCAATTTCCACTCCAAATATTGCGTTAGCGCCTTCTAAAAGTGCTTTTTTAATCTGATTTTCCATTTTCTATCCTTCTGGATTTACTGTATTGGCAACTTTATCGAACAAATCAAAAGCAATTTCTGCCATTGTATTTGTTTTCTCATCTAAACATGGGTTAACTTCTACAAATTCTATACAATTCACTTTGTTATGCTTAGCAAAATGCAGTAAGATTTGTTCGGCTTCTTCTGGCATTAAACCATTATCTACTGGTGTACCTGTGCCGTGTGAAGTGTGTTTTGGATCCATAGAATCCACGTCAAACGAGACATAAATTTCATGGCAATCCTTATATTTTTCTTCTAACTCTGCGATTACTGTATTTACTGATTTTTCTCTTAGCTCTGCAACTGTAAAGTTTTTGATGTTTCTTCTTTTCATCAATTCAACTTCTGGTTGCTCAACGTCTCTCACCCCAATAAAAGCAAGGTCTGTATCTTTAATTTTTGGAGCAATTCCGCCAATATTCTTTAATTTATCCCACATTTCTGCGGTTTCTGAATTAATCTCGTTGATTTTTGATTCTAAATTGTTTTCTGCTAACGCTGTTGACAATGGCATACCGTGCATGTTACCAGAAGGAGTTGTATATGGCGTATGCAAATCTCCGTGTGCGTCTATCCAAAGTACACCAATTCTATTGCTGGGATTTGCCATTTTTAAACCGGCAATTGTACCTCCAGCAGAACCGTGATCTGCAGCACAAACCAGTGTAAAATCTCCTTTCTTTCTTGTGTTTGAAACAGCTTCTGCTACGCGTTCATAAATTTTAACCAAACCATGAATGCGTTTTCCTTTTGGATACTTTACATCATCGTCTAACAAATGATTTTCTGTTTCTATGGTTGTTGTAGGATACTTGCCAAATAATTTACTGCCTTTATTTCTTGCAGCAACCTTCATTGCTTGCGGACCAAGAGATGAACCTCTTGTACCTGCAGTTATTTCTGATTCATTAATTATTAGTGAAATCTGTCTTGACATATCAATTAAATTTATGCTTCAAAAGTAATTTTTAAGGTGTGTTAAAACAAGTAAACCAGAAAGTATCTGTTACATATTTCTCTTATTTGGTTATAGATTAGTGCATCACCTTTTTATTTCAAAAGTTATCTAGATTAATTTAGTCTTCCTTTTGAATTTCTAGTTTTAAAATATGCGTTTAACTTTACATCAGAATTTCTGAATAAAATAGTATGAATAAAACAATAGCTATCAGTATAATTGGACTCACGTATTTATTGCTTTTCACCACTTCGTGCGCAACGAGTAAAAACAACAGTCGGTTTGAAGGTAAATTAGTATATGAATTGTTTATTGGAGAGGAAGCCAAGCAACCTTCTGACAGTTCTAAATATCAAATTATTTACGCAAAAGACAGCTTACTAAGAACAGAAAACTACACACCACTTGGAAAGCAAGTTTTCATTAAACATATCACGAAAAACAAAGCCTACACGCTCGTAAATTTATTTGATCAAAAATACGCTATTCAATCCATACCAGATAGTTTAGATAAACTCAGCGAAAAATATAGCTTTGAATATAAACGTGGGAAAAAAAATATCGCTGGCAGAAAAGCAAACCGTGTTTTGGTTCAAATTATTGACCAACCAGCACCTGTAGAAATGTTTTATTTCAACGACATTTCTCATGATTATTCATCTGCTATTCCAGGATTAAACGGACTACCTGCCGAGTATACAATCTTTGTGAAAGGAGAAAAACTGCACTACAAACTGGTTACTATTGAAGAAAGAGCAATTCCTATTGATACCTTTGGGATACCTTCAGATTATATTAAAATATCTGTTACTGATTTTATGAATTTAATTCAGGTAGAAAAACCAGAGTAAATTAGATTAACACCTCACTGTTGATGCTTTGAAAATAAATTACTTTTCAATACTTTGTTTAATCTTATCTTCGTAAGATATCAAAAGTAAAATGGCGAAAGGAAATACGTTAAAAAGCAATACAAAAACATCTTCAAAAAAGAAGACTACCTCTTCTAAAAAAGCTTCTAAGAAGAATTTTTCTTTGAAAGATTTAAAACTAAATGTAGACAAAAGAAAAGCTAAAACAATTTCAGGAGCAGTTCTGTTACTTCTATCGCTTTTCTTACTTTTTGCATGTATATCTTATTTATTTACTTGGAAAGAGGACCAAAACTTGGTCTTACACAAAGGTTTGTTTACTTTTTTATTTGAAGACGAAGTAGTTCCTGTTTCAAATATGCTTGGACGATTTGGAGCTTGGATCTCTCACCTATTCATTTTTAAATGGTTCGGAGTAGCATCTTTTGGATTTTGTTTTCTGTTTTTTAATTACGGATTTAGACTTCTTTTCAATATCAAAATTGCTTCTATTCGACGAAGTACGCTAATTACTTTTGTAGCGATTGTTTGGATCTCAATTTTCTTTGGATTTTTTGCGAGTCAGATTAATTATCTTGGTGGAGCTTTCGGATTTTACGCTAATGAATGGCTCTTCCAAAGTATAGGAGCTGTTGGAACTTTTCTGTTTATTTTAGCACTTCTTTTTGTTGCTGTAGTTGCTTTATTTAACCCAGATTTTAAAGCATTACTTCAAAAACTGAACCTCACAAAAGAAAAGTTAAATGAAGAGGATGAAGAAAATACTTCAGTAGCTGCAAATGACATTAGAATTGTAAATACAATAAAAGACGAAGAAATTAAACCTGAAGAAGAGGTAAATGAAATTACATTTTCTGAAGAGGAAGAAGAAGAGAAAGAACCAGAAAGTACTTTGATTATTGATGTACCGCAAGAGAAAGAAAGTAGTGAAGAGGAAGTTCTTGAGGAAGATAGCGCTTTTGAAGTTGAAAACACAACTGAAGACAACGATGAATTTGAAGTTGAAGTTCCGAAAGAAGACGAAAAACTTACGGATAATGAAGTGAGAGATTTAGCTGAGGAGTTTGGAGAATACGACCCAAAATTAGACTTAGCAAGTTACACCTTACCTGGTATTGACCTTCTTAAACAATACGGCTCTGGAAAAATTGAAGTTGATAAAGCTGAGCTAGAAAGCAATAAAAATAAAATTGTTGAAACGCTATCGCACTACAAAATTGAAATTGCAAAAATTAAAGCTACTATTGGTCCGACAGTTACCTTATACGAAATAGTACCAGCACCGGGCGTTAGAATTTCTAAAATTAAAAATTTAGAGGACGACATTGCACTTAGCTTAGCTGCGTTAGGAATTCGTATTATTGCTCCAATCCCAGGAAAAGGAACCATTGGTATAGAAGTTCCGAATTCGAAACCTGATATGGTTAGTATGCGCTCTTTGATTGCTTCTGAAAAATTTCAGAACTCAGACGCTGAACTTCCTATTGTGATGGGTAAAACGATAACAAACGAGACCTTTACTTTTGATTTGGCTAAAATGCCTCACTTATTAGTTGCGGGAGCTACCGGACAAGGAAAGTCTGTTGGTTTAAATGCCATCTTAGTTTCTTTACTCTACAAAAAACACCCAGCGCAGGTGAAATTTGTTTTGGTAGATCCTAAAAAGGTTGAATTAACTTTATTTAATAAGATAGAACGTCATTTCTTAGCCAAACTACCAGATGCAGAAGAACCAATTATTACAGATACCTCTAAAGTAGTAGCTACTTTGAACTCGCTTTGTGTTGAGATGGATGCGCGTTATGAGTTACTAAAAAATGCGCAGGTAAGAAATATAAAAGAATACAACGCAAAATTTATAAAGCGTAAACTGAACCCTGAAAACGGTCACCGTTACTTACCTTACATCGTTGTACTAATTGATGAGTTTGCAGATTTAATTATGACAGCAGGTAAAGAAGTAGAACATCCGATTGCGAGAATTGCGCAGCTTGCCCGTGCGATTGGGATTCATTTAATTGTTGCAACGCAAAGACCATCTGTGAACGTAATTACCGGTATGATTAAAGCCAATTTCCCTGCGAGAATTGCGTTTAGAGTACAATCTTCTATTGATTCTAAAACCATTCTAGACGGTTCTGGAGCCAATCAATTAATTGGTAGAGGAGATATGTTAATGTCTACCGGATCTGAAACTATACGTTTACAATGTGGATTTGTAGATACACCAGAAGTAGAAGATATTTGTAATTTTATTGGAAATCAACGCGCCTATCCAGATGCTTTGATTTTACCAGAATACGTAGATGAAAATGCAGAACAAGGTGGAGATGTTGACATGGACGATTTAGACAGTAATTTTGTAGAAGCTGCACGAATTATTGTGATACACCAACAAGGATCTGCAAGTTTATTGCAACGAAAGTTAAAATTAGGATACAACAGAGCAGGTAGAATTGTAGATCAGTTAGAAGCGCACAATATTATTGGTCCGTTCAAAGGAAGTAAAGCAAGAGAAGTTTTGGTACCAGACGAAATTGCGTTGAATGAATATTTAACTGCAAAAGGATTAATCTAAACCGTTAAACTTTTGTTAACACTCAAAAATTAGTCAAAATCACCTTAACTTGGCACAACCTTTGTAATTTTGCTTAAAAATTAAGAACAAATAAATTAGAACAATGAAAATATTTACACTTACGTTAACACTTTTATTAGCATCTTCTGTCGGATTTGCACAAGATAAGAGTAAAACTATTTTAGACCAACTAAGCCAAGAAATGAAAGCTTTAAAGTCTTTTTACGTTGAGTTTGAAATGAAAACTAAAAACGCTAGCACAGGTCAAAACGATACAGACAAAGGAAATGGCTTTGTAAAGGACAATAAGTTCTTTGCAACACTCGGTTCAAATACGATATTAAGCAATGGTTTAAAAATTTGGACAATCTCAAACGACGACCAAGTAACGTATGAATCTGATGCTGATGAAGACGATGAGGAAAGTATTAATCCTAAAAAATTAATGACCATCTGGGAAAATGGTTTCAAAAGTAAATATGTTGGAGAAAAGGACGGAAAACACCAAATTAACCTCTACCCTACCAATCCAGGTGAAGTAGAATTTCATACAATTACTCTCTTTCTTAACAGTTCTGACAATGGATTATATAGAGCAATCATGAAAACAAAAGATGGAACACAAATGACTTACACCATCAATAAGTTTACTAAAAATACAAATGTTACAGATACTAAATTTGTTTACAACCCGGCAAAATATCCTGGTTACGAGCTAATCAAAGACTAATCTGAACAAATATATTATTGATAAGGCCAGCTTTTTAGTTGGTCTTTTTTTGTTTAGAGTCTTAAGACAGACAACCGATTCTACCAATTAAATGATTAATAAGCAAAACGAAAGTAGCGTAATGAAATTTAGATAAATTCATTTCTTGTAAGGAAAGCTAAATAATTTTAAGTCTAACGAATAAAAAACGAGATTATTAAGGTAAGCAGCTGCGCAAACGAAGAAGATACGTAATCACTTATCACAAATTACTTTTCACTAATCCCTCATCACTCATCACTCATCACTTAAACCCAAAACCTAAATCATCTCCCACAACACACACCAAGTAAAAAACAATGGAGCAGTAAAAAGAGCAGCGTCAAAACGATCTAAAATTCCACCATGTCCGGGTAAAATAGTACCTGTATCCTTAATATTTAAACTTCTTTTAATTAACGACTCAAATAAATCGCCATAAATAGCACTTGCTGCAACTATTGGAGCTGCTAGACACCAGAATAAATAAGACATTTCTGAAAAGTAAGCAATTAAATAAGCAACAACACATGTAAATACTATTCCGCCAACCGTTCCTTCCCACGTTTTTTTCGGAGAAATACGTTCAAATAATTTCGTTTTCCCTAAAAATCTTCCTGTTAAATAAGCAAACGTATCATTTGTCCATATTAACAAAAACATTCCTACAGGAATTATCCAGCTAGAAAAAGAAGTATTCTCTACCCTCAAACCAATAATTAAATACAATGGCAATAAGATATAAATCCATCCAAAAATTGTAATTGAAATATTAACAAGTGGAGTTTTCGATTTTGAGTATAATTCGGGTAAAAAAGATAGAAAAAGTAACGGAAGTGAAACAATAAGGAATTTAAAATCTATATATCCTACTTTCACCAATATAGCAATTAAAAAAATAGAAAAACCTCCTGTTAAACCAATCATTTTAGAAGGAGCAGCCATTTTGTTTGCATCAAATAAACGGTAGTACTCCAACAAGCCAAGTACCGCAAATAAAGACAAAACAAGTATATTACTTATTTGACTAAAAACTATTCCTCCGATTACTAAACCTATAAATATTAAGCCTGTCGAAGCTCTTAATAAAATATCATTCATGCTCTTTTTCTATAATATGTTTTGCGCGTACCACTAATGTATGATGTACATAAAGTTCAATAGATCCGAAAGAATTATAAGAGGAATCTTTTTTATTGATTACAAAAACAGGAATTCCCTCTTCCTCTAATTTCAATTTATAAATTGTAACAAGATGCTCTTCTGCAGTAGAAATAACTAAACGAAGGTCATCAAAAGGAGAGTTTGTGTACGTAATTTTCTTGATCCAAGATTTGAATTTCGTTAACATAATCCTTTTTTAGTCATATATTTACAATAATAACGCTTTTCTGAGAAAGAAAAATGAAAAAGGTATTATTATATTTTATTGATCCTCCTTTAGCTCTACACAACTAAAACCAAGAGACTTTATATTTTGTACTAAGGTTGCGCTGCAAAAGGAGAAGTGATATACTGGTACAACTCTAAGTATATTTTGATCATCCATAAAATCAAAGTTCCATTCTGTATTTTTTAAAAATAATCGCAACCTACTTTGAATGGTTGGATAGTTTCGTGCAGTTATATCAGTTTGATAAACAAAAACCATAGTCGTGAAAATTGAATATTATCTTCCTATTAATAAAACTAAAATAGGTTTATACTATTAAAAAAAACTCTAAAAGCAAAACGATTAAATTTGCTATTAGTCCCCAATGATGACTAATAATAAGTCTTTTCACACCATATTTTACTTTGTGTAAATCTCCAGAAAAACTATCTTCTTTCTTTACTAATAGAACAGCAGAACCAACTTTAACTATTAACAAGGTGTAAAGAGTTATTATAAAATATAACGCTAAAATTATAATACTAGGCATAGACCATCCAAGATGGAAACTTTGATAAAAAAGCGTAAATATTCCACCAAGAACAACAACACCATAAGAAGGAGGTAGCAGTGGTGTTAAACGTTTTAAAGTTGAATGAGTTAAACGTATGTTTGTTTCTGAAACATTTTCTTTTTTTGGATTAAAAACAATCGGTAAGCAAGAACGCTCGATACTCGAAAGAACATAAAATATGGTTGCTCCAATTGAAAATAAAGCGATTAATATATAAGTATTATAGTTTTCCATAGTGAAAATTAAGAATGATTTATTTGATATTATTACCTCCAGCGAGGTTGAATTTTTTATTGCTTTATCTGCTACTGAATTGTTACTGTTTGTGTACTTATATTTACCGCAGCGAAATATCCTAACGCATCATTTGACCAATTTGAAGTTGGATTACCTGGTGCAGCGGATGCTCCTGGTCCACCATCTCCTCCTAAAATATCTTGGAGGGATGAAAAATAACTATACACATTTTTATCAATATGCAATAAATTCACCTCAACTGTATCTCCCAATTCAAAAGCCTTTCTTGCTAAAGATAAACGCACATCATTTCCATTAAACAATTGATCGTCTTCTATGATCAAATCAGAACCTTTTACTTGCATCGCACCATTTATGCTGTGGGTTACTCTGTAAAAATTTTCAACAGCCAATGGATCTGAAAATTTAAAATAAACTACATGACCCTCTGGTAATGGTCCAAAACCTTCTTGAAACTCAACATCTAAACCGGTTAGATTAATAGCTTGCTGCATTTTACTTATGGCGTTATATTCCTCACCCTCTGCAATTACTTTCAACCTATAATCAACTCCAGCTAAGGCATTTACGTTTGCAGAATATATTCCATTTTGTGTATAAACGAGTTCTGTTGCATTGTCATTTGCGTCATACAATATTACTGATGCTTCTTCAATAAAAATTGATTCCTCAGACTCAAAGTAAGCTTTAGATTTGCTGATTTTCACTTCAAAAGGATGATTTCCTGCTTTGAGTTCTGCTTCAATTACTATCTGTGCTTCTGCATTTTCTAAGTCTATATCAATTACTTTTTCGCAAGCAAAAACTAAGCTTACCGTAGTAATATAGGTTAATAATTTTAAAATATTCATTTTATTTAAATTTAAAGTTATACGTAAACGATGGAATCCATCTAAAAAGAGATAATTGTACGGCTTCATTAACGGTTGAATCTTCTTCATTAGGCTGGAAAGTTATACTATATGCGTTTTCTCTACCATAGACATTATAAAGAGAAAAATTCCAGCTTGATTCAAATTTTTCATTATCTTTTCTTAACCATGTTAAACCTAAATCGAACCTATGATAGTCTGGCATTCTGTATCCATTTCTCTCTGTATACAAAGGAACAATGGTTCCTCCAATATTGTATTGTCCTGTTGGAAAAGTAACCGCGTCTCCTGTGTAGAAAACAAAGTTACCTGTCAGCGCCAACTTTTTGTTTATATGGTAGGCACCAGTAAAAGAAATATCATGGGTTCTGTCTTGGCGAGCAGAAAACTTTTCTCCATTATTAATTTCATCAAATTGACGAGTGGTCTTGGATAAGGAATAGTTAAGCCAACCTGTAAACTTCCCTTTTGTTTTTTTCAAGGAGATTTCCAATCCATAAGATTCTCCTGTTCCATAAACTAAATCTCCTTCTAAAAATTCATTCTGAAAAGTATTCGCTCCAGTTCTGTAATCGATGGTATTTTGCATGTCCTTGAAATAAACCTCAGATGAAAACTCGTACATATTTTTATTAAAATTTTTGAAATATCCAACTGCTACTTGATCTGCAATTTGAGGTTTAACATTATTAGAGCTCATAATCCAAACATCATTTGGAGTTGATGTAGTTGAACTTGTAAGCAAGTGCAAATATTGAAGATTTCTATTATAACCAAACTTAAGAGCGCTTGATTCTGATAACGAATAATTTCCGGAAATTCTTGGTTCTAAACCACCATAACTTTCAATTATTTCATTTTGATTATAAAACTCTTGTCCGATTAGGTCACCATTTTCGTTATAGGTATATGCATTACCTTCACCTAAAGATTGAAATGCAGAAAGTCTTAATCCATAATTCAAAGTAAGTCTGGTTCCTACTTTTTGCTCATTCTGGATGTAAATGGCACTCTCTAATCCATAATCAGAATCTGCTTCTCTCGAATTAATACCAGTGTTTTCACCCGCTCGAATATTACCTGGCTCAATGGTATGATAAATAGCATTTACTCCAAATTTGAGTTTATTATTACTGTTAAGAAAATAACTAAAGTCTTGTTTTAAATTTAGATCCTTTATTACTGATTGTAAGGCAAGTTCATTTTCATCTTGTCCAAATCCAAATTCAAAGTCATAGTCACTCAAGATGATTGAGGTATTACTAAATAATTTGTCAGAAAAAAGATGATTCCAGCGCAATGTCCCAGTCATATTCCCCCAGTTCAGCCCGAAATCATCTCCCACACCTAACTTGTCTCTTCCAAAATATCCAGAAACGTAAATTTTATCCTTTTCACTCAACCTATAATTGGCTTTTACGTTTAAATCATAAAAAAAGAGTTGCGTATTGCTTTGCGTTTCGTCTGGCGAAAGTTTCAAAAATAAATCTGCGTATGTTCGTCTACCAGAAATCATAAATGAACCTTTGTTCTTTACAATTGGAGCTTCAATAGTTAATCTTGAAGCTATCAAACCAATCCCGCCAGAAACATTAAGTTTTTTGCTATTTCCATCCTTCATTGTAATGTCCATAACAGAACTTGTTCTCCCTCCGTACTCAGCGGGTATACCTCCTTTGTAAACGGTTGCGTTTTTTAGTGCATCACCATTAAAAACTGAGAAAAAACCTAAAAGATGTGATGGATTATAAACGGGAGCTTCATCTAATAGAATTAAGTTCTGGTCTAACCCTCCTCCTCTTACATAATAACCTGCATTACCCTCTCCAGCGGTTTTAACAGACGGATCTGCAATTACCATTCTCATTAAATCTGGTTCTCCACCTAAAGAGGGCATTAATTTCAGCGCTTCTAAATCGATTTTCGTTTCTGTACCCACTTTCTTAACATTCTCATTCTCTTTAGTTGCAGTAATTACTACATCGTCAAATTCTTGAATGTCTGATGGTACTTTCATTTCAATATTGATCTTTTCGTCAGACTTTAAAATGATGTTTTTAACTATTGGCGTATATCCACTTGTTCTAAACACTATAGTGTAACTGCCTTCTTCTAATGTCAGAGAGTAAAAGCCATACTCATTAGAACTGGTTCCTTTGGTGCTAACAGAATCGGTAGCAATAACATCAACAAAAAGCATATCTTCTCCATTTACTGCATCTTTTATTTGACCACTTAACGTATATTTTTCTTGCGCTCTTGCTCCGATCGTGAAGAATAACATTACAATAAAAATGATAATTTTTCCTTTCATATTCGTATATTTTACTTGGTAAAGCTGAGAAATTATGAGAGGTGAAGAATCTAATTATTTAATAAAGCGGACAAAATAAATTGTGAATTGGACAATCCACCTTTTAAAGTAAAACTTAAACTAAAACACAAAATAAAATGAAAAGCTGCTGTATATTTGAAAAAAAGAAAGCATGAAAAAGTCTACGCTTAAAAAACTCTTTAGATTATCTCTGATTACTTCTCCATTAATTGGTGCTGTTAATATAGCTCCATTGAAAATAGTTGCTGATACAGGAGAATTTCAAGAAATAAAGAATGTAAATATTTTTTTTGGTGTCTTGGTTCTTTCAGCGGGAATATTTGCGCTTTGGCAGATTAACATTTTCATTACACAAGTTTTGATCAAAAAACAGCAACCAAATACTAAAGTTCTTGCTCCAATTTTTTCATTTTTAATTGTATTTATATTTTTCGCATTGCTTTATAATTTTAGAGATGGCAACAGTCCTCTAGTTTCCACTGGTCTTCATTTATTCCCTCTCTTCTCTTTATTAATAAGTAATACCTTTATTGTAATATTTATTCAGTTTATACTTCAAAAAGAAGAGAATACGGATATAAAACTTGAAAAAGCTCAATTAGAAATTATTAATTTACAGAGCAGACATGAAAAATTAAAACAACAGTTAAATCCTCATTTTCTATTTAACTCATTAAGTAACTTAAGAAGCCTAATACAAGTGAATGATCAAAGAGCTTTGGAATACTCTGACGATTTGACTTCATTTTTGAGAAAATCTATTGAATACAACAAAGAAAATCTTGCATTGATAAAAACTGAATTGGCTTTTGCAGAAAATTACCTTTCTTTACAAAGAACTCGTTTCAAGGATTCTTTACAATATGAGGTATCTATATCTGATGATATTAAAAACAAGACATACGTCCCAATTTTCACGCTTCAAACCCTTATAGAAAATGCAATTAAACATAACGGATTTACCAAAAAAAAACCTTTGAAAATTAAAGTAGAATACGATAACACTGTACATTCCATTTTTGTAACGAATAACAAAATTGTAAAGTTTGATAACCATCCTTCAACCAAAATTGGACTCTCAAATCTTAAGGAACGTTTTGAATTAGAAAAAAGAAAGGTACCTATAATAACCGAAACACAAACTGAGTTTAAAATCGAAATACCACTAAAATGAATGTTATAATCATAGAAGATGAACCGCTGATTGCTGATGCTTTAAAATTTGAACTAAAAAGAGCTTCTTCGAAAGTAAACGTCATAAAAATATTGAGTTCTATTGAAGAAGCACTAAATTACTTCGAAAAAAATCCTTTACCCGATTTATTTTTTTCTGATATAGAGTTACCAGATGGACTAAGCTTTTCAATATTTAAAAATATCGGAGGCTCTACCCCCATTATTTTTTGCACGGCCTATGATAATTACGCCTTAAAAGCTTTTGAGGTAAATGGAATAGATTACATACTAAAACCGTTTAATGAAGCAGATGTAAAAGCTACTTTGAATAAAATAAACACACTAAATTTTGAACCGAAAGCATTATCAATAGTAGAAAAAATTATTACCAACACTTCTAAATCTATACTCGTAAAAAAAGGAGATACAATTATCCCAATAAAAACAGAAGACATATTTTTGGTGCACATAGAGCTTGGCATTACATATCTTTTTACCCATACACTACAAAAGATTCCTTACGAAGCTACAATTGAACATTTACATGAAGTACTGGGAAATAATTTTTTTAAAATCAATAGACAAAACCTTATTCATCGAGACATAATAAAAAGTGCAAGCAATTACTTTGGTAGAAAGCTCAAGCTAAATACCAGCGAAAAATTTGAGTTTGACCTCATCGTTGGTAAAAACAAAGTTTCATCATTTTTAGATTGGTTAGCAAATACTTAACAGTATAAAAAAATCCCGCTCAATAAATTGAGCGGGATTGCAAAATGATAATTACTTTTTACTTCTCTTCTGTATCTTCTGGTTTGTCCGTCTTAGCATCAGACTCTTTTTTTTCTGTATGCTCTGTTTTTGGTAAAACCTCTGCTGTTGCATCCAAAATTTGATCTTCAACTGTTTTTGATTCTTCTGTTAGTACTTCAGCGTCTGCAATTTCCGATTTCTTTTCTGCTATTGGGTTTTCTATTTTGTTTTGATCCCAAAGTCTTTCGCCAAAAATTTCAATTAAATCTTCTTTGAAAATTACTTCTTTCTCTAACAATTTATTTGCTAAAGCGGTAAGTTTATCTTTATTATCAGACAACAACTTCACAGCTCTTTGATACTGAATTTCTATCGTTTTACTTACTTCTTCGTCAATTATTCGAGCTGTTTCATCAGAATATGGTTTTGTAAATGAACTCTGACCTTGAGAATCGTAATACGATCTATTTCCAATTTTCTCATTTAAACCATAGATAGAAACCATCGCATATGCTTGCTTAGTTACTTTCTCTAAATCAGAAAGTGCTCCTGTAGAAATTTTTCCAAAAATCAATTCTTCAGCTGCTCTACCTCCAAGTGCAGAACACATATCGTCTAAAATCTGTTCTGTTGTAGTAATGCTTCTTTCTTCTGGCAAGTACCAAGCTGCTCCTAAACTTTGCCCCCTAGGAACGATAGTAACCTTAACCAAAGGATGCGCATGTTCGCATAACCAAGAGATGGTAGCATGACCCGCTTCGTGGAAAGCTATCGACTTTTTCTCTTCGCTTGTAATAATCTTATTTTTCTTTTCTAAACCTCCAATAATTCTATCAACGGCATCTAAAAAATCTTGTTTCTCTACAAATGTTTTCTTTTTACGTGCTGCAATCAAAGCTGCTTCGTTACAAAGATTTGCAATATCAGCTCCAGAGAAACCAGGTGTTTGCTTAGATAAGAAATCAACGTCCATTTCCTTATCTAGCTTTAGTGGTTTTAAATGCACTTGAAAAATCTCTTTTCGCTCGTTAATATCAGGCATATCAACATAGATTTGTCTATCAAACCTTCCGGCACGCATCAAAGCCTTATCTAAAACGTCGGCTCTGTTTGTAGCAGCCAAAATAATTACACCAGAATTGGTTCCAAAACCATCCATCTCAGTAAGTAATTGGTTTAATGTATTCTCTCGCTCATCGTTAGAACCCATAGAATTACTTTTACCTCTTGCTCTACCGATTGCGTCAATTTCATCAATAAATATTATTGCCGGAGATTTTTCTTTGGCTTGTTTGAATAGATCTCTCACACGAGAAGCTCCTACTCCAACAAACATTTCTACGAAATCTGAACCTGATAATGAAAAGAACGGCACTTGCGCTTCTCCTGCTACGGCTTTCGCCAATAACGTTTTACCTGTTCCTGGAGGTCCAACCAACAATGCTCCTTTTGGAATTTTAGCTCCTAATTCGGTATATTTTTTTGGGTTCTTCAAGAAGTCTACAATTTCTTCAACTTCTTCTTTAGCACCTTCTAATCCGGCAACATCTTTAAAGGAAACATTGGTAGATTTTCCTTTATCGAATACTTGCGCTTTAGATTTTCCAATGTTAAATATTTGTCCGCCTGGTCCGCCACCTGCACCACCAGACATTCTTCTCATAATGAATAACCAAATCACTACTATGATAAGAATTGGAAGTAAAAACGAAATAATTCCACTGAAGTAATTGATCTCATCATCTACGGAGTAGTCTGGAACTTTTGCTTCTCCTAATTCTGCTCTTTCATCGTTAATTTTAGTAAAATCTTCTCTAAACGAACTCGCGTCAGCAATTTTAAAACTAAACGATGGGTTTGACGATTTGCCAAAGCTCGTTCCTCTATTTTGCACTGCATTACGCAATTTTGTTTTATCGCTGTTTTGAATCTCAGAAGGTAAATTGTCGCTCTTAATGGCTTCAACTCCTGCATCTGTTAGTTTAAAATCAACACGACCTTCATTACGGATTAATTTTACATTTTCAACGTATCCTTCTTCCATCAATTCAGAAAAAGTACCCATCGATTGGATTGTACTTGTTTTACCTGAACTCATAAAAAGTTGCACGGCGATTATTGCGAGTGCAATACCTGCGTAAATCCAATAAATAAGGTATGGATTTTTCTTTTTGTTGTTTTTCTTATCTGTCATTTTAGTTTGAAATAGATTAATCTAAATTTGGTATATCTTTTCTAATTGCGTCTGCCCAAAGGTCTTCGATTTCGTAGAAAGATCTTGCTTCTTTGTAAAAAATATGTGCAACTACGTTCACATAATCTAGTAATACCCACTCAGAATTTCCAGAACCTTCTTGGTGCCAAGGTTTTTCTCTTAATTCTTTACGCGTATGTTTCACTACATTGTTCGAAATTCCTTCAATTTGCGTAGAAGAATCTCCACTACAAACGACGAAAAAGTCGGATACTGCGTTATCAATTTCTCTTAAGTCTAAGATTACTATATCTTTTCCTTTTAATTCCTGCATTCCTTCAACTATACTATCGCATAATATTTTGGAATCTATTTTTTCTATTACTTTGTGCATTCGCTATTCAGAGTGTCTTACAAATCTAATTAAATTTTAAATTTACGCTCTAGAAAATAACGTCTAAGTACAGACAATGTTTAAAACAGAAATCGGACATAAAATTATACATCTCGAACGTGTAGACTCAACAAACAATTATGTTGCCAACCTCGTTAAAGAGAAGAATTTAGAACACGGTACGGTAATTTTGGCAGACATGCAGACAAATGGCAGAGGTCAGCGCGGAAACACATGGCAATCTGACCCATTTGCAAATTTAACTATGAGTGTTTATGTAACACCAAAACACCTTAATCAAGCCAATCATCTTGTACTCAATCACTGTGTGAGTTTGGCTTTAAAAAGTTGGTTAGAAGAAAAGTTAAAGCATGTTAATATTAAATGGCCCAACGATATCTTGATAGGAAAAAAGAAAATTGCGGGTGTATTGATAGAAAATAATTGGCAAGGAAATCAGCTTAAACACAGTATACTCGGAATTGGAATAAATGTAAATCAAGATCAATTTACACATGAAAAATCGACTTCAATTTTCTTAGAATCTGGTTTGCGTACTACTCCTCGACTCTTAGCGCTTGAATTTTGTGCTGTTCTTGAAGACTATTTCAAACAGTTAAATACAAACACAATTCCTTTTTTAAAAAAACAATATGACGAGCAACTTTGGTTGAAAAATGTGAAAACCGAATTTATAACAAAACAGAAGGAGCGTTTTTCAGGTAAAATCAGAGGTACGAATGACCAAGGAGATTTAATTATTGAAACACAGACTAACACACTTACTTTTTCGAACGGAGAAATACAGTTTTTAGAACGTTTATAAGCTCTTGAAACAAATCAGCTGCTATCAAATTAAAAAAGCCCACCGAATAAGTGCGCTTTCAGAATAGGAAGAACTTATTGCACTTAATCGTACTTCTCTTTTAATTGAGTAGACATGTAATTGAACAGGTTCGTTAAAGGCTTCTGAACCATCATTTTCAAAAATGCATTTACCTTTCCTTCAAATTGAATAAATCCTTCTGTTTGATTATCCAACTCTTTCATATTGATGTTAAGATGAAATGGGAAAGGTGACTTCTCTCCAGATTTCATCACAATTTTTGAAAAAGGTTCTAATTCTTGTTGTACCAGAGTAATTACAATTCCTCCTTGCACTTTAAATGAACATTGTGTATCATCTGCCTGAAAATCAGTAATATTATCTTGAGGTAATAATGCTTCAAAATTTCTTGGGTTTTTCACAAATTCAAAAATCGTTTCAGAATTTGCTTTAACAATCACTTTTTCACTGTCAATCTTCATAGACTTATTTTTTCCACTCAGAAGGATTTTCTCTCCATTCTCTTAGTGAGTTTGCATCATTTTGGGCAATAGAACCTTGTGCTAAGGCCTGTTCCATCAAACTTTCATAATTACTTAAAGTAACGTAATCACAGTCTGCATTGGCGAAATTTTCCTCGGCTATCTTAAAACCATAAGAAAAAATAGCTGCTAAACCTTTTACATTTAAGCCTGCTTCTCTCAATGCTTCTACGGCTTTCAAAGATGAACCTCCAGTAGAAATTAAATCTTCAATAACTACTACATTCTGTCCTTCTGAATAATCGCCTTCAATTTGATTTCCTAAGCCATGACCTTTAGCAGAAGAGCGCACGTATACAAAAGGAACACCTAATTCTTGTGCAACTAATGCACCTTGTGCAATACCTCCGGTAGCAACTCCAGCAATTACATCTGGCTTTCCAAACTTCTCTAAAATAGCCTCGCAGTAACTTTGTCTGATATACGTTCTTACATTTGGGTAAGAAAGTGTTTTTCTATTGTCGCAATAGATTGGAGAATTCCAGCCTGAAGCCCAAACAAATGGATTATTTGGCTGCAATTTTATTGCTTTGATTTGTAACAAAAATTCTGCTACTTTTAACGCTTGGTCACTATTTAAAATCATGATTGCAAATGTATAAAGTTTTTATTGAAAATAAGCCCTTGTATTTTGTAGATAACACAAAAGATTTACCTAAAAATACGTTCTTCCTATCTACACCACCGAATAAAACACAATTAGCGCTGATTGAAGAAAGTTATAGCGATAAAAAAAACAAAATAGTCTATGCTGTTATTTCTAAGGATCCATTGAAATTATTAGTGGAAAGTTTTTCACATTATAAGTATATAGAAGCTGCTGGTGGATTAGTGGAAAAAAAGAAAAACAAACAACTCCTCTTTATAAAACGCAATGGTTTCTGGGATATTCCTAAAGGAAAGCTAGAGAAGAATGAATCTGTTTTAGAAGGAGCAAAAAGAGAAATTGAGGAGGAATGTGGTATTTCTAATCTAATCGAAAACGGTAAAATTTGCGACACTTATCACACGTATTCAGAAAAAGGAAAAAAAATACTAAAAAAAACCTATTGGTTTTCTTTCTACTACAAAGGAAAGGAAAAGCTAATCGCTCAAACTGAAGAAGGCATAACTAAAGTAAAATGGTTTGAGGCAGATAATTTATTTAAAGTAAGAAAAAATACGTTTGCTTCTATATTAGAAGTGGTAGATAACTTTATTGAATTCAATACTACTGTAAAGAAACAAAAGAATAATTAATTGTCGATTACTATCTGCCCAGCGGTAGTCGAGAAGAAATTCCAACAAAAAACCGTTTGTCGAGAAAAAACTTACAACAATACACGCCAAGCGATTCGCATGGTACTGTTACACCTGCTCTCTGCTTCCTAAGAAAAACAATTCGAATACAAATTCGCTCAATGTAAGCGATTCGCATGGTGCTAAAGCTTTTCTTCGACCGAAATAATAATCCGCCAAGGGGCGGATAAGCGATTCGCACCGATTGAAAATCGGGCTCTCTGCTTACATATTTCTTCTATACTGCCCTCCTACTTCAAATAAACTGCTTGTAATTTGACCTAATGAAGCTACTTTACATACTTCCATCAATTTTTCGAAGATATTTTCGTTGTTTACGGCAGACATTTGTAAGTCTTTCAACATCTCTTTCGTATCGTTCATTTTATGCAATTCTGCAAGCATGTTAATTTGATATTGCTTCTCGTCTTCCGTTGCTCTAATTACCTCATCTGGTGTTACTGTTGGAGATCCGTCTTTACTTAAGAAAGTATTCACACCGATAATTGGGAAATCTCCGTTGTGCTTTAATGTTTCGTAATAAAGTGATTCTTCTTGAATCTTAGAACGTTGGTACATCGTTTCCATCGCACCTAAAACTCCACCTCTTTCTGTAATTCTATCAAACTCTAACAATACAGCTTCTTCTACTAAATCAGTCAATTCTTCAATAATAAAAGAACCTTGAATTGGGTTTTCGTTTGCGGTTAATCCTAATTCTTTGTTTATAATTAACTGAATTGCCATTGCTCTGCGCACTGAAGCTTCGGTTGGTGTTGTTATCGCTTCATCGTATGCGTTTGTATGTAATGAATTACAGTTGTCGTAAATTGCATACAAAGCTTGTAATGTTGTACGAATATCGTTGAAATCAATTTCTTGAGCGTGTAACGAACGACCAGAAGTTTGAATGTGGTATTTCAACATCTGCGCTCTTGCGTTTGCTCCGTATTTCTCTTTCATTGCCTTCGCCCAAATCTTACGTGCTACACGACCAATAACTGCGTATTCTGCATCGATTCCGTTAGAGAAGAAGAAAGAAAGGTTTGGACCAAATTTATTGATGTCCATTCCTCTACTTAAATAGTATTCTACATAAGTAAATCCATTTGCTAAGGTCAATGCGAGCTGGGTTACAGGGTTTGCTCCTGCTTCTGCAATGTGATAACCTGAAATAGAAACAGAGTAAAAATTTCTAACGTTTTTCTCAATAAAATATTCTTGCACATCTCCCATCAAACGCAAGGCGAATTCTGTAGAGAAAATACATGTATTTTGTGCTTGATCTTCTTTTAAAATATCTGCTTGAACGGTTCCTCTTACTTGAGAAAGTGTATTCTTTTTAATATCTGCGTAAACATCTGCAGGAAGTACTTGGTCTCCTGTTACACCTAACAAGAAAAGTCCTAAACCGTTGTTTCCTTCTGGTAAATCTCCTTGATACTGTGGTCTCGAAACTCCTTTCGCTTTATAAATCTTTTCGATTTTTGCGTTTACCTCATCCTCTAAACCGTTTGCTTTTATGTACTTCTCACACTGTTGGTCAATGGCTGCATTCATAAAGAAACCTAACAACATAGGTGCCGGACCATTAATTGTCATAGAAACCGACGTTTTCGGATCTGCTAAATCAAAACCAGAGTACAATTTCTTGGCATCGTCTAAACAACAGATAGAAACACCTGCGTTACCAATTTTACCGTAAATATCCGGACGAATTGCTGGATCATTACCGTATAAAGTAACAGAGTCAAA
>JBMYYC010000034.1:0-22137 GCA_049609045.1 Lishizhenia sp. | reverse complement strand
GATATACACGCCAGACTCGTCAATATCAATCTCTCCTCCAAATTTAAAGTTTGCGCCTAACAAAGCTAGCTTTGCGTTTCCTTTATCTAAATTTACTTTACCAACCAGAACAGGAGAAGAAGGCGTACCTTTTACTTTTACTTTTCCTGTAAGACTACCTTTAATATTTGCTACAGCATCAGGATTCATAAACGCATTTACAACTTCTAAGTCGGCACCATCAAATAACAGATTAAAATCAAGGTTATCTTTTTCTCTCTCTAAAAAATAATTACCCTCAAAGGCAAAGGTTTCTGTGTTTCTATAATTTAAGTCGCCATCTAAAACAATTACTTTTCGTTCATTATCAAAATTAGCTGCCAATAAAATATCTCCTACCTCTTCTTTGTTCAAGTAAAGATTATCAATCGCTGCAGAACCATTAAAAGTTAAACCAGAGAAAGGTGTTGCTATTGAACCGTTCAAGTTTGTTATGCCTTGCATTTCTAATTCTTGATCTAGTAAACCAGAAAAGTCTGTTAAATCCAAATTATTAATAACAACATTTAGCTTATCTGTAGATTTATCAGAAGCTAAACCTTCTAAACTAAGATATTGCCCTGCTCTTTCAATTTTGAAATTATTGAAAACGATACTATCTGGCGCGTAGATAACTTCACTCAAATTATTGATGTTCCACCTGTGCTCTTTTACTGTGAAATAAGATCTTAAAAAGTCAAACTTAAAGGTCTCTTCATTTACTATTTCTGTTGCCCACGATATATTTGTTGGATTTGTTGTTTTTGGATTCCAACTCATTTGCGCATCTAACGTATTGGAAAAACCTAAGGTTGTAAAATGAAAATCATTGCATTCTAATGTATCTGAGATATGAATTTTATCTACATCATAAATGGCTATTAACTGACCAAATTGTAATTCTTGCGCAAGTGAAATATTCTCTGCGTAATAGGATTTATAACCAATTTTATCCGATAATAAGTCCAGTTTAAATTCACTGTTCGATTCATTATAGAATCCTACAAATTGGGTTTGATCAGCAACATAAAGTTCTTTTGCAAAAATGTCAAAAAACGGTTGTAAGTTCTTTACTCGAACATCGTAGGTGAAGTCACTTTTCTTATCTTCATCTGTCGTTTTCTCTGCCTTTACCAAAACAGGTACTACTTGACTAAATTGGTATTTTAAATTATTAGCAATTGTATTCAAATTTAGCTCTCCTTCTACAACAGCGTTTAAAACAGAAGAAGTTATAGTCATTTTATCTTTTAGATTCCCCCTGTCTAAAGCAATCTTTAATTCTGGAATTCGAATAGAATCTTTCTTTTCTTTATAAAAAACATTATCTAAAGTTACAGAACCATTAAACGTTTCAGGATTTAAACCAAACCAATCTACTGTGGCCTCCGCCATGAAATTAGAACTGTCTCTATCTACTAAATTCAATACTTTAAGCAGTGCTTTTCTAACGTCAACCTTAAATTTAAGGTGTTTTTGTCCTTTCAAATCTAAAAAACCAGCATACTCTAGCTCTAGGTTCTCATCTTTTACTGTTACTATTCCTTCAAATTTTTGATCTTTAAAGTTGGCATCTCTTACAGCAACAGCTGTATAGGCATAATCCATAAAATCAAAACGCTCTACATCTCCTTCTATTAGTGAGAAATCTATTGTTTTAAACGAAGTTCCAAAACCTGATAAATCAAAATTTCCGGCTACTAAACCAAGCTCCTTGTTCTGTAAAAAAGTGCCTAAATCAAAATTATTAACTCTGATATCTCTAACAGAATTGGTGGTTGGACCAAAAGTAAAACCCGACCTTTCTTCGTGGTAGTTAAAAACTAATCCTGGAGAAATATGAACAGAACCTAAACGCGTATCAATACCATCTGCACGAATTACAAATTGAGAATAACTGCCATCTAATCGTATATCTGTACCCTTAAAATATCCTAAACGATTAATTTCTGCTGGAAAAGACAAATAATCGAAACCCGATTTTTTAGGCAAACGCATGGATTTCAAATCTTCTAAACGCACGTCTAATTGCGCTACTCTTTCCGAAAAAATTGAATTTTCTATATCTCTGAAGTCTGGCAAAGAAAATTTACCTTGTATAAAGGATTCTTTCCCAAAAGCTAATTTCATGTTTTTTAAATGAAGGTTTTTTACTTTTCGAGAAACGTCTACCGAAAGGTTTACTGTATCTGTCATTCCTTCTAAAGCAGTAGCAAAGAGTGATACATCATATAAAGAAACTGTTGAATTGGTCAGTTGAGCATCAAAATCTACACTATCTAAGAAATTTTTATACGATGCGTAATTCTTTGTTTTTAAAGCAAAATGCGGTGCGTAAATGTTGGATTTTGGCGTTACTATTTTTAATTTTTGAAGAAACGTTCCTGTTTGATTGAAGCGAAATTGTGCAGTAAAATCATTGAGCTGAAATCCGCTTTTTTCTATGGTGGACAAATGTGCTATTTCTCCACTAGTATCCTCTGAAGAAACTACCAAATCGGTTATATTTAGTTGTACGTGTTTTAGGTCTAAATTTGTATAATCTACACCAAAGTTTTTGATTGGCTTATTGGCATCTAGAAATACAAAATTAACGTTGCAAAGTGATGTGCTTTTTACTTTTAATGAAAAGGTAGACTTTTTTTGTTTTGAATTTGATTTAAAATAATCTGCCAAAAATTGAAAATTAAGAACAGATTCTCCTTTATATTTTTTTAGTTTCACTACTGCATCTTCTAAACTTACTTCTTGAAGATTAAATGTTTTAGAACTTAAATTATAATCGTCTAGGTTTACAAAAAGACGTTTTGAATACACTAAAGTATCTCCTTTTTGATCATAAACCAAAACACCTTCAAAATAAGCTCTATCAATAAAAGTGATGTCTATTTTATCAATCTGAATAGGCGCACCCAGTTTTTCTGTTAGATAGTTAGTTGCTTTACGCGCAGCATATGTTTGAAACCATGACGAGCGAATCGCAAAAGAAAACACAATAAGGAGGATCAATATCCATTCGAGGATACCGAGTACACTTTTTCCTAGTATTTTCAGTACTTTTACCATCTGATATTAAAAACTCTACAAATCTTGAACCGTAAAGATATTATCATTTTGGGGATTGAGTCATCATGTGATGATACTTCTGCAGCAATTTTAAAAAATACGCGTATTTTATCCAATGTAATTGCCGGACAAAAAGTGCACGAAGAATACGGTGGTGTTGTTCCTGAACTAGCATCTAGAGCACACCAACAAAATATAATTCCTGTTGTAGACCAAGCTATAAAAAAAGCTGGAATAAACAAAGAAGACATTGATGCCGTGGCTTTTACGCGCGGCCCGGGTTTACTCGGTTCTTTAATCGTCGGAACTTCTTTTGCCAAATCTTTTGCTTTAGGTTTAGATGTTCCCTTACTAGATTGTAATCATATGCACGGGCACGTTCTTGCTCATTTTATTGATGATGCAAATAACGAAAAACCACAATTTCCTTTTCTTTGTTTAACTGTTTCTGGCGGACATACACAGATCGTTTTGGTTAAAGATTATTTAGATATGAAAGTGGTTGGTACTACAATAGATGACGCTGCCGGAGAAGCCTTTGATAAAAGTGCGAAAATTTTAGGACTACCCTATCCTGGCGGACCGTTAATAGATAAATACGCGCAACTGGGAGAACCCAACACACATCCTTTTGCCAAACCCAATGTTCCTGACTTGAATTATAGTTTTAGCGGACTAAAAACATCTATTCTTTATTATATTCAAAAGAAAGAGAAGGAAAATCCGGATTTTATAAAGCAGCATTTAAATGATATTTGCGCTTCTATACAAGAAACTATACTTGAAATTCTTTTCAAAAAACTAATTAAAGCCAGCAAACACTATAAAATTAACCAAATTGCTATTGCTGGTGGAGTTTCTGCAAATTCAGGATTGCGAAAAAGGCTGTTAGAAGAAGGAGAAAAAAGACAATGGAAAACCTTTATTCCTAAATTTGAATATTGCACAGACAATGCTGCTATGATAGCCATAACAGGCTTGCAACACTACAATAAACAACAGTTTGCCGGACAAGAAATAAGCGCAACTGCTAGAATGAACTTTTAATTGAACGCGTGTGAGAAGTACAGAAATTCTTGAAAAATACTGGGGATTTTCTTCGTTCAGAGGAATTCAAGAAGATATTGTAAATGCTTCCATTAATGGTCACGATGTTTTAGCACTGCTACCCACAGGAGGTGGAAAATCTATCTGCTATCAAGTTCCTGGAATGGCAAGAGAAGGAATCTGTATTGTTATTTCGCCGTTGATTGCTTTAATGCAAGACCAAGTAGACAATTTAAAAGCGAGAGGAATACGCGCAAAAGCAATCATATCAGGAATGTCGAAACGCGAAATTGACATTACTTTAGACAACGCTAAATTTGGAAGTCTTGATTTTCTTTATGTTTCGCCAGAACGTTTAAAATCGTCTTTATTCATTACCCGCCTGAAACAAATGCAAGTTGCCCTTTTTGCTATTGACGAAGCACATTGTATTTCTCAATGGGGACACGATTTTAGACCCGCTTACAGAGAAATAGCTAAAGTTAGAGAATATCATCCGAGTGTTCCAATCATTGCCGTTACTGCTACTGCAACCACCGAAGTAAGAGAAGATATTGTAAATCAACTCTCATTAAATCAACACCACTACTTTGAAGGTAATTTTGCAAGAAAAAATATAAGTTACGAATTATATACATCTCAAAGTAAACTGAAAGATGTGCTAGACGTTTGCGAAAAATTTAAAGGTCAAACAGGAATTGTCTACTGCCAAACTAGACGAGAAACAAAAGAAATTGCCAAACTTCTCCACAACCATAAACACAGTGTTGCAATTTATCACGGAGGATTAACAGGAGATAGAAGAAAACAAATACAAAATGAATGGATTAACGATAAAACAAAGGTAATTGTAGCAACCAATGCTTTTGGAATGGGAATTGACAAACCCGACGTGCGTTTTGTAGTTCATTATCAACTTCCAAATTCGATTGAAGCTTACTTTCAAGAAGCAGGAAGAGCCGGAAGAGATGGAAAACAGTCTAGAACCTTTGGTTTTTACAATACAGCAGATATCAAACAATTGAAATATCAAACGTTGAGTCAATTTCCTGAAGTTGATTTTATTAAAAGTACGTACAGAGCACTCTGCAACTACGTCCGACTAGCAATAGGATCTGGTTTAAACGAAACATATCCATTTCATTTAAGTGATTTCATTAAAAAATACAATTTAGAAGCAATTCCAACCTACAACGCATTAAAAATACTAGAACTCAATGGCGACCTCGTATTTAACGAGGCTGTTTATCATCCTACACGTTTTAAATTTGCCGTTAGCAATAATGCAGTGTACAGTTTTCAGGTAAAATACGACGCCTACGCAGACTTAATCACATGGTTAAGTAGAAGTTATGCTGGTGTTTTTTCTGAATTTGTAAAAATAGAAGAAGACGTTATCGCAAAACGCTTAAAAATAACAGAAAGTAAACTAGAGCAACAATTAAAGTTTCTTGAAACACATGGTATAATTGATATACAATGGAGCAGTGATTTACCACAAGTTACATTTATACACGAGCGTTTACCTGATGATTATCTTAGGATCAAAACAGAAGTGTACAACCTCAGAAAAAAAATTGCTTCGGATAAATTGAATGCAATTATTCAACTCGTTCGAAAACCAATTTGTAGATCGGTTCAAATTCTAGCATATTTTGATCAAAAGGGAGAAAATTGTGGCATTTGCGATATTTGTATATCAGAAAAAAAAGCCGACTATTCAAATCAAGAATTAATTGAAATAATCAAAGACGAACTAAAACAAAAAACATACACTTTAGACGAATTATATAAAGTAGTTCCATTAAAAGACAAACATCACCTGCAGTATATAATTAATTATTTGTGTGATGAGAAAGTTATTGTAGAAATAGAGCAAGTTTTACAATTAAACACAACAATTACTGACGCATAAATTCTGCAACTTCATTCACAACAGATGGATTAGAGAGCATTCTATAATGACCTATATCTCTATAAACACTCAATTTTACATTCTCTATTTGATTTTTTATTTCAAAGGCTGTTTTTATTGGAATGATTAGATCTTTCTCATCGTGAATAATTAAGAGAGTATCAAATTTAGCGGATGCTAACTTATTCGAAACATTGGCTTCTTTGGAACTTTCAGAAAGTAATTTACTTCCAATAACAGCTGCGTAGGATAATGTTTCTTGTTTTAAATGCAATAAATTTCCAAATGCGTAAAACAATTCTAATAGAGAATTTGGACTTGTCAAAAAAACCAACTTGACTACTTTTATATTTAATTCTGATAAAGCAAAACTTACCACTGATGATCCGAAAGAATGAGAAATAAGATTTATTCTTTTAACGCGTTTAAATTGTTTTAGAATAAATTTCAATCTTTCTTTTGCTAAAATTACATTGGATTTAGACAAATTATCATCTCCATGACCAGGAAGATTAAACGCGAAAAAATATTTTCCTTCTTTATCAAGTTTATCGGCAATCTCTGATAAACTTGATAAATTAGAATTCCAACCATGTACTAAAATATGAAGTTCATCATTTTCAATTTCCAAGGAATTAAAATTTTGAATGATTGTAAACGTACCGCAACTATCTTTTTGTTCTGATTTGAAATACTTTGTGTAGAAAGAGCGTTCTCTATCTCTAATCGTTTTTCTTGCTGTTTTTTGGAAAATTTCAACGGTTAATTGCGCTGCTTTTTTCATTGAAAAAAACTCAAGTACTTTAAGAAAAATTCGGATCCAAAACATAAAATTAAGTTATACAAGAATTATTAAAGCAAAGATCAAACCATTTAAACAAATGAAAATCAAACAGTAACAGCTACAGATAAACAATTAATAAAACCTCATTATTACTAAGTTATAAAAGATCTTGATTTAATATTGACTTCAATCGTATAATTCGTTAAATTTGAGAAAAACCTTTATTTTCTATGAGCGCAAATATTTACATCGTCCCGCATGACTTTACTTCTTTAGGCGATCAGGCTTTAGATTATGCTATAACTTTAGGTAAGCGAAAGCATACTGCAATAAAACTATTACATATAGTAGAACACGAAAAGAAAGTAAATGAGGCAAAATCTAAATTAGAAAAAATTATTAGTGACAGAACTTTAAACGCAGGAGATCCTGAGATTACGTGTAAAGTTTCTGTTGGAACTATTTTTGAAGATATAGGAAAAATTGCCGAAGAGGAAGATGCTCGTTTAATTGTAATGGGAACCCACGGCGCTAAAGGAATGCAAAAACTATTCGGTAGTTATGCTATAAAAGTTATTACGTCTTGTGATGTTCCGTTTATGGTAATTCAGTCGGAGGCACAGATTAATGCTATTCAAAAAATTATTTGTCCGATAGACCTAACAAAGGAAAGTTTACAAATCATCAATTATGCAGCAGATTTGGCTTTGATGTTTGATGCTGAAGTACATATTGTTGGTGAAAAGCAAACAGACGCCAGACTAGCGCAACAAATAAAGATTAGAATTGCACTTGTTAAAAAAGAGTACGAAGAAAAGAATGTAAAAAATCAAATTAATCTACTCAGTGGTAATAAATCTTTCCATACCAAAGTTGTGAATTACGCAAAAGAAGTAAATGCAGACATGTTTGCCTTAGCGTATCACTCGGAAAGTTTGCTCCCCCAATTCGATCGATTTGCTCAAACTTTAATTACTAACAATTTAAAATTGCCTTGCCTTGTTCTGAACTCTGAAGAGGTTTCCAATGCCTACTATTAAATGTTGAAAAACTAACTTGCACTTCAGGTGTCTGTATGTGTATATTTGTGAAAAAAAATTAGGAATGCGTTTAGGACAACTTGCACGAAGATTAGAAATTAATGCGAAAGATATTGTTACTTATTTAGAAAAAGAACATCAGATAAGCATAACCAATCATCCAAACAGCAAATTGCCTGAAGATTCATTAGATGCAATTCTAGAAAACTTCAAACCTTCTCCTGTAGAAGAAATGAACAAAGCGCTGGAAATAGAACCAATAGAAGATATCTCAAGACCAGTAGAACCAGAGCAAGTAGCTAATGAAGTAGAAATTGAGATTGAAGAACCTGAAACCCATGTTGCAGCAGCTGAAGTTGAACCAACCAATGAACCAACTGAGGTTAAAGAAAAAATAGAAGCAGACGATGAACCTGTTATCGAAGAAGAAGAAAGCGCTCCGCTCAATATTATAGACGGTATCATTAAAGCTCCGAAAGTGGATCTTGAAGGCATAAAAGTTGTAGGAAAAATAGATTTACCTGAACCAAAAAAAGTTGAAGAAGTAACTGAAAGTGAAGCTGAACCTTCAACTATTGGCGCAGCAACAGATGCACCTATCCAAAAAGCACCAGAAGAAAAACCGGCAAAAAAAGAAAAGAAAAAGCCTTCTAAATCAAACACTAGAAAAAGACCTACTGCACAAGAACTCGAAGAGAGAAGAAAGGCACGAGAAGAAAAACAACGCTTGGAGGAAATAAAAAAGAAAAAAGAAAAGAAAAAAGCATATTACCAACAACAAGTTTTGGGACAAAAGTCTACCAAACCTAAAACGAAAAGCACAAACAAAACAGCTAATAAAACCAAAAAGAAAACAGCTCCTAAAGAAAAAAGACCGACATCTCTTTGGGGTAAATTTATATTTTGGCTTAACGATAAATAATTTTTCTATTCAACTTCCTAAAAAAGAATTCAAACTTTAAACTATCTTTAAAAGATGAATTTTTTAGGACACCTCTACTTTTCTGCAGATAAGCATGACTTAATGACTGCTAATATTTTTGGTGACTTTGTGCGTGGGAAAGACTTAAGTCGTTTTCCTAAAACCATTCAAGAAGGAATTATTTTACACAGAAAAATTGATAATTACATTGATACGCATGAAGAAGTTCTGAACTTAATGCGTTCCTTATACGATGAGTTACCGAAGGTTTCTGGTATTGCCGTAGACTTATTTTTTGATCACTTATTAGCTAAAAACTGGGAACACTTTCACAACCAGCCCTTGGCTAATTATCTAGCTGAATACTATACTACCTTTGATACTTTACCAGAAGATTATCCGTTAGAATTTTTAATTATGCTTGGTAGAATGCGCTCTAAAAATTGGCTCTGGCACTACAGAACTAAAGCCGGATTAGAGAAAGCATGTAATGGCGTTGGAAGCCGAATAGCTTTTAAAAACGTATTGCATGAAGCTCCAGCCATCTACGAAAAATACGAAACAAACATCGCGCGTGTGTTTCATACTTTTATGCATGATGCTCAAATAAAGTTCAACATGGTGAGCTAATTAAAAGTTTAGTATATTAGCCTGAAATAACACCGTATCAAACTAAAGTCCAAATATCAAACTAGAATAATAAGCATTTGCATTTGCTTACTAAGTCTTTTATTGTCTAACTGTCAAAACAAGACTAAAATAAAGCAATCCGTTGTTGGAACAACAGCGCTTTCAGACTCAAGAGATTTACCTTCTATTTTAAAAAAAGGTAAACTAACCGTTCTTGCAGAAAATAGCGCTGCATCCTATTTTATTTATAGAGGTAAAAAAATGGGACTCGAATACGAGTTATTAAAAGAATATGCCGAACATTTAGGTGTGCAATTAGAAATAAAAATGGTTGCAAACATAGATGATTTGTCTTTCTTACTTAATCAAGGAAAAGGAGATTTAATTTCCTGTAATCTCACAATTACAAAAGAAAGATCAAAAATATTTGCTTTTAGTAAACCCTACTTACGCTCTAGTCAAGTCTTGGTTCAAAGAAAACCCAGTAATTGGAGAAGTAAGAAGAAAAAAGAGTGGAAAAATGAAGTGATAACTGATCCACTAGCGCTAATTCATAAAACGATTCATGTTTGGAAAAATTCTTCTTATTACGACAGACTCGCTCATTTACAAGAAGAACTGGGCGATACAATTTACATAAAAGGTGTTCCTGGTACAATTATACCAGAAGACTTGATTGAACAAGTTGCCGAAGGAATTATTGATTATACTGTAACGGATGAAAATGTAGCCAAAATCAATCAACGTTTTTACGATAATTTAGATGTAGACCTAGAACTTAGCGTAAAACAACAAATTGCTTTTGCTATGCGCAAAGAAAGTCCACTTTTATTAAAAAGTTTTAACACTTGGCTAGAAGGTTTTATGAAAACCAGTACGTTCAGGTATATCAAACATAAATACTTAAACCTAGAGCAGTTTAGTGCAAAATCGAAAGATGAATTTTCAACTTTAGGTGGAAAACGGATCTCAAAATTTGATAAATCAATCAAAAAAATTGCTAAAGAATACAATTGGGATTGGCGTTTGTTGGCTGCTCTTGTATATCAAGAATCTAAATTTAAAACAGGAGAAATTTCTTGGGCAGGTGCGTATGGTTTAATGCAATTTATGCCAGGTACTGGACCAAGCTATGGTGTTTTCCCAGACTCTCCGCCCGATATACAAATCAGAGGCGGAATGAAAAAATTACATAAAAACTATAAGGATTGGGATAAAATTCCAGACTCTATTCAACGCATAAAATTTACGCTTGCTACATACAATGCTGGAGCAGGACATGTATTTGATGCGCAACGTTTGGCAGAAAAATATGGTGATGATCCAACAATTTGGGATAATCATGTTGAGAAATACATTTTGGACTTATCTAAACCAAAATACTATAGAGACAACTGTGTGAGAAATGGATATATGCGCGGACGAGAAACATATAATTATGTGCGAGAAATTTTTAGTCGTTTTGCCGAATACAGCTCTGCTTTTCCTCTGAAATAATACAAGTTTTTAACAAACTTACAAGTTGCTCACTTTAATCCTAAACAACTTTTTAAATTGGTTTTGAAACCCTAAAAAGTACAGCCAGCCATTATCAAACTTTATATTTTCCGGATAACTGTAGTCGTCAACCGTAGTTACCAACTGTACCGTATTTTCGGTTAAATTAAGTCGATAAACAACCACTTTTTTTCCATTTTTTTCTAAAGCGTATAGCTGCTGTGTAGTTTTATCTTGCATAAACCAAGGTTCTTCTAGCATTTTAAAATCAAACGCATACTCATCGATATACTCTCCTTCACTATTTGCCTTGTGCAATTTTTTGTTTATATGATCTACAACAACCACTTCATTCTTATATTTAAATGCCCTAACACCAGAAGCCTTTGTAAGAAGTGCGTTATAGAAGGCGATTTTTTGGACAATATTCCTATTCACCCCTAAATGATTGATGTTTCCATCCCAAATACCCAAACTAATAATATTGTACTTACCAAATTGATTTAAATTATATAAAAACACAATTTCATTTAATAATGACTTCGAAACCAGATACGTCTCTTCGTCTAAAATACTAAATACAGGCAAAACTGATTTATTGGATTTTTTTGCCGAGAATACATTGAAAACTCTATCGTGTAATTCGTATACAGAATAAAATTGAAACTTATCAAAATCTGCAAAACAAGAGCCAAACTCATTTAAAAAATCTACTTTTTTTCTCGGTTGTACTAAGTGAAAGGTAGAATCCTTTATTGTTATTTGAAAACTCGAATCATTTGTAAGTACATGCACATTTCCTAAACAGTCTTCTTTCAACTCAAGTTCTCTTTGCCAGAAATACAACTTTTTTTGGATAAGCGGTTTGTTAAATTGAGAGTTCAAAGATAAATATCGCTTTCCTTCAAACTTTACTAAAGCCAATGTATAGTTAGCATAAGGTACGTAATCTATAACGTTCATGCTTTTCAAGTTTAAAGAAGACTTTACCCGTCCAGAAGTAATTTCTACTGTTTCTAACAACTGAAAATTTGCTTCAAGTGCAATAGTTCTACGCAAAGTATCTAAACCTGTTTTTGGTGCAATTTTAATCAATTTACTGTCGTACGCCTCAGAATATATTTCTAAAACTAATACTGTATCTATTTTAAAAAACGCCTTTCCTTCTACATTGGTTCTCTTTTTCTTTTGCGTGAGGATGTTTTCAACTTCTACACGTTTTAATGGAACATGATCTAAATCTGTAACCGTTAACTCTAAAACTTGAGCGTGAAAAATTGTGGTAAACAATAAACAAAAAAAGAATAGAAGGCTTTTCATAACTGTATTTTCAAGTTTTTCTGCAAAAATCATACCGACTCATATCACTCTAAAATAGTGAAACATTGATTTACAACAAAATAAGGCAATTGTTTTTTCTTAAACAATACGTTGTTTCTTGTATTGCTCATATAAAGAAATTACTATGAAAATTCGTGTAGCCATTGAATAACTTTATTTTTGTAAAAAAGAGAAAATATGAAACAGTTTGTAATTACAGGTATAGGAACCGATGTTGGCAAAACAGTAGTGAGTGCAATAGTTGCAGAAGCTTTAAAGGCAACTTATTGGAAACCTGTACAAGCTGGAGATTTAGATAATTCTGATACGATTAAAGTAAAAAAATTGTGTTCTGAATCCGTAAATTGTTTACCTGAAAAACATGCACTTTCTGCTCCTATATCTCCGCATGCTGCTGCTGCAATTGATGGTGTTGAGATAACTAAAAACGACTTTGTTGTTCCTAAAATCGAAGGAAATTTAATCATAGAAGGTGCCGGCGGTTTACTTGTTCCTATTAATCAAAAAGGAGAAACGTATTTGGATATTTTTGAGAAATTTAACCTTCCAACAATATTAGTTTCTCGCCATTACCTCGGCAGTATTAACCATACTTGTTTGTCTATCGAAGCACTACAAAATAGAAACATAGCTATAAAAGGAATTATTTACGTAGGCGAAGAACACAAAACCACAGAGTCGATTATATCAACAAAATACCAACTTCCTGTTTTGGGTAGAATACCAATTACAGAAAACCTAAACTCAGAATTTATTAAAACGCAAGCCAATATTCTCAAAAACAGTTTATGAGCGAATTATTAGAAAAAGACAAAGCCTACGTTTGGCATCCTTTTACTCAAATGAAAACAGAAGGAAGTCCTATTCCTATGGTAAAAGGAGAAGGAACGCTCTTGTTTGATGAGAATGGAAAATCATACATCGATTGTAATTCTTCATGGTGGGTAAATACGCATGGACACGGACATCCGTACATTAAAAATGCCTTACTAGATCAATTTGATAAGTTAGACCATACGCTTTTAGCTGGAGTAACTCACCCCAAAGCTGCAGAATTATCTGAAAGAATAGTAAAACTACTTGGAGGCGATTTTCAAAAAGTTTTTTTCTCAGACAATGGATCTACTTCTACCGAAGTTGCACTTAAAATGTCTTTTCAATATTGGTATAATTTAGAACAACCCAAACACCGTGTATTAGCGATTGAAGGTGCTTACCATGGAGATACCTTTGGAGCAATGTCTGTTGGAGAACGCGATTTTTTTAACCGACCTTTCGAACCCTTCTTCTTTCATGTAGATTTCTTAGCATTTCCAACACAAGAAAAAGAAATAGAACAATTAAAAAAGGCTGAAAAACTCTTTAAAACGAACGAATTTGCTTGTTTGATTCTAGAACCTTTAGTTCAAGGATCTTCCGGTATGCGCATGTATTCTGTTTCCTTTTTAGATCAACTTGTTGCACTCGCAAAAAAATATAAAGTACTTGTTATTTTCGATGAAGTAATGACAGGCTGGGGAAGAACAGGGAAAATGTTTGCTAAAGATTTCTTAGAAAATCAGCCAGATATTATTTGTCTTTCAAAAGGCTTAACTGCTGGAGCTCTTGCTATGGGATTAACAGTAACCTCGCAGAAAATATTTGATGTATTTTATGCTGACGATAGAGCAAAGGCTTTATTACACGGACATTCTTACACGGGAAACCCATTGACTTGCGCTGTGGCTTGTGCAAATTTAGATTTGTTTGAAAATCCAGAAGTAAATAAAACCTTAATGTGGTTAGAAAAAGAGCACAATTCATTCAAACAACGCTTAGAAAAAGATAATAAAGTACAAGAAATTAGAATTCGAGGTACAATTATGGCTCTTGAATTAAATACAGGTGAAGGAAATAATTACTTTTCTAAATTAAGAAATAAAGCATACCAATATTTTATCGATAATGGCATGTTGTTGCGTCCACTAGGCAATGTAATTTTCTTAAACCCGCCCTACTGTATCACAAAAGAAGAATTGCACTATTGCTATGCTACTATTGAAAGATTTGTGAAAGAAGAATCTATAATTGACGTGTAAAGGCAAACATAAATTCAACTCAAAAATCACAAAATGCAGCTAATTGTTGCATTTTTTTTTAAAATCTCTTTTTTGGCGTGTGATAGTTAGAAATAAAAATCAGTAGTACTAAATTTAGCGCACAAAAAAAGCGCGACTCATTTACGAATCGCGCTTCATATTATCTGAATTGCTTATGCTTCTTCTGCAGGAACTAAAATTCTACCGCAGTGCTCACAAGAAATAATTTTTCTTTTCGTTTGAATATCCATTTGACGTTGTGGTGGTATTCTATTGAAGCAACCTCCGCAAGAATCTCTATCAATTGGCACAACTGCTAAACCATTTTTAGAATTTTCTCTTAATCTAGAGTAAGCTCTTAGTAAACGTTCGTCAATTTTCTTTTGTGCTTTTGCAGAATCTTTCTCTAGCTTTTCTTCGTCTTTCTGAGTTTCAGCAATAATTGCATCTAACTCTCCTTTCTTAGCAGCTAAATCACCTTTTCTTCTTTCGAAACGCTCATTCGCTTCGTCTAGAATTTCTTTCTTCTGCTCAATTTTAACTTTCGCTTCAATAATCTTCTTGTCGTTCAATTTAATTTCTAATTCTTGAAATTCAATTTCTTTAGACAAAGATTCATATTCGCGGTTGTTACGAACATTATCTTGCTTTTGTTTATAAGCTGTTATTGCTGTTTGAGAGTCTTTTTGAGCATTTTTACGATCAGTAATTTCAGTTTCTACTTCTGTTAATTCTGATTGTAATTTATTCATTCGGGTTTCTAATCCCTCTAATTCGTCTTCCAAATCTTGAACTTCTAAAGGCAATTCTCCTCTAATTGTTCTTATTCTATCTATTTCTGAATCGATACCTTGAAGCTTAGTTAAAGCATCTAGTTTTTCTGCGATTGTTGAAACTTCCTTAGTTTTTGTAGCCATATTGCGCTAAAAATATTTTATAGGATTTGTATTCTTCCCTGTTAAACGAACTGCAAAGTTAGCAAATTTTTCTTTCAAAATACGCGCTAAAAGATGTGGAGTATACTGTTCACTCTCATAATGCCCAATATCGGCTATAATTAATTGATTTTCAGCATCAAAAAACTCATGATATTTATAATCTCCTGTAATAAAAATATCTGCCTTCTTTCTTTTCGCATCTGAAAGCAAAAAACTACCAGCACCTCCGCAAAACGCTACCGTTTTGATCTCGTTCTTACAAAGTGCTGTGTGTTTAATAATTCCACAGTTAAATACTTTTTTTAGTGTGGTCAAAAAGTCTACAGTGTTTACTGCGTTCTCTAACTCTCCAAACATTCCTGAACCTAAATAGTTGTGCTCATTTTCAAGAGAAATAATATCATACGCAACTTCTTCGTAAGGATGAGAACTAAACAAAGCATTTAATACTGAATTTAACTTTTCTTTCTCAACCAATACTTCAACTTTAGTTTCCTTCACCACTTCTCGCTGTCCTATTTCTCCGCGCTGAGGAGAACTTCCAGACAAAGGCAAAAAGCCTCCTTTTCCTTCTGTTTCAAAAGAACAGTGCGCGTAATTGCCAATATTGCCAGCTCCTTCGTCAAAAAGAGCTTTCAATACCTTTTCTTTACTTTCTGTAGGAACAAAAACAACTAATTTTTTAAGCTGTTGTTTTTTAGGAGAAAGCACAGTTAAATTTTGGAGTCCTAACCTTTTTCCAATCTCAAAGTTTACACCAAATCTGTAGTTATCTAAATTGGTATGTATTGCATAAATCGCAATGTCATTTTTAATAGCTTTAATTACAGTGCGTTCTACATAATTCTTACCGTTCAGCTTTTTTTGTCCACCAAAAACAATTGGATGATGCGCAATAATCAAATTACAGCCTTGCTCAATAGCTTCGTCAACAATTTCTTCAGTACAATCTAAAGTAAGTAGTGTTTGAGTAACTTCTGTAGAAAAATCTCCAACAAGTAAACCACAATTGTCATAGCTTTCTGCTGTACCAATAGGTGCTAAACTCTCCAAATAATTGGTAATGTCTTTAATTTGCATAGGCAGTAAAATTAAGAAAATCAGATAAAACTAAATCGTAGAACTTCCAATTCTAGATGAACTAACGCTTAATAACTCTACGGGTGATTTTTCTATTGTTACTTGACACTTCTATAAAATAAACTCCTACACCACCAGTTATTAAAATTTCTTTTTCTGTTTCATTATAAAGAGAAATTTCAGTTAGTCTTTCACCTAAGATATTAGTAATACTTATCTTTCCAGATAGAGGATTATTAAATTTCAGCGTTACATATTCTGTTGTTGGATTGGGGTAAATTAGTAGTTCAAAATTCTTAGTTTGTTCTTTAATATTTGCAGCACCTCCAATTGTTAAGCACTCTGAAGTATCAGAGCAAGTTCCCTCACTAACAACCACAGCAAAATCTCCAGGACTGCCTGGTGAAAATGTACTAATTGTAGCTCCTGAAACAGGTAAGTTTGAATTACAAATTATCCATTGATAAGCATCTCCTTGAGTTGGTGTTGAAGCACTTAGTCCATCGACACTCAAAACTGCAGAAGCAAAAATAGGTGTTAATGTTAAATTAATCGTTCGTGTTGAATCACATCCATTTGCGTTGGTAAACATTTCTGTATATGTTCCTGAAGATGTATATGTATTTCCATTAGAAATGTATGATCCGCATGTATTTACAGTTTCTGTTGAGCTTGTAGCTTGATTCACTGTCAAATTAATGGTTAAAACTGAATCACATCCGGCAACATTTGAAATTGTGTCTGTATATATCCCTGAAGAATTATATGTTTCATCTCCACTAGGAACTGTATAACTGGTGCATTCTGACACTGTAAAATATGCTGCAGATGCTAAAGCCAAGGTTAAGTCTGTGGTATAAATAATATCACAATTATCCAATACTCTGGCAGTATCTATATAAACGCCGTTAGAAGTGTAAATATTTCCAGTTGGACCAACAAAACTAGTCGAACATTCAGTTGTTGTATTGGATATCGTAATATAACAATCTTGGGTAAAGCTTAGTGTTGTTGCACCTCTTGATTGATGATACCCGAAAGAAGTATTAGCACCATGAGCCCAAATAATTGGAATAGAAGCGCTTGATATAGCGGGAGAAAAATCGAAATAAGATGCATTTAAACCAACAATATCTCTTTTTAGAGTAACCGTTCTAATCCCCGCATTAGTTACATCACTTTCTATTATCACAGTTGAAGAAAGAGGACTTCCTCCCGTATTATAATATCCTAAATTTCTTTCTTGAACATTCGCTCCATTTGTATTAATTACGTACGTATCACCAGCCATATTGCTAGCGCCAAAGCCAAAAGCCATATATTTCGATGCATTTCCACTTAAAATCATTGTAAGTTGATTTGTAACATCGTCTACCTGAACATAAATAGATTGATTGTTGCTTGCATTTACTACTGTATATGCTGAGTATGTTGTCGCTTGAGTTGTAAAACCAACTAAAGTTAACACTATTAAAAGTAAACTTCTTTTCATCTTCTTTTCTTATTAAATTCTATGAGTATTTCTTCATTACCTAATTCTGTAGCATATTCCATTGCTGTTTTTCCCGTTGCATCTTCAGAGATTCTAGAAACGTTATTATCTAAAAGCAATTTCACACAGCTTACATGGGCGCCTAGCACTGCATAATGCAAAGCACTCGTTTTATTGTTATCGACAATATCTAAGTCTGCTCCTTTTTCAATCAAAAGAGATAGTATAGCAGCATTACCTTTAAAAGCAGCAGCATGAACTGCCGATCCCATATCCATTTGGTAATTAATATTAGCCCCATTATCTAGCAAAAAAGTAACGATTTCCTTCTGATCAATATAGCACGCCAATATCAAGGGTGAGTGACCGTTTGAGTTAAGTGTATTTATAATTTCAGGATTCTTTTTTACGGCTTTCTTAATATAATTTAAGTTACCTTCTCTTATAGAAAAGAAAATATCCTCTTGTGAATAACAAGTTAAACTAAAAAGTAGTAACAAAGAAGATATTATGTACGCTTTCATCTTTCAAAAATACATTAAAATAAATTTAAAAGTATCTTCGCAAAAAAATGAGTTATGATTAGTGAGGATACAATTTGTGCATTATCCACAGCAAATGGCATGGGAGCGATTGCAGTTATTCGAGTTTCTGGGAACAGAGCACTCGAAATTACATCTTCTATCTTTTCTAAAAACTTAGTAAACGCGCAAACGCATACGGCTCATTTTGGCACAATAGTAAACAAAAAACAACAAATTATAGACGAAGTTCTAATTAATGTTTTTCAAGGCACAAAATCCTTTACAGGTGAGCCTACAACAGAAATTGGGTGTCACGGTTCTGTTTTTATACAACAACAAATTATCCAACTTTTATTAGAAAATGGTTGTAGAATGGCAAATGCTGGAGAATTTTCTATGCGTGCTTTTTTTAATCAAAAAATGGATTTATCTCAAACCGAAGCCATTGCAGATTTAATTGCTTCTCAAAGTGCAAAAGCGCACGAAGTTGCAATGAATCAAATGCGTGGAGGTTTTTCTAATGAATTAAAAGAACTAAGAGAACAACTAATCAATTTTGCATCTTTAGTTGAACTAGAGTTAGATTTCGCTGAGGAAGACGTTGAATTTGCAGATAGAACTGAGTTACTTGCACTTGTAAAAAAATGTAAAGCCTACGTAAACAAATTGGCCAATAGTTTTAAATTGGGTAACGCCATAAAAAACGGTTTTCCTATTGCTTTTGTTGGAAGACCAAATGCAGGAAAGTCTACCCTACTCAACGGTTTATTGAACGAAGAACGTGCTATCGTATCAAACATCCCTGGAACTACACGTGATACCATAGAAGAATTAATAAATATTAATGGTGTTGCTTTTAGGTTGATAGATACGGCCGGAATTAGAGAAGCTTCTGATGAAATTGAACGCATTGGTATTGAAAAAACGATGGAGAAAATTCAAATTGCCAGCACAGTAGTTTACTTGTATGATGCTCAACTAACCGCTCCAAACGAAGCTGTTGAAGATTTAAAAACCATAGGTTTGGATAAAAACATACTTGTTTTGGGCACAAAAATAGATCTGCTAAAAAGTAATACACATACTTCTAAGAGTGAAATAGAAACCGCTACTGAGAAAGAAGTTGTTTTGATATCAGGACATTCAGAAGCTGATTTAATTGACGTTAAAAATAAAATTTACACTTCTTCGGTTGGCGATCAATTTGAAGACCATTCTACAATTGTAACGAACGCAAGACATTACGACAACCTCATCAAAGCAGGCGGAGATCTAGAGAATGCAGAAAACGGCTTAGAGCAAAACGTTACAGGAGATTTTGTAGCCATGGATATCAGACAAGCTCTTTATCATTTGGGCCAGATTACAGGAGAAATTTCTACAGATGACTTATTGGGTAATATTTTTGCTAATTTTTGTATAGGGAAGTAAGTTGACGCAAACTTTCGCAAAATTTCACAATGTAAATACTTTATTTACAATTACTTTACAAGTTTTTTACAAAATTACACGGGGGACAAAATTTTAGATATTTTGTCCCTTTTTGCGTACTTTTGTCCCTCGTTTGTCCCTCAAACGGCTCTGGGGGACAAAAAGGGACACAGAAATTTTAAGCTGTTCAATTTTGAGACTGTCAGAAACGATATGTAACAATTTAGTACAGTAAGAGAAAGAAATGAGTAAAGCATACACACCCTACAACAAAATTTGTCTGTATTGCCACAATGAATTTGTGGCACAGAAGCGAACAACCAAGTATTGTTCCCACAAATGCAATCAACGAGCCTACAAGCAAAGTAAAAGAGAAAGTACTCACCAACAGGTAAGCGAAAAGGAGTTGGTAAAATCATCCTCCATCAAAACGAATTTACTGCTTGAAGAAATTGCAGCATCCGTAAAAGCTATTCAAACACAGATTCAAATTGCGAATAAACCTTACTTGTCTTTAAGAGAGGCAAGTTTATTACTAAACATAAGCAAAGCTTCTATCTACCGACTTACAGAAAAGGGAGTAATTCCAACCTATGATATTGGTTTGGATAAACAGTTTGTTAAGCGAGTGGACATCGACAACCTATTCCAAAACCCGAAAACCATAAAAGCATGAAAATATCTATCAGAAAGAAAAAATTAGCAGATGGTAGAGAAAGCATTTATTTAGATTGCTATTTCCCAAATGCCGAAAAGAAAAGAGTAAAGGAATACCTTAAACTCTATACTTATCCTAATCCAAGGAACAGCAAAGACCGTGAACACAACAAGAAAACAATGCTTTTGGCTGAAAGTATTCGATCCAAACGATTTATGGAAGAACAGCACGAACAACATGGTTTTGGACATTTCGTGAAAGGTGATACTTCCGCTAATTTCATTAAGTACTTCGAGGAACAGACCAATAAACGATACAATAGCACCGGTAATTATGGCAACTGGGATAGCGTGCTCAAACACCTTATAAAATACAAAGGTGAAGATGTGCTTTTCTCTCAGGTGGATAGTAAGTGGCTGGAAGGTTTTAAGGAATACCTAAAAAACACAGCCAAAACAAAAAGTGAACAACCACTCTCTCAAAATTCCTGTTACTCCTATTTCAACAAGGTAAAAGCCTGTTTGAAACAAGCGGTTAGAGATAAAATGATTAGCTACAATCCTGCTATTGAAGTGCCAGGATTCAAACAAGGTGAAACGGAACGTGAGTTTTTAACCTTGGAGGAGCTTAAAGCAGTAACTAAAGCGGAATGTGAAATACCCATGCTTAAAACAGCTTTTATTTTTAGCTGTTTAACCGGATTGCGTTGGTCGGACATTAATAAGTTGGTTTGGCAAGAAGTTCAACATTCAGAGGAACAAGGTTGGTATATCCGATTCCGTCAGAAGAAAACTCAAGGGGTTGAAACTTTGCCTATTTCAAAACAAGCTCGTGACCTATTGGGCGAAAAAGGAGAAAATGAGGAACGTGTGTTTAAAGGCTTAAAATATTCGGCTTGGCATAATGTGAAATTGCAACAATGGATGATGAAGGCTGGTATTTCAAAAACCATCACCTTCCACTGTGCCCGACATACTTATGCTACACTGCAATTGACTTTAGGAACGGATATTTATACGGTTTCAAAGTTATTAGGACATCGTGAACTGAAAACCACTCAGGTTTACGCTAAAATTATTGATAAAAAGAAAGTGGATGCTGCTAACATAATACCCGATTTAGACTTATGATACTTGCGAATTTTACCTATTACAAAATTGATCTTGCCGATATATGGGATTTTGAACGAAGTGCTTTTTTAGGTCAAGAAATTGCAGAAGATGAGGCAACTCAACTACTTCATAACATTCAGGTTGAAATCACTAAAAATGCCGAGGCGGTTTTTGGTATAGATGATTACGATGAAAACGAAGCTAGTTTTAACAAATACTACAACAGAAAGGAAAAGGAATACCGAGATGCTTGTGGCAGCACTGAAGAGTTATTTCGCATCGAATTCTTTTTCAGTAATAACAAGTGCTATCAATATGACTATCCAATTATTATTAATAGGTATCACGAAGATTTTGATTATTGGTTTGCGCTTAAACTAAAGCAGTACCAATTAAAATTGCTTCAACTGGAACCCTTCTTGAATTACCAACTGAATGATAGCTTTGAAGGAGATAAATCGGTTTTTGATAAATTTCTAACCATGCTTATTCGTCAGTATGAAGGCTCCTTTTTAACAAAAGGACTGGTTGATTCCATTAACGATTGGAAAGCCATTAATCAAA
>JBMYYC010000033.1:0-22172 GCA_049609045.1 Lishizhenia sp. | reverse complement strand
ACTCGATTTTAAAAATTATTTAAACGAAATATTTTAATATGAACTTCAAACAAGCTATCGGTTTATCACTTTCTGTTATTATTACATTAAGTGCCTGTTCTCAAAACAAAACACAAACAGTTTCTCACCTAGAAAACCAAAAAACAGTAACATTAGATTTTCAACTTACTGATTTTTTTGAAAAGGATACTCTACTAGAAGGCTGTGTAAATCATACATTATCAACACTTTCTCCTGGTGAAATCGTGGCGCAGTTGATTATGCCAGCTGTTGGAAAATATGGACAAGAAAAAGCATTGATTGAACGCTTAACTATTGAGGGTAAAATTGGTGGTGTTTTGATGCTAAACGGTTCAAAAAATGAATTTACCAATTGGATAAGCACTTTTAATACGATCAATGACTCTCTTAAACGTGTACCTTTTTTATATAGTGCTGACGCAGAACCCAGTTTAATAAACAGAAAAATTACAGGTACAAAAACAGTACAAAAAGCAAACACACTGAAAAGCAAGGAAGAAGTTGTTGCCTGTGCAGAAACAATTTCTGATGAATTGAATGCGATAGGTATAAACTATAATTTTGCTCCAGTTGTAGATATGTCGCCCAATAAAACTGTTGGCTGGAGAAGTTTTGGTCATGCACCAGACAGCGTAATTGATTGGTCTAATGCATTTATACAAGCATCTCAACAGCAGAATATTTTAGCTACAGCCAAACATTTCCCAGGGCATGGTTTTGTTACAGGAGATACGCATAAAAAATTAGTTTATATCGATGGTGAATTAAAGGAGATTAAAAATTATCCGAAATTAATTGACCAAGGTGTGATGAGTATAATGATTGCACATATCGCAATAAAAAATAACCCAACGTTTAATACAAACGATTTACCCTCATCTATCTCCTCTAAAATTGTTACCGAACTATTACGCGACAGTTTAAATTTTCAAGGTTTAATTGTAACTGATGCCATGAATATGGGCGGTGTAAGTTTTATTGAAAATGCAAATACAAAAGCAATTGATGCGGGTTGCGACATTTTGCTAATGCCTTTAAATGCAGAAAAAGCACACAAAGAATTACTTGACAAATATTTAACCGACAGTTTATTTAAAGAAAAAGTAAATCTTGCAGCAGCACGTATTTTAAGAGCCAAATATGCAGCAGGATTATATAATGGAACAATTTTAATGCACTAATAAAGCCAATATTACTCCGATTAACAAACTGATTAATTTGGCAAAATTAAACTTGTGATTTTCTGAAGATTCAAAAATAATTGTGGTTGAAATGTGTAAAAACATTCCTACAACAACCGCCAAAACTAGGTCAATATTCAAAGACAATTCTGAGAAACCGTATTGTCCAAATACAAAGCCGAGCGGAGCCATAATTGAAAATCCTAAAATTACCATCCAAGATTTTGTTCTGTTAAAACCAGAAGCAAAAAGCATTGTCATTAAAGCTACAGCAACTGGTATTTTATGTAAAATAATACCTAAGAGCAATGTGTTATCTTCTCCGCTGTGGTGATGCGTATGAGAATGTGAATGAACGTGATTAATTACCGATTCAGCGCCTTCAATTGTTTCTTGCGCTAGCGGAATACCTTCAATAAACGAATGTAAACTAAGAGAGATGAAAAGTCCCCAAGGCAAAGTTCCGTTTTTCGTTGGGTGTACGTGTCCGTGTTCTATACCACCAGAAAAATATTCTAGGAAAAGTTGAATTAAAAAACCGATTAGAATATAAAAACCAATATTGTAATCGTGTTTTGAATAAATTTCGGGGATAAAGTGAATAAATGCGATAGACAATAAAAATCCACCTCCAAAAGAAAGCAGTAGCTTAATGGTTTTGTCTTGACTCCTTCCATTAAGAACTGTTACAATAGCAGCTCCTAAAAAAACAGAACCAATCAATGAAATTAATATAAATAATGTACTCATTTTTTCCTTGCAATTAATATCAGTCGATCCGACGAATTTGGGTGATATTCTTCTAATCTAAAATTTCCAAAAACATGCTCTACTTCAAATCCAGCCTTTTCCAACAAGTGTAGAAAATCTTTTTTCTCTAGTGCTTGCACTTTTTCGGTGTAATCGAAAGACTCTCCATCCGCTTCGAACTGTATATTTTTGAGAATATGCTTTCCTGTATATGATTTACGGATGTGAAACTCAATATTCTCTATTGTTTTTACTTCATAGGGTTTTAGTGATGAAATAACTTCCGTGGCGTTCATAAAATCTATTACTAAAACACCATTATCATTCATCATTTTATTCACAGATTGTAAAACTTTCAAATTTTCGGTTTCAACGTCGAAATACCCAAAACTCGTAAACAAATTAAACACTACATCAAATTTGTCATTTGTATACACTTCGCGCATATCATGCACAGCGAAAGATAAGTTATTTGTTTCAAACTTTTTTGCATAAGAAATACTCTCTTCTGATAAATCTACGCCAGTAACATCCAAGCCTTTCTCATTCAAATAGACAGCATGTCTTCCTCTACCGCAGGCTAAGTCTAAACATTTTTCTTTACTCAAATTGAGTGTAGCAACCAGCCTATCAATAAATAGTTGCGCTTCTTTATGACCTCTATTTTTGTAAAGAATGTGATAATACTTTGTATTAAACCACGTTTTGAACCAAGTTGCTTTCATTATTCTAAGCCTAAAAAATATCTACACAAAGTTAATCATATACTTTTGTGGTACTAATTTATTCTCGAGCTACCTTAGAAAAAATAGAATATTGTAAAGTAATTTCTTTTTAACCATTTCTTTGAGTTGACACTTCACCCGTTTTTCTTAATTTTAGGATCGATTTTTAACCGAATACTAGGTAGAACTAAATAAAAAATGAAACAGAAGAAAATAGGTATTACTGGTGGAATTGGTGCAGGAAAATCTGTTATCTGCTCATTACTTTCGGTTTTAGGCTATCCTGTTTTTAATTCTGATCGTGTTGCTAAAAATTTAATGCAATCCGATTTAAGAGAAGAAATCATTCTACTGTTTGGAGAAAAAGCATATCTAAACGAGAAGCTCAACAGAACCTATATTTCAGAACGTGTATTTAAAAATAAAACTTTACTCACACAGTTGAACCAGATTGTACATCCAGCGGTTAGAAACGCGTTTGATCAATTTTGCCTTAAAAGTGATGCACCTCTTGTATTTAATGAAGCTGCTATCTTATTTGAAACAGGTGCTTACAAAAATTTTGATGCTGTTGTTTTAGTTAAAGCCAACCAAAAAACGCGTATTGAAAGAGTACTAAAAAGAGATAAGATATCTGAAGATCAGATTAAAGCGAGAATGAATAATCAATGGTCTGATCAGAAAAAGAGTGCTTTAACTTCTTTTATTGTTGAGAATGACGATGATAAATTAATAATTCCTCAAACTTTACGTTTAGTGAATCATTTAATTTCTTCGTAATCATCAAAGTGATTATCGTCTTTATTTTTATCATTAAAATCATCATTCCCTAGCTCCTCTTTAATTGCTCCGCCAGAAAGAAGTAGCGTTAACCCTCTAGACAGTTTAGTAAAGATAGAGATAACAAAAAAGAAACCTACAATCTTGAAAATAAAGCCAAGTAATGGTGCTTTTTCGAAACCGATTATCGTTTCGTAAAACCATTCACTAATCGGATTTTGTGCATATTGAGGATAAAGCACCAATAAACCAAAAAATAAGGTACAGATAGATATAATTAGTATCTCAGCGTTTTTATTAAAATGGGTTTTAAATGGCAATTGCGAAAGTAAACTACTGCGTATATTCGTAAACTTAGACTTCATCTCTGCATTTTGGAACTTACTTAAAAAATACATCAGTAAAATTAATCCGGCAGTTATCAGCCTTCCAAAGTCTAAATTTCCATCAGAAGATTCTATACAGAAAAGTAAGGTAACATCAACCATAAAAAAATAACGTATAAACTTTAGAATATACACTTCTGCAGTTGATTTTTCTTTAGTTCCTCTCAATAACGTGATTCCAGCATTAATCAAAAACCAAATAAAACTGAAAATGGCAAACAAAACACCCAAACGAAATATAAAACTTATAGTATCCACACCACAAAAATGCGATTTCTAAGCTTTAACACATAATTATTAAGTCAAAACTTAAACAATACTTATATTTATGGCTCTTTTAAGACAAATACTATGAGAAAAATATTCGCACTATTATTTTTAGGTCTTTCGCTATTTTCTAAAGCGGAAGAAGGAATGATTATTCCAACACTTTTATCCGCTTTTGAGTCGGATATGCAAGCCATGGGAATGAAATTATCTGCAAAAGACATTTACGATGCAAACAATGCAAGTATTAAAGATGCTGTAATGCATTTTGGTGGAGGCTGTACCGCAGAACTGGTGTCTGATAAAGGATTATTATTAACTAATCATCACTGTGGGTTTTCTCAAATAAATTTCCATTCTACTTTAGAAAAAAACTATTTAAAAAATGGATTTTGGGCAAAAGACTTTTCTGAAGAGTTACCTAACGCAGGTTTAAACGCTACAAGAATGGTTAGAATAGAAGACGTAACAAGCGAGGTGTTGGCCGGAACGGAAGGAAAGTCAGAAGCTGAAATAAGCCAATTGATACTAACAAACATTGCGTTAATTAAAGCAAAAGCACTGAAAGATACACATTACGAAGCCGATATAAAGCCCTTCGATTTTGGTAATAGTTATTATTTATTGGTAAAAGAAGTATTTAATGATGTGAGATTAGTTGGAGCTCCGCCTTCTACAGTTGGGAAATTTGGAGGAGATACAGATAACTGGGTTTGGCCAAGACATACTGGAGATTTTTCTATTTTCAGAATTTATGTTGGTTCAAATAATAAGCCGGCAGACTACAACATTGCGAACAAACCGTACCAACCTATTCACCATTTACCAATTTCTTTAGAAACAAGAAAAGAAGGCGACTTTACGATGGTTTATGGTTTCCCTGGAACAACTGAACAACATACTATTTCAAATAAATTGGCTTTTATTATTGAAAAAGAGCGTCCCGCAAGAATTGAAATGCGCGATATTTCTCTTGGTGTTATGAAACCTGAAATGAGAAAAAGTGAATTAATTACCTTACAATATGCTTCTAAGCAATCAAGAATTGCAAATGCTTGGAAGAAATGGATTGGACAGATAGACGGATTAAAAAGAAACGATGCAATCACTAAGAAAAAAGCATACGAAAAGCGTTACCAAGAAATGGCCAACTCAAAACCAGAATGGAAAGAGAAATATGGTAATTTAGTAAATCAATTAAATGAATTATCTACAAATTATCAGGCCGTCGACTTTGCTTACAGCATGTATATTGAGTATGCATACTACGGAGCTGAAGTAATTAAAAAAGCTAGAAGTTTAGACGGAGAATTGAACAAAACAGACAACTTCAAATCTCAAGCTGCAATAGACGCTTTAAAATCAAAACTTTTAAAAGCATCTGAAGGTTTTTTCAAGAACTTTGACAAATCGATTGATTACGAAATTTTCAAGCAACAAACAATTGCGTATTTAAAGCTAGTAGATGCGAACTTAATTCCTTCTATCTTGAAAGAAAAATCTCCAGAAAACTTTGCGCTATATGCTTACAAAAAGTCGATTTTCCCGAATCAAGATCAATACAACAAGTTTATTTCGAAACTTTCTAAAAAATCTATTAAAAAACTAGAAAAAGATCCATTATTTCAACTTCACCAGGCGTTGACCGCAAGTTTTGAAGATAAAGTATTGCCTGATCTTCGTTTATACTATGCGAAAGAAAATGCTTTAATGAAAACTTTTGTGGCTGGTAAGTACGAAATGTTTCCTAATGATAAACATTGGGCAGATGCGAATAGTACGCTCAGAATAACCTACGGAAAGTTAGAGGGCAGCTACCCTACTGATGGTATAAAGTACACTCCACATACTACTTTAAAAGGATTGATTGAAAAGCACAATACAGGAAATCCAGATTTCGAGGTGTTACCAAGAATGATTGAATTATATGGTGAAAAAGACTACGGAGAATACGCCCAAGACGGTGAGTTGTGGGTTTGTTTTACAGGTTCTAATCATACTACAGGAGGAAATTCAGGATCTCCAGTTATAAGCGCAGATGGTTACCTTATGGGATTAAACTTTGATAGAAGCTGGGAAAGTACAATGTCTGACTACATGTTTGATGCTTCGCGTTGTAGAAATATAACAGTTGATGTGCGCTACGTACTGTGGATAATTGATAAATACGCAGGTGCAAAACACTTGGTTGATGAAATGACAATAATAAGAGATTAAAAATGAAGATATTACTCTCACTTTTATTTGTATTCTGTTTTTTAACTGCAAATTCTCAGAAAGAAGACAGCTCATTCGTCCGTAAAATTTACGATATTGCTTTAACAGAAGGAAAAGCCTACGAAGATTTACGCAGTCTTTGTAAAGATATTGGAGCTCGATTAACAGGTTCTGCAGAAGCAGAGATGGCTGTGTACTGGGCAAAGGAAAAATTAGAATCGTACGGATTTGATAAAGTTTACTTGCAACCCATAGAAGTTCCTCATTGGGAAAGAGGAAATAAAGAGGTAGCATGGTATAAAGAAAAATCTGGAAAATTAAACAAGCTCAATATTTTGGCGCTCGGTGGATCTGTTGGTACAAATGGAAAAATGGCCGGAGAAATCGTTTATTTCAATTCATTAGAAGCGCTGAAAGAAGCGAAAAGAAAATCAGTTGAAGGTAAAATTGTATTCATCAACAAACCTTTTGATCAACGGTTAATTCGCACTGGAGCTGCTTACGGCGCATGCTGGGCAATTAGAGGTTATGGCGCTATAGAAGCTAGTAAATTAGGTGCAAAGGCCATTATTATTCGTTCTTTAGCTACTCCGATTGACAATCATCCGCATACGGGTTCTATGTATTACGAAGATTCTGTTCCTAAAATTCCGGCTGCTGCAATTTCTAGTGCTGATGCTGAAAAACTTGCTGCGTTATGTCTGAAAAATAAAACAGAATTCATTTTTGAAATGGATTGTAGAGTATATCCCAATACAAAATCATTTAATGTGATTGGAGAAATAACGGGAAGCAAGAATCCAAACAATATTATTACGTTTGGCGGACACTTAGACAGCTGGGATGTTGGTGAAGGAGCCCATGATGATGGTGCTGGAGTAGTTCATTCTATTGAAGCGTTACGCATCCTTAAAGAGATGAATTACAAGCCCAATAATACGTTGCGTTGTGTTCTATTTATGAATGAGGAAAACGGAAATTTCGGTGGGAAACAATATGCAAAATGGACAAAAGAAAAAGGTGAGAACCAAGTACACGCAATAGAGTCTGATGCAGGAGGATTTTCTCCGAGAGGATTCGGATGTTCTGGTAGTCCAGAAGATTTAGCATTATTCCAAAGTTTTGAAGAACTGCTCCGCCCTTACTTACTACATCAGTTTGTAGAAGGTGGTGGAGGCGTGGATATTGGTCCGTTAAAAGATGAGTTTCCAAACATAGCACTCTATGGTTTAAAACCAGATACGCATCGGTATTTTGACTACCATCATACCCATAATGATGTATTCGAAAATGTAAATAAAAGGGAATTAGAAATGGGAGCTGCTGCTATGAGTTCTTTAATTTACTTGTTGGATAAATATAGTTTGAAGTAGTTTTTCCTTGTTTTCAGTGTGCATCGAGATCAACAATTGCATTAGTACAGGTGATTTTAATTTTACAAAAGCTATTCTTAAGAAGAACAAATATAAAAACTGAAATCTCATTTAACAATGAATAAAATTATTGGAATTGTAAGTGCTTTTATGGTAATCGGACTTCTCTTATGGAATGTTTACCTCATAAATGAAACACAAAATTTACGTCAAGAAAACGAGTTGTTGCATGTTAAATTCAATACCCAACAAGGCGAAATTGATATTTTAACTTACGATTTGGTTACAACAAGAGATAGTTTGCGCATTATTCTTGGCGAACTGGATAGTATTCCTGTTATACAAAAGGAGTTCTATTGAAAAAGTAGCATTGGTTCTTAATTGAAATAGCGATTACTAAAAGAAAAATATTGCAATAAATCATTTGTAAGTCCTTTAAATAGTTTTAACATTTTTCTTTATATCTTAGACCTATCAATTTTCTTATAACTATGAAACAACTGTTCTCAATCTTAATCGGAATTTTAAGCTTTTTTAGTACTGCGCAGGATACAGATATTTCTCAAAGTACATTTTTTGATGGCGAACCTTATCTTGCGATGCATCCGTCAAATTCTCAGATTTTAACGGTTTCTTGGATTGGTTTTCAGCAAGGTGCAGGCATTGTTATTAAAACAAAAAATTCTTTAGACGGAGGAAATACATGGGGAAATTATAACTTTTTAACGATAGAAACAGGTGAACGTCAAGCAGATCCTGTTTTAAAATACGATAGCAATGGAAACCTTTTTTTATGCTATATCGATTTTAATGGAATCACTTTAGCGGAAGGTACGGTTCGGTTAAGAAAATCTACAGATTTTGGGGCAACTTGGGGAAACAGTATAGAGGTTATTAATATCACTGATTGTCCTGATCAATTGTGTATAGACAGACCTTGGATGGAAATTGATACAACTGGAGGGCAATTAGATGGAACTATTTACATTACAACAATTAATGCAAACCAGCCAACAATTGTTTCTCCTCCCTACCATCCTTATTTAATTGTTAGTCATGATAATGGCAACTCAGTTCAAGCTCCTCGATTTCTAGACACCACCGGTTACCTTGCGGGGAACATAATTTCACAACCTATCTCTATCCCTACAATTGACGGAAATGGTGTTTTCAAAGCTATTTATCCGAGTTATGAAACTAGCCAATCTTTTCTTGGAGAATATTACATGGCAAGCTCTAATGATGGTGGAGTTTCAATAACACATTCTAATCCTTTCTCAGTTACATCAGGAAATGGAACTACTGAAGCAAAAACTGGAAGAACTTTAATTACTAATCCGACTAATGGTAATCACTTTGTATATACAATGGTTACTGAAGAACAGGGAGATCTAAACATCTATTTTAAAGAATCATTTGATGCAGGTCTTACTTGGTCTAACCAAATAAAAGTAAACGATGATCCTTTAGGAAATGGTATAGTACAAGATCTAGTATGGATAGATTTTGATCTTGATGGAGATCTGGCTTTCACATGGAGAGACCGAAGAAATGGTGGTACAGGTTTAAATGTGCCTTCAGAAATATATTGCGCTATTAAACCTGAAGGAACTTCGGTTGTGGGTCCAAATTTTATTTTAAACGATTCTTTAGTTGATTATAGTCCGTTTTTAGATGATCCTGGCAATGATTTTATGTGTACGCAATTTAAAAACGACACAATACATGCTGTTTGGGGTGATGCTAGGAATGGAAATATCAATATTTTTTATAACCGTTATGCATTAAATAGCAACACAAACTTTATAACCGAAATAACAAAACCAACCGTTCAAATTTACCCAAATCCTACTTCGGAGTATATATTTATTGAAGGTGATGAATTAAGTAAAATCGAAATTATAAATAATACAGGTCCTACGGTGGCTACTTACAAAAAGAATTTGAAGAAAATAGATGTTTCTAACCTTCCGATTGGCAGTTACTTTATTCGTTGTTTATTAAAAAATGGAGAAGTATATATTGAGCAGTTCGTAAAGAGATAAAGAGTTTATTATCTAAAATTTCCACTCACTTACTCCAACTTTTTAATCTATATTTTAGAAAATGACTTTTCTAATAATTGTAAGTTAAACTAATCTACCCCAGATAGAAATGGCAGCTTTGTTTTTTGAAGCTTTAGTGTTGTTATTTGTAATGAGCAGCCTTAGCGCACGAATGCAGAATTACATAAACTTAAGGTTTGAGAAACGAACTATAATGGATAGCTGCAAATAGGTTCTGATGATTATTAGAGACTTTAGTGTAACCGTTGGCGAATCGTAAACTTTAGATACTTTGCTTTTTATTTTTGAGAAAGTGAACAAGAAAAATTAACCTTCCTCACCCCTATTACTTGATATTTATCGGGTTTCCCCTCAAAGGGGAGAAAAACAATCCTTTCAAAATTTAATGCTTGAAAATAGAGACGTTCATGCTAACAAGACTGCTAGTGATTAGCTTTTTTTAGTTTACACAAACCTATTGAGTTTTGTTGAGATTTTATAATTGATTCCGTGTTATCCTTCGTTCGCATCTTCCGACTTTTAATCGGATACATCCTCATAAAACCCACCTCCTTCTGAGAAGGAGGTATTGGGTATGCATGTCTATTTACTATTTTAGAGCTGCTAGTTTATCTGTAAGTACGTTTATTTTAGAAAGTGCATCTGCTTCTTTTTTCTTTTCAGCAGCTACTACTTGCTCGGGTGCTCCGGCTACAAAACGTTCGTTTCCTAATTTCTTTTGTACAGAGTTTAAGAATCCTTGTGTGTATGTTAACTCTTCTTCTAGCTTTTCTATCTCTGCTTCTACGTCAATGTCATCTCCAAATGGAATGAAGTATTCGTTAGAATTTACAATAAAAGAGTAAGCGTTTGCAACTTTATCTTCGCTGTATTCTAATTTAGAAAGATTACCCATTTTAACTAAAACAGCATCTAAATCTGTATTAATTTCGGTATTCTTCTTAATGGTAAACTCTACTTTTACTTTGTTAGCAATGTTGTTTTGCTTACGCACATTTCTAATATTACCAATAACTTCTGCAGCGGTTTTAAAATGATCTAAAACATTCTTATTTACTTCTCCTGCTTCTGGCCAAGGTGCCAAGATTATATCATTACCTTCTTCTCTTTCTCTTAATAAATGCCAAAGTTCTTCTGCAATAAATGGTGTGAAAGGTTGCGTTAATTTTAGTACTTTTTCAAAGAAATCTTTGGTTGCTTCTAAAGTTGCGCTATCAATGGGTTGTTGGTAACCTGGCTTTACCATTTCTAAATACCAACCACAGAAATCATCATACACCAATTTATAAATCGCCATTAATGCATCGGATAACCTAAACTTCTCAAACTGCTCATTGATGTAAACAATGGTTTCGTTTAATTTAGACTCCATCCACTCAATTGCCTTTACAGAAGCTTCTGGCTGAGGCATGTCTTTTACTTCCCAAGCAGAAACTAAACGCAAGGCATTCCATAACTTGTTGGTGTAATTTCGTCCTTGTTCGCATTGAGAAGAGTCAAACGGCAAATCGTTTCCGGCTGGCGAACTTAGCAACATACCAACACGTACACCGTCTGCTCCGTATTTTTCTATCAATTCTATTGGGTCTGGAGAGTTCCCTAAAGATTTTGACATCTTCCTACCCAATTTATCTCTTACAATACCGGTATAATAAACGTTTTTAAATGGAATTTTATCCATGTACTCATTCCCTGCAATAATCATACGTGCAACCCAGAAAAACATAATTTCTGGTGCGGTTACTAAGTCGTTCGTAGGGTAATAATAGTTTATTTCTTCGTTGTTTGGCTGTGTGAGTCCGTTAAACACAGAGATTGGCCATAACCAAGAAGAAAACCAAGTATCTAATACGTCTTCGTCTTGTTTTAAATCTGAAGCCGAAATTGTTTTCCCTGCTTTTTCTGTGGCTAATTGAATTGCTTCTTCTTGTGTTTTGGCAACTACAAAATCGTCTGCTCCATCTCCAAAATACCAAGCCGGAATTTGGTGTCCCCACCACAACTGACGAGAAATACACCAATCTTTGATGTTTTCCATCCAGTGTCGGTACGTATTTTTCATGTTGTCAGGATGAAACTTAATTTCTCCATTCATCACAACATCCAACGCTGGTTTTGCCAAGGCTTTCATATCTACAAACCATTGTAAAGACAAACGTGGTTCAATAACAGCATCCGTACGTTCAGAAAAACCAACTTTATTGATATAATCTTCTGTTTTGATTAAATAACCTTTGTCGTAAAGCTCTTTTTCAATTGCTTTTCTTACTTCAAATCTATCTTGACCTTCATAGTGCAAACCGTTCTTGTTTAACGTTCCGTTTGCGTTTAGAATATCTATGGTTTCTAAATCGTGTTTTTTTCCCAGATCGTAATCGTTCACATCATGTGCAGGAGTAACTTTTAAGCATCCTGTACCAAACTCCATATCTACGTAATCATCAAAAATTACTGGAATTGTTCGGTTAGCGATGGGTACAATTACGTGTTTCCCTTTTAGATTCGCAAAACGAGCATCATTGGGGTTTACACAAATAGCGCTATCTCCTAAAATAGTTTCTGGTCGGGTTGTAGCAATAGTTAACCACTCATCTTCTGTACCTGCAATTTTATAGCGAACATTAAAAAGCTTAGAATTAACTTCTTTGTGAATTACTTCTTCGTCAGACAAAGCAGTTTGTGCCTCAGGATCCCAGTTTATCATACGTACACCTCGGTAAATTTTACCTTTTTTGTACATATCCATAAACACATCAATCACAGATTCAGAATATTCTTTATCCATTGTAAACGATGTCCGTTCCCAATCGCAAGATGCACCTAATTTCTTTAATTGATCTAAGATTATACCTCCGTGTTTATCTTTCCACTCGTAGGCGTGTTTCATAAACTCATCTCTGGTAAGATCTGATTTTTTGATGCCTTCTTTTCTTAATTTCTGAACAACTTTAGCTTCTGTAGCAATAGATGCATGATCTGTACCTGGCACCCAGCAAGCGTTTTTACCTTGCATACGCGCTCTACGCACTAATACATCTTGAATAGTGTTGTTTAACATGTGTCCCATGTGTAAAACTCCGGTGACGTTTGGCGGAGGAATTACCACAGTGTAAGCTTCGCGCTCGTCTGGTTCACTGTGAAAATAACCTTTATTCATCCAATGTGAATACCATTTTTCTTCTGCCTTAATTGGCTCGTACGTCTTTGGAATTTCCATTCTTTTTTGTTGTTTGGTGCAAAGATAATTTAATTGATAAAATGAGACGATATGTTTGGGTTGGATATTTAGAATATTACTTCTGGCTAGAAGTACATCTGACATTAAAAAAAGTCTGATTAGCTTATTTCAAGTTACAAATCATCAAAAAACAAACGCTATTAGTGCAATATCGGTTGGCAAGTAAATATAACTACTTGTTGTGTTTATTTTTCTTATTCTAGCAGTGCAAGAACCGCTATTACTTAATTAAAAACACTTAAAATAATCTACCCCTTTTTATTTAAGGATATATACAAATGGTATATCATGGCAGTTATTACTGAAGATTAAATATAAGCTTTCTGAGTATTAAGGAAAATACGCAGTTCACAACCAAATATATTTTTCATCAATAATGGCTTGCAAAGTTCAGCTAATAACCAAATACTTGAAGTCTATATTAAGCAAGCTGGTCCACTTGCGAATGACGCAATAAACGGTTCTAGTATTAACGATTTAAATTTACTTGTATATCCGAATCCGAATGACGGCTTATTAAAGATTTCATTTGAATTGAATAAGCCCGACAACGTAACATTAACCATTCATAATGTAAGGGTTAAATTAATTGAAGAGACAGTTCTAAATAACTTAAACGCTGGAAAAAAAATTAAAAAGAAATCTCTAATTTGAAAAGAGGAGGAAGTTATTTCATTTCAGTTGAAACTTCTGAACAAAAAACAACTCATCAATTGATTATTAACAAATAAACTTTTTATTATTCAGTTGACATTTGATTAATTGGTTGAGCCATACAGAAAATCATATGGCCAAATAAGCAAGCTAATCAACCTTTTGCTTTTCTAATTAATTCTATTTTGGTAGTTATCCTAATAATGGAGAAATTATGTGTTTTTCCTTTCAAGCTAATAAATATGGAAAAGGATTATTACACCTATAATTATTTTGTTGCTGGTTTTTATTAACTTTACTTTGCAAAATTGGTAGTCCGACTTACAAAGTCGTGCTAATCACAATTAAAAAAAGATGAAATATATTTACCTACTACTCGTCCTATTTATCACGAGAGGACTAATTTTCTCGCAAAATGGACCAGCAAACGTTTCAAGCAACATTCAACTTTGGCTGAAATCTGACGCACTGTCATCTTCACCAATTTCTTCTTGGATTGACAATAGCGGAACAGGAAATACTGTTACACAAAACACGATTTCTCAAAGACCAATATGGGGTAGCAATTTTATAAATTATAACCCAACAGTCACGTTTGACGGAACAACAAATTTGAGCGGAACAGAGTTGTTCAGTTCTGCATCAATAAAGAATAATATTGAATACTTTATTGTCTTTAAAAAAAGTGTAAGTACGGGTGGATATCTAATTAATGAGGATTATGGAGGAGCCAATGTTTTTCGTGTTTGGATGTCAGATTTCGCTGACTTCTATTTTAATGTCCCAATTCTTCGATATGATAATTTAAACTCCACACCTACTCTACTTGACTATAATTCGAGTGCAATCGGAACTTCGTCTAGAAACATAATCAAAGATGGTTTGGTTGTATCAACAGATAATAATGGAGGGACGATAACTCCGACTTCTGGAGCCCAATTTTTTGTAGGATCAGATATCGCTTCATCAGGAGTTAATTTTACTGGTGATGTTGCTGAAATGATTCTTTACGAAAGTAATCTACCCAACACTGATCGTAAAAAAGTATCCTCCTATTTAGCTTTAAAATACGGTATTACTTTAGCACATAACTACACTAACTCCTCCGGATCTCTAATTTATGATACTACTGGCTATACCGAAAAAATAATAGGCATAGGCAGAGATGATAACGGCTCATTATTGCAAAAACAATCTCATACGCTTGATGATACAGTAAAGATTTATCTTTCTACACTTGAAACTACCAATACTGCTAATACAGGAAGTTTTACAAACAACCTATCCTTTGCAGTAGTAGGTTGTAATAAAGGGAAGATGAATGCAACACCGACTTCCAATACTGAATTACCAGGTGGATGTAATTTATTTTCTCGAATTGAACGAGAATGGAAGTTAACCAAAACGAATTTAAATCAAAATTTCAATATGGACTTTAAATTAAGTTCTTCGGCTGCTCCAGGAAATGTAGATATTAGCAATCTTAGACTATTAGTAGATGACGATGGAGATTTTTCTAATGGAGGAACTAGCTGCTACTTCAATGGTGATGGTTCAGGAATTGTGATTTCTTACTCAAATCCTGTAATTACAATTTCAAATATTGGAAACACACACATACCAAACAATTCAACAAAATTTATTACAATTTCGTCTAATAATTCGTTCACACCATTACCAATAGAATTAATTTATTTTTCTGCCACAAGGATGAATAACAAATCTGTTGGGTTGGATTGGAAGACTGCATCAGAAACTAACAATGACTATTATTCGGTTGAAAGATCAAAAAATGGTTTGGACTGGGAACTGTTAAAAAATATTGATGGCACAGGAAACTCTTCATCTCCTCTCAAGTATAATTTTATAGATGAAGAACCGTATCCTGGAGTATCTTACTACCGCCTAAAACAAACAGACTTTAATGGCCAATTTGAATATTCCGAAATTAAAAATGTTAATATGGAACGTTTTGATAATTCGGAAATAGTAATATACCCAAACCCCATTAATAATCAAGTAACTGTAATTGCAAACGCAAATGAACTGAATGAGTTAGCTATTTATGACACTTTTGGCAAAAATGCAACCTTATTGGCTCGGAAAATTGAGAAACATAATAATAAATTAATTCTAGATGTTTCTAATCTTAGCTCTGGTATTTATTACATAAAAACAAAAACAAGTACGCACAAAGTAAACAAGCTTTAGCAATTGCACTTTTTAATGCTACATCTGAAATTTATTTTATATTTTGGGTAAACTTTCATAGATAATGCCTTTGATATTATCAAATTAAAATTTATATGAAAAAAGCTACACTACGAATAATTCTTTTTTTCCCATTAATGGTAATGTCACAAACTGGACCAGGAGGTGTTGGTACGAATGATGGAAGTTCAAGCCTTGAATTTTGGTATATTGCTGACGGAGAAGCTTATTCTAATGGTGATTTAGTACATTCAATTACTGATCGTTCAGGTAATAATAGAACAATTACTGCTACGGGTACAGAACGTCCAACTTTTGTTGCTATGACTGCTGGTGCAAATAATTTTTCCTCTTTAGTTTTTAATATAGATGATGAATTAGAAACTACATATCAAGGGAATTCTAACGAAAACATGTCTTTTGGAGTAATGCTTAGCTATAATTCAGATGCTGCATTTAATGTTATATTACAACATGGAGGAAGAAATACCTTCGCTATTACAGGGTCTCATTATTATTCTAACTTCGTTGGAGGAGCTGCACACTCAAGTACTACTACAGCATCTTCTATTTGGACTTATCATTCAAAAACTTTTGCTAACTCTGGTATTAATCGCTTAAAATTCTACGTCAACAACGCAAATACAGATAATTTCACACATCCAATTGAAAATCGCACGAGTAATACTTGGATTGGTGGAAATGGAAATGGAGGAGGAACTGGTCTTAACGGATCTATTGCAGAAATATATAAGTTTTCCAGAGTATTGAATACTGCTGAACAAATTATTATTGCTAACTATCTAGGTGCTAAATATGGAATTACGCTATCCGCTAGTGATGTTTATAACGAGGATGATTCAGGAAACGGAAACTATGATTATGATGTTGCCGGAATAGGTCGAATAGATGCTTCAAATATGCATGATCACTCGCGAGGTACAGGTATAGTAGAAATTTTAAATCCAAGTGATCTTGGTGATAATGAATTCTTGTTCTGGGGGCATGATAATGGACTACTTAGTGCAATTGAAACATCTGATACTCCTATTGGAATAGATGCGCGCTTTAAAAGAGTCTGGCGTGTAAGCGAAAGAAACGAATCTAACACCTTAGATGTGGATGTAGGAGCAGTAGATATGCGCTGGGATTTAACTGGATTAGGAGGAATTAACGCTTCGGACTTGAGATTATTAATTGATACTGATGATGATGGGGTTTTTATAGACGAAACACCTTTAAGTGGGGCAACTGATTTAGGAAACAATATATTTCAGTTCTCTAATGTTTCTGGAGGAATAAATGGTATAAGCAACAACAGAAGATTTACATTAGGTACAGCTAACAGCTCACAAACTCCTTTACCTATTGAATTAATCTCTTTTACTGCAAAACCTATTAATAATAGCTATGTACAACTCAATTGGGAAACAGCTTCAGAATACAATAATGATTATTTTACTATTGAACGCTCAAGAAATGGAATAGAGTGGGAAGAAATAGAAGTAATAAATAGCCTAGGTAACTCGCATACTCTTTCAACTTACTCTGTGTTTGATAAAGCTCCACTCCAAGGGATTTCTTACTACCGCCTAAAACAAACAGACTTTAATGGCCAATTTGAATATTCCGAAATTAAAAATGTTAATATGGAACGTTTTGATAATTCGGAAATAGTAATATACCCAAACCCCATTAATAATCAAGTAACTGTAATTGCAAACGCAAATGAACTGAATGAGTTAGCTATTTATGACACTTTTGGCAAAAATGCAACCTTATTGGCTCGGAAAATTGAGAAACATAATAATAAATTAATTCTAGATGTTTCTAATCTTAGCTCTGGTATTTATTACATAAAAACAAAAACAAGTACGCACAAAGTAAACAAGCTTTAGCAATAGCACATTTTAGTATACTTCTAAACCCTTTACAAAATATTGAGGTAGAACGATGCGTATCTATTTTTAATATCTTTCCGTCATATCTGTTAGATATTCCGAGAAATCTATAAATTCTTTAAGTGAATGATTCTGACATTTGCATTGTAAATAAAAACAAATAACACAATGAAAAAAGTAGCAATTATTACAGGAGCAAGTTCGGGAATGGGAAAATCTACCGCTTTGGAACTTCACAAAAAGGGATACAAGGTATATGGCATGGCCAGACGTACCGAAAAAATGAACGACCTTAAGAAAAAAGGAATGGAGGTTGTAGCTCTCGACTTAACCAAAGACGAAACTATTGTTGATGCAATAAATACTGTTTTAGAAAAAGAAGGAAGAATTGATGTATTGGTAAACAATGCAGGATATGGTTCTTATGGCTCAGTGGAAGAAGTAACCATTGAAGAAGCAAAACGCCAGTTTGAAGTCAATATATTTGGTTTGGCAAGAATTACACAACTCGTGTTACCTGCTATGAGAAAACAAAAATCAGGTAGAATTGTAAATATTTCTTCTATGGGTGGAAAAATGTACACACCTTTTGGAGCTTGGTATCACGCCACAAAATACGCATTAGAAGGTTGGAGCGATTGTTTACGAATTGAGGTAAAGCAATTTGGAATTGATGTAGCTATTGTGGAACCTGGAGGAATTCAAACTGAATGGGGAGATATAGCAATGGAAAGTTTAGATAAAGTTTCGGGTAGCGGGCCTTATTCTTCTATGGTGAAAAAAGTAATCGCAACTTCTGATAAAACAAAAGATAAACTGACCACAGTGGATGTGCTAGGAAAAGAAATTGCGAAAGCAGCATCAGAAAAAAAACCAAAAACAAGATACCTTAAAGGTTATTTAGCAAAACCACTTGTGCGAATGAGAAAATGGTTAGGAGATAGAACATTTGACAAACTATTATTGAGTCAAATAAAATAATGAATACCTTTATACTATGTCTAAAACTTTTGAAATAAATACCATTAGTCAAGCACATCTGTCTGTCGGACTTACTGCTCCAAACCACCCGTTGGTATCAGTAGTAAGAACGGCAGACTTTAAGCCGACTATAGATTTTAAAGGAATAAAAGTGATTAATAATTTATACCAAATCTCACTTAAAAATTTAGGTTGTGGAAACTTAACATACGGAAAAAACACATACGATTATGAGGAGGGAACTTTGATTTTTACATCTCCCGGTCAAGTAACAGTATTTGAGGGTGAAATGCCTCAGAATGAAGAAAATGATGAAGGTTGGACATTGGCTTTTCATCCAGATTTAATTAGAAAATCTAATCTATCAGATAAAATTAACCAATATTCCTTTTTCGACTATGAAGTAAATGAAGCACTTCACCTTTCATTAGATGAGCGAAAAACCATAGAGGAAATTTTAGATAAAATAGTGAAAGAATATAGCCAAAATTTGGATAAGCATAGTCAAAGCCTAATCATATCCAACATTGAGTTATTGCTCGATTATTGCACTCGCTTTTACGACCGCCAATTTTATACTAGAACTAATCTTAATGTAGATTTTGTTTCAAAGTTTGAGAAATTATTAAAATCATATTATAAAGAGGATAAGAGTTCAGATTTAAGTCTTCCCACTGTTCACTATATTGCAAATAAGCTTAATTTTTCGGCAAACTATTTAAGCGATTTACTGAAAAAAGAAACAGGAAAAACAGCTCAAGAACACATTCACCTATTTATCATAAACAAAGCAAAAAATAGTCTATTAAATTCGGGAAATTCCATCAGTGAAATTGGTTATTCACTAGGTTTTGAATATCCTCAGCACTTTAGTAGTTTGTTTAAATCAAAAACAGGTATGAGCCCGAGTGAGTATAGAAATTTAAATTAAAAATTATTGTACCACATAACACATAGAGGTAATCGAATAACTTACTTTAAATCATTTGTTAAGCAGTAGGAAGTGATTGCCTACTATTCATAACTAATATTGAAACAGAAAGCAAAAAAATTAATTAGAATTTAAGCAATTTTATTCTCAGAATTAAAATTAGCTTTGTTCTCTTCAGCTATATAAGTTATTTAGCGTGCGCGTAGAAATAGAGAATCCGAGAAGTAAATGTTATAAATGCAAAAAGGCAATGAGTACTTGCATTTGTAAACATGTTCATGCTATAAAAACGAATACGCGTTTTGTTATTTTGATGCATCCGAAAGAAGCGAAGAAAGAAAAAAATGGCACGGGATACATGACCAACCTTCAATTAAAGAACAGTGAGGTGATTGTTGGTGTAGATTTTACGGATAATAGACGCGTAAATGAGATTTTAAACAACAAAGAAAACAGCTCTTTCCTACTCTATCCGGGTATGGATAATTTTAATTTATCTACCTCAAAAAGTAAAAAAATAAATACATTTCTCGGTAATAATCCTTTTCTATTTATTTTAGACGGAACTTGGCCGTGTGCACGCAAAATGCTTAAACTAAGTACCAACTTACAAAAATTAAAACGTGTTAGTTTTGACAATACAATTCAATCTAAGTTTGTAATTAAACAACAACCTGAACCACTTTGTTTGAGTACTATAGAATCTGTTTACACCGTTTTAAACCTGCTTAAAAAAGAAGAGTTTGAACAGTGTAATATAGAACGTTTCTTATTGCCTTTTGAAAAAATGGTAGAACAACAAATAGAATGTATTTTAGATCCAAACAATAAAAACCATTACAGACCAAAAGAGAACCCGCAAATTACACCTAAAAATATGTACAAAAAACACGCTGAAAGAAATATAATTTTTGAAGAGAATAGATGACTTAATCTATTTGTGTTAGATCTATTAATCACTAATGATAGACTAGTTAGTTTATCATTAAAAAATTAAATAACTGAAATTATAACTATTGGTTCCTTCAATTCAGTCTTTGTTCATTTTTTTGCATTGCCAAAAAAACTCTATCTGTCGATAGACAGGAAACCAAAAAAACGCTAGGCTTAATTTTAATCCATAATTTAAATTTGCTTTCGTCGATTCAATCGGTGATTTACCTCGCCCACTCGGCAACTTCCTCAATCATTCACGACGAAATCTACTTTTAAATAACTCCTTAAAATTAGGCCAAATAAAAAAATCATATTTATGAAAAGAAATTAGCCCCAAATTCCAATCATAATTCAAAACTTATTTATAAAATAATAATTGAATGAAATATCACTCAATAAAACGTATTTATATACTTATTGAATGGTAAATCATACTAGATTTTTTTATTAAATTCGAATAAAATTTGTATATTTGAATGAGATAATTGTCAATACAAGTAAATTAACAGCCTTATGAGTGAGATATCATACGAAAAATGGTCTTCAAAATCGGATAAATCTATCTTAGAAACGATAGGCACTTTTATCCAAACCCATAGATTAAACCAAAACAAATCACAAAGTATTGTTGCTAAAGATGCTGGCATTAGTAGATCTACACTTAGTTTATTAGAAAGAGGTGAGAAAGTAAGAATTGATAGTTTGATACAAGTGTTGCGTGTGTTAGACCTACTTTACATCATGGATATTTTTGAGGTTAAGGAAGAAATTAGCCCTGTAGAATACGCCAAGCTAAAAAAGAAACAAAGACAGCGCGCTTCTGGTAACCAACTTAACGAACCAAACGAAGATGAATTAGGATGGTAGATGTTGCAGAGGTTAAAATATGGGGAGAATTAGTAGGTGCTATCCGTTGGGATGAAAGTGAACAACTTGGCTATTTTCAGTATGACACAAACTTCATAAAAAAAGGATGGGATTTATCTCCTATAAAAATGCCAATTCGTAACGGAAACAGAATTTATAGTTTTGCAGAACTAAGAAAAGGCAGAAATGAAACAGAAGATACGTTTAAAGGGTTACCCGGACTTTTAGCTGATGCATTACCCGATAAGTATGGAAACAAGTTAATTAATACTTGGCTAACCAAACAAGGCCGAGCCGAAAATAGCATGAATCCGATAGAAAAACTGTGTTTTATAGGCAAACGCGGAATGGGAGCTTTAGAATTTGAACCCACCTACATAAAAACGGGTAACAACTCTTTTTCTTTAGAATTAAATAGTTTGGTAGAAGTAGCAAAAAAAATGCTGAATGAACGCAACTCGTTTTTAATAAACCTAAATAAAGATGAAGAAAAAGCCATGAGCGAAATTCTCAAAATTGGAACTTCTGCAGGTGGCGCAAGACCAAAAGCCGTAATTGCATACAACCCAAGAACAAATGCGCTTAAATCTGGTCAAGCCAACATACCAAAAGGCTTTGAAAATTGGTTATTGAAATTAGACGGCGTAAGCGGAGAACAATTTGGCGAAAGCTCTGGTTGGGGTAGAG
>JBMYYC010000032.1:0-22632 GCA_049609045.1 Lishizhenia sp. | reverse complement strand
GCTTAAAGGAATACGTGTTTGTAGACAAGGAGATGCACATTGGGAAGATAAATTTGACAAACGATTTGACCAATTCGGGAAACCCTATTACTGGTTAACAGGAGAATTTAAAAAAACAGACAAAGGCAGTGATGCTGATGTGTGGGCGTTGTCACAAAATTATGCAAGTGTTGTACCTACGCAGTTTGATATGACTGCACACGCGTGCATTGAAACGTTAAATAAGTGGGACTTTTAATATGAAAGAATTTAAAGAAAAAATTGATCACAGAACTTTAGGAATTATAGTAGGTTTGATTTTGCCTGTTATTTCATTTTTTATTTATGTACAGATAATGTATTCTAACACAAGTCTCTCAGGAGTTTTTAATGTTTTGATAAATAATTCTGGAAGTAGGTTTGGACCTTTAACCTATTCACTAATACCGAACTTTGTTTTGTTTTACTTAACAAATTATCAAATCCGTGTAGATAAGTTCAGTTACGGATTAGTAATTTCTACAATGTTACTCTCTCTTTTTGTTGTTTTTACTTTATTGTTTTAAATGAAAATTTACTGTATAACTGGAGAAGCAAGTGGAGATTTACACGGTAGTAACTTTCTAAAAGAGCTTTATAAAAAAGAACCAACAACTCAGGTGAGGTTTTGGGGCGGAGATGAAATGCAAAAAATTGCAGGAGAACCTGTTAAACATATAAAAGATCTCGCATTCATGGGATTTCTTGAGGTTTTAATGAATATTAAGACCATTTTGAGGAATATTACGTTTTGTAAAAAAGATATTTTAGATTTTCAGCCAGATGCTATTGTTTTGATTGATTATCCAGGTTTTAATCTTAGAATTGCAGAGTGGGCAAAAGAACAAGGTATACGCGTGGTTTACTATGTATCTCCCCAAATTTGGGCTTGGAAACAAAATAGAGTACACAAAATAAAAAAGGTAGTTGACAAGATGTTTGTTATACTGCCTTTTGAAAAAGAGTTTTATAAAAAATTTAATGTAGATGTTGAGTATGTCGGACATCCGTTGATTGATGCTATTCAGAACTTCAGAAATACGAAACCTTCACTTGAGGTTTTTGATACGAAAAAGAAAATAATTGCGGTTCTACCCGGTAGTAGAAAACAAGAAATTAAAAAGAAACTACCCGTTATGTTGGAGGCAATAAAATCATTTGATGATTATACTTTCGTAATTGCAGGAGCTCCTTCTCTAGAACCAAAATTTTACGATCAATTTTTAGTACATGAAAACATTAAAATCGTATTTGGAAGAACCTATGATTTATTAAATATTGCTACTGCTGCACTTGTTACTTCTGGTACGGCAACACTGGAAACGGCACTGTTTAAGGTGCCAGAGGTAGTCTGTTACAAAAGTTCTTCTGTTTCTTATCAAATAGCAAAAAGACTAGTTAAGATTAAGTATATCAGTTTGGTGAATTTAATTTTGGATAAAGAATGCGTAAAAGAACTCATTCAAAACGATTGTAATCCGAAGAAAGTGAAAGAAGAATTAGCTTACATTTTACCTAATGGAAAAAAACGTTCTAGTATCTTAAAAGACTATGAAGTTTTAGAACAAAAGCTAGGTGGCGGTGGAGCTTCTGAATATGTAGCACAATCTTTGATTGATTTCTTGAAATAAATAGAGAATTGTTGATTAGAACCGTAATAGTTATTAGTTGTGTCTTGTTTCTTTTTCAAGCACAGGCACAAACGATGCGTATTGGTGTTGTTCGATCTCACACCGTTAAGAAAATGATTTTTTCGTATTTAAACGGAAGTTATTTTGTACTTGGAGATACATCAAAAAAAGCAACTCTACTTCCAAACGAATTTATTTCTCTGCGTGCAACGAGTAATAATCAAGTAGAACTTACTTTTGGTGTAAGACTTTTAGGTCGGTTTGATTCTATTCAACTTCTTCAAACGGGTAAAGATTACGGATTGCGTTTGGCGAGTGTAGATCCAAAACTTAGAGAAAAAAAATATTTAGATGATTTTGTGATAAAAGCAAAGAATGGCAGTCTTACTATTATAAACACGGTTCAAATGCATCATTATTTAAGTGGAGTTGTAGAGTCTGAAGGTGGAGGCGGAAAGCATTTGGAGTATTATAAAGCACAAGCAACTATCTCTAGAACTTACGCAATGGATAGATTGAACCGCCATAAAAGAGAGGGGTTTCAATTGTGTGATCAAGTGCATTGTCAGGCATACCACAACATGCAGCGCTTCACACCTTTGATTGATACCGCTGTTCTGCAAACTCAAAATGTAGTAATGAAAGATGTTCACGGCCATTTAGTAGATGGTTTTTTTCATGCAAACTGCGGCGGCGAAACAACTTGGTCTGATTATGTTTGGAACAATAGAATAGCATACATAAAACCGGTGGTAGATTCTTTTTGTGTTTATACAAGGCAAGCAAATTATACGACTAAAGTGTTAAAATCGGATTGGAGAAATTATTTAGTAGGTAGATTAGGATATCCTGAAAACGATTCAATTTACGGAGATTTACTCTATACATTCACACAGTTTTACCGTAAAAAATACTATCATAGTCCAGAGTTCAATATAAAATTGACCAAAATAAGAAGGAAATTTAAACTGAAAAGCACGTTTTTTTCTTGCTATGAATCTGGTGATTATGTTATAATTGAAGGGAGAGGTTATGGACACGGTGTAGGTCTTTGTCAAGAAGGAGCAATGAAGATGGCAAACTTGGGTTATTCTTACAAGCAAATTCTTTCCTTTTACTTTTCTGATATCGAATTTTCTGGAGATTTTGAAGACCAATTTTTCGAACAGAATCCAGAATTAGACCGAATTATCAACCCTTAAGGTTTATTAACTGTCATTTTTAGTGTTTGCTATATAAATTAGGCGCATAACTGTATTTTTTTTCTTTAATTTGTCTTTCCTACAACAGTAGTTTTAGCTATGATTGATGAAAGAAGATTAACAACAGAAGAAAAAGCACTTAAAATTAATTTAAGTCCGGATATTTACGGCTCATTTGCCGAGATAGGAGCAGGTCAAGAAGTTGCTGCAAATTTCTTTAAAGCAGGAGGTAGTTCTGGTACAATTGCCTACACGCATTCTGCATATGACATGACGGTGTCTGATGTTAAGTACGGGAAATCAAAGCGTTATGTTTGTGAAGAGCGTCTATTAACGATGATACAAACGGAATATGATCAATTGCACGATAATTTGCCGGAGAAGGCAAAAGATAAACGTTTTTTCTCTTTTTCAAATACTGTAGAATCTTTAAACTATCATAAAACAAATCAAGGGCAAGGTTGGGTTGGAATCCGTTTTCAATTGAAACCTGAAACCAAGCCAAACGATATTATTTTGCACGTTAAAATGCACGATAATAGTAATAAAGCACAACAAGACGCACTTGGAATATTAGGTGTCAATTTGATATATGCAGCTTATTTCCATTACCAAGATATGCATCAATTTTTATCAAGCATAGTGCATAGATTACCTAGAGAACGCATGGAAATTGATATGTTGCGTGTGAGCGGACCAGATTTTGAAGATGTTGATAATAGAATTTTAGCATTGAATTTGGTTAAGAAAGGAATGACGGATGCAACAATGTTTGATTTAACTGGAGCCGTTTTACAGCCTGCCACAGCTTTGTATAAGAAGAATATTCTACTCATGCGCGGAAGGTTTAGACCTGTTACCAAAGTGCATTTGGATATGATAGATATTGGCGAAAAACAATTTAAGAAAGAACCAGGTGTAAAACCCGAAGATGTTAGAGTAGTTTTTGAACTTACTTTGAAAGATTTAACTGCAGATGGAAAGATATTAGACAAAGATTTTGTTGATAGAGCCGAGTTATTGGGATCTTTAGGCTATACGGTGATGATTTCTAACTACCTGAAACACTATAAAATGGTAGATTATCTATCTACAATAGCCAGAGGTAGGCAAATGGGGGTGATTGTAGGTATTTATAACATGCACACTATTTTTGATGAGCGCTATTACGATAACTTGCCTGGAGGTTTGTTAGAAGCATTCGGGAGAGGATTTGGACATAGAGTAAAAATGTACGTTTATCCGGCTTGTGATGTGGAAACTGGTGAGCTGTATACATTCAAAGATTTACGTATTCCAACGCATTTAGTAGGTTTGTTAGATTATATGAAAGCCAACAATAAGTTAGAAGGTATGGAAGGTTACAAAGAACCTTTGTTGAAAATATACTCTGATGACGTTTTGTCAAAAATAAAAGCAGGTACTACAATTTGGGAAGAAGATGTTCCTGAAAGAGTAGTGAAAGCCATTAAATTCTTAGAATTGTTTGGGTACAAGAAAAAGATAGAAGCGTAGATTTTGAAGATACGTGTTCTATCTAAAAGCTAGATAATTAGAAGGAAAAATCGGGAGGTCGAAAAATCCTGAAAGTTAGGTCTGTGAAGCCTTTTTAAGGCAGTTTCATTGGAATTTTCTCTACTCTGTCATTTAAAACTAAACTCCCAGAAACAGCTACGTTTAAAGAGTTAGTGCCGGGTAATTGTATTAAACCGTGACATTGATCTAAGACTTTAGGCGGTAAGCCATTGTCTTCAGCTCCTAATAAATAGACGCAACGTAGCGGATGTTCAAAATCTTTTAAGGGAGTAGAACGTTCGTCTAACTCAATACCAATTAATCTACAATCATACGGTAAGTTTTTTCTAAAATCTTCAAAAGTGTCATAATGAAAAAGTGGAATTTTAGACCATGATTTTAAAACATCAGATGTTTGTTTTTTATAGCTTTTACCAATGGTAAAGATATAACTTGCACCTAGAATATAAGCAGATCTCCAAAGTGTACCAATATTATGATCACGTTTGTGTCGCATGATACCTATACCACAATATCCTTGAAATTCATCTTTAACTCTCATCTTAAAATTCAGTTTTGAGCGTCAAAAATAAGTATCTTCACGGCAAACAATCCTTTTATTTTAAAAAATGAACTTTTTAGAACAAGATTTAGACGATTATGTTGTAGCGCATTCAGAAAATGAACCGGCTTTACTTTATGAATTAAACAGGCAAACACACATCAAAATATTACAGCCAAGAATGTTGTCTGGACATTTTCAAGGAAGAGTTTTAAGCATGCTCTCTCATATGATACAGCCCAAAAATATTTTAGAAATAGGTACTTACACAGGCTACTCTGCATTGTGTTTTGCTGAAGGTTTAAAAGCTGGTGGTAAAATTACGACCATAGATATTAATTATGAGCTAGAAGATATGGTACGCGAATATATTGCTAAAGCAGAATTGGAGAATACAATTGATTTTAAAGTGGGAAATGCAATGAATATTATACCTACAATGAATGAGGAATTTGATCTTGTTTTTATTGATGCAGATAAAGGGAACTATGTGAATTACTATAATCTAGTTTTTGATAAAGTGAAAAAAGGAGGTTATATTATTGCGGATAATGTATTGTGGTCTGGAAAAGTTTTGGAAGATTACGCTTCTTTAGATAAAGATACGCAGGTTTTAATGGATTACAATACTATGGTTCAAAAAGATGAGCGAGTACAAACAGTTTTGTTTCCTATTAGAGATGGTTTGAATATAGCTAGGAAATTATAAGGTGTTGTGAGTTAGGTTTTAGTGATAAGTGAAGAGTGATAAGTGACAAGGGACAAGGTTTGAAGAAGTAGGTGTAAAGTTTCAAAATTTAATTTCTTATTCATCGCGCACCGCAAGCGGTTCTCTCTCTTTGGAAAAGGATAATTGTTTACAGATTAAGTCTAAACCCAATGAAAAAACGAATGCCTTGGTTAGGTGCAAACACATAGCTGGGATCGAAAGTGGTTGCGGTTGGGTTTTCAGCTGTTGATAACGCATTTCCGTTGTTGTCAAATTGAACGTACTTATCAAAAGGATCATGTGCTCTGCTAATGCTATTTGCTGGAGGCGTGTAGTTTAAAAAGTTTTTTACACCTCCAAAAAACTCAAATGCTTTGTACTCTTTTGTTAGTTGAATGTTTTGTAGGCTCCAAATTGGACTATATTCTGGTCGGTCGTCTAATTCGCCAAGTAAGGGCAAACGCATTGGTCCATATAAATTACCCGTATAATCTATTTTAAGTTTAAAGCGTTTTATGACGTAAGAAGCGCTCCAATTGGCATTGTATTGTTCTGTAAGGATAGGTCTGAAGGTTTGCCCATTTTCTTCGTAAGTATTATCCATTACTGTACCGGCGACTTTAAGTTTTATACCGTTGTAAAATGACCATTTTGCACTTAAAGAAACACCTTTAGATATCGCGTTTCCGTCTACATTACTGTAGATAATTTGATTGGGAGAAACATCAAAATCTCCTAAAATTCTGTTGGTGAAATAGGTGTAAAAAATGGAACCGTCCAAAGACAAAATAGAATTTCCAAGACTGTATATTTTTTGTTCGGCGTTTAGATTAACGTTATAGCTTGTTTCTGGTTTAAGTTCTTCTTGGAAAACGAGTTCTCTTGCTCCTGTTAGTGCTGCATGATCTTCTGTAAAAACATTGGCAATTCGGTATCCGTTACCAGCGCTTAAACGCAAGATGGTTTGTTTGTTTTCAGTGTTCCATTTGTAGTTTACTCTTGGCGATAGTATAGAACCGTGATTGTTGTTGTAATCGTATCTGGCACCAAGTAATAATCTGTTTTGCTCATTTATCTTAATATCATCTTGTATAAAAAAACCAGGAAGATAGGTATGTGGATTGTAACTCTCTTTGCTTGTTGCTTCTGTGTCATCATCATAAAAAGTGTAACGAAGTGCTGCTCCCATTAAAACATTGTGTTTGTTAAATAACCTTTTGTTGTAGAGTAGTTGACCAAAAGTAACATATTGCTCCGCAATAAACTTCATATCCCCATATACAGAGTTTTGGTGGTGCCCATTTGCCGAAAATTGGAAGTTTAAGGGAATTTTCTTTGAAATTTCGTATTTCCCAAACATTTCCCAACGATTAGTGTAAATACTTTCGCCATAAATGCTATCTCCACCGCGGTATTCAGGTGTCCAGTTCAACTCTCCGCCCCAGCGGTCTTCATAATTATATCTTCCGGCTAAGGTAAATACTTTGTTTTGTTTCCGTTTGAAATTGATACTGCTGAAAAGCGAAACTCTGTTTTGTAAGGTAACATCTGTAATATTATCTCTGTTGTAATCCATTGGATTGTTGTAGTTGAAATAGTTTATTCCAATTAAGGCGTCTGCTTTTTCTCCGAGCTTTACTTTTGTACCAATATCTGCTGTGGTTTCTAACCAAGAGGTTGTCATTACCTCTGCGCTGAAAAGAGGAGCATCTGTTGGCGATTTTGTGATGACATTAATTAGGCCTCCAACTGCTTCAGAACCGTATAATGTACTTGCCGGACCTTTAACAATTTCTACTCTTTCTATCAAGGCTTGCGGAATTCCATTTAGACCGTAAACTGTGCTTAAACCACTTACAATGGGCATACCGTCTATTAAAATCATGGTGTACGGACCTTCTAAACCATTGATATGAATATCGCCAGTGTTGCAAACGTTGCAGTTGAGTTTCGGACGAACGCCGTTTACATTTTGCATAGACTCAAAAAGAGTAGGAGTAGGGTTGGCTTTAAAATAATCTTTACTGTAAATTTCTACCGGAACTGGACTTTCTGATTTACTTTCTGGTAACATTGTACCTGTTACGGTTATTTCTTCTGTGGTGTGTATGTTTTCATCTTTAGCAAGTGTTAAAATATTATTTTGGTTGGAGTAAATTGTAAAACTTCTTTCTAAAAATCCAAAAGCTCTCACTTCAACAAGAAGATTGGATTGGTTTTTAATTAGTTTGAAAGTGAAATTACCGAATTGATCTGTTTGCGTACTTTGTTCTAGTGTTGGCGCATATATTGTAGCAAATGCAATAGCATTAGATTGGTTATCAATGATTTTACCTTTTATTTCTGTTTGACTAAAAACCGACAATGCATAAAGACTGTATAGAAATGCAATTACGCGCATACTTAAAATAATATTAGTTGCGCAAATATATAAATTTAGACTTGTCTAAAAAATAATTTAGATATATGTTTTTTTTATTTTAGATTTTGGTGTGACAATTACAAATAAAAAAGCCTGTTTTCTGTGCGCAGAAAACAGGCTTTGTAATGATTTAGTAAATTTTTAGAAACTATACGTTAAACCTATTCCTAAATCTAAGAAATGGTCTCTAATACCGTGGTGGTTGATGAAATTTCCACCAAAGTTTTTAGCTGAAGTAATTCTAATTGTTGTTATGCCGTTTTCATCAGGTGGAAGTGTTTCTTGAACAACCATATTATACTTTATAAAATAATCCCAATTTCTGGTGTAATTTGCATTTATATTGAGAAACAAATTTTTATAAATTTTATAATTGAAAGATATACTGTACTCAAGGTTTATGTAACTTTCCCAAAATGATCCTGCAGGAGGGTTAGATAAGTGTTTATTATTAAAAATATCTATTTCATAAAAATATGTAACCCAAGGCTTATATTCTGACTGTAATATTCCGTCAGATTTAAATTTCCTTTCATTATATGGGGAGAAGCGTTGACTATAACTTACACCGATATCAAAACTTAATTTATCATCTATATTGAAGCGCTTACTTAACCCGAGGTTTATAGTTAAAAATTCATTGTTTACTTTTATTTCGTCAATAGAAATACCTGTTACAACAGGCATTAAATAGTTATACCTTACATTATTATAAGAAAAGTTAGATTTTAAAAATACCTTTCGTTTTTTCCAAAATAAATATTTATAACTAAGTCTAAAGGTATTTTTGTAATTGGTTTGGAAATTGGAATAGTTAAGGAATTCTTTGTTAGGATTAGACGCACTTCCTACTTTCAATGGCTGCATATATCTAGTAGGTATACCAAAAGAATAGTTCATGCTTACTTCATGTTGTTGAGCAATGGCGAACCAACTTAATTGTAGAATTAAAATAATAGAGAATAAAACTTTCATGACTTATTATTAAACAGAAAAAAGCACACTGATTTAAAAATCAATGTGCTACCAATTAAATTATATTTTAAGGACAAGGATTTAGTGTTAAATTTTCAGAAATCACTGTATTTCCAGAAATCAATTTATGAGTAGATGTAGTCCCTCCATTTACAGCCGTGAATTTTTACGGCCAGCAAATAATTTAGATTTTGTTTTCTGTACTCTTCTACTGTCTTGATTTTTTGAACCATTTTTGTTTTCAGAAAATTGACATTGGTCATCATAGAAATTTCCATCTACAGTGGTTGTAATATTCGCTTTGCGTCTTCTCCATTTACCATTCTTATATTTCCAAGCATGAGAATAGGAGCCTACATGTTTTCCAAAAATATTATGATTTACCCATAGCCTAGAAGAGAGTCGCCATTGACCTAATTCTTTATAGGTGTGTTCAGTGTCATCTAAAATTGTACAAGCACCGAAAGTGTTGAAATCTAACTCCGTGGTGGTCGAATTATCGTTAAATTCGAGGGTTTGTATAATATTAAAAGCATTATCATAAAGAGTAAACTTAACCGTCGCGTAATAAACGTTTTCCGTTGGAAATGTATGATAAACAATTTCACCTCCGTAGTTATCAATGATTTCTAGTGGACTGTTATCTCCCCAATCTATTATCATTTGGTTCGAGTAGGTTGATAGGTCAAGAAGCCATTGCTGAGCTGGATCGATTAGAGATTTATTTATTTCATAGCGAAAGCCTTGTTTTAAAATATTACAATTTTGATTATCTATTTCGCGATACGCAATACTTGAATAAGAATAATGACTAGAACCTGAAGTAATATAAATTATATCTTTACCTTTAATCACGTCATACTTGTCACTATTCATTTCAATATTTGGATCCAAGAGTAAATCGTTCCCAAAAAATATATCATCCTCTTTTAGTTCATTACCTGCTTCCCTTAATATTTGAACAGAACTGGTTGAGTCTTTGTGACAATGAGCTATTTGGTTAGTATTATGATAATAGTATACGCTATCTCCAATACCAATAAGTTTATACTTGTTAAAGAAAGACTTTAATGCATTATCATGTATATGATCGTAAGCATAGTAAGCATCCATGTCATCACTATCATAACCATCTACTTCCTGGTCAACAAATGTAATCATCATCCCTTCTCTAAAAGATACAAAATTTGGAAACTCATTTTCAAATGCAAACACGATAGACGAGTCTTCTAGACTTGGATTACTATTTATATCAGCATTTTCTTGTTCATACAATAGTTCTGATAGGTCAATGATATGCTGAGTATTCTCAAAAAACAAGATATCGCCTTCTTGATAGGGTAAATTGTACAGAATATTATTGGTCATATTAAAACCAGAGTTAGAATTGCTACTGGCAACAGCTCTTGCAATTAAAGTGCTTGAGCTTCCGTCTATGTACATTGGATAATCTCCAGTTGATACTGAGAGATCCAATTCTACTGAGTTACCCACGTCTAAAATATCAGTTTGGGATGCAGAACTTTTGTAATTAATATTGGTCTGTCCATCGGTCATTATATAAAGGTGTATACCTCCATAGTCTAGTTCTTGAAGCACATCAACCGTTATTAAATTTTGTGCACTAGACCAAAATCCTAGACCTGTACACACACACACAGGGTTTTTAGTTTAACATTTTTCATAACGTTTATTTAAAAATTCAAGTGTAATTTAAAATAAATAATCTATTAAACAAAATTAAACTCAGATTAAAATGTTGATTTTTAATTGAGTAAGTTGAATGAATAGTCAGCTTTCTATCAAAAAAATCATAAAACTCTTTCTGCTTTTTTCACTTCTTCAGGTTTTGGATATTGCAAGAGTTTAGAAAAATCTTCTTTCCAAAAATCTAAATCTAATAACCGTTGTTCTTGGTCTACCGTTAAGGTAACAACAACTCTAATATTGTCTGTGTCTTTAAATTTTACTTGCATGATATCTCCCAAATATGCATCAGGGTTGCTACCAACAAAATGTATGCTTCCCATTTTTCCGCCTTCGTATTCGTAGACTTCTTTTATTGGTGGAAATTGCTCTAATGTGTGTCCTGCCAAGTCAAGCATGTGTTTTAATAAGTCTAATTCATTCGGTCTTATTTCTCTTGTAACGTATTCCATGCTAAAGATTTGGTTTAAAACAATGTTGGCTGACCATCATCACCATCTTTTTTGGTCATGTCCCATTCAACTTCTGTTGGTCCGTCTTCGTTATCGGCGTCGTTCTCTTGAGTTTCTTTTGTTGATATTTCTTCTTTTTCTGGTTCTGGCCAAGGTTCGTCACCTTCAATCGGATGATCTAGAACAATCTCTTTCACTTTTAATTTTGTGATTTGATTTCCTTGCGATTTCATACCTTTCACATCGATTAAATCTGCCAAGTTTTCTTCTTTATCAGGCAAGTTTTTTGTTGCCTTCAAGAGTTTGTTAAAAACAATTTTAATTCTTGGTTGATAAGCTGTAGAAACTACATCTAAGTAAGAACCTTCAGCGTCTGAAATAAAATTCACTTTCTTATCTGTTGTAACCTCACACTGGAAACGTTTTACATAGTGTAATTCTTTCTCTCCATCGAAGTAAACGGCAGATATTGCGTGCTCAGGATTCCATTTTTCAATATGTATCATGTCATCATCAAAGTGCGTAGCCAAATCAAAATGAGACAATCTATATTCTCCAGAACTGTAAAGCGTAAGAATTTTATCTTCTCCTCTAAACTGACCTAAGAATTTACCTCTTCCTTCGTCGTTTAGTCGTTTTACCACGTCATCCCACCAAATTTTGCGTGCTGCTAGAGTAGAACCTCCCACTTCTTTTTGAACAATTTTTGATACAATTTCTTTCGTCACACGGTTTCCGGCAGCAGCTCTTCCTTTAATTATTTGTTCTCCTAAATCAATGTCCCACTTGATTCTTTTTAGGTGAGGTCTTGGCCTCAAAACAATGGTAATCACTTCCCTTTCTCCATTAGGATGTACAGAGAAGTAGAGTACTTTAGAACCTTTTGTTCCTTTGGTTAAGTCGTATTCTTTATCGCGCGTGATAGCTTTAACGCTAAAACGCTTCATCATTGTTGGTCCGCCTTTACCATCTTGATACAATAAATGATAAATCGTACGTTTATCGCCTTTTTTCCAAACAGCAGCATGAATGATGCCTTTACCTACAAACTTTTTATCCGCAATTTTAGTAACCATCACTTTTCCTGTTTCAAAGAAAACAATGATGTCGTCTATCTCAGAGCAATCTTGAATGTAGTCTGCTTTTTTAAGATTGTGACCAATAAATCCTTCATCCTTATCTAAATAGAACTTTTTATTTCTGATAATTACCTTTTTGGCAGATATATTATCAAAGGTTCTGATTTCTGTTTTTCTTTCTTTGCCTTCTCCAAAGCGCTTTTTCAAATCTTTGAAATAATCTACGGCATATTCTATTAGATTATCTAAGTGATGTTGAATTTTCTTAAGTTCTTCTTCTAGTTTACTTATAATTTCATCAGCCTTAAACTTATCAAATTTAGAAATTCGTTTAATTTTAATTTCTGTAAGTCGAACAATATCTTCTTCAGAAACGGAGCGTTTTAAATGTTTGATGTGCGGTTTTAAACCTTTGTCAATAGCACTAATAACGCCTTCCCACGTTTCTTCTTCTTCGATATCTCGGTAGATACGTTCTTCTATAAAAATCTTTTCTAAAGAGCTAAAGTGCCATTGTTCTTCTAGTTCTCCCTTTCTAATTTCTAACTCTCTTTTAAGTAATTGTACAGTACTGTCTGTGTTTACTTTTAAGATTTGCGAAACACCCAAGAATTTAGGAGTATCTCCATCAATAATTGAAGAGTTTGGAGAAATAGACACTTCACAATCTGTAAATGCGTAGAGTGCATCTATTAATTTATCTGGACTCACACCGGAAGGGAGGTGAATCATAATTTCAGCTTCTGCGGCTGTATTGTCTTCAATTTTCTTTATCTTAATTTTTCCCTTGTCATTGGCTTTGATAATAGACTCAATTAAAGATGTGGTAGTTGTTCCGTATGGAATTTCTGTAATGGTAAGTGTTTTGTTGTCAATTTTATTGATTTTTGCTCTAACACGTACTTTTCCACCTCGAAGTCCATCGTTGTAGTTAGAAAAATCTGCCATACCACCATTTGGGAAGTCGGGCATGATCTCAACTTTTCTTCCTCTTAAATGATTGATAGAATTATCGATTAACTCAATAAAGTTGTGGGGTAAAAATTTACACGCTAAACCCACCGCAATTCCTTCTGCTCCTTGAGCCAATAAAAGAGGAAATTTCATCGGTAAATTTTCTGGCTCTTTATTTCTACCATCATAACTAGAAAGCCATTTGGTAGTTTTTCCGTTAAAGGCAACGTGCAAGGCAAATTTAGATAATCGTGCTTCAATATATCGAGCAGCTGCTGCAGAATCTCCGGTTAAGGTATTTCCCCAGTTTCCTTGGCAATCTATTAACAAATCTTTCTGACCAAGTTGAACAAGTGCATCACCAATTGAAGCATCTCCATGTGGGTGATACTTCATGGTGTTTCCGATAATGTTGGCAACCTTATTGTAACGTCCATCATCCATTTCTTTCATAGAATGTAAAATTCTACGCTGCACGGGTTTCATTCCGTCGTACAAACCAGGAACGGCACGTTCTAAAATTACGTAAGATGCGTAATCTAAAAACCACGTTTCGTATAAACCACTGAGCGGAACAATATTGTCGTCAAACTCATGCGGAACATCTTCAGAAGGTGTTGGCTCAAGATTTTGGTCTTGATTCTCATTGTTTTCATTTTCTTCAGAAAATCCTTCTTCGTTGTTGTTGTTTATTTCTTCGTCCATTTATTAAATGTCTTTATTGTAGTTTGTCCAACAAGCTGTTGGATAATTTGACTACATATAACTTTTAAGATGCTTTCTCAATTTTTTCTTTCTCTTCTTCCTTCAATTCTTCAGCTAAATCGGGTTCAACTTTAAGGTTGTCTATGATAAACTCTTGACGAGAAGGTGTGTTTTTACCCATGTAAAAAGAAAGTACCTCTTCAATAGATGCGTGTTTGGTTAATAAAACAGGCTCTAAGCGAATATCCTCGCCTATAAAATGTTGAAATTCGTCTGGAGAAATCTCTCCCAAACCTTTAAATCGCGTGATTTCCGGGTTTTTACCACATTCTTCGATTGCTTTTTTTCTTTCCTCCTCAGAGTAGCAATAGAACGTTTTTTTCTTGTTTCGTACTCTAAACAAAGGCGTTTGTAGTACATAAACATGATTTCTCTTTACTAAATCAGGAAAAAATTGTAAAAAGAATGTAAGCAACAACATTCTAATATGCATTCCATCAACATCGGCATCTGTTGCGATTACAATTTTGTTGTAACGCAAATTATCCATGTCGTCTTCTATGTTTAGCGCAGCTTGTATCAGATTAAACTCTTCATTTTCGTACACCACTTTTTTTGTGAGTCCATAAGAATTTAAAGGTTTTCCACGTAAACTAAAAACGGCTTGCGTATTCACATCTCTAGATTTTGTGATGGATCCACTTGCAGAATCTCCCTCGGTAATAAAAAGCGTAGTTTCTTCTCTACGCTCTTTTTTAAGATCGGTTAAATGTATCCTACAATCTCTTAACTTTTTATTGTGAAGATTTGCTTTCTTGGCTCTATCTCTCGCTAATTTTCTAATTCCAGAAAGCTCTTTACGTTCTTTTTCGGATTGTTTGATCTTCTTTTCTAGAATATCTGCTGTTTCCGGATTTTTATGTAAGAAATTATCGAGCTTAGTTTTGATAAAGTCGTGTATAAAAGCACGCATTGATTTTCCTCCAGGTTCAATTTCGTGTGAGCCTAATTTCGTTTTAGTTTGCGATTCAAAAACGGGTTCAATTACCTTTACAGCAATAGATGCAACGATGGATTGTCTAATATCCGATGCTTCATAGTTTTTACCAAAAAACTCTTTAATTACTTTGGCAATAGATTCTCTGTAAGCACTTTGGTGTGTTCCACCTTGAGTGGTGTGCTGGCCGTTCACAAAAGAATAATAATCTTCTCCGTATGTTTTTCCGTGTGTAAATGCAATTTCTATATCGTCATCTTCTAGGTGAATAATAGGGTAGAGCGGATCTCCATCCATATTGTTCTCTAATAAATCTTTTAATCCATTTTTAGAAACATAACGCGTTCCGTTCATGTGGATGGCAAGTCCACGGTTTAGATAGCAATAATTCCAAACCATCTTTTCAAGATACGGCATCTTGAAATTGTACTTTTTAAATACAGTATCATCAGGTATAAACTCAACATAAGTTCCATTTTCTTCGTCGGTTACTTCTATTGGCGTTTCTTCTATTAGATTTCCTTGAGAGAAAGTTGCTCCTTTTTTCTGTCCATCTCTAACTGCGTAAACCATAAAGTGAGAACTCAAAGCGTTTACTGCTTTCGTACCTACACCATTTAATCCAACAGATTTTTTAAAGGCTTTAGAATCGTATTTACCTCCTGTATTCATTTTAGAAACAACTTCCGTAACTTTTCCAAGTGGAATACCACGACCATAATCTCTAACGGTAACTTTTCCATCTTTGATTTTGAGCACGATCTTTTTACCGTTACCCATTACAAATTCATCTATACAATTATCAACAGTTTCTTTTACCAAGATGTAAATTCCATCATCTGCAGATGATCCATCTCCCAGTTTTCCGATATACATTCCTGGCCTAAGTCGGATATGTTCTTTCCAGTCTAAGGAACGTATATTGTCTTCTGTATAATTGCTTTCTGCCATAAGATTTCTTTTTTGAGCCGTAACTAACAAATATAACAAGAATTAGAGTTGCTTTGAGTTAAAGTTTTAAGAGGTTTTGAACGGCTTTTTGTTGAATTTGATTTACGGTATAAAAAGTAGTGTTTTTTTAAAAGACTCAAACTGTTTCAGATTAGGTGTGTTTTTTTTCTTGATTTTTTTTGTAGTCTACACGACAATTATCTTTGTTTTTTATGCTAAATTAATATATTTATGCAAAATAAGTATAGTTATGAAAATTAAAGCCTGTCCTAGTTGTTCTTCCGAAGAGTACATTAAAAGTGGTGTAATTGCAGACCGACAGAGGTATAAGTGTAAGTCTTGCGGTTATTTTTTCACTGTAAATAAAGAGGGTAAAAAGATTGATGATTACTATGTAAATAAATCTTTGCAGCTCTATTTAGAAGGTTTGTCATACCGTGAAATTGAACGGCTTCTGGGAGTTAGTCATGTTAGTGTGATGAATTGGGTGAAAAAGTATAAGGTGAAACGTCCGAAGAACACTAATTACCATCCAACTTATAAGATTTTGAACGCCCAAGAACTAGGGAAATACTTTTTGAATACCGATAATTTACAGGGTTCTGGAGTTGTTGTTACAGAGTTGGGAGATAAGTATATGCTTATAAGGTGGGAGCGATTTAAAAGTTCAAAGATATAGTATTTAACAGAAAAGTATATTAATTTATTGTTAACTTGTTTTTATTTAGAATTTAGTAGGGCGCATTAGAGTAAAATCTTTATTGTTTAACTTATTAAATGCTTATGAAAAAAAGAGTGACGAATGGACTAAAGCTAGCAACACTGTTCTTATTTACAGCTGCTGTTACTTATGGTCAAAATTACACAGATCCTTACCAGGGAGGGATGAAAGTAAAACTTTCTGAAAACGGAGAGAAATACTTTCGTTTTATTACATGGGCTCAAATGCAGGCTACTTATTCAGAAAATGTAGCTGCCAATGCATCAAATGTAGGGATGAATTTGAGAAGAGCACGAATGTTAATGTATGCGCAAATTTCAAAAAAGTTTTTAGTCCTTTCCCATTTCGGATTAAATAATTTAAATGCTACTAGTTTATCTCCAACTGGAAAAGAAGCTGGTTCTCAATTATTCTTTCATGATTTTTGGGTGCAATACAATGTTCACAAAAATCATGTAGTGGGTGGTGGGTTACATTATTTTAACGGAGTTTCACGCTTAAATAATCAAAGTACCTTGAACATGATGACTATGGATAATAATAGGCAATCTTGGTCCACTTTGGGTTTGTCAGATCAATTTGCCCGCCATCTTGGTTTTTTTGCCAAGGGAAATTTCGGAAAGCTACAATACCGTTTGTCTGTTAATGAAGCCGTTACAAGTGGGCTTGATGATAGAATTCCAGAAGCCAACGGATCAGCTGTATATCGTGGTAAACGCGACCTAGGTTCTTCAAAAGCAGGTCTTACCTTTGCGGGTTATTTTGACTATCACTTCCTAGATCAAGAATCAAACTTTTTACCGTATAAAGTAGGCACTTATCTCGGTGCGAAGAAAATATTAAATGTTGGAGCAGGCTTTCACCTTCATCCAAATGGTTCTGTTGTTGCGACAGATACGATAGGTACTTTAAAAGGAGAAAATGTTAGTTTATTTGCAGCAGATGTATTTTTCGAAATGCCTATTGGAACTAAAAATTCTGCAATTTCTGCTTATGCAACCTATCAACTAAATAACTACGGTAGAGATTATCTCTTTAGTGCCTATGGTACAGGGAGCATGACTTACGGTCATGTTGGATACTTGATTCCAGGAGAAAAAGGAAAAACGAGATTCCAACCTTATGTTTCTTATGCAAGTAACATGTATGACGGATCTAACGATAATAGAAATAACTTTGGTTTAGGTGTTAATGCATATTTCTCTGGTCATCATTGTAAACTTACCCTTGATTATAGTAATCAGCAATTTGGTTCTAGCACAGACAACGTTTTGTCTTTACAGGCCATGATATTTCTTTAAAAAAAATAGATATGAAAAAAAATAAAGATATAAATAAGGCGAAAGCCTATTGGAAAGAGAATTTGAAATATTTAATCATACTATTATCAATATGGTTTACTGTTTCATGTGTGTGTGGAATTCTGCTCAAAGATGTACTAAATCAGTATAGATTGGGTGGGTTTAAACTAGGATTTTGGTTTGCTCAACAAGGGTCAATTTATGTTTTTGTAGTGTTGATCTTTGTTTATGTTCGATTGATGAATAAGCTAGATAAGAAGTATGGTTTTGACGAAGAGTAAATCAAGTAAAATTAAAATTTTAAAATAATAATTATGAGTGTACAAGTATGGACATATATTTTAGTAGGGATAACATTTGCTCTCTATTTTGGGATTGCAATTTGGGCAAGAGCAGGTTCTACTAAAGAGTTTTACGTTGCAGGTGGAGGAGTCTCGCCTTTGGCCAATGGAATGGCCACTGCAGCAGATTGGATGAGTGCAGCTTCCTTTATTTCAATGGCTGGTATTATTTCTTTTATTGGCTATGATGGTTCTGTTTATTTAATGGGATGGACAGGTGGATACGTGCTTCTAGCATTATTACTGGCTCCTTATTTAAGAAAATTTGGAAAATTTACAGTGCCCGATTTTATTGGAGATAGATATTATTCAAATACAGCTCGAACTGTTGCTGTAATTTGTGCGTTGATCGTATCGTTTACTTATGTAGCCGGTCAAATGCGAGGAGTCGGAATTGTTTTCTCTCAATTTTTAGGAGTGCAAATTGAATTAGGAGTAATTATTGGTATGACCGTAGTGTTGATATTCGCCTTTTTGGGAGGTATGAAAGGTATTACTTACACACAAGTTGTACAATATTGTGTGTTGATTTTTGCCTTTATGGTTCCAGCAATTTTTATTTCTTTTCAAATGACAGGAAATCCTGTACCTCAAATAGGTATGGGAAGTGAAGGTACAGATGGTGTTTTTATACTGGACAAGCTAGACGCACTGCATACCGAGCTTGGGTTTAAAGAATATACGAGTGGTTCAAAATCAACTTGGGATGTTTTTGCTATAACCATAGCGCTAATGGTAGGTACAGCAGGACTACCTCATGTAATTGTAAGGTTCTTTACTGTTCCTAAAGTAAAAGATGCTAGAAAGTCTGCTGGTTTAGCTTTATTATTTATTGCTATTCTTTATACAGCAGCACCTGCAGTATCCGTTTTTGCACGAACAAATCTAATCGAAACGGTAAAAGATAAAGAGTATACAGCACTGCCTTCTTGGTTCAAGACTTGGGAAAATACAGGTCTGATAGCTTGGTCTGATAAAAATGGCGATGGTAAAGTGCAGTATGTTGCTGGAGCAGCTTTAGATGGAAAGAAACCAGAATTTACAGAAGTTCGAGGTGAATATGGTGAGAGAACAATAGCAAATGCTAGTGCTGAAACAAACGAATTATATGTGGATAGAGATATAATGGTTTTAGCTAATCCAGAGATTGCTAATTTACCTAATTGGGTAATTGCACTTGTAGCCGCAGGAGGTTTAGCCGCAGCACTTTCTACTGCTGCTGGTTTACTTTTGGTGATTTCAACTTCGGTATCACACGATTTAATTAAAAAGCAATTGAAACCGAATATTTCTGAAAAAGGAGAGTTATTGGCTGCAAGAATTGCTATTCTAGTCGCAATTTTAATTGCTGGATTATTTGGTATTTATCCTCCTGGATTCGTTGCCGCAGTCGTCGCACTAGCATTCGGATTGGCAGCTGCTTCATTCTTTCCTGCAATAATCTTAGGTATATTCGATAAGAGAATGAATAAAGAAGGAGCTATTTCAGGAATGATAGTAGGAATAGTAATTATGTTGTATTATATGATTGTTTTTAAAACTGGATTAATTGGCGTTCTGGATCCTAAACCTCAAAGTGAATGGTGGTTTGGTACTTCTCCAGAAGGTTTTGGAACGATTGCAATGATACTTAATTTCGTTGTTTCTATCACGGTTTCAAGACTTACTTCTCCTCCTCCGAGTAACGTTCAAGAAATTGTTGAAAATATTAGAATTCCTAGTGGTGCTGGAGAAGCACAAGAAGGACATTAAAATGAAAAGTAGACAACTGCATAAATTTATGCGGTTGTCTCTTTTTTTAAATAACTATGAAAAAAAGACACGAACAAAAACTGGTAATGCTTTCAATATCTATGTTGTTAGTATTTAATGCACCTTTAATATTTCTTTTTGAGGGTGAAAAAGTCTTTTTTGGTATTCCTGTAATTTACTTTTCGATTTTCAGTATTTGGCTTTTCAGTGTTTTAATTTCATACTACGTATTAAATAAGTACTATGAGTGATATATCCTTGATAATTGTAGTACTCGTTTATCTTGGAGTACTATTTTACATCGCTTTCTGGGGAAATAAAAATCACCAAAGTAGATGGGTAAACAACCCCTATATTTATACATTATCTCTAGCTGTTTATTGCACTGCTTGGACGTATTATGGAAGTGTTGGAACAGCTGCCGAATCTGGAATGAACTTCTTGCCAATTTACATTGGGCCCATTATTGCTCTGCCTTTGTGGATTATTTTAATGAGGAAAATTATTAGAATAGCGAAACAGCATAAAATAGCATCTGTCGCAGATTTTATTGTATTACGTTATGGTGGTCATCGTTTTTTGGGAGCGTTAATAACAGTGATTTGCTTAGTAGCAACAATTCCTTATTTAGCTCTACAACTCAAAGCAATATCTGAAACGTATTATATCATTTCTAACGGGACGAATGCAGGAGATACTCATATCCTTACTGATTCAGCTTTTTATATTGCTCTCATTTTGGCCATTTTTGTTACATTCTTTAGCACCCAAAAAACAGATGCTTCAACAAAAAATAAAGGAATTATAGCTTCAGTAGCCTTTGAGTCTGCCTTAAAACTACTTTTCTTTTTAATATTGGGTGTATATGTAACCTATTATTTGTTTGATGGGACTACCGATATTTATAAATCAATTAAAGAGACTGATAATTTTAAGGAACTTATTGGTTTAGGAGGTTTTGAAAATGGTACAGAGTGGTTCTTGTTAATTGTTTTATCTTTTTTTGCTGTTTTTCTTTTGCCCAGACAATTTCAAGTTTCAGTAGTTGAAAATAATCGAGAAAAGCATCTAAAGAAAGCAATTTGGCTCTTTCCGCTCTATTTATTACTTTTTAACCTCTTTGTTATTTTTATAGCGTGGGGTGGTAAAGTAACTTTTGGTAGTTCAGTCAATTCTGATTATTATTCTTTGTTATTGCCTTTAGCAAATGGAGATAAAGTTATGGCTCTATTGGTTTTTCTTGGAGGCTTATCTGCAGTTATTTCCATGGTAGTAGTTTCTACAATTGCACTAGCAAATATGGTGAGTAATAATCTTGTTATTCCTTACGGTTTTCTGGATAAGTTTGCGAAGAACAATCCTACTAAAAATGTCTTTTATATAAAGAGTATTCGTCGAATTGCTATTTTTTCAATTATTCTATTTTCTTACTTTTTCTACGCTAATTTTTCAGTGCAAATCTCACTTTATTCTATCGGATTAATATCATTTGTGATAATTGCGCTTTTGGCTCCTTCTTTTTTTATTGGACTGTTTTGGAAAAGAGGTTCTTCTAAAGGAACTATTGTAGGAATTGTATTAGGCTTTTTAATCATCTGCTATACACTTATTGTTCCTTTTATTCTTGAGTCTGGAAATGTAAACAGTGCTTTTATAGAAAATGGCCTGTTTGGAATAAAGCTTCTGAAACCATATCAATTGTTTGGAGTAGACTTTTTATCTCCTGCCACACATGCGTTTTTCTGGAGTTTTTTATTTAACACAATGTCATTTTTATGGGTGTCTGTTTCGGGCGTAGGTAATTATAGAGAAAGAAATTACGCAGAAATGTTTATCAACGACAGAGCCTTTGCCAACCTACCCGATAGTGCATATGTATGGAAAGGAGAAGCTTATGTAAGTGATATTAAGCGTGTGTTAATTCGTTTTTTAGGAGAAGCTAGAACCGAACGCGCATTAAACATTTTTTTTAAAAAATATGATCTTTCTCCAGAAACAACGCTTGCAGACGCTCGATTGGTTAACTTTTCAGAGAAACTCTTGAATGGAATTATTGGTGGCTCGTCTGCAAAAATTTTAATTTCCTCTGTAATTAAAGAAGAAGAAATAAGTTTACCAGAAGTTCTTAAGATTTTAGAAGAATCTAAAAAGACAATTGCTCATAATAAATTATTGAACGAACAATCAAAAGAGTTATCAAAGTTGGCTGCTCAGTTAACAGATGTCAACCAACAACTTTTAATGAAGGATCAACAAAAAGATGAGTTTCTGGATGCAGTAGCACATGAGATTAAAACACCAATGACTGGCATAAAAGGTGCAACTGAATTATTAATTGAAGAAGGTGAAGAAATGCCTTTCGAACTAAGAGATCAGTTTTTGAAAAATATATTGCAAGACACGAATAGATTGACTCGTTTGGTGCAAAACATTTTAGATTTTGAAAAACTTGCAGAGCAGAGAGAAGAGTTAAAGTTGAAGCGTTTAAATTTTAAAAACACACTGCAACAGGCTGTAAAATCTATCTCTCAATTTGCTAAAAAGAACAACACTAGAATTGAAATAAATACACATAGAGATGCCTATGCGTTTTATGACGAAGACAGAATACTTCAAGTTTTAACCAATCTGTTTTCTA
>JBMYYC010000031.1:0-24927 GCA_049609045.1 Lishizhenia sp. | reverse complement strand
ATATACTACAAGACATAAAACCTTTTTTTAAGCAAAAACAATGCGCTTTACTACTTCTAAGTCTACTCCGATTTTTTGTAATCTGTTTACAATATTATTTCATGTTGTGTGTTTTTCAGATAGAGGAATTTTCAGTTGTATTTCCTTTGATTGCCGTTTTGTTTTTACTTACATCTTTAACACCCTCATTATTATTGGGTAAATTAATAATAAGAGAAAGTGTTGCTTTATTCATTTTCATTGGCCTTTACGAGAATGAGGTTTTAATTTTAAGTGCTTCGCTCATTCTTTGGTGTATTAATTTAGGAATACCTGCACTCTTTGGTGGAATTATTCTTTTACGTTTTAAACAGAACTAATGGAAGTACTCAAAGATTATTTACTCGTTTGTTATGGTTTAGTAACAATTTTGTTTCTGTTCTTAGGCTTAGTAAAATGGATGAAAGAAAATAGGAAAAAGCAAGTAGGAGTATTTTCGCTCAAAGAACTTACTGTAATAGTTCCTTTTCGCGATGAGAAAGCACGTTTGCCAGAGCTATTGAATACACTTCAAAATCAAACAGCACTTCCAGCGCACTACATATTTGTTAACGACCATTCTACAGATGCAGGAGTAGCATTTATTGCTGAAGAGTTATCAAAGCATACAAAGTTGAATTATACTATTTTAGATCTTCCAGAAGGGAGACATGGTAAAAAGAGTGCAATTTTGTTTGCTATGGAATGGGTAAAGACAGAATTTTTCTTGTTGCAAGATGCAGATGTCTTTATGTCTGTTGACTACTTTGAAAATTTACGAAACTTACCAAATGGAGATTTGATTATATTGCCCGTAGAGATGGTCGGTTATTCAATACAACAATATTTTTATTCCTTAGATCACTTTATGATTAATACAATAAACTGGATGTTTTCTTTACTTTACCCATTAACAGCTAGTGGAGCCAATTTGATTGTAAGGAAAAGTAGTTTTATGGAATTAACCTTTGATGATTATAATGAAGCAGTTGCTTCTGGTGATGATCAATTTATTTTACATGATTTCAGAAAGTCAAAAAAGAAGATTTTTTTAGAAGGAAGTCATAAATATCTTGTCAAAACTCAAGCGCCATTATCTTTTATAGAATTTATTAATCAACGTTTAAGATGGGCAGGCAAAACAGCGAAAATTGGAGATGTTGTAGAGTTAATGGTTGGTGGTTTAGGAATGATATTAACCTTTACTTTTTTTAGCTTAATCTTTTATTATTTATGGATTGAAGACGTGCAGTTAGCACTTTGTTTATTTATGCTAAAACTTGTTTGCGATACTTTGGTGTATGGATGTTTTTTTCTTTATCAAAAAAGACCTTTTTATCTATTGTTATTGCCAATTATGCAAGCGATATACCCTTTTTACGCACTTTTGGTTACAGTATTATTGCCTTTTTACAGTCCGAAATGGAAAGGTAGAGCTATATATAACGCAACAAGAGAAACAAAAAAAGGCACTCTAAAATGAGCGCCTTCAATATGAAATAATTTCTAGATTTTAGAACGGTAAATCATCATCACCTTCTTCTACAAAAGTTTCTGCACTTGCAGCGGAAGTAGGTTGCATATCTGGAGGTGTTGGAGCAGCATTACCTGCTTTTTCAATTTTCCAAACATCTAAAGAGTTAAAGTACTTTACTTCACCGGCTGGACTCGTCCATTCTCTTCCTCGTATAAAGAAAGATACGTTAGCCATATCTCCAACATTTAAACTGTCTAATTGCTCAACTCTATCTTGTGTTAATTGAAAAGATATATCTTGAGGATAATTTCCTGAAGCATCTGTAACAACAAATTCTCTTACTTTAAATCCTTTTGCGCCTATTTCTTTGGTGTCGTTTTTAACTTTTACTGTTCCACTTAATGTAAACATACTTTATTCTTTTATTTTAATTATTAAATGAGAGCAAGGTTTTCCATGCGTCCTCAATTTTGTTTTCTTCTAATTTTGTTTTGGCCAGCTCATGTAATTTTTTCTCTAATTCTGCCGGATTGTCTTCTAAAGATACAAAGATATCAGATAATTCTATCAATTTGTACTCATTCACATCTGTTTCGTTAGGAATTTTTTCAACTCCGCCCAATTGAGCCAAGTTATTTCCAGTTAAAACCGAACTTTGTTTTATGTCTAAAGGCAGTTGGTCAAACCCTATTCCAACAGTAGTAATAGGCTTTGTTATTTCAAACATGGCAGCTTCATTTGCTCTGCAATACCAGTTTCCACCCATTCGGGCAACTAAATCAATTTTATGCTGATCTATCTTTTTGTTTTCGTCTAAAATTTCTTCTTGAACATGAATTTTCAATACTTCGCAAATAATCAAATTGCCTGCTCCACCTTCTTTACCCAATTCTACAATTTCATTCACCTTACATTCAAATTGAACAGGACTTTCGGCAACTCTAAAAGGTTTAACTTTATCTGAAGCGATAGGAGTTAATCCACTTTTTGTAAACTCATTAATTCCTTTTTCGTATGGAGAAGAGCTCAAACTCATTTGTTCAACGATAGAATAGTTAACAATATTAATTACACATTCTTTTACTTCTTTCACATTTTCAAAAGTATCCTTCGTAGTATTGGTTCTTCCACTTCTTGCAGGAGAAAAAATCAGAATAGGAGGGTTTGCACTAAAAACATTGAAAAAACTAAAAGGAGCTAAATTCGGATTTCCATCTTTGTCAACCGTAGAAGCAAAGGCAATTGGACGTGGACCAACAGCTCCTAATAATAAGTGGTGTACTTGAGGAACAGAAAGTTCTTGAGGTTCTATACTATACATCTTAAATCCGATTAATTTTGATATACAAAAGTACAAGGAATATAAAGGAGCGCCAACAGTTGTTAATAAATTTTGACCAATCAGAATAATTGATTTTAGTCTAATTGTAAAAAAAATCAATCTAAGTATGGTGGCAATAAAAAAATAGTTATCTTTGCAATCGCTTTTAGAACGATAGAAGTTAAATGAAATACCATTTTTAGTCGTAAGAATAAAAATGTGCAATGCGGATGTGGTGAAATTGGTAGACATGCTAGACTTAGGATCTAGTGCCGCGAGGCGTGTGGGTTCGAGTCCCTCCATCCGCACAAAACAAATGGTATAAGCTTAAAACTTATGCCATTTTTTGTTTAACTGAATGTGGTTTTGAAGCAGACAGTAATAATGTTAATTAGTAAGTAGAGTCTAATATGAATGTAACTCGCGAAAACGTTGATGATTTAAATGCAATTTTAAAAGTTAAAGTTGTACCGGCAGACTATGAGTCTAAAGTAAACAGTACTTTAGAAAATTATAGAAAGCAAGCCAATATCCCAGGTTTCCGTAAAGGAAAAGTTCCTATGGGAATGGTGAAAAAACAATATGGTCCTACTGTATTGGGCGAAGAACTAAACAAAGTTGTAAACGAAAAATTATACAACTATATATCAGAAAATGATTTAAATATCTTAGGAAACCCTATTCCAAAAGAGGGTACTGATGTTAAAGGAGACTTTAACAATCCTGCTGAGTTTGAATTTGATTTTGAGATTGGATTAGCTCCTGAGTTTGATGTTAAATTATCTGCTAAGAATAAATACGATTACGTTAAAGTAAAAGTAGACGATAAACTAATCGATCAGCAAATTGATGATTTAAGAAGAAGATACGGTAAGTTAGTTGCTGCAGATGCAGTAGGTGATACGGATTTGGTTCTTGGTCAGTTTGTAGAATTAGTAAAGAAAGACGAGATCAAAGAAGGTGGTGTAATGCATTCTTCTACAGTATCGATGGATTTTGTTACAGATGCTACAACAAAAAAGAAATTAGTTGGAGCTAAAGTTGGAGATAAAGTAATGATTGATCCAGCAAAAGTTTCTAAAGGAGGCGCAGACACAGCTGCTTTGTTAGGAGTGAAAGAAGAAGAATTAGAAGGTCTTTCTAAAAAATTCCAATTCACAATTAATGAAATTAAACAAATGGATCTTGCTGAGTTAAATCAGGAGTTGTTTGATAAATTGTTTGGAGAAGGAAACGTTAAATCTGAAAAGGAATTAAGAGCAAAAATTTCTGAAGATTTAGCTGGAATGTTTGGTACAGACAGTGATAAAATCTTAGCGCGTAAGGTGACAAAAGATTTAATTGCGAAAACAAAATTCGAATTGCCAAATGAATTCCTTAAAAGATGGATTTCAGTTTCTCAAAAAGAACCTATTTCTATGGAAGAAATTGAGAAACAATACGACGGTTATGCAGATAATCTTAAATGGCAGTTAATTCAAGGAAAAATCTTTAAGGCAAACGATATTAAAGTGGATAACGATGAAGCTTTAAATTACACTAAAGGTTTATTGGTTAGCCAATATGCTCAGTACGGTATGCCAGCGCCTGAAGATGCAGAACTTACTTCTGCTGCACAGAATGTACTTAAAAACCAAGAAGAAGCACAACGTATCTATGATATGTTAGCCGAAACTAAATTAACTGAATACTTTAAAAACACAGTTAAATTGGTAGATAAAGAAGTAGATTACGACGAATACGTTAAAATCGCTCAAGATCCTACGTTGTAAGAACCAATTCATAAATTTAAAAATCCCAGTTCATTTTTGAGCTGGGATTTTTTTTGTGATTTAAAATTACGGTTGAGCAATGAAGAAGAGTATTGCTAGTATAAAGATAAACTTCTATGGTTATATCAATAAATTGATTTGTACGCCCTTTAAAATAAGGTTGGTACTCGCATCATCTCCCCTCAAGAGCGATTTCCTATCAAATGGCACGTTTATTTATTTTGTATAATGGCCTCATTTAAAGGAGTGATTTATACGTAGAATTCATCGTTAATGAAAGAGGAGAAAAAGTATTTCTTTTGAAGTCTGAGCGTTAGCGCTAGGATTGAGTGGGCGAAAGAGATCACCGACTGAATCGATGAAGGCAAGGGAAAATCGTGGATTTAAATTAAGCCTAGCGTTTTTAGCCGGCTGGCAGATAAAAATTTTGGTTCCCTGTCTATCGACAGATAGAGTTTTTTTTGGCAATGCAAAAAAATGAACAATCTTGAAACGATAGGAAAAACTATTTTATTTCGAAAAATATTAGTTAGGTGCCATATACTAGGAAATCGCTCCCTCAAGGGGAGAAATTTAAAATACGACACACCAATTTCTTGAGGTTTATAATAATTAAAAATCAACTTTTTTACTCTTTAACAAACCTCTTAGTAACAAGAGCATTATCATACCTCACATGGATAAAATAAACGCCTGCAGCTAAATGGGAAATAGGTATGTTTTCTGTTTCTTTTTGAGTTAAAACGGTTGTTCCGTCCACGGCTTTAATTTCTATGTTTTCTATTAATGTTGCGTTTTCTGTTTTAACATTAATAAAATCGGTAGTTGGGTTGGGGTAAATCTGAAGAGCTAACCCTTCATCAGTAGATGTTGACGCAAATTGAGGCAAAAGCTCAATAGTATCTGTATCCAATGCAGTATAAAAGTCTCTGTAAATACAGTTTATTGTATCTACTGTATTCGTATCTAAAAAAGTATTCATTACAACATAATCTATATTAAATGCCAAGAGTAAATAACGCTGATAATCATATTCAAACAGCCATTCGAAATAATAACAATCTTTCATGTAAATATTTATCTCAGCATAATCTGAGAATATGCTGTTGGATGTTTTTATTAGATGCAAAGATTTGATAGCTGGAGAATTAGTGCGTATTCTGCTTGTACAAATAACAATTTTATCATCTTAAAAAATAAAATCACAGGTTACTCTAATAGGCTATTTTTATACTTTCAAATTAGGCTTGATTACATCTATTTATTACCTCTTAAGGAGATAAAATCTAATTTGGTGTTGACCTTTAATTACAATAGTTAGAAGTAATCTTATTAAAAATTATTTCCTTAGCACCGCGTTGATTCTCGGTAAAAGACTTGGTTTTACTTTGCAGCTCACTCAGGTTTGAATGGATGTACTGATATTTATTTAATAATTCCAAATCGCTGTTTACAGAAAAACCAATGCCGTTATTTATAAATAATTGCGCTTCTGGAAACTTCGCATGTTTTGGACCAAAAATAACAGGTAAGCCAAAGATAGACGGTTCTAAAATATTGTGTAAACCACTGCCAAAAGCACCACCAACGTATGCAATCTTTCCATATTGATAAACACGAGAAAGAATGCCTATGCAGTCTATAATTAGCAATTGAGTTTCTTTATTAATCGAATCGGTTTTAGTGTAGCGTTGAGTTTTAAGTTTTTTGAATGTACTTTCAATAAATGTAATATGTTGCTCTTTTACTTCGTGTGGAGCAAGAATTATTTTTCCTATATTTTCATCATTTATCAAAGATGCGAGTAGGTTTTCGTCAGCCTCCCAAGAAGAACCAATAATAAACGCTTTTTCACCCTGTAACCAATCTTCTATTTTTTTGATGGGAGAAATACTGTGCGCATTTTCAAAAACTCTATCGTAGCGCGTATCTCCAGAAACAGTACATTTTGTTATGTTAATCGATTGTAATAGAGATTTGCTTTCTGCGTCTTGTACAAAAAAATGATTAAATTTTAAGAGTGCTTTTCGAAACGGTTTTCCATAAAACTTAAAAAAGCGTTGATTTTCTCTAAAAATAGCACTAACACTATATAGATTTGCACCGCATTTTTCAGCTTCAAATATATAGTTGAGCCAAAACTCATACTTTATAAAGAATACTGTTTTGGGTTGGTAATGCGAAATAAATATACGCGCATTTGTTCTGGTATCTGCCGGAAGGTACTTTACCTCGTCAGCAAAACGATAGTCTTTCATTACTTCGTAGCCAGATGGACTAAAAAAAGTAAGTAGGATAAAATCTTTGGGATATTTTTCTCTCCACGCTTCAATTATTGGTCTACCTTGTTCAAACTCTCCTAAAGAAGCACAATGAAACCATGTTACAGTGTTTTTCGGTTCAGAAATATTTTTGAAGAACTGTTTTCTACCAGCAATCCATTTTTTTGCCTTAGGATTAAAAAGACTTGCTATGCGTACTCCTAAAACATATAATCGAATACCTAAATTGTAGAAAACCATCATTAGTTGAAATAGAATTCTTTGGGTTGTCTTTTATAAATTGGAATGAGCCAGCCAGCTCGTAAGCCAAATTGTAAATCCAAACGAATATCTTTTGACACTGGAATTTCTGGTTGGTCCCAGAATAAGTCGCGCTGATTTCTTGTAAAACCTTGGTTAAAATAAAAGCCAGCATAAAAATTATATACACCGCGGTTGGCCATAAAACTATATCCTACAAATTGCGATGTACTTAAACCGATTGTTAGTCTATCATACCCTTTTTTGTACTCTTCTTCAAACTGAGGTACAAAATCTTCTTGTGTTTCAATTCTAATCTTGTGATAGATATATCCAACTCCAAATTTTAGCATAATTCCAGAGTTTGGGTTTGGCGAGAGAATCGGAAATATTTTTCCTACTGTTGCATTTCCATAAAATCCTCGAGAAAGTAATAATACTGTAGCCGGAGCTCCACTGGCTGCGTTTATCGTTCCGCCTGATGTGATAAAATTATCGAGAAAACTGTCGTCGTTGATTATACTTCCAAAAATAAAATTACCATCTAGTCCATAGATCCAGTTTTTGCTTGTTTTATATCCTGCAAAAGCTCCGATTTGGTTCAAATATCCGTAACGATCTGCGAGATCTCCTCCAGGTAACACGGCAGTGTATTGCACACCAACATATGGAGTTCCAATGGTCGTATCCGCTACATTTCTTTGAGAAACGGCGGCAAATGAATAAAGTAGAATGCTAAAGAATAGAATACGCTTCATAATACAAATTTAGTATAGAATGTGTAAAGCGCTAAAATATTGTGTTAATAATAGTGAATGAGTTAATTTTTGAGCGGTTTTAAGTTGGAGGTATGTGTTTCGACTTAAAATTATAATGCTAATTTTGTCTTCATGGAGTCAGACGAAAAGTCTAAAATAACAATTTGGGTAGAGGAGTATAGCGATTACCTTCTAGGTTTTGCTTTGAGTAAGATATCCGACAGAAACCTTGCGCTAGATCTGGTGCAAGATACTTTTGTTGCTGCAATTAAAAGCGCGTCTAATTTTGAAGGAAGAAGCTCTGCTAAGACATGGTTAACGAGTATTTTGAATCGAAAAATTATAGATTACTGGCGTCAGCAAAAATCAAGAAAAACTGATGTTGTTTCACATTATTCAACCAATTCTGAAGAGACGGGAGATTGGATATTGGATAAAAACGACACTGCAGTTGATACAGTAGAGCAAGAAATTATTGAGGCTGAAAAAGTAGCAAGTCTTCACGACTGCATGTCAAAATTACCTGAACAATGGCAAGGTATTATTAGTGCAAAGTATTTTGAAGAGAAAAAAGGGGATGAAATCTGTAATGAGTTCGAAGTAACTCCGTCTAACATGTGGGTAATTGTGCACAGAGCTAAAAGTGCATTGCGCGATTGCCTTGGTCAAAATTGGTTCTGATGAGTAAAAGATGTGAGGAAATACAAACATGGTTTGAACAAAGTTTAGCAGACAATGTAAGTGCAACTAAACGCGTTAAAATATATTTTCATTTAATGATTTGTAAATGCTGTAAAGGATACACGAAAGATTCTATTCGGATTGATTCCACATTTAAATCTTTGAAAAATAGAAACACGCGCTTAACCAAAGAAGAAAGAGCGCGTTTAACAGAAGGAATTTTAAAATAAACCAGAGTTTGTTTGTCTAGTATATTTTAATACGTCCAAATTGACCGCCTTTTCGACCTGTTAGATAGATAGTTAACTCTTGATCATTACTTGCTTTTTCACATAATTTCGGAACTAAAAGTGCATTTTTATTTTGAGTCATTGTACCTAAATTGTTGCGTTCGAAAGATCCGTCTTGTAAGTTTAACGTACAAAGTGTGAGTGTATTACTTTTGGCAGACATCGTTGCAGCACTTAAGTCTTTTTCAATATAGTTTCCGTTTTCAGAATAGTTCTTTTTATTATCGTTATAAAGCAATAACATTTCTTCATTATTTTTGAGCCAAGTTATAGAAGAGAGGTAGCCGTAATCATTTACAGACACTTGTGCTTTTGGAATTTTACTTTTCCATTCAAATTTACCTTCGTTATTAATTTGATAAACGATGAGTGCGTTGTAGTAATAAAGATAGCTCGTGGTGATATATCCTCTACTATCTGCCGAAGAGCGCTCTTCAACATAATATTGCTCAGCAATTCCTGTAAACGTTTCTTTAATACTGTCGTAAGTAAAATCTCGAAGTTTGTAGTTTACTAATTGTGGTTCGCTTTTTCCTTTTTCCTTTTTCCGAAATGCACTTTTTTTCTCTTTAAAACTCCAGCCATCTGTTATAAAAGAATCACTAAAATACTCAAAAGTAAGTCTTACAGGGTTTACTTTTTCAAAGTCAATTACAGCATAAAACGCACCATCTATACTGTTGTTTTCTGCAGAATTAATATTCCTGAACATTCCGGATAGTACCAATTGATTGTTTTTTAATTCAAAAATTGCAGTTTCTGTTATTACCGTAGTTGTTAAGTCTATTTTTTGATGTGCGATTTCTCTATTTACAGACCTGTATAAATGAAGTCCAGATAAAAGAGAATATTTTTTGATTAGCTTTCTAGATGCATCCAGTTCATATTCTTTTGTTCCAAGATAGAAAATTCCTTTATTACTTAAATATGCGTTAGATAGCACCGTTTTTTCAACAGGTGTAACGCATTGAATATCTCCTGAATGTATGCGGTTAAGTTTTTTGTCTAAAACTACAAAACGATAGGTGTCGTACACATCTCCTTTTAAGGTAATATTTATATATACAGCTAGGTAATTTTTATTTTTAGATTGTATAAATCGAAAAGATTCTTCAGTAGATCTATTTCTTTGAACGGGATCTTCGAGGAGTGGAGTGGACTCAAAAAGTACGTTTAATGCAGTGTCCAATTTTAGAGCAAATAATTGCTTTCTTTTGTCTGTTTGATCACTCAGAAAACAGTAAGGAGTTTCACCTATTATTTTTAGTTCTTCAAAATTCCCGAAAGTTCCATTGACTTTATATGGTGCCTTTTCAGAAGCTTTTAACTCAAAATTTTTATAATATTCTAAGTAAATATTATTTCTATGAAACGCTCTTGAAATCCGTGTTGTGTAGAACGCTTCAGAATTTACAGATTGAATTTCAATTAAAGATCCTTTCGATTTATATTCATCGGCTAGTGTAAGATCAAAATTTTGCGCATAACTCGTTAGTGCTAAAAGAATTGTAAATAGAACACACGAAAACTTTACCATCCGCAGAAATTAGTTATTCTTACTGGGATATCCAAGATCTAAACGAGATCAATACCTGTGTAGTTACTTGGAGATATTTGTTTAAGTTCTAGTTTAACTTCGTCAGAAACATTTAAAGTATCAATAAAATTATGCACAGAAGCTTTGGTAGTTGCTTCATTTTTTCTAGTTAACCCTTTTAATGCTTCATAAGGTTTTGGATAACCTTCTCTTCTTAAAATAGTTTGAATTGCTTCGGCAACTACGGCCCAATTATTTTCTAAATCTTCTGCAAAAGCATTTGAATTGAGTAATAATTTTTCGAGACCATTCATCGTAGATTTGAAACCAATGAGTGTATGACCAATAGGAACTCCAACGTTTCTTAGAACTGTTGAGTCGGTTAAATCTCGTTGCAATCTAGATATAGGTAGTTTTGCAGAAAGGTGCTCAAAAATAGCGTTTGCCATACCTAAATTTCCTTCTGAGTTTTCGAAGTCGATAGGATTTACTTTATGTGGCATAGCAGAAGAACCGATTTCTCCTTCTTTTAATTTTTGTTTGAAATAATCCATAGAAATGTACGTCCACATATCTCTATCTAAATCGATAAGAATCGTATTTATTCTTTTTAGACCATCAAATAATGCAGCTAAATTGTCGTAATGTTCTATTTGTGTGGTGGTTTGACTCCTGTCTAATCCAAGTGTTTCGTTCACAAATTTATTTGCAAAAGCAATCCAATCACCATTTCCAAAAGCTACGTGGTGGGCATTTAAATTTCCTGTAGCACCGCCAAATTTTGCAGAGTAAGGTATTAATTTAAGTAGCTCAAGCTGTTTTTTAATACGCTCACTAAATACCTTAATTTCCTTTCCTAATTTTGTTGGAGTAGCAGGTTGTCCGTGTGTTTTAGCCAACATTGAAATATCTTTCCATTCGTAGCTTAGTACATCTAATTTTTCTACAACTTTAGCAAGGTTTGGCAAATACACTTCGTTCATTGCTTCTTTTAAAGAGAGCGGAATTGAAGTGTTGTTTATATCTTGAGAAGTAAGACCAAAATGCACAAACTCCAAATATTTCTCTAAACCTAGCGCAGTCATTCTAGCCTTTACAAAGTACTCCACGGCTTTAACATCGTGGTTTGTCGTTTTTTCAGTTTCTTTAATTTCAAGCGCATCCTCTTCAGAAAAACTTCTATACACCTCTCGTAGCTGCTCAAATTTATCCTTAGGGAAATCGCTTAGTGGTTTTACTCCAGATTGCACTAAATCAATCAAATACTCAATTTCTACAAGAACTCGATATTTAATTAATCCAAATTCAGAAAAATAAGGAGCAATTTCTCCAATTTTACGTCTGTATCTTCCATCTATTGGAGAGATTGCTGTTAATGCGTTTAAATCCATGTCTACTTTAAAAAAAGAAAGCGCAAAGATAGTAAAAACAGATTGAATATTCATTTTGATACGTGATATGAAATAGTATCTTTGGTTGTAATAAAATATAAATGAAGTTTTTAAAACATTTTGCATTAGGCTTAAGCAGCTATTGGGCAGCCTTGAAGTTTATTTTCAAAGAAAGACTCTACTGGTATTTTCCTATACCAGCTGCTCTTATGTTGGGTATTTATTTTGCAGGAAATAAAATTGTTGCTTGGAAATCTACTTGGGATGATCAAATAGGATGTGCTACGTGTGTAAATATGAATGCAACTATTTGGTTTGTCTTAAAGCTACTGATAAGTATATCCGTAGGTTTAATCTTAATGAAGTTTGCAAAATATATTGTGGTGGTTTTGTTGTCCCCACTTATCACACATTTATCTCAAAAGGTAGAGATGACAATAACAGGAAATACCTACCCCTTCAGTTTGGCGCAGACCTTACACGATGTGAAGAGAGGTTTAAGAATTGCATTACGAAACATTATGTGGGAGTATTTTTTCTTCTTAATTCTATTAATAGTGAGTTTTTTCGGTTGGGATAAGCCAGAAAACTCGCCGATTTTTTATCTAACCTTTGCTATTGCGTTCTTTTATTATGGTTTTAGTTTTCTTGATTACATCAATGAAAGAAGAAGATTGGATATAGATCAGAGTATTTTTTTTGTGAGAAACCACAGAGGTTTGGCAATTGCGATAGGAATGGTTTTCTCATTGCTTATTTTAGTACCTGTAGATATTGGTCAGATGTTCGATTACAGTAATTTTTCAAAAGCTCCTTGGGAAACTTTAGGGAATAGTGGTTTAAATGTACTGTTGTGGATAATGGCTTCTTCCGCGCCAATTTTAGCTATTGTTGCAGCTACCTTAGCAATGCATAAGTTAGTAGATTTGAATGAGAATAAATATTCGGTTAAAGTTCCAGAATCTGAGCAGTCAACTGAAATTACCGAGAATGATCCACAATAAAAACCTATCCTAAAATATATTTAAACATACTTTTTTTATGAATACTAATTTACACGTAGTTTTAGCGCTTTTTCTTTGTCTTAAATTCACTGCTTTTGGAATAGCTCCACCAGATTCTACTTCAACTCTCTTAAATAGAACAGCATCTTTTTTAACGGTAGAAGAAGGCAAAAAGGCTTTTTTTCAAGGACAAACGAAGTTAGCATTAATTAAATTTAGACAAGCCTATGCTAAAGATGAGAATAACGCCAAAGCAATTTTTTGGATTGCAAAATCTCACTATAAGCTGAACAACTATGGTTACGCATTGGAGTATGCAAAAAAGGCAGAAATATCAGATCCTGAAGTGGATGCAGATGTTTATTATATTATCGCTTCTTCGTTTCATAGAAAGGCGGTTCTTGATTCTGCACTGATCTTTTATAAAATTGCAGAAGATAAAATGCGCAATAGCAGGTTTAAAGAATTAGGATTAACAACTAAGATGAAGGAATGTCAAACTGCAGATAGTTTGATGAAAATTCCAAGAAAGTTTGAGAGAAAATTACTTGAAGGCGAGGTAAATTCTGGTTATGATGATTATGGACCAATTTTAACAGCAGACGGAAATACGCTTTATTTTGTATCTCGAAGAAACGATACGCAAGGAGGTGGAATTAATCCTGATGATCAAACCTTTTTTGAAGATACATATAAGGCTGTATGGAACAAAAGTGAAAATAAATGGGACTCAATAACGAATGATTTGGGTAAATTAAATAGCGCAGGTTTTGATGCTTTAAATACTATTTCTGAAGATGAATTAACAGGATACCTTACACTAAACACAACTGCATTAGCTATTAAAAAGCAAACTAAAAGTTCTGATATTTGTTCTATAGAAATGTCGGCCAACGCAAAATGGGGAACTCCCAAACCGATTAAAAACAAATCTATTAACTCTTCTTTTTTTGACGGTGCTGCTACTTTAACAGCAGATGGTAATACGCTTTATTTTGTTTCGGATAGAAAGGGTGAAAAATATAAAACAGATATTTATGTTGCGCACAAAAACGGAAGAAAGTGGGGAGATGCAGTGCGTTTACCTGCAAATATTAATACACCTGGCTTTGAAACCACGCCTTATATATCTGAAGATGGATTGTATTTATTTTTCTCTTCTGATGGATTAAATGGAATGGGTGGATATGATATTTATGTTTCGGAAAAAAAAGCAAATAATGAATGGACAGATCCAGTAAATTTGGGAGCTTCTTTTAATACGGTAAACGATGATACACATTTTAGATATTATCCAAAATTAGCAAAAGCCTACCTTTCAAGTTTTAGATTACAAGATAGAAAATCGAGCAGAGATATTTACGAGATAGATATGCAAACGTTTGAAATTCCAAAATAGAAATTAGATAGTTGCAGCGTAATTATTTCCAATAGGTTAATTTTTATTCTACTCCTTATATAAAAGCTTAAGGTTTTATGCGTTTTTCTGAAATTAAGAAGATCGTATTTACTTCGTTTTTTCTGTTCATAGATGAAGAAAAAATCTTCTCATATTTTATACAATATTTGATCTAAAAAGTAGTTTAATCCACAATTAAAAAAAGTACTCGCAAAATTCAATTATTTTTGCTCAAAATTATTAAGCTATGGAAAGCAACACTTCTACAAAAGGAGGTACTCAAGATTTAATCTTATTTTTATTTAAGAAAAGAAAAGTACTAATTGTTACAACTGCTATTGCCTTCGCAGTTGGTATTGTTGTATCCTTGCTTATGACAGTACTTTTTCAGTCTACGGCTATTGTATTTCCAACAGCTACAAGTACTGTTTCATTCTCTGAGCAAAGAAAAGCCAAAGCCAATGCAATGGATTTTGGTGAAGAGGAACAAGCAGAGCAGTTAATCCAAATTTTACAATCCTCTAAGATTAGAAACAAAATTGTAGATAGATTTAACCTTTGGGATGTTTATGAAATTGAACCAAACGAAGCAAATAGAAATTATAAATTAGGCAAAGCTTACGAACAGCACATCTCTTTTGAGAGAACGCGTTATGGATCTATTAAAATTGATGTTTTAGATGAGGAACCAGAACGAGCAGCTAATATTGCGAACAAAATTGTAGCGTTGATTGATACCGTAAAAAACGATTTAATTAAAGAGCGTACAATTCCTGCTTATGAAGTAAATAAGCGTAAAATAGACAAATTAAATGCAGACCAGCAAGCCTTAATAAGAGAGATGGATAGCCTTTCCGCAATGGGTGTTGTTGGTCCGGAAGCAAGAGCAAATCTTTCTTCTGCTTTAAATGAAGCAAAGAGGGCAGAAGATAGAACCTTATTCTTAGAGCAAATTGCTGTAAATCAAAAATACGGAGCCCGTTATGATGCGCTAACAGATTTACGTGAGTTTAGATTAGAAAAGTTAACAGATCAAGAGGTTTCTTACGAACAAGCAGAATCTGATGCAGTAGAGAACTTCAATCATAAATTTGTGGTTGAGTATGCGGTGCCATCAGATAAAAAAGCAAAGCCGAAACGTTCAATTGTAGTAATACTTTTTACGTTTGGAGCTTTATTTTTAGCAATATTTTATCTTTTAATAGCAGAAAAGGTTAAAGAATTACGCCAAAAAGCTTAGGTGCAATTTATTTTCAAATACAAATGGTTGTTGCTCTTCGCTCTCTTATTTTTAGGAGCGAACAGTTACCTTATGTTGCAAGATAATTATTTCTTAAATGCATTGCCTTTATTTTTACTAGCAACCTATGTAGCGGTTTTTAAAACAGAACAAACACTGCTATTCGTAGTTTTGCTCACACCTTTATCTGTAAATTTGGAGGAGTTTACTGAGGGTCGTATGGGACTTTTTATACCCACAGAACCCTTGCTCTTTGGTTTGATGTTACTTGTTGTAATGGTAGAGATGAAAAAGAGCTTTCTACCCAGTTACATCTGGAAGCATCCTATCGTTTGGGCCGTTGGATTTTATCTTTTCTGGATTTTATTTACTTCAATACCGAGTTCACACCCAATCGTGAGTTTGAAATTTTTGTTGGTTAAACTTTGGTTCGTTATTCCAGTTTTAATTTTTGGGAGCTACGTTTTTAGAAAAAAAGAGAGAATAAATTCTTTCGTTTGGCTTTATGTAACAGGAATGGTGTTGGTGATGATCTACACCTTATTGATTCATGCAAGCTATGGTTTTGGAGAAAAAGAAGGCCATTGGGTAATGTCTCCCTTTTTTAAAGACCACACTATTTACGGAGCTGCAGTAGCACTTAATTTACTGCTTGTATTAGGATTGTATTTCAGTAAAAAACACAATCCGCTGACGCAATTAACCTTGTTATTATTTATTGTTGTCAATTTGATCGCACTTTATTTCTCTTATACTAGAGCAGCGTGGTTAAGTGTAGTTGCAGCGTTTGTAGTTTATCTTTTTATTCGTTTTAAGGTCAAGTTTAAGTATTTATTGATAACTGGTTTAACAGCTATTGCAATTGTTGCTTTATCTTGGGATCAAATTCAAATGGAACTTGCTCGTAATGACGCAGAGCATACTACGGAAGAATTTGGAGAACGTTTGCAGTCTGCTACTAATGTAACTTCAGATGCTTCTAATTTAGAGCGTTTAAACCGTTGGAGCAGTGCTTGGGAGATGTTTAAAGAACGTCCTGTTTTTGGATTTGGTCCGGGTACTTATGCTATGGAATATGCACCTTTTCAAGATCCAGAAAAGTTAACTATTATTTCTACCAATTTTGGAAATATGGGGAATGCGCACTCCGAATATTTAGGTCCGTTAGCAGAAACAGGATTCATAGGATTTATATCAGTACTGCTCTTAGTTATTGCTATTTTTTACAAAGGAATTACTTTGTATATAAATTATCCGAAAGAAGATGTGCAGTATAAGCGCTTAATTCTTTTCATGAATTTAGCATTGGTTACTTACTTTGTGCACGGTGTTCTAAACAATTATCTAGATACGGATAAAGCATCTGTTCCTATTTGGGGAATGTGCGCAGCTTTTATTGCTTTAGAGAACAGTATGAAGAAGCGTAAGAAATTATCTTGAAAAAAAGGGAGTTGAATAGAAACAAAAAAAGAGCATATCTCTATGCTCTTTTGTATTTGTAGTTTCATTTAATTTTGAAACATATCTTTTACTCTTTGAAAAAACCCTTTTTCTTTTCCATCTGGATTGGGTACAAAGTTTTCACTTTCTCTAAACTTTTCTAAAAGCTCTTTTTCTTCTTTACTCAATTTCTTCGGAGTCCAAACATTGATATGTACAAAAAGATCTCCAGAACCATAACCTTGAAGACTTGGTAATCCTTTGCCTCGAAGTCGTAGCATTTTACCACTTTGCGTTCCTGGTTCAACTTTAATCTTTACTTTATTGCTTACCGTAGGTATCTCAATACTCGTACCTAGTGCAGCATCTGCAAAGTTTATAAACGTCTCGAAATGTAAATTATCTCCATCTCTACGCAGCTCATCGTGTGTAATTTCTTCAATAACAACAAGAAGGTCTCCCGGTATACCGTCAAATGGTCCGGCGTTTCCTTTTCCGCTAACACTTAACTGCATTCCTTCTTCAACACCAGCAGGTATTTCGATTTCAATAATTTCCTCTTTGCGTTTTAGTCCGTGTTCGTCAACATCACTCGGCTTTTTACCAATTGTTTTTCCTGTACCTTGGCAAGATGGACAAGTACTTTGAGTTTGCATAGCACCAAAAGGTGTTTGCGCTACACGTGTAACTCCTCCAGAACCGCCACAGGTTTGACATGTGTTGAATTGTACATTCTCGGCATTAACTAATTTGTTAACCTTAATTTTCTTCTTAACGCCGTTTGCTATTTCTTCTAAATTCAGCTTTATTTTAACACGTAAATTGGTTCCTCTAGATCTTCTAGCACCACCTCTTCCTTGCTGTCTTCCGCCACCGCCGAAACCACCAAATGCACCACCGAAAATGTCTCCAAATTGAGAGAATATGTCGTCCATATTCATACCTCCGCCTCCAAAGCCTCCGCCTCCAGCTCCGCCAACACCTTGGTGACCGAACCTGTCGTATCTTGCTTTTTTATCAGAATTACTTAAAACCTCATATGCTTCGGCAGCTTCTTTAAACTTTTCTTCGGCAGCTTTATCGTCCGGATTTTTGTCTGGATGATATTTTAGTGCTAATTTTCTGTATGCTTTTTTTATCTCTGCATCAGATGCACTTTTGCTTACACCTAATACTTCGTAATAATCTCTTTTAGAACTCATGCTTTTGTTTTCTTATTGCCCTACTACAACTTTGGCGTAACGAATGACCTTATCGTTTAAATAGTAGCCTTGTTCCACAACATCTACTACTTTCCCTTTTAAATCTTCAGTGGGTGCAGGAATGTTTGTGATAGCTTCGTGCAACTCACTGTCAAAAGGAAGTTCTTTGGCTTCCATTTTCTTTAATCCTTTAGCAGTAAGTATTGAATTTATTTTTGTTGATATTAACGAAAAACCTTCCTTTAGTGCTACTTCATCAGTTACAGTTTCATTGCTTTTAATTGCACGTTCAAAATCATCTAAAATAGGAAGTAGGTCTTTTACTATTCCTGCTCCTGCATTACTGATTAATTCAACTTTTTCTTTCATTGTACGCTTTCTGTAGTTGTCAAAGTCAGAATACAAACGAAGGTATTTGTCATTTAATTCATCAAACTTTTCTTGAAGCGTTGGCGCTTTCTCTTCTGATTTACTATCCTCAGTAGAGTTGTCTGCTTTTCCTTCTTCTACGTTAGAATCCTGCCCTGTATTGATTTTTTCTTCTACCGCGTCTGTGTCTTGATTATCTTTCTTTTTTGTCATTCTATCTTTTTTGAATCTCGGTGGCAAAGATATTGCCATTTTTTGTTTAGATGTCAGTTTGACAGTTTTATTGAACAGCCTTTGTAGTTTTGACATTTTTTCAGTTTTGGCAGATATTAGGTTAGTCGAATTTTAAAGCCTTTACTGGACTTATTTTTGTAATTACGTAGCTCGGGATAATTAAGGCTGCTGTACATATGACAAGGGTTCCAATATTTAATAAAAGAATATGGAATAAATTAATTTCTACGGGAACAGCATTGAGGTAATATATTTCTGGATTTAAAGGCAGTATATTAAAATTACTTTGAAGTAAGCAAAATGCTATACCGACTATATTACCGAGTAACATACCTTTAAAAATTAAAACGCCAGCTTGGTAAAGAAATAGTTTTCTAATGAGCCAATTGGAAGATCCAATTGCTTTCATTAATCCTATAAAATTGGTTTTAGAGATAATCAAAACAAGCAAACCAGAACCCATGTTTATTATTCCAATTAAAAGCATCAAAATTAGAATGATGTAAACGTTTAAATCCAAAAAACTAAGCCACATAAATATCTCTTCTTGTTCTTCTTTAATACTTTTTACTTTTAGATTTTCTAAATTGTTAGTCAAAGTTTGATTAGAATTTTCTGTAAATAAAACTGTTTCAGTAACTTCATTTAGTGTTTTTTCTAATTCGTCCCAATTTTTAACATTCACTTCATAACCTCCGATGTAATTGTTGTGTGTACCTTTTCCATCGATGTATTCAAAGATCAATTTTTTCTCACCTTCAAATGAAATAGAGAAACGGGTTCCATCTTGCTTTAAGTAAACTTTTTCTATCTGATTGTTCTTGTTTAATATAGCTGTACAGGGTTTGTTTTTATTACCTATTACTGTGATTTTTAAGTAAGCTGTATCAGGAATAGTGGTGCCTTCCTCTTCATCATTCATATATTGCCAGTAATCTCCTACAATTACTTTGATAAGCGTGTCTTTTGTACCGCAATAAGTAAAACCTATATTTCTTTCCCAGCCTTCGCCAAAGTCATATTTATAATTTCCGTTTCCTCCTTTGGTACTGGTATAAATCACAAGTTGATGATCTGATGTTAGGGTGTCTGCAACCCGAAGAGCAGTTTTTATTCCCCAGTCATTTAATTTCTGAACATTTCTAATATCGCCAAGTATTATTTTGTTGTCTAACTCTTCTAGTCCTGATTTAAATATACCCACCACAAGATAGACTTGTTTTATTGGATTTTGCTTTATGAAAAAAGCCCTTGCTTTATCGCCAAGTTTCAATTGCAAATTGTTAGCCAAATTTTGAGAAATTAAGATTTCTTGGGTTGGATTTTTAGCGTTTAGGTTAGGTAACCTACCTTCTGTCAATTTAGATTCAAAAAAACTTAAATCGAAAGTGCTATCAATACCTTTCATTACAACACCTTGAATCTCTTGCTCTATTTGAAATGTATCTTTTGCATTTATCGTATACCAAACGGTATCTGGTTTAGATTGAAGTAAGGTTGGTTTATAAGCAAACGGATGTACATTTCGAACATTCTCAATTTCTTTCAATTTGGGAAGAAAAGCGTGTGTTTTTAATATAGGTTCGCTTTCAAAAGAAGAAAGTTCTCCTGCTTTAAGTATTTGTAAATGCGCGCCAAACCCTACAACTTTATCCTTTACTTGGTTTTGAAAACCTGTAACTACAGCAATTGTAATTATATTTATTGCAACAGCTAATGCAATACTGAACATGGATATACGCACAATAGGTTGAGAAACTTTCTTACCTTCGTGGTTTCCTTTATGAATTTTATTTGCTATGAAAAACACTTTGTTCACTGTGATCAAAACTAGGATGCTAAAGTACTTAATCTTACTTGCTTTTCCACTACTTTCTGCTTTTTCTTGTGAAGCTCAAATGACACAATCTGAAGAAATAGATACATTGACAATACCTCAAAATCAAGAAAAAATAGATTCAAATTTTCAGCTCAAAGTAGGAGCTGAATTAGCAGAAAATTATTTATCACTTTTGAAAGGTAAACGTATTGCTGTTGTTGCAAACCAGACAAGTACTCTAGGAGATGTTCATTTAGTAGATTTTTTAGTATCGCACAATTTAAAAATAAACAAAGTTTTTAGTCCTGAGCATGGTTTTAGAGGAACTGCAGATGCCGGTGAGAAAATAGATAATGGTATTGATGAAAAAACGGGCTTACCCATTATCTCTTTGTATGGAAATAATAAAAAACCAACGCACCAACAATTAGAAGGTGTTGATGTTGTTGTTTTTGATATTCAAGATGTTGGAGCAAGATTTTACACGTATATCTCTACCTTGCACTATGTTATGGAAGCTTGTGCAGAAACAAAAATAAAAGTGCTTGTACTGGACAGACCAAATCCTAACGGACATATTGTGGATGGACCTGTACGAGAAAAAGCGTTTAAGAGTTTTGTAGGAATGCATCCTATTCCTGTACTTCATGGAATGACGATAGGAGAATATGCCAAAATGATTAACGGAGAAGGTTGGTTGAGCGCAGAAGATACATGTTTATTAACAGTAGTTAGCTGTCAAAACTATCAAAGAAATATTCCTTACTCATTACCTGTTTGGCCATCGCCAAATTTAAGATCAGATGCTGCAATTGCACTTTACCCGAGTTTGTGTTTATTCGAAGGGACTGTTATTAGTATTGGAAGAGGTACAGGTACTCCCTTTATGGTTTATGGACATCCAAGTTTCAAAGAAAAAAGTTATTTCTTTACGCCAAAACCCAGTTATGGAGCATCAGATCCTAAATTAAATGGAAAGCTCTGCTACGGAGAGAATTTGGAAAATATAGGAATTGAAAGGTTAGATAAGCTAAGAATAGATTGGTTGATTACTGCCTACCAAGAGTATGATGGGAAAGATTTTTTTATAACTAAAAACAGATGGTTTGATTTATTAGCTGGAACTTCTCTTTTACGAGAACAGATTATAAATAATATTTCGGAAGAAAAAATAAGAGCAAGTTGGGAACCTGCTCTTAATGAGTTTAAAAAAATGCGCAATAAATATTTGTTGTATAATTAAATTGTTTTGGCTGATTCTAAAACTTTTTGTTTTAACTCTTCCATGTAATTTTCCATTTTTGTTAAAACTTCTGGTTGTGCACTTCCTATTATTTTAGCAGCAAGTAGCCCCGCATTTTTAGCAGCATTTAGTGCAACGGTTGCAACAGGAATACCGTTAGGCATTTGTAATATAGAAAGAATAGAATCCCAGCCGTCAATAGAATTACTCGATTTTACAGGAACACCGATAACTGGAAGAGGAGTTAAAGAAGCTGTCATGCCTGGTAAGTGTGCTGCGCCACCTGCACCAGCGATAATAACTTTTAATCCGCGTTTGTGCGCGTTTTTAGCATAATCAAACATTAATTCTGGTGTTCTATGCGCCGAAACGATATTCATTTCAAATTCAATCCCAAGAACAGTTAAAATATCTGCTGCCTCCTGCATAATAGGTAAATCAGATTTGCTTCCCATTATTATTCCAACTTCTATCATTTTAAAAATTATTTTTAGTGTTTTATTTTAATATTTGTTATGTCGTCGCTCTGCGTTCCAGTGCCGATGTGTTCTTCTAGTGTTTTAGAGATAAAGTCTTTCGCGTTTTCATTCTTTTGCTTCTCTAATTCAATAAGTATTTTAAAGAAGTTATTTTCTCCTACTTTTTGATTCGTTTGCACATTGAGTTGTTGCTCAAATCCATCGCTAAACATGTATAAAGAGTCCTCTTTATTTAGCTCTACAGCCATGGTTTTGAATATAAAGTCTTCAGGAGTTTTAGCTCCTATACTTTCTTTGTTTCCTTCAAGAGTAATGGCTTTTCCATCTTTAATCAAAGCCATTTTGGCATTGGCACTTGCAAATTGAATGTCTTTAGATTTATCAGAAAATAAGCAAATAGAACACTTGATTTTGTCATTTATTTTCTCAGAACTTTCTCTAGGAAGAATCTTCAATATCTTTTTATGTAATTCGGTTAAAATCTTTCCTGGATCGCTTATCTTTTCTTGAAGAACGATTTCGTTTATTAAATTAATCCCGAGTAAGGTCATAATAGAACCCGGAACTCCATGTCCATTGCAATCTGCAGTAACGAGTATTTTTTTATCTCCAACTTTTTCTAACCAATAAAAATCTCCTGAAACAACATCTTTTGGTTGTGAAAATACAAATGAAGAATGAAAGTTTTTATCAAATTTATCTTTTGTTGGTAAAATGTTGAGTTGAACATGTTTGGCATTGGTTGTACTAGTTTTGATTTGTTCGTTTTGATCAGCAATTACTTCTACACTATTTTTCTTATCAGTAATGTCTTTAACAGATGCTAAATAACCATTAATTAAATGATTAGATCCATCTTTAAAAAGAGTGGTTACATTTTGCCCCAACCATTTGATTTCTCCTTTTTTTGTTTTTATCGGAAATTCATAATAGGTTGTTTTAATACGCTGATTAAATTGATGTCCATAGAATTTTAAAGTTCTAGTAATATGGGAAGGCTCTATAAGTTGCATAATGTCAGAACCTAAAAGTTCATTATTAGAATATCCTGTAATTTCTTTACATTTTTCGTTAAGGTAAACGAATTTTGCGTCTACATCTGTTTGATAGATTAAATCATCTGAATTGTGAATGAGTAATTCGTAGTACTTCTCTAGACTAATTTTCTCAGTTATATCTTGTCCAAGAATTACTCTACTTTCGTTTTTAAATTCCTTGCAAGACCATTGGTAGTATTTTACGTCACTGTTTTGGAGTGTTAGTGGTGAGGTAAATATTTTATCTTCTTCAAACTCCTCTTTTATATTTATTGATCTAAAGGTGTCCAGTAATAGTTCTGGCTGATATTGGTTAAGAGTAGATATAGGTTTACCTATAAATTTACTTATTTTGAAATCAAAGAGAGCTTCAAAGTTTTCACTCATAAATGTGATTGTTCCGTCTTTTTTAAAAGCAATAACAAGCACGTTTCCTTGATTTATAATATTTGAGGTAAAGAGTAGCTTTTTGTATGAATTATTTCTTAAGAAAGTAGAAAATACGGTTACACTAGAAGCAATTCCTATACTTACTATAAATAGTGTTTTATCATAAAAAGTGTCCTTCAAGAAAAATGTGATAATTAAACCAATGGTGGTAATCACAGCACCAAAAAGGAGTATGTTCTTAGACCTATGAATGATAAATGGAAGTAACATTAAAGAGATCAATAATGAACACACATAATAAGGGTGTATTTTAGAGGTAATAAGTCCGTAAAAATTAAAAATAGTTAATAGAACAAAACAGATAAATACGATGCGTTTAGGACTTCTGAAAATACCTTCCTTGAATTGAAGAATTAAGGCTATAGTTACTACGATTAGACCTAAAGAAATAGAGAATGTTAAATTATTTATAAGCGTATCATCAATCAACGGAGCGATGAGGTGTGCAGCGGTATTTGCTAATCCTCCGAACATTAAAATAGAAAAAGCAACTGTCTTTTTCATTTCTGACTTCTTTGAAATAATTACATTCTCTGCACTAAGTTTTTTTGTTCGGTTAAGAATTAGTAAGTTGATAAAAACCAAAAGAATTATAATGAAGAATACGAAAATTTGTTTTTTGTAAAAGGGAGTTCTAATCATAAAATTGAATTCACTCGTAGCACTGTAGTCTTTTAAGTTATTCGTAGCTCTCACCTGAAAAATGTAATTTCCTTCAGGTAAGTTTTTATATTCTACAGATCTTTTCTTACTCAAGACAGACCATTTTTCAGTGTAACCTTTTATTCTGTAGGTATATTGGGTTTTATTTTCATCGTTATTTACTATCCCAAAGTCTATTTTAAGCGTAGTAATTCCTTTTTGAATTTGAAATAAGCTATCTGTTTGATTGAGATGAATTTCTCCGTTGTTGTTGTAATACCTTACTAATGGTTTTCTGAGTTTTTTATGATAATACAATAAGTTTGGTCTTACGTGGTAGAGTCCTTCAATCGTTCCAACTAGAAAAGAATCGAAGTTTTCTTGGAACTGCACACGCATATTTGTTTCATAACCATCAAAGCCATTTTCTGAATTGTACAGCTCTCCTGAAGTGGGTTGTCCATTTTCGTTTACAGTTAAAAGTATGATTCCTTTATTTGTTCCGATCAATAGGTTTCCTCGATAATCTGTATTCAGGGTATAGAACATTTTACTTGCGAGAAAATCTTCATCAGAGATTAAGCTGTATTCGTGTTTGTTGG
>JBMYYC010000030.1:0-25181 GCA_049609045.1 Lishizhenia sp. | reverse complement strand
GCTGTGGAAGCTGTGGAAGCTGTGGAAGCTGTGGAAGCTGTGGAAGCTGTGGAAGCTGTGGAAGATATTCAAATCGCGTTTGACACTGCTAAAACTTCAGAAGAAAATAGTAACAAATCCGAAGAAGAAATTAACAAAACCAACAACGAACAAGAAGTTCAAAAAGAGATAAAAGCTGAAAAAATATTTAGAGACAGTTTGGAGATAGATATTATTGCTTCTGCAGTGAGTAAAACTATCGAAACTGAAATAAATGATGAAATATCGTTTGAATTAAACCCAGAAGAAGAAATTCTCTCTGTTGAAACAAAAATAGAGAAAATTGAAGCTACGCCGACTTCTTTTATGGAGTGGTTAAAAATGCAACAAGAAGAAAGTAGAGAGAATAAAGATATTGCTCAAACTAAACAATCTAGTTCATCAAAAAAAGCAGAGCAAAAACATACAGAAAAAATTGTTGAACGCTTTATAAAGGAAGAACCACAAATTTCGAGACCAAAAAAAGATTTCTTTAATCCGAGTAAAGCAGCAAAGAAAAGTTTAGATGATTCTGCACTTCCTGTAAGCGAAACTTTGGCTAAAATATTTGATGCTCAAGGGAATTATCCGAAGGCAATTTTATCTTATCAGCAATTAATGTTGAAATTTCCAGAAAAAAAGAGTTTATTTGCAAATCGAATAAAAATAATAGAGAAAAAAATTAATAAAAAATAAAATGGGACCATTGTTAACTATCTTAATTTTAATTGCTAGTGTACTTCTAGTTTTAGTTGTTTTAATGCAAAATCCAAAAGGTGGAGGTTTATCTACAGACTTTGGAGCACCAAGCCAATTAGGTGGGGTTCAAAAAACAAATGACTTCGTAGAGAAAGCAACATGGAGTTTAGCTGGAATTATAGCTGTTTTATCTATTGCAATGTCTCTCATGTATCAGAAAAACAATGTAGAAATACCTGCAGAAGAAGAACCAGCACAAACTGAAACTCCAGGAGATATTGATGCTACTGGACCAACAGGTCAAGGGCAATAGATAGCCAATAAGATATTTAAAATGTCAGTATGTCACGCACATACTGACATTTTTTTTGTTTCCTACTCTTCTTTAAGATTGGCACAAAATTGGTCAAGTTGATTTTGTAATTTTTTAAATAAAAACAATATAAATATGTCAGTATTAAAACCATTAGCAGATCGCGTTTTAATTGAACCGGTTGCTGCTGAAGAAAAAACAGCGAGTGGAATTATTATTCCTGATACAGCGAAGGAAAAACCTTTGAAGGGAACTATCGTTGCAGCAGGAAATGGAAAACCAGAAGAGCCAATGACAGTAAAAGTTGGTGATACTGTAATTTACGGACAGTATTCTGGAACAGAAATCAAATTAGACGGAAAGACTTATCTTATCATGAAAGAGTCTGACGTATACGGAATCTTATCTTAAAACAAAAAACTTTAGAGAAATGGCAAAAGAAATTTATTTCGACGTAGAAGCGAGAGAGAAATTAAAAAAAGGTGTAGACGCATTAGCAAATGCCGTAAAAGTAACCTTAGGACCAAAAGGAAGAAATGTTGTAATCGATAAAAAATTTGGAGCACCTCATGTTACAAAAGATGGTGTAACCGTAGCGAAAGAAATTGAGCTTAAAGACGTTATCGAAAACATGGGCGCGCAAATGGTAAAAGAAGTTGCTTCTAAAACAGCTGATATTGCTGGTGACGGAACAACAACTGCTACTGTATTGGCTCAAGCTATAATTACGACTGGACTCAAAAACGTTGCTGCTGGTGCAAATCCTATGGATCTTAAAAGAGGAATTGATAAAGCAGTTACAGCAATCGTAGCAGAACTTAAAAAAATATCTCAAGAAGTTGGTTCAGACAATGATAAGATAAAACAAATTGCATCCATCTCTGCCAACAATGACGAAATGATAGGTTCGCTTATCGCAGAAGCTATGAAAGTAGTTGGAAACGATGGTGTAATTACTGTAGAAGAAGCAAAAGGAACAGAAACTGAAGTTAAAACTGTAGAAGGAATGCAGTTTGACAGAGGTTACCTTTCTCCATACTTTGTTACCAATACAGAAAAAATGATTGCAGATATGGAGAATCCATACATTCTTATTTACGATAAGAAAATATCTGCAATGAAAGATTTGCTTCCAGTTTTAGAACCTGTTGCACAATCTGGAAAAGGACTTTTAATTATTGCTGAAGATGTAGACGGCGAAGCACTTACAACTCTAGTAGTTAACCGTATTCGTGGTTCTTTAAAAATTGCTGCTGTGAAAGCTCCAGGATTTGGAGATAGACGTAAAGCAATGTTAGAAGATTTAGCAATTTTAACAGGCGGACAAGTAATCTCTGAAGAACGTGGTTTCACTCTAGAAAACGCAACAATTGAAATGCTTGGAACAGCTGAAAAAGTTGAAATTGATAAAGACAACACTACTATTGTAAATGGAGCAGGAAATAAAGCGGATATTGCTGCAAGAGTAGAGCAAATAAAAGTTCAAATGGAAGCTTCTACTTCTGATTATGATAAGGAAAAGCTCCAAGAACGTTTGGCTAAATTAGCTGGAGGTGTTGCGGTACTTTACGTTGGTGCTGCTACTGAAGTTGAAATGAAGGAGAAAAAAGACAGAGTAGATGATGCACTTGCTGCAACCAGAGCTGCTGTTGAAGAAGGAATAATACCTGGAGGTGGAGTTGCATTAATACGTGCAGAATCTGCTTTAACAGCAATTAAAGGTGAAAACGATGATGAATTCACTGGTATTGCTATCGTAAGAAGAGCTATCGAAGAACCACTTAGAACAATAATCGCCAATGCGGGTGAAGAAGGTGCTGTTATCGTTCAAAAAGTAAAAGAAGGTAAAGACGATTTCGGTTACAACGCACGTACAGAAGTATTCGAAAACTTATATGCTGCAGGAGTAATCGATCCAACTAAAGTAACGCGTATTGCGATTGAAAACGCTGCTTCTATTGCTTCTATGTTGTTAACAACAGAATGCGTAATAGCAGATGAACCAGAAGAAGCTGGCGCAGGAGCTGCTCCGGGCGGAATGCCAGGTGGAATGCCAGGAATGATGTAGGATAAACTCCCAGCGTTTGCTGGGATTCACTGTTCGTATTTCCCGAATATAATCGGATAATACGACTGACTATATATAACTCTCTTGATTAATTTCAAGAGAGTTTTTTTTCCCAGATAAAATGACTAAATTTGTACTAGACAAAAAAAGTCATGAAAAAAGAATTGAAATCACATCGAAATAAATTAAGTCTCACTACCAAAACAGTAGCGCAACAACTTGGTGTAGATCAATCTTTGATTTCTAAATTTGAAAATGGAACTCGTATTCCTACAGAAAAACAAATCGTAAAGCTTTCAATAATTCTTAATATTCCGCAAAATACACTCATGACATTATGGTTAAAAACAAAAATATTAACCAACATAAAAAACTACCCTGTAGCTAAACAAGCACTGCAGATGGCGCAGGAAGAGTTAAAAAACTACAACATAAAAACACCTCAACAATTTTCTGAAAAAATCCAAAACAAACTAATAATAATAGATAATCTAAAAGAAAAGCTACAAGAATTACGAAATTTTGATAGCTACAGAATTGCAGAAGCTCTGGAGCTTGAATACACCTTTGAAAGCAATAGAATAGAAGGTAACACGCTAACATTAAGAGAAACAGACTTTGTAATAAATGAAGGTTTAACAGTCTCAGGAAAATCTATGCGTGAGCATTTAGAAGCAATCAACCATTCTGATGCAATCCATTACATCAAAGAACTGCAAGAGAAAAAAACAATTCTGAGCCAAAGAGAAGTTCTTTTAATTCATAACCTTGTACTGCGTGGCATAGATCAAAAACATGCAGGTGTTTATCGTACTGTAGACGTAATGATAAAAGGAAGTAAACACAAACCGCCACAACCCTATTTAATTCCAAAACAAATGGAAGAGTATTTCGAGTGGTACCTTGAGAATAAAAATAGTTTACATCCTGTATTATTAGCAGCAGAAATGCATGAGCAACTGGTTACTATACATCCGTTCATTGACGGAAATGGTCGTACTTCTCGTCTAATAATGAATTTAATTCTCTTGGCAAACGGATTTGTAATTGCAAATATTAAAGGAGATTTTGAATCGAGAATGCGATACTATGAAGCTTTAGAAGAAACGCAAACAACAGGAAATAAAGAGCCCTTTTATCACTTTATATTAGACGTAGAAATTGAGTGCCTTGAAAGATATTTAAGTATCTTGAGTTAAATAAACTAACATAAGACTATATTGTAACGTGTTTCAATTCGAAAAAATAGAAAAAAACGAGGTCATAATTTACTTGATGTATTATGCCGACTTTCCTATTGAGGAACACTTGCATAAATTATTGCCAAACGAAATTGAACGATTAGAACAATTCTCTCATATAAAAAGGAAAAGAGAATTTGTAGCCACGCGTATTTTAAGAAGTACAATTTTTGGAAAACGCGCAATTAACTACTCAGAAATTGGCGCTCCCTTTCTATCCGAAAAAGAATACATCTCTATTTCTCATGCTTCTAATGTAGTTGGTATAGGATTTTCTGAAAAGCATGCTGTTGGTTTAGACTTGGAGCCAATAAGAGAAAAAGTACACCGTATAAAAGACAAATTTTTGAGTTCAAATGAACACGAAACTCTCAACACTTCGTCTACCGAGGAGCTGATAAAAGTATGGTCTGCCAAAGAAGCATTATATAAACTGGCAAAGCGGAAAAAAATTATCTTTGCAACGGAACTACATTTGCAAAAAATAGATGAAATCAATTGGAAAGGAACTATACTTAATACAAATCATAAAAAGGAAGTTTTCCTAAATATTATTACGCACAAAGACTTTGTAATTTCATTTAATATCTATGCGCCCAATGATTACTACTAGCATACTTAAACAATTCAACTCAAAAAAAGGACAAATAGCAGTTCTTATTGATCCTGATAAAATAGTTGACGAACACAGTCTTACAGAACTCGTTAAAAAAGCAATTATTGCTGAAATTGACTACTTTTTTGTAGGAGGAAGTACAGCAACGCAATTAGAGGTTGAAACAGTAGTATCTTTCTTAAAATTGCATTGTAAAATTCCTGTTGTACTCTTTCCTGGAAACCCTCAGCAATTGTCTAAAAATGCAAACGCTTTACTTTATTTAAGCTTAATTTCTGGAAGAAATCCAGACTTTCTTATTGGTCATCATGTAAATAGTGCGCAAGAAGTAAATAATTTAGATATTGAAAAAATACCAACCGCCTATATTTTGATTGATGGAGGAACTAAAAGTTCTGTTGCCTATGTTAGTCAAACAACACCCATTCCAGAAACACAGATAAAGATTGCTGTGAACACTGCAATTGCAGGAAAACTACAGGGAAAACAACTGATATTTTTTGACGCAGGTTCTGGGGCAAAAAACACTATAAAACCCATATTAATTAAAGAAACTCAACAGAAAGTAGATGCGCCAATTATAGTTGGTGGAGGAATCCAGTGCATTCAAAACCTAATGGATCTAAAAGACGCAAACGTTTTGGTTATTGGGAATAAACTAGAGCAGGATGTTGACTTTCTATTAGACATTAAACAATTTAAGAAAAACTGTTCGGTTTCTATTGACTAATGAAAATAGTCCCAAATTAACTTTGCCTTTGCAAAACCAATAACTTGTTCTAAGGCTTCTTTTTTCGCCGTTTTAATCGCTGAAATTGTTTTAAATGATCGCATCAAATCCTCTTGAGTTTTGGGGCCAATACCTTCTATTTGAATAAGCTCTGAAACCAATGCAGACTTACTTCTTCTGTTTCTATGGTGCGTTATTCCAAAGCGGTGTGCTTCATTTCTCATATGCTGAATCACCTTTAAACTCTCAGAACGTTTATCAAGATATAGCGGTAAACTATCTCCCGGAAAAAATATTTCTTCCAGCCGTTTAGCTATACCAACAATAGCAATTTTCCCTCTCAAATTTAAACGTTCTAACGCTTCTAAAGAAGCACTTAATTGACCTTTACCTCCATCAATAATAATCAATTGAGGCAAGGGCTCGTTTTCATCCAACAAACGTTTGTATCTTCTGTAAACAGCTTCTGTCATAGATGCAAAATCATCCGGACCAACTACTGTTTTTATATTAAAATGTCGATAATCCTTTTTACTCGGTTTCGCATTTTTAAACACAACACATGCAGAAACGGGATGCGTACCCTGAATATTTGAATTATCAAAACACTCCATATGCACAGGCAATTCTTGAAGTCTAAAATCTTTCTTAATTCCTTCTAGAATACGTTCTGTATGACGCTCAGGATTTTTAATACTCATCTGCTTGTATTTCTCAAGCCTAAAAAATGTGGCGTTTTTCTTAGATAAATCTACCAAATATTTCTTATCACCTCGTTGCGGAGCAAAGAAAGATATTCCATCTATATTTATATCGAGCTGCTCTTCAACAAGAACCTCAGAACAATTACTTTGGAAACGCTGTCTCATATCCAACAGAACAAAAGCTAAAATATCTGATTTTTCCTCTTGTAATTTCTTTTTAACCTCGATAGTCATACCATGGATTATTGAACCATTGTTAATGACTAAATAATTAACAAAAGCACTTTTATCGTCTTCTACCAGCGTAATAACATCTACTCTATCTATAGTAGGAGAAACAACAGTACTTTTTGCTTTGTACTTTTCTAAGGTTTCAATCTTAGATTTTGTAAGTTGGGCATCTTCGAACTGGTAATTCTCTGCAAAATTTGCCATTCTATCCTTTAATAGAGAAAAAACGGGTGTTAAATTACCTTTTACAATATTTTCAATTTGAAGAATATAATCGTTGTACTTCTCGCGGCTTTCTTCTCCTACACAAGGTGCTTTACATTTACCTATATGATATTCTAAACAAACTTTATACTTTTTCTCTTCAATTTTATTTTGATGTAGATCTAAACTACATGTTCTTAATGGATATAATTCGCGTATCAATCCAAGCAGCGTATGCATCACCTTAACTGAAGGATAAGGCCCAAAGTATTTTGAACCATCTTTTATCACTCGACGTGTAGGAAAAATACGTGGGAAAGGTTCTTTTTTTATACAAATCCAGGGATACGTCTTATCATCTTTTAATTGAATATTGTAGCGAGGCTGGTACTTTTTTATTAGGTTATTCTCCAATAATAGTGCATCTAACTCTGTATCCACAACGATGTATTTTATATCCACGATGTTCTTAACGAGCACCCGTGTTTTTGCCGTATCGTGGTTTTTTACAAAGTAAGAATTTACTCGTTTAATAAGACTTTTGGCTTTACCCACGTAAATAATCTTCCCTGTTTTATCAAAATACTGATAAACTCCAGGTTTATTGGGTAAAAGTTTGAGCTTTAACTTTATTTCTTCAGAAATTTTCAAAAGATGCTTTACTTTAAAGATTTAAGCACTTTTTTAGCTTCAGATATATGTCCAACAGGATCTGTTTGTGAATTAAAAATAGAACGCACTACTCCACTTTTATCAATAATGTAGGTTACTCTACCAGGTATCAAACCAAATAAATTTCCAGGCACACCAAATGCTTTTCTAACTGTTTTTTTACTATCTGCTAGTAAATCGAATGGTAATCTATGTTTCTCAGCAAATTTCTTGTGTGATGTTTCATCATCGGAACTAATACCAATAACTTCTGCGTCTAGTTCTAAAAAGTCTTCGTAGGCATCTCTAAAAGAGCAAGACTCTTTGGTACACCCCGGCGTATCATCTTTTGGATAGAAATAAATTACTAAGTTTTTATCTCCAACTAAAGAAGAACTGTATACATCCGTTCCGTTTTGATTTTTCAACTTAAATGATGGAATTTTATCTCCTATTTTAACAGCCATAGTTATTTGGTTTGAGTATTCTTAACTTGCGTTTTCTCGTTCTACAAAAATACACAATTAACTCAGTGTTTCCTTAAATATACGAATTGCCTTTTCTCTTGCAGCCTTATGTTCTACAATTGGAGTTGGGTATTTTGTCGTTCCATATTCTGGAACCCATTTTCTGATATATCGTTCCTCTTTATCAAACTTTTTGAGTTGACTTTCAGGATTAAATATTCTAAAATAAGGTTGAGCATCTACACCACTAGAAGCTGCCCATTGCCAACCTCCTACATTACTAGCAAGTTCAAAATCGAGCAATTTTTCAGCGAAATAAGCTTCTCCCCATCTCCAGTCTATTAATAAGTGTTTTGTTAAGAAAGATGCTACAATCATTCTAACTCTGTTGTGCATAAATCCAGTTTGATTCAATTCTCTCATACCAGCATCAACCATAGGATAACCTGTTTTTCCAATTTTCCAGGCCTCGAAATGTTCTTCGTTATTTACCCAAGGAATCTGATCGTATTCTGATCTAAAAGAATTCTGCGCACTATGCGGAAAGTGATGAAGGATCATTTGATAAAAATCTCTCCAAATAATTTCATTTAAATACGTTTCATTCAAACCTTTGGTAGTCTGTACAAGCTCGCGCACAGAAATTGTTCCAAAACGCAGGTGAAGACTTAATCTTGAAGTTCCTTTTTTTGCAGGAAAATCTCTTGTTTCGTTGTACTTCTTAACAATGGAAATTGGTATTTCTTTTTCCGGAAAAGCGTGTACATTTTCACTTTTAAACCCCATTTCTGATAGTTGAATAAGCGGTGAAAACTCTGTTGAAGTATTAAAATTTGAAAGGTATTTTTCTATCGGATACTTTTTTATGTAATAGGCATTGAGCTTCGCTTTCCACTTTCTAGAGTAAGGTGTAAATACACGATAAGGTGTTCCATCGTCTTTTAAAACTTCGTCTTTTTCGAAAATCACATGGTCTTTTGCACCTAAAAATTCAATATTCTTACTTTTTAATAGCTCAAAAATTTTAAGGTCGCGCTGCTTGGCATACGGCTCATAATCTCTATTTGTAAAAACACTTTTGACTGTATGTTTTGGATTGTCGATTAACGCTGAAAAAACCTCTTCTGGACTACCGTAATACACTTTTAAATCTACACCAAATTCTGTATATGCTTCTCTTAATCTCTTAATTTCAGTGTAAATAAAAAGAACACGCTGGTCGTTTTCTGGAAGCTTATCGAGTATATTTTTATCAAAAATAAATATAGGCTGTACTTTATGATTTTCTCTCAACGCTTTGTACAGTCCTGCATTGTCATTAATCCTTAAATCTCGACGGTGCCAAAAGATAGATACATTCATATCTCTATATTTGTTAAAGGTAAATCTGGCTTAGCGTAACTCAATCTTTCCAATACAGTTAAAGAATTATACGTATCTAACCCAGTAATTGCTAAAGCATCCGTTGCTGCAAGATTAACAAATCCGTCAGGCGCTAGAGCATTTTCAGGAATATACAATTGTTGCACACTGCCAATTACTAGTTTTGTACCATTGATTTTTAAATCAACAATTTCTTCAAGCTTCAAGCCTAATTTAATGTGTGATTCTTTAACAAAAGGTGCGAAAAAATCAGACTTATATTCTTCCGACAAACCTACTTTTTCAAATTCAGACTCGTTTCTTTCGTAACGTGCACTGGATTGATGAGCAGCTCTATAAATATCTTTGTGAATCTGGTTTATTGTGTAATATTCCGTTTCTACAATATTTTCAAACGTATGTCTTTCTACTGTAGTCGGACGTTGAATAAATCCGAATAAAGCAGGGTTAGAACCCAAGTGAACAACAGAACTAATTATTGCTAAATTCGTTTGCTGCTCTTTATTTTGTGTTCCAATTAAATTGGCGCTTTTGGCTCCGGAAAGCGAATTAATCAACTGCGCTCTGTATCTATTCTCTAAGGCTTCAATTTCTTGACGTGAAAATGATTTTTCTTCCATATTCTATAAACAGGATTTGCGTAAAGATGTTTAGCTTTTTTCTCCGTATTCTACCCAATTTTTTTCCGTTTCAAATAAACGAATTCTAAGTCCTAGCTTTTTATCTAGTTTCTTTCTTAACAACTCATAACAAACAACTGCAATATTTTCTGCTGTGGGATTTAAATTTTTAAACTCCTCTACATCTAAATTCAGGTTTTTATGGTCAAACTTATCCGTAACCTCCTCTTTGATAATGTCTTTTAATATTTTCAAATCCATTAAATAGCCAGTATCCGGATCAATATCTCCAGTCACATAAGTTTCTAGCACATAATTATGACCGTGATAATTTGGAGAATTGCACTTATCAAATACCGCTAGGTTTTTTTCTGCGCTCCAATCTGGGTTATTTAATCTATGCGCTGAGTTAAACGTTTCTCTTCTACAAGCTGTAATTTTCATGTGTTCTTTATTGTAATATTTTGTAAATGTTCTTGTATTATTATTTTAAACCAAGGTGTATACTTTTCTGGAAACATTTTAATATCCTTTTCTAAATCTGCCAAAGGCATGTACTTACAATCCATAACCTCATCTGGGTTTGGCGTTGGAATTTGATTATAAATACCCGTGAGTATATGATCAAATTCATGTTCAATTAAGCCGTTTTCGAAATCTGCCTTATAAATAAAGTGATTCATTGGAAATGTTTTTACTGAAAATCCCATTTCTTCCTCTAAACGTCTTTCGGCGGCATCTGTAATTTTCTCATTTTCTCTTGGATGACTACAGCAAGCGTTTGTCCACAAACCTCCGCAATGATATTTATCCGCAGCCCTTTGATGGATAAGCATTTCTCCTTTATCATTAAAGATTAATACAGAAAATGCCCTATGAAGCAATCCTTTTTGATGCGCTTCAAGTTTTTCCATTTTACCAATTTGCTGGTCATTTTCGTCTACTAAAACGACAAACTCCATATTACACTCTATTTAAACTATGACGCACGTAAGATGAAAGAAACAAACTATACTTTCTTCCATCAGGAATTCTAATTCGTTGGTTTAAGACAATTTGAGCAGGCGTTTCTTTGATCTTTTTGAATAATTTGTAATAATAAATGTAAGCCATATACGTTCCAAATCTTGCATTTTTAGGTAACTCAAGAATACCTTGATAACCTGCAGCGAAATCTTTTTCTATATCTGCTTCAATTTCTTTTTTGATCACGTCGTTAAACTGTTTTAAGTCAACACCTGGGTAATACGTTCTTCCTAAATCGTGAAAATCTGCTTTTAAATCTCTTAAGAAATTAATTTTTTGAAATGCAGAGCCTAATTTCATAGCAGAAGATGTTAACCTTTCATATTCGCTCTCATCACCTCTAACAAATACTTTTAGGCACATCAAACCAACTACTTCTGCAGAACCTAAAATGTACTGCTCGTATTTTTCTTGATTGTAAAACTCTTTTGTCAAATCCATTTCCATACTGTGTAAAAAAGTATCAATTAAATGAACTGGAATTGCGTATTTATTTACTGTTTCTTGAAAAGAATTTAATATTGGGTTGAGTGAAATCCCTCTTTCAATTGCTTTGTGCGTATCTTCTTTAAACTCTTGTAAAAGAACTTCTTTTTCGAAACCATGGAATGAGTCAACAATCTCGTCTGCGAAGCGCACAAAACCATAAATATTATAGATCGGTTTCTGAAGATCTTTCGCTAAAAATTTAATTCCTAATGAAAAACTTGTACTGTATCTTTTTGTAGTAATCTCACTAATGTCGGAAGATAAATGATCAAATATTGACTTCATAATGGTGATTTAAGTTATTACTTAATTGCCTTGATTACCTCTTTGGCAACTACTTTTCCAGAAACTATACTTGGCGGAACTCCCGGACCAGGCACAGTAAGCTGACCTGTGTAGAACATATTTTTTATCTTTTTGTTCTTTAGCCTTGGTTTAAATACTGCAGTTTGTTTTAAAGTATTGGCTAAACCGTAGGCATTTCCTTTAAAAGCATGATAATCTTTTTTAAAATCATCTACACAGAAACTACGTTTGTATATCACATGTTCTTTGATATTCTGTCCTGTGTGTTTTTCCAACCTATCCATGATAGAATGGTAATAGCGTTCTCTTTTCTCTTCGTCATCTTGTAAATCTGGAGCTAGTGGAACCAACAAGAATAAATTCTCTTTACCTTCTGGAGCAACACTACTGTCTGTTTTACTTGGGCAACATGCATAAAAAAGAGGAGCACTTGGCCATTTTGCATCTTTGTATATTTCAACTGCATGTTGGTTGAAATCTTCATCGAAAAATAAATTGTGGTGTTCTAAATTATCAATTTTCTTATCTACTCCTAAATAGAACAGTAAAGATGAAGGAGCCATTACCCTATCGTCCCAATATTTTTCAGAATAATTTGCATTTTCTTTCAAAATATCGAATTCTGTATGCGCATAATCTGCGCCTGAAACAACCTGATCTGCTTCAAAAACACGTCCGTCTTTACATTCAACAGCAACAACTTTGTTTCCTTCGTATTTGAAACCAGTAACCTCTGCTTCCGTTTCAATACTTACGCCTTGTTCGTATGCTATACTAGAAAAAGCTTCAATAATCTTGTGCATTCCACCCATTGGATACCAAGTACCTAAAGATATATCTGCATAATTCATCAATGAATAAAGTGCTGGCGTATCTTTTGGCATTGCACCTAAAAATAGAACCGGAAATTCTAGTAACTCAATAATTTTAGGATGCGAAAAATATTTTCTGATGTATTTCGAGAATGAACTAAATAAATGCATTTTAAACATTCCTGTTAGGATACGCACATCCGCAAACTCTGTATATTTTAAACTTGGCTTTTGCACCAAATCGTTCATCCCAACATTATATTTATATGCTGCTTCTTCTAAAAATTTATCTAATTTTTTTGCACTTCCTTTCTCAAGAGATTCAAACCAAGCTTTAAACTCATCCAAATCTGCAGGTATAGGATCTTTAGATCCATCTTTCCAAATTACTTGATAGCTAGGATCTAATCGTTTTAACTCGTAAAAATCTTCAACCTTATGATTAAAGTCGGCATAGAACTGTTCAAAAACATCTGGCATCCAATACCAACTCGGACCCATATCGAAAACAAAACCGTCAACATCGAATTTTCTGGCTCTACCCCCAATCGTAGGATTTTTTTCTAGAATCTTAACGTCATGTCCTTCTTTGGCTAGATAACTGGCGCAAGATAAACTTGAAATTCCAGAACCTACAATTATAATTTTTTTACTCATTAGTTATTTCCATATTGGTAATCGGGCAATAAATCCATTAATTTTTTTCTCGCTATGAATATACGACTCTTTACGGTTCCTATCGGAATATTTAGTTTATCGGCAATTTCTTTGTATTTAAAACCAAGAAAATGCATCTCGAACGGTTCTCTGTACTCCTCAGCTAATTTATCTAACTGCTTGTTTACCTCATTACTTGCCATGTAATTGTATGGCGTATCTCTATTTTCAGTAGAGTTTGTTAGTAAATATAACTCTTTACTGTTATCAAATATAGTTCCCGACTTAACTTTTCGTCTGTATTGATTGATAAACAAATTTCTCATTATAGTAAAAACCCATGCTTTAAAATTTGTTTGCGGTGTATAATAATCTCTATTACTCATTGCTTTGAGTATAGTTTCTTGTGTTAAATCTTTGGCATCCTCTTCGTCTCGAGTAAAGCTCATAGCAAATGCCTTTAAATACGTCTCTAAACCAATCAAGGTTTTGTTAAATTCTAATGTTGACATTTTGTTTTGTTTAATTATTTGACTTCAAACTTAAACAAATATTTTGTTTAAACAAAATTAAAAAACGTTAAACATTATTAAATAATTACCCAGGTAATCATAAAACCCAGTATTTAGTAAGTGTATAGAAAAAGTAGGGCATAAAAAAAGGTGCTCAAAAAAAATTGAGCACCTTAAATAAAGATCTACGTTTATATTAAAAAGTGGTAGACAATTAATCTACCAGTTGCTGAATCGTGTATATTTCGCTTGGTAATTTAGTAGAAAATTCGTCGTATTGCCTACCTGCAAAATAAACTTTTGCATTTGTAAGCTTTGTAATCGCAGCGTAAATATCATGCACCATATCTATTGTACACGCGCCTATGAAGGAAACCACCACGCCGTCTACTTTGTTCTTCTCAAGATATGCTTGAACTCCTGCAAGCGGAGTGTTTTGACCTAAATAAATTGTAGCATTTCCTTCATATCTCAATTTATAATTATAGAGAAGTAAACTAATCTCATGTTGTTCATGCTCTGGCAAAAAGAGTAAATACTTTTTACTATCTGCAGTTGGGAAGGGCAATTGATCCGTTTCGGCTATTAAAATTTGTTTTATCAGATGAGAAATAAAATGCTCTTGTGCAGGATTGATAGAACCCACCAACCACATTACACCAATTCGTTCTAAAAACTGGAAAACATATTCATTAAAGGCTTCTACTAAACCAAATCTTTTGATGAGCGTTTTGATTGTATTCCTGAAAACAACTTCATCCATATTCACCAAGGACAAGATTAATTTTTCAAAAGAATCATCTACATCCTCGAATTTGCTTAAAGACTCAACGGCGCTTTCAATTTCCCGGACAGAAAGCTTTGCAATATTTGAAATTTTCCAACCGTTCTTGTTGAGCATCGCAATGTTCAAAAGAGATACCAAATCATCATCTGAGTACAGTCTAATTTTAGACTCCGTTCTCTCTGGCGTTAAAATATCATAACGCTTTTCCCAAATTCTAATTGTATGCGCTTTAATACCTGTTAAAGTTTCAATATCTTTTATCTTATACAATCCCATGACTTCTATAAACATCCAAAAGTAAGAATTGTTCTAAATTGAATTGTTTTTCTGAAATTATGCTTCTCGCTATTGTATGGTCAAAGCAGAAACTATATATTTGTTTTTGTGTCAACAGACCAATGAAATACTACAATGAAGAATTCAATTCAGCAAATTGCTCTGTTTATACTACTACTAAACTTAGTTTCGTGCAATAATTCTGAAATAAAAGTAGAAGAGGTTGTTAAAGTAGATCGAGATTATTTTACTGAGTTATTTGAGGAAGAATTTGAACCTCTTAACCTTACCTCTTTTGAAATTAAAGCCGAAATACAAATTCCTAATGAATTTGCTCCTATACAATCATCAATAATTCCTAAAGTAATTCACGAACCAGGTGATTATAAGTGGACAATTTCTTCAGGCAGTGAATTTATAATAAAAATTGAAGATTGGGGAAATGAAAATATCTTGAATGAAATTGGACTAAGTCTATCAAAAGGTAAAACGTTTTTCGATATAACCATCTTAGATTCTACCACAAACTATATTTCCTACAGAAAAAAACTAATTCCTAATGGATTAAAAAATACCTCAGACAATATAGGTTTAGATCACAGCTCTTATCATTGTTACCGATTAGTAAGTATTGATAGTGTTAACTATATTTTTAGTTCAGATCTTGACGGCGTTTCTAAAAAAGTTTTTGACTATCTATCGCTATCCATAAAAAGCGTTAGACCTTTACAAAATGAAATTTAAATTCGGTATCTAAGACTTATCTGGAATATCATTCTCTTTAAAAGCTGAAGGAACCAAATCTGGAATAATTTTTAACACCAAAGGAAGCAATAAGGCTCCTCCAGGAAGCATAAAAATAGCAAGCGCGGGCATAGATTTAATAATATCTAGGAATTGTGTTTTTACTTTAACTTTTTCTTCGGCTGTTAGTTCTTCTTTTCTAGATTTAGCAATAAGCAAAAGTAGTTCTTTGCTTTGAGTCAATTCTTGCACTAATTTATCTTTATTTCTACCCAATACTTTTACCCACCTTTTAGAAAGGTTTGAATAGAGTTTGTCGTAACCCGAGTTATTCTGTAAGAAAACTAGTTCTCCTTGGTTTTCTAGCACAAAACGTTCAATCATAGCTATATTTTCATGCAAATCTTTGACCTCAATTTCAAAGTAATTACATAATTCATACAGAAAATTAATCTCTTGATCTAACGCTTCATTATCTGCAAAAATAGTTAGTGCACATAAACTCACTATATATTGCTTAAACAACCAGTCTCCAGCTAAATTGATATCTAAATCGTTTAGAGATAGCGTATTCTTTTTAAATGATTTTTCTAGCTTCGTTCTCTCCTCTTCAGGCAAATTAGCTGATGCCAAAAAAACATTGAAAAGCATTTTTTCCTTTTTATCTATTTCTCCGTCTGAATGTGCTGCCAGTGTAATAGATTGCAGAACAGTAATTGCTCTATTCTGATAATTATTTGTGATGGTTTCTTTGTTAGACCTTAAAAAATTATAAAACAAAATAACATCAAGATAAATTAAACTGTTACTTAAATAATTGATCCAAGCCTTATTATCTAAATTCTTTTTAATATCTATCCTTTTAGCAATTACTTTTTCGATACTTTCTTCTAAAGAATCTTTGAAAAAAATACGCGTAACGTTTAATACAGACTTCGCATTGTGCTCTTCGTAAAATTCAGAAATTATTTTAATGAATTTACCTTGATCAAAAAATCCATTCTTCAAATTAAACACATGAAGCAAACTCTCAAACAAAACTACTTTTAAGTTTTCTTCGTTTGTCCAACTATCAGATTCTATGTGATTTGAAAAAATCCTATCGTGCGGATAGCCAAAGAGTAATCCTGATTTACTCATCTCAAGATGGATAAATCGTTTTTCATCCATTCCTTCAGGTATAATTGAATCAATAGTAATTATACCGTCTTCAATCAACTGAAAATATTTTCTAATCCAACCTTTAGAACCTGGAGACAACATTTTATAACTTTTTTACGAAGTTAACAATTAATAAATCTCTGTTAGACATGCTTTATTATTTAAATATTAATTTTAAACCATGGCGCATTACAGATTTTACATTACAGGTATTTTACTACTTTTTTCTTGTACTACTTATAGTCAAAAATTAATTCAACCATTAAACCCAAAAATTAAAGAAAGCTCAGGATTAGTAGTGCTTAAAAATGGAAATTTTCTTACAATAAACGACGGCGGAAATAAATCTGAAATATTTGTTCTAAATAAAAAAGGAGTACTTATTCATACTTGTGAAATTGAAGACGAAAAGAATGTCGACTGGGAAGATCTTTGCTTAGACAATAAAGGGAATGTATATATAGCCGACATTGGAAACAATGATAATAAACGTGAAAATTTAAAAATTCTAAAGGTAGAACTCGAAAAGGTGCTTTCTGAAAGTAAAATAAAATCTAAAAAATTTAAATTCGATTATCCCAATCAAAAAGATTTCCCTCCAAATAAGAGCGAACTCTATTTTGATGCAGAATCTCTAGTCTTCTATAACGATAAACTTTGGATTTTCACAAAAAACAGAACCGTTCCCTTCAATGGAGTTAGCTTGTGTTATAGTATCGATTTTGAAAAAGAAAAAATTAAACAAGAAACTTCATTGTTTTTTCCAAATACAAATTGGATGGAAGAATCGATCACAGCTGCCACCATATTTGAAGAAGAACTTTTTGTGCTAACCTACTCTAAAATTTATGTTTATACAATATCAAATGAAAAGCTAATTTGGAAACGTACTGTTCCTCTCCAATTTTATAATCAATGGGAAGCTATAGCCGTTTCTCAAAATGGAATCTATCTCACCCATGAAAGCAACCCAATCTCTAAAGCGAGTTTATATACTTTGAAATATGAAAAATAACATAAAAGCAGTCCTTTTTGATATGGACGGTGTATTAATTGACTCTGAACCTCTTTGGAAAGTTGCCGAGCATAAAGTTTTTGAAAAAGTAGGAATAAGCGTTTCTGAAAAAGAAATGGAAAATACCGTTGGTTTAAGAATTGATGACGTTGTAAGCTATTGGAAAGAACAATTTCCGAATTGCACAGAAACAACACCGTCAATTGTTACAGCGATTATGGATGAAATGGTACGGTTAATAAAAACGGAAGGCAGAGCATTATTAGGTGTTGAAAAAGCATTAAACTATTTCGAAAATAAAGGTGTGAAAATTGGATTAGCAACTTCTTCTTACACTGTACTGCTGGATAGTGTACTAACTAGCTTGCAAATTTCTGATTATTTTGATTTTACACAAAGTGCTGAACATCTCGAATACGGAAAACCACACCCAGAGGTTTATTTAAAAACAGCTATGGCTCTTGGTGAAAAACCAGAAAATTGTTTAGTTATTGAAGATTCTTATAATGGTATGATTGCTGGTTTAAGCGCCAAAATGCGTGTTGCAGTTATTCCTGAAAAATCACATTCTATAAATCCAAAATTGAAGTTAGCCAATTTCTATTTTGAAAATTTGATAGAATTAGTAAATTTCTTTGATAAAAATTGAAGAAAAAAAGACGCTTAATTTTAAGCGTCTTTTCCTAAAACTATAATTCGGCTATTTATTATTGAAAATTTCATCAACGCGTTTAAAACGATAATCAAATATTTCTTCTAGCTTCTTTTTTACAACAATTGGATGCATTAGTCTACCCAAAAAACCAAAAGGTATTTCGTAAGAGACAATATCTGTCATTTCCACACCTCCATCAACAGCTTTAAAATGATGCTCATGATGCCATATTTTATATGGACCCTTACGCTGTTCATCTACAAAAAACTCTTTGTCGTGAACGTATTTAATTTCTGTAATCCAGTTCATAGGAATATTAAGCAAAGGTGTAACTTTATACTCTATCATTAAGCCTTCATACATTTTATCTGGTATCTCAGTTAAAACATGGAAACCCATATAATCTGGTGTTATCTCTTTCAAATTTCTTGGAGATGAAAAAAAATCCCAGCAAGTCTGAAGATCCGTTTTTACAAATTGCTTTTTTATAAGTTGATACATATTTCTTTTTTATACTATTGGAACAACTTAGTGCTGTTTTGGTTCAACCTAAATTACGATTCAAAAAATCAAGGCACAAAAAAAGGACACCTTTTTGGAGTGTCCTTAAATTTGATTCATTTTTTATTTTTTCTTAAACGAATTAATTGCATTTACCGTAAAATCAGACAAAACAAGTTTACCACTTTTTGCTGCTCTTTCGGCCAATAATTCATCCCAATGCTCTGTTCCTTGCCAAAATATTTCTTTTAACATTGACATTGCCTCAGGGTTTGAATTAGATAATGTCTTTGCGAGTTTATCAATTTCAGTATCCATCTCTTCTACAGAATCAAAAATATCTGCATATAAACCTTTTTCTCTTGCCCAATCTGCGCTCCTCCATTCGGTAGCGTTAATTGCGAGTTGACTCATTGCTGAAGTTCCAATTTTTCTTTCTACGGCCGGACCTACAACAAACGGACCTATACCTACGGCAAGTTCTGACAATTTCACGGCTGCATGTTTCGTTGCATAGCAATAATCCACTGCAGAAGCAACACCTACTCCACCTCCAACAGCTTTCCCTTGTACGCGTCCAATGATTAACTTCGGACATTTTCTGCATGCGTTTATAACATTCGCAAATCCTGAGAAAAAGACTTTACCTGTTTCTAAATCTTGAATCGAAATCAATTCATCAAAACTAGCTCCGGCGCAAAAAGCACGCTCACCAGATGATTTTAAAACAATTACTTTTACTGTATCGTTCGCTCCTATTTCTGAGATCGTATTTGCTAATTTATTCAGGATTTTACCTGGCAATGAATTACTCAACGGATGCCCAAATTCTATGGTTGCAATTCCTTTGTCGTTTACTGTGTAATTAACATGTCCTTGGTCTACTGCATTATTGCTCATATTTGCTTTAATTTAATGTTTTGTAAAAATAATAATTCGGTTCCAGTTGTCTTAAACTTAGCTTTAAAATTTAGAATAAGAAAGGTTTAATTTATCCGTTTGATAATTGCTGTATACATGCTTCTCTTATTTTCCATACCGCATCGTTACTCAAAGGTGTTTTGTTCCACTTTTTTATAAAATTTTTGTGATAATCTGACTTTTCAGACAAAACAAAATCGATAGTAACGCTCTCTTCTTGTATTAAATAAGGTTCACAGTTTAACTTATTTTTCGTTGTAAAGTCGAAAACTTTGCCATTAATCTTTAAATACACATGTGCTTCTGGTATATAATCCAATTCATGTTTTTTGAATATCTCTGCTAATTCAGGATGTGATTGTGCTCCCATTTTAAACAAAGCCAACGTCAATTCTACCTCTTTTGCGCCCTGTTCCTCAGCAACTTTTTTGAGAAATGCATGCTTAGAGCTACATGTTCCTTGTCTTTCATGAAAAACCAACGAAACATCTCTTGAATTGGAGATTCTACCGTAACGAATATCTCCAATAAACCTACAAGCATCATTGAAAGTAACAATGCCTGATTCTTGCAATAAGAGCGAAAAATCTCCTTCCTTTAATAGTTCAAAGTTGTATGTCAAAGCTTAAAATCTTTTGTGCTAATCGTTTTCTTTTGGTTAATACTTATCTTTTTAGATAAACCAAAAACCGATCCTTTCACTTTTCCTTTAATGGTAACATTAATCTCTTTTTTCAGTGCATACCTCATCAGTTTTAACATTGCACCTTTTTCTAAGGTAAGCTCTAGAGGAATAAAATAACTTTCTGATGTCTTTTTTTTCATTTTAACTTTCTCCAATAGTCTTGCAATCCCGATATAATCATCTTCAATAAACACATCTACTTCAGATGGTTTTACTGTTATAGCATAACCATTTGGATTAAACAATTTTGCATCGAGATCAAAGGTCAGTTTTCCTTCTTTGAAGCTGCCCATTTTAAAGTTACTCACTCCTTCGAATTCCACATCATCGTATTCAATGCACCCAGTGAGCAGAACACCTAAACAAAGCAAGAAAAGTAATCGGATATTTTTCATAGTAATTAAGTAGTAAAAAGGTCGGTAAAACTACCAACCTTAATTTATTTTATCCTTTCGATAATTCTGTAAAATACTTGTAAAAATACGGTATAGTTTCAATTCCCTTGTAATAATTAAACAAACCGTAATGTTCGTTTGGTGAATGAATTGCATCACTATTTAAACCAAATCCCATGAGTACCGTTTTTAAACCTAGTTCTTTCTCAAACAGAGAAACAATAGGAATACTTCCACCTGAACGCACTGGAACTGGTTTTTTTCCGTATGTTTTTTCCATTGCTAAACTAGCGCTTTTATACCCTACAGAATCTATAGGAGTAACCGCAGGCTCTCCACCATGATGAGGTTTCACCTTAACAGTAACTCCAGCTGGTGCTATGGATTCAAAGTGGGATTTGAATTTCTCTGTGATTTCATCAGGACCTTGATTAGGAACTAATCGCATAGAAATTTTAGCAAATGCCTTAGACGCTATTACGGTTTTAGCACCTTCTCCTGTATAACCACCCCAAATTCCATTCACATCTAAAGTAGGTCTGATAGAACCTCTTTCTGGCGTAGAATATCCTTTTTCTCCATGCACATCTGCAATGTTCAATGCTTTTTTATACGCTTCTTCGCTATGCGGTGCTTTGGCCATTTCTGCTCTTTCTTCTTTTGATAGCTCTTCTACGTTATCATAAAAACCTGGTATTGTAATGTGATTATTTTCATCCGTTAAAGAAGCAATCATATCCGCTAAAATATTAATTGGATTTGCAACACAACCACCATATAATCCTGAGTGTAAATCTCTGTTAGGTCCGGTTACTTCAACTTCTACATAACTTAAACCTCTTAGACCAGTTGTAATTGAAGGAACATCATTTGCTAAAATACCCGTATCAGAAACCAAAATAATATCTGCAGCTAATTTTTCTTTATTCTCTTTTATGAAAACACCTAAATTTTCTGAACCAACTTCCTCTTCACCTTCTATCATAAACTTGACATTACAAGGTAATTCGTTGGCTTTCATCATCGCTTCGAAAGCTTTGATATGCATAAACATTTGCCCTTTATCATCACAAGCTCCTCTAGCAAAAATTGCACCTTCTGGATGAATCTCAGTTTTTTTAATTACCGGTTCAAACGCAGGAGAATCCCAAAGCTCCAAAGGATCTGCAGGCTGAACATCATAGTGACCATAAACCAATACCGTAGGTAATTTATCGTCGATAATTTTTTCTCCGTAAACAATTGGATAACCCGCTGTTTGACAAATTTCAATATTATCTGCTCCACAAGCCTTTAATTCTTCGGCAATAAAATCAGCTGTTCTTAGCACTTCTTTTTTGAAAGCTGGATCTGCCGAAACCGAAGGAATTTTAAGTAATTCAATAATTTCTTTTAGAAACTTTTCTTTGTTGTTATTTATATAATCTTGCGTGTTATTCATGCGTATTGTCTTTTTATACAAAGTTATAAATTTCTAATGGATAGTATTAGGAATCTAATTCAACAAGTATTTTTTTTAATACTTTTAATCTATTTCTTACTTAAAGCAACTCATTTTAACTAATTTTCGTTTTGTTATAGATTTAATATGATAAAATGAAACACATACTTTCCATCCTTTTATCCTTTTTAGGATTTACAACACTAAGCCAAATTACAACTACTAATACGCTAACACCTGAAGAACTTGTACAACAAGTATTAATTGGACAAGGAATTAATGCATTTAATGTTACCTTTAATGGTGCAGCAGCCAATGCAACCTTCACAAATCCTTCGGCGCTTGAATTTAGTACACCGCCTGGAGTGTTTGAGTTTCCTAGTGGAGTGTATCTTACTACACAATCTGGAGCTGCTGTATCAGATCAAGACGTGCAGTCTCTAGCTTCTAATAATGCAACAAATGGAGCTGTATTAGAATTTGATTTTATTGCAACAGGAGATACCCTTTCTTTCAATTATCATTTTGCGAGTGTAGAATACGGTACGTACACTTGCTCAAATTTTAATGATGTATTTGGGTTCTTTATTTCCGGACCTGGTTTTAACGGTCCATACCAATATAATGCAGAAAACATCGCGTTAATCCCAGGTGGAAACACTCCAGTACAAATTAATACCGTTAATTCAGGAATACCTGGAGGTGCTGGTACTGCAGCCAATTGTGCTGCAGCTGATCCAAATTGGCTGTCAAATGTAATTTATTACACAGAAAGCTTTAGTTCACTCACCGGTTATCCCTATAATGGTGGAACTATAGGACTAACAGCTAATGCTAGTTTAATCTGTGGACAAACCTACCACATTAAACTTGGTGTGGCTAATATTGTTGATACAGGACTCGATTCAGGCGTATTCTTAGAAGCAAATTCTTTTAAAACCAACGCAGTTGACATTTCTATTGCAACAACTCAAAACGATACTATACTTATAGAAGGTTGTACAGATGGTCAAGTTATTTTTTCTAGACCAGAAAACCAAGCTACAGATTCATTGACTATCTTTTTTACAACGGGTGGAGACGCTATAGACGGTGTAGATTATCCTAGTGTAACCAATGGAGATTCTGTTGTCTTTTTACCTGGACAAGATTCTATTGTTTTACTTCTATCTCCGATTGATGACGGTTTGATGGAAGGGCCAGAACTTTTAACAATTTCGGCATTTACAGTAACAATTTGTGGAGACACCATACAAACACAAGGGTTTACCTACATACTAGATGAACCATTTTCTGAAGTAACAGCTTTAGATACAACCATACTCTGTGCAACAAATTCAGTACCTATTAATGTAAGTACAAGCGGGGGGTTTGGACCCTATCAATACGATTGGTACTCACTGCCCGACTCTATTTATATTACGACAGGTGATTTAGTAAATTTAGCGGGTTTAAATGACGGACCACAAGATTACCTTGTAATATCTACAGATGCCTGTGGATTTGACTATGTAGATACAGCAACAATTACTGTAAATCAAACCTTAAGTATTGATGAAATGGTAGCCGATACGGCATCCTGCGGATTACAAGACGGCTTAGTTTATGGTATTATTAGTGGAAATACTGGTCAGCCCGATTTTAACTGGACAGGACCAGGCAGCAACAGTCCATTCAGTATAGATGCTTCTGCTTGGAATAACCTTGTTCCTGGTTGGTATTATTTCTCTGTTACAGATGATATTTGTACTACTTCAGATAGTATTTTTCTTGCCATGGAGAATCCTCCTACAGCTAGTTTTACAGCTAACCCAACACAAGGTTACGCTCCTTTGTATGTAACATTTACCAACAATAGTACTCCTAATGCTGATGCTTATATTTGGAATTTCGGAAATGGAACTTCAAATACGGTAAACAATCTTTCTGATCAAAACAGTACTTATGATGAAACACAAGAAGTATACACAGTAGAATTGATTGTAAACGAAGGTGCTTGTTCTGATACAGCTTATCAAACAATATTTGTTACACCTTTCTTACCCTTAAATTACCAACTTCCAAATGTATTTACGCCTGGAAGCTCAGAAGGAAGCAACGATGTATTTAAAGTAAGTCCTGAGAATGCAGAAAGTTTAGACATGATTATAACAAACCGCTGGGGGAATATTGTGTTTGAAAGTAACGGAGATCCTGCTAATGCAGTTTGGAATGGAAACAATAAAAATTCTGGTGAGCCATGTATAGATGGTGTATATTTCTACACATTTACCATTAAAGGATTTCAAGGGGAACAAATCGTAGAGCAAGGTTTTGTTCATTTGATTCGTAATTAACTTACCACAAATCAAAAGAGCTACAATAAATGTAGCTCTTTTTTTATATCCCTTTATTAAATAAGACTTCTGCCGTTCATCTCCGATGGAGGTGTAATATTTAACAGGCTGAGTACAGTTGGTGCAATGTCTGCTAACTTTCCATTATTTATAGCTTTGTATTCACTATCTAAAAGAACTATTGGTACTGGATTTAATGAATGTGCTGTATTTGGAGATCCGTCTGTATTTAATGCAAAATCGGCATTTCCATGATCGGCAATGATGATAAATGAATATCCTTGGTTTTTACCTGCTTCTAAAATCTTAGATAATCCGACATCTACTGTTTCAACTGCTTTCTGAATTGCGGTATAAACACCGGTATGCCCTACCATATCTGGGTTAGCAAAATTTAAACAGAAAAAATCTGGTTGATTCTCTTTTATTTCGTCAACAATTTTCTCTGTAAGTTCCGGAGCACTCATCTCAGGCTGTAAATCGTAAGTTGCAACTTTTGGAGAGTTAACTAGAATTC
>JBMYYC010000029.1:0-25266 GCA_049609045.1 Lishizhenia sp. | reverse complement strand
GTAATACAGTTTGTAAATGATACCACAAACGATACTATTTCTTCTACAGATTTGCCGAGCATCCAACAAATATGAATTTACGAAGGAGCGCAAAGGTAGCAATTTTATTCTGCTAACTCCAAGTTATTTTCCAATAGATTTTTGAAAAAATGCAAGCTATAGTTAATTGTTAACTCAATATTATTAATTCGCGAGTTTCCTAGATTCAATTTCTTTGTCTCTACTCCATTTTCATGTGCAATTGCTAACCAAACTGTTCCAACTGGTTTTAAATCTGTTCCTCCATCTGGTCCGGCTACCCCTGAAATAGAAATACAGTAGTCTGTTTCTAACTTTTCTCTACCTCCAACAGCCATTTCAATCACTGTTTCTTCGCTAACAGCACCAAATTCTGAGAGTGTTTCTGCCCGAACATTAACAAGTTCTTTTTTCAATCGGTTTGTGTAACTTACAAAACTGCCCATGTAATAAGAAGAACTTCCAGAAACAGATACAATTCTAGCACTTAAAGCTCCTCCTGTACAACTCTCAACAGCAGATAGTGTTTGCTTTCTCGCTTTTAAAATATCTCCAATTTTTTCTTGAAGTTTAATTTCGTTTCTACCATAAACATAATAAGGCAAGGCTTTTTCTAAGCGTTTGAAATAGGCGTCAATTTTACTTTTGTCTTTTTCTCCATTGACAGAAGTTAAGCGTAATTTCACACCTCCTAAAGAAGGTAAATATGCCAAACCAAAGCCTTCTGCCCTAACTTCATTCTCCCAATCTTCAATTTTTTGAGCTAAAAAAGATTCTCCTATCCCACTCGTCATCAATGTTTGATGATACATTTCGCTAAGTTTAAAACGTTGCTTCACCTTCGGCAACACGCGTTCTTGCATTAAAAACTTCATTTCATAAGGAACTCCTGGCATAGACACCAATATATTTCCGTTCTTTTCAAACCACATTCCTGAAGCTGTTCCAACATCGTTTGCTAGTACTTCGCACGACTTTGGCATTGCTGCTTGTTGCACGTTAGATTCTAACATTGGTTTGTTGCGCTTTGCAAAGAAAGTTTCTATCCTTGAAAGTACTTCTGTATCTATTTCTAGTGTGGTACCAAAATAGGTGCACAATGTATGTTTGGTAATGTCGTCTTTTGTTGGTCCCAAACCTCCTGTTACCAAAACAAGCTCAGAACGACTTAACGCTTCATCAATTGCTGAAAGTATTTCCTCTTTCGTATCTGCAATAGATGTACTTCTATGTATACGGATTCCGTTACTACTTAATAGCTGTCCCATCCAAGCCGAATTAGTATCTACGGTTTGACCAATAAGAATTTCATCTCCAATAGTTATTATTTCTGCTTGCATGATTTGGTATTGTTTTTGAATTGGACGTAAAAATATTTCGTAAGTTTGAAAAAAATGGTAAAAATGAAAAAAATAATCACAAACATCTCATTGGCGTCGTCTCTACTTTTATTTACAGGGTGCGATGTACTACAAGAAGTTGGTCAAGAAATTTTGGCAAATGGCGGATCAACTGGAACAACAAGTGCACCTGCACTTACTAACGCTAAAGTAATTGATGGCTTAAAAGAAGCGTTAACTTTAGGGATTCAAAATTCTGTTAATCTCACAAGTATAACAGACGGGTTTCTAGGAAATAATGAAATTAAACTTCCTTTTCCACAAGATGCTTTGAAAATGAAAGAAAAAGCAGAAGAATGGGGTTTTGGAGATCAAGTTGATAAAATTGTTACCAATCTTAACCGCGCTGCAGAAGATGCAAGCACAGAAGCAAAACCAATTTTTATACAAGCCATCAAAGAAATGTCTATCGGAGATGGATTTTCTATTCTAAACGGTGGAAAAGGTGCTGCAACACAGTATTTGAGAGAAAAAACAACGGCGCAATTGGTAGCTGCATTTTCTCCAAAAGTTCAGAACTCCATAGAAAAAGTTAAACTTACATCTTTCTGGGAGCCTGTGGCTACAAAATATAATCAAGCTATGACTTTCACTGGAGGAGAAAAAATAACTACAGATTTAAATGCTTACGTAACAGAAAGAGCAGTTGACGGACTTTTCACAATGGTTGAAAAAGAAGAAAATAATATTAGAGAAAATCCTGCTGCACGTGTAACAGATTTATTACAAACTGTTTTTGGAAGTATAACCGGACAATAAGAAAATATGCACATTTATCCCGAAACGGAATTAATACTAAATGCTGATAAAAGCATCTATCATCTTGGTTTAAAACCAGGGAATTTGGCAAAAAAAATAATTTTAGTAGGAGACCAAGACCGCGTTAGTCTGGTCTCCTCTTATTTTGACAAGGTCACATTTAAACATCAAAATAGAGAATTTGTAACACATACTGGAGAGTATAACGGAAAACCTATCTCATGCATAAGCACTGGTATTGGAACAGATAATATAGATATTGTATTGAACGAAATCGATGCTGTATTTAATGTAGACTTTGAATCTCGTACAGATAAAAAAGAAAAAACAGCACTGGAATTTGTGAGAATAGGAACTTGTGGAATATTAGGAGAGCATATTCCTGTAGATAGCTTTATACTTTCTTCGCATGCTTTAGGATTTGACAATCTTGGTCATTTCTACAAAAAAACGCAATCCAATGAAGTTAAAGCTCTAGAAAAACAGCTAATTGAACATCTTTCTCTCCCTAAAAATATTATTCCTTACTTAACAAAAGCCAGTACAACTCTAAATAAACGTTTGAAAAACGACTCTATTTTTGAAGGAATCACAATTACTAGCACTGGTTTTTATGGTCCACAAGGAAGAAGACTTCGAATACCCGTTTCTATAGATGAAATGAATGAACGCATTTATACTTTTAAAAACAAGGAACATTACATCTCAAATTTCGAAATGGAATGCTCTGCAGTGTTGTTTTTAGCCAAAAGTTTAGGTCACGAAGCAACAACAATATGCCTAGGAATGGCAAATAGGAGAAAGAAAATATTTTCTAAAAATTACGATGTAAGAATTCGGGAATTGGTAACATATGTTTTAGAACGAGTTTAAGTTAGTTTAGAGTTGATTACTTAAAACTAAACGGAGGCCGAGTGCCAAGCATATCGAAGTCAGAGTGATAAATGTAAATTGGTTTATTGGATAATTAATCTAAAAAGAATACAAGCAATTAAGAAAACAGACGTTGTAGAAAACTAAAATGTAAGCTTACTTTTTACTAGAACTAAATCTAATTTCTAATTAATTCCATTAAGAGTATTTCATCTACATTCCAAATCATTTTTTGATTAGAAATAGAATATTGGATAGGTGCTTCAATTATTTTATTTAAATCTCTCGGATCTTGCATTGAAAATAGCAGTGTGTCCTTATTTAAAATTTCATACTGGAAATGAACTTTCTCTAATATTTGAGCATTGAACCATTTGGTTTCAATTTGACTAAAATCTTTGAACTCAATTGTTTTTCCAATGGCATTTTTAAACTGTTCCGGCCCAAAAAACTGCAAAAAACCAATTATTGTATCGTTCATTCTTTTTTCAAAACTCTCTGTAGTTGAAATATTTTCCATTTCAATAAATCTCCAAGACCCAATAATTTCATCTTTTTCAAATTTAGACTGCTTAAGTTCAGAACATGCGAACAACAAAATTAATACTACTAAAAAAATTACTTTCATTAATTGTTTGTTAACCGGTTCAAGTCTTCCCAAAAAGCAGGATAACTCTTACCTGCAGCTTCGGCGCCGTTTATTTCTATTGCTGCATCTGCAAACAAGGCAGCTATTCCAAAACACATGGCTATTCTATGATCGTTGTGCGCATTGATTGTTCCTCCTTTTACTTTTCCTGTACCGTGAATGTGCATTTCGTCTGCTATCAACTCTATTTTCACACCTAATTTTTCAAATTCAGATTTTAAGACCTCTCCTCTATCACTTTCTTTGTGTTTCAATCTATTTACACCCTTTATAATAGAGGTGCTTTTTTGAAATGCAGCCAATACAGCAAGTGCCGGAAATAAATCTGGACAATCTGTAGCATCAAATTCAAAATTGAAAATACCCTCGACAAGACTCGGGTCAAATTCAAAATTTTTGTTTTTCAAATTTTCAATTTTAAATTGCTCGTAGAGTTTTTTATCCGCCTGTAAACTTTCTAAATCCAATCCATTAATTTCTATATCAGCTCCTAACATTTTAGCAACTATCCAATAACTTGCACTGCTCCAATCGCTTTCTATCTTGTATTGAGTAGGTATGTATGTTTGTTTGGCTTTAATTCTAAAGGTTGTCATAGTAGAATCTGTTGCACTGTGTACATCCACCTCCGTAATACCCATAATGTGTTTGTAAATATCATCTATACTCGGAACAGCTTTCAATTTAGTTGGAGAATCTATGTTTGATTCTATTTCAACTCCAAATTTATGAAGTGTTTTTAGCGTCATTTTCACATAATTTACGCTTCTCAAATCTTGAACATGTAAAACAGCTGCTTGCTCTGTATTGGCAAAAGCCATTAACAAACCAGATATAAATTGAGAACTTAAACTGCCATCAACTGTAATTTCCTTAGGTTTTAACGGACCAGCAACCGCAATTGGCAATGTATTGTTTTGACATTGCAGTTGAACACCTAGTTTCGGCAAATTTTGAATATAGAAATCCATTGGTCGGTTTACTAAACTTCCTTTTCCATTCAATCTAAAAGTAGATTCAAACGATGACAATACTGCAATTAACAAGCGAGAACCTAGTCCACTTTCTCCCAACTCCAGATCTTTCCCTTCCTTACAAAAATTAGTTCCGTCGATCTCATAAATAGATTTTTTATTGTCTACACATTTCACAAAAGCGCCTAATGTTTCAATAGCATTTAGCATATCTACTTCATCATTTGATTTTCCAATATTGTATAAAACAGACTTACCTTTTGCTAATGCTGCACAGAGAATAGCGCGCTGACTATCACTTTTAGAAGCCGGAATTTCTACGGTTCCACTAAGATTAAAAGGAAATATTTTCTTATTCATAATACGTTTTCACTCTTCACTAATCACTTATCACTTATCACTAAAAAAACTACATCCCAGGATTCATAACCCTTGTTTGCTTTCTGATCGATTCTTGATGAATGGCATCCATAATATCTCGAATAAATTTTGCTGTTAAATCATACTCTTCAGATTTTTGCATACGTTGCGCAATTACTCTTTTCCAATGTTCTTGTTGTAAAATCGTAATTTGATTTTTGCGTTTATAATCGCCTACCTCTTCAGATAATTTCATACGCGCAGTTAATAATTCGAAAATTTTATCGTCTAGTCCACCAATTTTATCGCGCATTACCTCCATTATAGAGAGTGCATCAGCAGTGAGCTCTTCTTGTCTTAAAACCAATGAATCTATTAATTCCACCAAACCATCTGGCGTAATCTGTTGCTTTGCATCGCTCCAGGCTTCATCTGGGTTTGGGTGCGTTTCTATCATCAAACCTTCAAAATTCAGATCCATAGCCTTTTGAGAAACAGCGCGTAAACCAGCTCTTCTTCCAGAAATATGAGAAGGATCACAAATAAGCTGTATGTCTGGCATTTTCTCGCGTAAACCAATAGGAATTTCCCAATTGGGTACATTTCTATATTTCGGATGATTATAAACAGAAAAACCTCTATGGATAGCTGTTAAATCTGTAATTCCAGCATTCTTAAATCGTTCCAACGCTCCTATCCAAAGCATTAAATCAGGATTTATTGGGTTTTTAACCATAACAGGAATCTCAACTCCTTTCAAAGCATCTGCAATCTCTTGTACCGCAAACGGATTTACCGTGGTTCTTGCACCTACCCATAAAATATCTACTCCTGCCTTCAACGTTTGTTCTACATGCTTTGCATTAGCAACCTCTGTTGTAGTAAGTAAACCGGCTTCTTTCCCAGCGTTTACTAACCAAGGTAAACCAATAGCTCCAACACCTTCAAAACTATCAGGTCTTGTTCTGGGTTTCCAAATACCTGCACGTAATACAGTTGCATTGGTTTTGTTTGCAATATCTTTTGCTACTGAAACAACCTGCTGTTCAGACTCCGCACTGCACGGTCCGGCAATCAAAAAAGGTTTGGTGGTTTTCTGTATTTTATCTGTTAACTTAACTTTCATGCCTATAAAAAAATCCCAACTCGCTACGTCAAATTGGGAATTGAGTTCTCTAATAGAACAAACTTAATTAATTTTAGTTTTCAAGAAAGACTATTTCATACCAAAAAGAATTTCTGCCTTTAATTGGTCTATTGGCGTATCCATTGGACTATTCAGATAAACTTCTATTGGATCTATTTTTTTATTTCCCTTGAACGTTTTATTTCTTAAACGCATCATTTGGGCGCTCCACGCATTACTTATGTGATGCATAGCTCCTGTATGCGTTACTTTGTGCATTTTTGATTTTGGATATTCTCCTGTAACAAACCCTTCGGGTAACGCATCAGGAAATTTTGTCACTGGAAAACAGGCAGAATAACGTACTCGTTTATTTTTAAGGTCCCAATTATGATAAATAGAAAAAGCGTTTCCATTCATTAACAATTTCCAATCATTATGTGCTTTTGGCATCAATTTAGAATAATCTGAAGGCATTTTTTCAAACATTTCATCCATTGCACACTCTGTTTCAATAGCAATATATTTAGTTCCCTTAAACAGAACCTCTCCGTTAATTTCTATTTCAGATGGCACTTTTCCACTTTCAACTTTATCTTTAAGCATAAGTAAACCTCTGTCATAATCCATTCCTATAAAGTTTTCCATACTATTTTTCATCCAAAACATAAAGAATGGAATTTGAGAATCCATTGTCCAGCTCACCTCTGTTCCTCCTTCAACTTCTTTAAAAAAGAAATTCGTTTTCGCTTTAGATTTCCAAGGTTTTAAAAAAGTTAAGTCACAATAAATACTAGTATTTAACTCTTCTTTTAACACGCTCATTTGTCCAGCACCAATTACATCACCTTCCCAGTTAAAGGCTTTCCCATTAGGTTCAACACTTACTTTAGCTTCCTTTTCTAAACTTAGCCAAGGCGACCAAGATTTCCAGTTATTAAAATTGTTAATTTCTTTAAAGACCAGTTCTTTCGGCTGTTTTATTATAATTGAACGGTTTACATTAATTTTTGGCATTTCGTAGTATTTTAATTGTAATCTAAATTACATTATTTGAAGTTGATAAGCAAGAATACTTTTAATTGGGCTGCTTTAACAGGCTTTTCGCTAAAGTTTGCGTTCACTCGCTTTGTATCTGTAAATAACTTGGCTACTTCTAAAGTCGTAACCAACTTCTAACACTACAAGAAGCAAGTTAACGAAAAGCTATCGCTACAATCCCTAGCAGAAAACAAAATAGAGGAAGCACAATGTACTTCCTCTATATATAGTTAGTTTAAAAATCTTGGTTATTGAACAACTAGTTTTTTCACCTCAGTATTATTACCAACAGTTAGTTCAACCGCATATATTCCCTTTGATAGATGTTCAGTATTTAAAACAGTTGCACTATTTCCATTCACTATTCCTAAATCTTTTGTAGAAATTTTATTTCCTGCAAAATCAAAAAGTGTAATAGTTACATTTTGAGATCCTACATTGGATATAGATATCGTTGTATTATTTGTTGTTGGATTTGGATACATAGAAAATACTGGATTAATCAATTCAGCTTCTACCTCATCAGAACCTAAAACAAAACCGTTTTCAAGCGCATCGTTGAAAGAAGCGTAACCGGCATTATCAATTCTGCCCTGTGGATCAATTAACAAACCAATGATATGCATTTTCTCTACATCCCAACCTGCAGGAACTGTCATATATGTATTTAATGTATGTTCGTCACCCGCATTTACAACAGCAGGAAACAGTGCAACTCCGTCAAAAGAAGGGAATATACCTCTTGCAACATGGTCATATTTCATGTCGGCTGCAGGAACTACTGATGGCAAATCGCTCCAGTTAAAACCAGCAGGATCGAACAGATCTATATTATTTGAATAAGCATTTACCTGATCGTATCCACTTCCAGTACCTGTTACACTATCTTCAGTTAACACAATAGCCATTTTGTATCCATTATCTGCAGCAGAAACAAATTTTGCCGTCATAGAAACTTCTAACCATCTATTACTAGGATGAAATATTACCCCAGGTTTTAATGTAGCAGTAGGTTCAATCACAATTCTTTGTAAAAAATCTGATTCCATATATGCAGGGTTTATATCTTGACCTCTGTCTACCAAAGAACTTGGATAACCACTAATTAAAGCTCCAATCCCAGAATCATAAGTTGAATTGGCCATTGGATCTCCATTATGAACAGCAATTCCAGCCCAGAGTCCTTCGAATTTCAATGCCATTATATCCATAAATACTGCACCCCTTGGACACCAAGCACACCATGTACCCGTTCCTTCTTCACCTACAACTATTTTACCCTCTGCAGGCACTACCGGATCAATATTTATTATTTTCACATCATCTGACTGATCGTTATCTAGACCATTTCCATTAACGGAAGTTATTGTAGCTGTTACTGGGTTATTTCCTGCAACCAAAGTAATCATTTGTGAAAGTTCTAGTTCATAGTTTTCTAAAGACATTAAGTTCAAGCCTGTAACACTTTCGGTTGTTATTGAACCGTTATACTCTACCTCAACCTCGAATGAAGTAATAACATCCATACCAAGATTTCTTAACTTCAAATTTGGTGCCTTTGTTTGGCCGGCTAACGTACCGTTAACATCTATTTGTAACAGAGAAAGGTTTACGGGCTGCAAGGTATAAGGTGTTATTGTATACTCAAAGTCATCTACACTAAAAGCACTGTTTTGAATTGGATAAAAATTCATTGAAGCAATCTGATTGTTTGAATTAGAAAAGCTTCCTTGTGAAACTCCATCAATAAAAAACTCCCAAGTGTTTGTATTAAAATCTGCTTGAATATTCATTTCAAAGTAAGTACCTTGAGTATAACTACCAGTTAACAATACACCATCTGTTTGATTATTTAACTCAAAAGTTTCATCATCTTTGAAATTAAAATCTAACGCCCATACTTGTCCGATAGTAGCATTTCTTTGCAAATTAAAATATGCATTCTTTCCTGTTTCTACATTTAACATTAAACTCAAATCGAACTGTCCAACATTTTGCTCTCCTTGGAAAGGTTTAACAATATCAGAAGGGCCACCTTGACCTTGACCTAGAAAGTAGAGGTAATTATTTGGACTGTTGGCACCAGGTCCTTGAGCAATGATTAAATCATCCGCTCCTCCTCCTGCTCCACTCCAAGTAGTCCAGTCTGAAGTTACACCTATATAAGTTCCTCCTACATAAGTATCAAAATTGTCTGAAAATGTTTGAGATATAGCGCTAGTAAAAAGCAATAATCCTAAACCTAAAGTAAACGTTTTTTTCATAGTATAGATTGTTTTAGATGATAAGAATAGAGATAAACTTTTTAAGGAACAACTCCAAAAAGGATTCATTCTTGGTATCACAAAAAAAGACCTCAATTAATTAAGGTCTTTTTTCTATACGTTTTATAAGAAATTAGTTTGCTGCTCTTTTCGCTCTTTGCATTGGGTTTTCGTTCATTTTGCGTTCTCGAAACAAATCATATCTAGTAGGTTGAACTTCTCTGGGCCAAGCGTTGTTCCCTAGATCAGTATCTCCGGTTTCTAAAAATGGATCTACTCGAAAAGAACTCACTTCTTTCTCAAAAATGAAAACCTTTGAAACATTAAAATTATCCATTCTCCAAACTTCAGCAGGAATTCTAATTACTTCATTCGATCCATCTACAAAGCTTGCTCTTAAAATCAAAGGCATAACTAACCCACCTTTATTTTCAAAATCTAATTGATAAAAATTCTTATTGCTATTCAAAAGCGAAAGCTCCTCTTCAGACAGTCTACTTTTTAATTTTTCATAATCTTCTCTATCAATTCTATCGATAGCGTATAAATCTCTTTTATTGTAAAAGTCATTTAACTCCTCATCCAATTCGTTTTTGGTCTGCTTTATTTCATTTTTATTTCTTTCATCACCAATAAACTTGTCTTTTTTGGCATCTTGCTCTTTCTGCCATGCTTTTTCAACTTCAGGATTTTCGGTATTTAACTGAAACCATTTCACGTTATTCAAAGCAATATCTACGTGATCTGTTGTGTAAAACCAACCTCTCCAAAACCAATCTAAATCTACACCAGAAGCATCTTCCATTGTTCTAAAAAAATCTGCAGGTGTTGGATGTTTAAATGCCCATCTTTCGCTGTATTGTTTAAATGCATAATCAAACAACTCTCTACCCATTACAGTTTCTCTTAAAATATTTAAGGCTGTTGCTGGTTTTCCGTAGGCATTGTTTCCAAACTGCCAAATAGATTCAGAGTTTGTCATAATTGGAGAAATTCTAGACTTGTCTCCGCCCATGTAATTCGCTATTAGGTAGGCCGGACCTCTTCTTGACGGATAACCTCTTTCCCATTCTTGTTCAGTTAAATATTGAACAAACGTATTCAAACCTTCATCCATCCATGTCCATTGTCTTTCGTCAGAATTTATAATCATAGGAAAGAAATTGTGTCCCACCTCATGAATAATTACACCTAACATTCCATATTTCGTTCTTTCAGAATAAGTACCATCTGCTTCAGGTCTTCCGCCGTTGAAACAAATCATAGGATATTCCATTCCAATTCTATCAGAATGCACAGAAATTGCTACTGGATAAGGATAATCAATCGTATATTTAGAATACACCTCTAAGGTATGCGCAACTACTTTTGTAGAATATCTTTCCCAAAGCGGATTTCCTTCTTTTGGGTAATATGACATTGCCATTACTTTTCTAGAAGGTAAAGTTACACCTTGCGCGTCCCAAATAAATTTTCTTGATGATGCGAAAGCAAAATCTCTCACATTCTCGGCAGAAAACCTCCATGTTTTTGTTTTGTTTGATTTCTCTTTCTCAGCTTTTTCGGCTTCTTCTTGTGTAACAATAAAAACAGGTGTATCAGATTCTTGTGCTTTTTTAAAACGATTTCTTTGTTCTGATGTCAGTACTTCATTCGCATTTTGCAACTCTCCTGTTGATGCAACAATGTGATCTGCTGGCACGGTAATATTAACATCATAATCTCCAAAAGGTAAAGTAAATTCTCCTCTACCTAAAAATTGTTTATTCTGCCATCCTTCAACATCATTATAAACACACATTCTCGGAAACCACTGTGCTATGGTATAAATATAATTGTCTTCGTCTTCAAAATATTCATAACCACTTCTTCCTCCTATTTTAGCTCTGTCATTAATGTTATACATCCATTTAATCTCAAAACTCATTTTTTGTCCAGAAGCCAATGGCTTATCTAAATTGATGCGCAACATTGTTTTGTTTATAGCATAAGAAAGATCCTTTCCTGCGGTAGACTTTACATAGTCAATTTTAAACCCACCGTCAAACTTGAACATTCTTCTTTGCACAGCAGACAAGTTGTAAAAATCTTCCATCTTCTCAACTGTGATTAACTTGCTGTCAGAATCTTCGGCTCTAACATTTTGATCTAACTGCAACCATAAATACGCTAATTGGTCGGGAGAATTGTTAATGTACGTTATTGCTTCTTTTCCAGAAATCGTTTGTTTCTCATCATCTAAAACAACATCTACTTTATAATTTGCTTGTTGCTGATAATATTCGTGTCCTGGAGCACCTGATGCAGTTCTGTAAACATTTGGTGTTGGTAACTCTTCATGTAGCTGTTTGAACTTGTTATTGTTGTATTCTTCTTGTGCAAACGTAAAAACGGAAGCTACTAGGGCTGTAACTATTAAAATGTTTCTCATAACGATAATTTTCTGGTTGGTTTCGAGTTTATGAATGTTAAACTCTGTTTTTCTCCTTTGTGAATAAAATTCATCTTATTTTGTTGATCGGGAAATGTTTCCATCATTAAACGAAAGCTAATAAGTGCTTCTGAAAATTCTGTAGTTTCATTTGAAGTAAGGAAAAAAGTTAAATTGTCTTTTAAATCTACCTCAAAACCTTCTAAATTAAAAGTAAGTTTATCTTTCCCAGAAGGAGAAACAACGAACCCTTGATTTACCTCATTTTCGATAATTGAAAAAAGTGAATCCTGTTTTTTAATGTGCTCAATATGTCCAAGATCTATCCCTTTTTTTTTCATGTGATCTTCAAAATCATGTGCTATTGAAGAAATTGAAAGCTCATACACCTTAGATTCTTTATTATATTCTAGCTCCGCAAACGCGAAGAAATAAGAATGAAGAATTAGTAAAAATTTAAATGTTAAGAATACCATATCTTTTATTAAGGCCGTGAAAATACAAATCTTGTAATTACAAAGCAAAGAGAACGCCTAAATGTAGCCCAACTTAAATATAAACGGACAAATAAAAAGATTAACGGAAGATCATTTTTAAATTCAACAAGATTTAATTTTACCTTATATTCACCCCAATGAAAAGTATACTGTTTGCGCTAACTTTAGGATTTTTAGCTTTTTTAGAATTTGCCTTTTATACCTCTTTAGACTTGCTATTGGTTCATCCAATTCTAGTAAAAACACTTTCAATTACAGTTAGTTTATTTACGGTTATCGCACTTATTATATTCTTTTACAGTTTTCGAAAACAAAATACTATAAAGTATAAATTCCCTTTTCGAATGATGGGTTTGGTAATTCTTTTAATTGTTCCAAAAATTTATATCAGCCTTTTCTACTTGTTATTTATCGCCTTCAATTTATTTGATGTTCTACTTCTCTCTTTAATTTATATAGGCTTTACACTTGCCATATTTCAAGTTTTTGGAATATTGTACGGCATTTTCATTGGTAAATACAAGTTTACTGTAAGAACCGTAAACTTAACGTTTGACAACCTACCTTCAAATCTAAATGGGTTAAAGCTCGTTCAAATTAGTGATTTACACCTCGGAAGTTTCTCTAATCGTTATCATAAAGTAGAGAAAGCCATTCAAAAAATTAATGCTTTAAATGCTGATTATGTTGTTTTTACTGGAGATTTAGTGAATAATTACGCAGATGAAGTAAAAGGATGGGAAAAAACACTCTCGTCTATAATATCTAAAAAAGGTGTTTATTCTATACTCGGAAATCACGATTATGGAGATTACGTAGGCTGGAAAGAAAAACAGAATTATGAAAACAACCTTAGCAAATTAATCAACTACCACAAAACTATTGGCTTTAAACTTCTAAGAAATGAAGCGATAGAACTTTCTAACTGTGAGAACAAAGCATTTTTGATTGGAGTTGAAAACTGGGGAGCTCCGCCTTTTAAACAATATGGAGATTTGACCAAAGCCATGGAAAATGTTGAAGAAAAGAGCTTTAAAATTCTATTATCTCATGATCCGTCACATTTCGATTATGAAGTTACTCAAAAAACCAATATAGATTTAACCTTGAGTGGACACACGCACGGTATGCAATTTGGATTTGAACGTTGGGGTATAAAGGTGAGTCCTGTTCAACTAAAATATCCTAAATGGGCCGGTTTATATAACTTAAAAAACCAGTATCTTTATGTGAACCGTGGACTTGGATACATAGGTTTTCCTGGAAGAGTAGGAATATATCCGGAAATCACAGAAATTATACTAACTACAAATAAAACTGAAAGCCAAAACTAAATCCTAAATGATACGATTTTCTGATGTAGGGACCTTGACTATTATAGTTATTATTCAATTGCCGGCGTCCTTCTAAAGCTAGTGTTACACCATATTTTTCAGATAAATCTGCTCTAACTCCCGCAGATGCAGTTAAATCAATTAAAACACGTTCAAAACCATCTCTCTCAACCAAATTTTCAGTTTGTTTCCCAACTGCACTAGTATTAATTTCTCTTTTTATCTTTTGTCCCATAAAAGCCTTAGGCATAGCACCTGCGCTAAGGTAAAAACCGATCTCACCCGGTGTAATGAAAGCAATCTTTAAAGGAATACCAATGTGCCTAAATATTTCTGTTGAAGCAAAAGACGAATCTGTCGTTTCAAACAAGTAAGACTGCTTATTGCTAAAATAACCTACTCCCATATCTATATAAATATTTGAACCGAGTTCTGCTCGCACACCCGTAGAAAAACAATTTACCCATTCTCCCACCTCATCTGCTTTTTCATTTAATGGATTTCCCCACGGAGAAACATTCTCTTCTAATGTTCTATTTGACTGTAATCCATGGTAATTTACAAAAATCTCTACACCCGACTTTTGAACAACTTCTTTCTGCTTTTTCTCTTTCATTTCTTTCACTTCCACTTCTCCACTAGTTTCAATTTGAGAAAAAAGAAAATTACTTGTAAAAAAGAGCGTTAAAAATGAAAAGATGCGCATGAAAACATTTAATTTAGCGTACATATTTAATGGAATTGTTTTTGCTACTGCAATATCGTAAATTAATTTTTGAGTCAACACAAAAAGTAATCATAAAAAAGATAAAACACACTAATGAAAAAGGAAAAAACTAAAAAATCTTGGCTACGCCGTATTTTAAAATGGACAGGTATCTCCTTTCTACTCGTTTTAATACTGCTCGTTCTAATTCCAATTTTCTTTAAGAATCAAATAAAAGAAATGGCCTTAGAAGAAGCAAATAAAATGCTATTAGCAGATGTTTCGCTAGAAGATTTTGACCTTACTTTTATAAGTACTTTTCCTAACCTCACAGTTGAATTAAATGGATTAACAATTACAGGTAGAAACGAATTTGACAAAATAAATCTTGTAAATATTAAAAAAGCACAAGCAACAGTTGGTTTTTGGTCTGTACTACAAGGTGATCAAATTGAAATTAACGGTATATATTTAAAGGAACCGTATATAGACGTTCGTATATTAGAATCAGGTTTAGCTAATTATGATATTGTAAAGCCCGATTCTGTTCTGGCAGCTGAAGAAATTGAAGCAGAAACGTCTAGTTTTAAACTTCAACTAAAAGAATATACTATCAAAGACGGTAATATTCGTTATTCCGATAATCAAGGAAATATTTTTGCACATCTAGAAGCCTTGAATCATTCTGGAAAAGGAGATTTAACTGCCGATATTATTGATTTTGAAACTAAAACAGAAATTGAAGCGCTAACTTTTAAAATGGATGGTTTAAACTACTTGAGTGAAGTAAAATCTGACTTACTAGTAAACCTACTCATGGAATTCAATGAAAAATCATCAAAATTTACCTTGAAAGAAAATAATATACAACTAAATGCTTTTAATTTAAGCGTAGACGGATATTACGAAATTTTTGATGGGTATGATGAGATGGACTTCAAACTAAATACCTCTAAAACCTCTTTCAAAGATTTACTTTCTCTTATTCCTACTTTTTATACAATGGGATATGAAAAAATGGCAACTTCAGGTAATCTTTCTTTAAACGCCTTACTTAAAGGTAGATTAGACGAAATAAACATGCCCGGTTGGGATGCAAATTTGAATGTTTCCAATGCAAGTATTGCATATCCAGACTTACCTGAAAAAATTAAAAACATCGACATTAAACTGGCTTCTAAATTTCCTGGTGGAAATAATTTAGATAAAATGACAATAGACATCGATAGATTTAAGGCCGACTTTGCAGAAAACACTGTAAATGCAAACTTAAAAATGAGAAATTTAATTTCTGATCCATTTATAGATGCTGGTATTGTTGCTGCTGTTGATCTTGCTACACTAAAACAAGTTGTTCCAATGGCAGATGGCGAAAGCTACAATGGAAAGTTATCCTCAGACATCAATTTAATAGGTAATTTGTCTGACTTGGAAAAAGAAAACTATGAGGCATTTAAAGCCGATGGTGTCTTACAAATTGACCAAATGGTATATCGCACACCCGATTTGCCAGAAGCCGTTAATATTGAACGTATGCAATTTATTTTTTCTCCAACAAATTTAAACCTCGCTTCTTTCTCCGCAAAAATGGGTAGGAATGACTTCAATGCTTCTGGAAAAATAGATAATTATATGGCTTATTTATTTAGAGATGAAAAGCTACACGGTATGTTTAAATACAACTCAAACTACCTCAACCTAGACGACTTAATGTCTTTCACAGGAGAAGAAGAAAATACAACTGAGAGCACAGAAGTTGAAACATATACTGATCCGCTTTTAATTCCTAACAATATAGATTTCGAATTGTCTACACAAATAAATAGTTTAGTTTACGATGGCTTAGAAATCAACAATGTGACAGGAGATATTGTATTAAGAAATGAACAGGCTATCTTATCTAATGTTAAAATGAACGCTTTGGGCGGAAACATTGCTTTAAATGGGAATTACAATACCCAAAATCACACAACACCTTCTTTATCTTTTGGATATGACTTATCACAAATAGATCTGAATGCGCTAACTTCAAATTTTTTAACAATCGAAAAATTTGCTCCAATAGGCAAATATGCTCAAGGCTTAATTGACTCTAAATTTACATTAACAACAGATTTAAAGCCAGATTTCACGCCAATATACAACACGCTTAATGGAAATGGGAGTATCTACACAAATGCCCTACAAATTTCTGGATATAAACCACTAGAAAAACTTTCTGAAGTACTGAAAATTGGTGAAGTAGCAAAAGGTAATTTCAAAAACATCAGAGCATCCTTTTTGTTAGAAGATGGAAAGCTTAATGTTAATCCTTTTCCCGTAAAGCTTGGTGGTGGTATTACATCAGAAATTTCTGGTTTCACCACTTTAGAGCAAGACATCGATTATAAGTTGGCTCTAAATATTCCAAAAGCATTAATTCCTCAAAGTTTTATTGATCTAGCAGAAAAAGCTACTGCTCAAATCACGAACGTTTCTGGATTTAAAATAAATGCAATACCCGAAATAGTAAATGTTGATGCATTTATTGTGAATAAAGTCAGTGATCCAAAAATCAAAACAAACTTTAAAGAAGCTATTATGGAACAAGCTGGCGGAGTAAAAGGTGCTGTTAAAGATATCATCAATACTAAAATTACAGAAGCTAAAGATTCGGTTAAAACCATCGTTAATAATGTCAAAACAGAAGCGAAGGAAGAAATTGAAGCAAAGAAAAAAGAGATTCTTGATCAAGCTCAAAAGCAGGCAGATGCTATTGTGGCAGAAGCGAATAAAACAGCTAACAAAGTACGAGATGAAGCAGTTAAACAAGCACAAAATTTAATGCTAGAAGCTGGCAATAATCCAATTAAGAAAAAAGCTGCTGAAATTGCAGGTAATAAACTTAAAGAAAAAGCTGAAAAAGCAGCCTTAAAAATTGAACAGGAAGGTAAAGAAAAAGCAGACGCTTTGATGGTTACAGCCAGAGAGAAAGCGAATAAATTAGGATAAACTAGTCTAAATGCGTGTATTAAAACACGTTTAATATTAAATAAAAAAAATAAATTATGGGATTTTCTTCGTTATACGAATCAGGGGAAAAAGCAAAGTATAGAGGACACTACAGAAACCTTCTAATGATTGCAAGAGCCGATGGAAAAATTGATGCTTCGGAAGAAGCGCTTTTAAACAAAATTGCTTCTAGAATTGGAATTAATTCAGAAATGATGCAAGAAATTAGTGATCATCCGGAAAAATATCCAACTGTTGCGCCCAACTCACGCGAAGAACGTTACGAACGTTTTATTCAATTGTTGGAAATGGTTTTTATTGATGGAAGTGCAGATCCTTCAGAATTAGCTCAAGTGCGAAAATACGGTATTGGCTTAGGGTTTACTGAAGAAAGCATGAACAATAAATTCGATATTATCGTAGAAAAAATTGAAGCCGGAAAAGATAGATCGGAAATTTTAGAAGAGGTAATGTAAATACGTTAAGCATAAAAACGAAAGTCGTGTTCTATTAATGAATACGACTTTTTTTATGCACATACTTTCTAGAAATTAGTTAAACAAAAAAGAGCGATTCCCATCGGAATCGCTCTTTTGAATTTTATTAAAAGCGTGAATTACTTCACTACCTTAACTACTCTTTTATTACCTCCTTCAATAAAGCTTACAAAGTAAACTCCATTTTGCCAAGTTGTTGCATTAATCGTTGCAACAGTTGAAGAGATTGTGTTTTGATAAACGTTTCTTCCGTTTACATCCAATATTTGAACTGATACATTTGTTAATCCACCAAAATCAATCGTTAACATCTCTGTAACTGGGTTAGGATAAACATGAATTGTATTTAAAGGATTAGCAACTAATCCAAGGTCAGCAACTACTTCACAAGCAGAAGTATCTGTACATCCATTTTCTGTTACATACACTCCATATGATCCGTTACTTGTAGGAACAAATGTCTGTGCTGTTTCACCTGTGATAGATAATCCTGTTATACAATCGAACCATTGGTAAGTTGCACCTACTTCGTTTGCAGATAATTCACCGTTAGCATAAGTAATTGATGCACCAGGACATAAAGAAACTATACTTGAAGTTCCACAAGGAAGAATTTGGTATCCTTCATCATAAGGTGCTGAATTGTCGAACTGACCTCCAATACCTGTAACATTAAATGGACCTTGTGGAGCTGCTGTTCCAGGAATATCTGTATCAGAATCTACTCTTAAAGTAAATACGTTAGTCCCGTCCGTAATATCATAGTTAGAAGAACCTGAGTTCCAAGTTGCAATTGGTGTTACAAACGAAACGTTTTCTAAAGTAATGTATTGAGACTCTGTAGACTCGTCTAATAGTGTTACCACTGTTGGTGCGTTAGTTGCAGCGTTTTGAGCTAATAAAGCAATTGAATCTGGTCTAAACTGAGTTAATCCATAAAATTGAGATATGTAACCAAAAACTTTTAAAGAATCTCCTTCAACAGGCGCAGTGTATGTAACTTGATCAGAAAAATCAAATAAAGTAACACCTTCTCCAGACTCATCTATCATAACTAAGTTATAACCAGCATTACCGTCTAAATCAATACAATGCATTACACCGTGTAATTCAGCTAAAACATCTAAAGAATCTGCAACACCGTTTGCATCAACAGTTGTTACTTGATCAATCGTGTAAGGTGTGTGAAACAAAACCTCTCCCGAAACAACAACAGTGTCATTTAAACCACCTGTTGTAGTTGCTATTATATTTTCAACAAAAACACCTCCTGCAGAAGCATTACCTGTTACATAAATTGTAGTATTAGCAACAGTACCTCCAGTTTGCGCTAAAGTAATTGTAGAAGTATATGGTCCGCCAGCTGTTTCTGAAATCGAATAATTTGCTGGAGCAGTTAAAATAACATCATTTGTCAAAGTAATTCCTTCAACGTCAAAACTTAATTCCTCCGTTGTGAAATTCAATGTATAATCTAAATCTGTTAAAGAAGACGTAGATAAGATAATACTTGGTATAGCAGAAGAACAAACTCCTGGATCTGTTACCGTTTCAGTTAACGTACACGTAGCATCAACATCATCTGTAATTGTAATTGTTATATCTCCTGCACCTGCTGTTCCTGGAGCTGTAGAAAATGAACTACTTGAACCAAAAGCAACTGCTGTTGCTGGAGTAATCGCAGAGGAAGCAGAAACTGTGTAGTTTGCACCTAAGTTTAAACCTGTTGGGTTTAAATCAAATGTGATGTAGTCATCTGTATCATCTGTAGGAGTTCCGTTATCGTTACAAGTAATGTTTGTAATTCCTGAAGATAAAATGTTACAACCTGCAGAACAATTTGCAGTATGTGCTCCAATATTTGTCCAATCATCTTGTGGATAAACTATCCATTCAGAACTTGCAGCATCTGTACCAGCTGAAACCGCCCAGTTAGTATTTGGAGAACAAACGGTGTTTTTTCTAACTATCGTTGCGTTTGCAGTTCCTGCTGGGTCACCTGCAACAGTAAACGAAGAACCTGGATCTGCACCATCTTCTCCAACTGCATCTATTAATGTAAACGTACCCATTACAGACTTAGCTAAACCAACAGCATCATCTCCATTCCATGTTGAAATACTTGGTGTTATATCCGCTGCGGCTAAAATTAAAGGATCGGAACTTGAATTGGCAACAATAAAAACATCACCATCTGCTAAGATACCAGATAAACTTTGGCTAGCTTCAGGCCATGTACCTCCATTAAAGATTCTCCAAACTTCATAGTTTGATAAATCTACTGCTACTCCAGTTCCATTGTAAATTTCAATGTACTTATTGTTACTACTACCTTCCGCATATTCTGAAATAAATAAATCGGTGGCTTGTGAAAAAGCTGCAGTTCCGAAGCCGAAAGCTGCTGCGATAAGTAAAAGTTTTTTCTTCATTCTTATTTTTTTTGCAAATCTAGGGCATCTTAGAGCGACTTATGTTATCTCTGCGTTAACAATTTTTACAATTAGTATAATTTATTAACAATTTATGTCCTTTACTTATTAAATCTTTTTTATTTGTGACTAAGCCAACTATATTTGAGGAAAAGAACTTTAATGAAATTTTTTATAGATACAGCAAATTTATCTGACATCTCAGAAGCGCATAATTTGGGAATACTAGATGGTGTTACAACAAACCCATCTCTAATGGCAAAAGAAGGGATAACTGGTGATGAAAATATTATCAACCATTACAAAGCCATTTGTAAAATTGTTGATGGAGATGTTTCCGCAGAAGTAATAGCTACGGATTACAAAGGGATGATAAAAGAGGGGAAACTTTTGGCAGATTTGAACGATAACATCGTCGTAAAAATCCCAATGACCTTAGAAGGTATAAAAGCCATTAAATACTTCTCGTTAAAAGGAATCAGAACAAATTGCACTTTAATATTTTCTGCTAGGCAAGCGCTTTTAGCTGCTAAAGCTGGAGCAACTTATATTTCTCCTTTTCTGGGTAGATTAGATGATATTTCAACCAATGGAATTGATCTTATTGCACAAATTCGTGTTATTTTCGATAATTATGCTTTTAAAACAGAAATTTTAGCAGCCTCAGTTCGACATCCAATGCACATTATACAGTGCGCAGAACTAGGCGCAGATGTCATAACAGCTCCATTAAAAGCAATTATTGCGCTTGCAAAACATCCTCTCACAGATACCGGTTTAGCTACATTTTTAGCAGATTACCAAAAAGGAATAAAATAAATTGTAATTCTATGCAACCCTTTGGCAAATTTTAGAGTTTATACTAATGAAATTTAAATTAAACATGAAAAAAATCACAAAAATCCACAGCTTTTTTATCTTGTGCTTCTTACTTATTTCGACACAAGTAATTAGTCAAAACAATATTGAATACAATAATGTTTCTCAGGACTGGTCTCTTATAGCGAACAACAATGGCGTAAATATCTACGTTATGAAAACAACGTGTAAATTAGATGAGAAATTTAAACCATCCACATGGTTGTTTTATAAATTAGAAAACACTACAACTGAAAATAAAAGCGTAGAATTTACACCTATTTATACTTACCAAGAAGGTTGTGTAAACTGCGACAACAACACAGAATACTCTTTAGAATTTCAATTGGAAGCGAATGAAACTTTAAATGGAGACTGCGGATTTGCAGATAGAAACCTAACTTTTTGTATACACAATCCTAACCTTTCTGGAGGTTGGAAATTATTAGATATTGAATTAAGTCAACTAACTGTAAAATAAAAATATGAAAACGATATATACTCTATTTATAACGGCGTTCTTAATGGTTAATAGTGCAATAAGTCAAATAGACTTTTGTAGTGTTACCATACAACCTAACGACACCACAATTTGCTTTGGCGATACGGTTTGTTTAGTTGCGGAAGCTTATTTGGTAAACGGAAATAATGCCTATGATTTTAATTCAGGTACTCCTCCTGTTGGATGGAATGTTGGTGGTAACTCAAGTGTTGGTCAGCCTTGCGACCCTAGTTTAGATGGAACGGATTATTACTGGGCTGCAACTGCTGGATCTACAACACCTCAGATCACAACTAACATTATTGATGTTACATGTGGAGGTTTGGTTATTTTTGATTATGTGAATTCTGTTCAAAGTAGCCCAGCTCCGTGTGAAGGTCCGGATTTAGCTGATGAAGGAGTAGAAATTCAATATTCTGTAAACGGAGGAAATACTTGGTCAACCTTCGCTTATATGCAACCTGACGGTCAAATTTTACCAGGAATGGGAATGGGTACATTTAACGGTGTTGGTGCCGGACAAGGTACACCATTTACAACATGGAGTACTTATCAATTGCAAATTCCTGCGGTAGCTCAAGGTCCTAACACCTCTTTCAGATGGATACAACAAAATTCTTCGGGAGCAAATTTTGATAACTGGGGATTAGACAATATCATCATTAACTCTTCTTCGCCACCTTGTGATTTACAGACAGCTGTAGTAAATTGGAGTACGGGTGGACTTGATACTTTAAGTGCGTGTGTTGTTCCATTGGGCGACACTACCATTTTCGCTTATGTTTATGATACATTAGGGAATTATCAATGTGAAACATCAGTTGATCTAAGTGTATTTGCTGATAACATGACATACAATTTAATAGATACCGTTGTTTCACCATGTCCTGGAACAGGCATTCCGGTTCAAGTTACTTCTCCAACATCTGCATCTGCTTCAAATTCTTCTGGCTTTGCTTTTGAGTGGGAAAATTTAGGTTCATCAAACCCTATCACACTTCCAACAGGTACTTTAGAACAAGAAGAAATATGGTACAATGTACTTATTTCAGACCTTTGTTATAACAGAGAAGATAGTGTTTTACTTATTGTTAATCAAACTTTAAATATAGATACAATCTATTCTCAAGCTTCTAATGCTTGTGATCCTACTGGTTTTGTTTCTGCTGTAATTGTTGGAGAAACTAATGCTAGTGGACAATCTGACTACAACTGGAGCGGACCTGGAGTAAACAGTCCAAACTCTATTGATGGTACAGCATGGAATAACCTAAGTTCTGGTTGGTACTACTTTACCGTGGAAGACGATGTTTGCGATGATTTAGACAGTGCTTTTATTGATATACTTGAGCCACCAACAGCAGTTATTACACCTAGTACAACTTCGGGCTGTATACCGTTAACTGTAACCTTTGAAAACGACAGTTACAACACAAACAATTATAGATGGGACTTTGGAGATGGAAATCCTATTTCAATAAATAATGAGTCGAGTCAAACATTCACATTCTATGGACCAACAACAGTTGAGTTAATTGCATTCACTTCTCCTGATGAGAACTGTGGAGATACGACTACAGTATTCATTAATCTAGAACCTTGTGGTTGTACTGATCCACAGGCTACGAACTATTCAGAATTTGCAACAATTGACGATGGTAGCTGTACTTATCCAATTCCGCAAGTAGAAGCTCCAAATGTTTTCTCGCCAAACGGTGATGATGCTAATGAGATCTATGAATTAACGCTTACAAATACTCAATCTGTAAAACTTACTATCGTAAATAGATGGGGAGTTACAGTATTTGAAGAAAAAAGCGCTAATCCTAAATGGGATGGAAAAGATAAAAATACAGGTACACCTGTAGTTGACGGAACATACTTCTACACATACGAAGCAGAAGGTGTAGATGGAACCAAGGCTACTGGACAAGGATTTATACAGGTCTATGTAAAATAATTTTAATAAATATTATAATAGCGATGTCTTACAATAAGGCATCGCTTTTTTTTTCTTATCACTATGGAAGACTATTTAATTAAGAACAAAGATGCTTGGAATAAAAGAACAACTGTTCACGTTGATTCAGATTTTTACGATCTAAATGGTTTTCTAAACGGTAAGAGTAGCCTAAATGAAATTGAATTGGCTCTACTTAACGAAGTTAAAGATAAACGACTACTACATTTACAGTGTCACTTTGGACAAGATACACTTAGCTTAGCAAGACTGGGAGCAAAATGCACAGGAATAGATCTTTCAAATGCTGCAATTCTAAAAGCCAAAGAATTAAATAAACAATTAAATTTAGACGCTACATTTATCTGTTCAGACTTATACAGCTATGAAGATAAAATTGATCAAAAATTCGACCTTGTATTTACCAGTTATGGAACTATAGGCTGGTTGCCCGATATTAATAAATGGGCAAAATTAATTTCTAAAGCATTAAAGCCTAACGGAAAAATCATTTTCGTAGAATTTCATCCGTTTATTTGGACAATGAATGAAGCGTTAACAGAAATTGAATATCCATACTTTAACGATGAAGCTATTATAGAAGAATCTACAGGAACATATGCAGATCAAACCTCCTCAATTAAATATACAGAAGTTAGTTGGAACCATGGATTAGCAGAAGTATTTCAAGCCTTAAAAAACAATAAAATACAAGTTGAAGACTTTAAAGAGTATAACTATTCTCCTTACAACTGCTTTAAAAATCTTGAAGAAGTAGAACATGGAAAGTTTCAATTTAGCAAATACAAAGGAATGATACCTATGGTTTATAGTTTAGTTGGCAAAAAATTAGAAGAATAAAATTGATTCGATTCTCTTTCTCATTCAGTTCTCTTAATTTGAATGAGCCAGAAAACTAAAAAACCCATTACTCCATTTTACAATTTAAATATCAATCGTTTAGATTGTTATATCGACTAAACATGAATTAAAATTAGTGGTATTGCCTACGTAAAATAACTTCTCGTTTACGTTAAATAAGTTGCAGATTTTGTTTTAATAAAAAATCTTAACTTCTTCTCAAAATTCTGTTCGATGGAGTCATTATCAAGTATTGAAAAATACATAAATAGAAAGTTATGGTCGAAAATAGCACGTATTTATATTGCTTACAACGATTCTTTTTTATTGAAAATAGTCTCATTTGGGTATAAACCTTTTTACAGAAATTATTTTATTCATATAGAATTTAAGGATGGAACATCAAATCGTATAAAAATTTCTAAAAGTGATAAGTCTGAAGTAAAGAAAAAAATATTAGAGTTTAACTTTCATATTCACAACTCTCACTTATCTGAAAAATAACTAACCGTTTCTATTTAAGTCTTACAAAATGGATTTGTTTGAATCCGAAAGCTATTTAAAACTTTCCTTTATGTGGCGTGAGGGAGATTTCCTGCCTGTCGGCAGACAGGGAACTATTTAACAACCAAAAAATAGAAATCCTAAGCACTAAACCCAAAGTTACAAGTATAAAAAAAGGAAAGCTATTTAAAACTTTCCTTTATGTGGCGTGAGGGAGATTTCCTGCCTGTCG
>JBMYYC010000028.1:0-25691 GCA_049609045.1 Lishizhenia sp. | reverse complement strand
CCTTTGAGTTAAATTGCTTTGAAAAGGAAACACCTGGAGATATTAAAATATTTTATACTGGAAATGTGGTTCAAAAAATAATCTATTCTTATTTCTCAAATGAAAAAACCGGAGAAATAAGTTACTATTATTTTAAAGGTAAGTTAAATTATGTAGATCACTCAATTTATTCTTTCAACGCTAATTCAGAGGAAGAGTCTCTAAAAGATGCTTCAAAAAAATTAGAAAGCAGAAACCAGTTGTATTTTAATGGAACCGAAATGGTTTTTGAAAAGAATGAGAATTGGATAAAAAATAAAGAAGTTAATAAGAAAGACTACCTCTATTTTTCAGCAGAAATGAAAAGGGCCGCAGAAGAAAGAATTAAGCTGTTAGAAAAAAATTAGTTGCAAAAAAAAGTCCGCCTATTGCGGACTTTTTTTTTCAATTCTTTACAAACTGTATTAGTTTATAATTTCATCGTATTTACTTTTAAAATCTTTGTCGTCTTCAAACCAAGGAGCTACTTTGTCTAGCATTTCTTTCGCTTTATCATTCTGTCTAGAAGCTACCATACATTTTGCTGATTCCATCACACCAAGTTTTAATAAATCAAGATCTTCTTCTTTCCAATCATTGATTGATTCAATCGTTTCAAAAATTTCATCTGCTTCTTTCCATTTGTAACGAGCTGTGCTTTTGTCGCCTGCATTATACTTACAAGCTCCTTCTAGATATTTTGCACCTAACTCATATCTATCAAATTTATACACTTTAGTTACCCAGCTAAATGCTTTTCTGTAATCTCCAGCTTCGATATCGTTTTTGATTGTTTCTACCAAAGAAATTTTCACTTCAGAGAAAAACTCTCTTTTATCTGAAAATACAGCGCCATCTTTATCTTTTCTGATAAATTTCCCAATCGTAGATAAACAATCTTTGTAAGCATTTTTATACTTACCCATGTCTCTATCTGCATCAAAAGAAATATTGTATAAACCTACTGCTAAATAATAATAAGGCAATGGATCGTTTTTAGTTTTATCTTTCTCAGTATATCCCGCAGAAACCTTTATAAGTTTATCCCAATTATTATCTGCTTTTAAGATTAGTAAATCTTCATATTCGTCTTGTGCGAAAATTCCAAATCCAATTGCTAGTAATGCTAATGTCAATAATTTTTTCATCCTTTTTTGTTTTGTCTAGTAAATTCAATAATTGTGCCTCGATTTTGTTTAGATCGTGTTTTAACAATTCATTAACAGATCTTAAACGTAATCAATTAAATCTAGTTACAGTCTTATTCAATAAATTTTAATTCGATTTGCTTAATAATACCATTTCTTGTTGTCCCCAGCAAATTTTCTCCAAAAAAAGTTAGACTAAACATGGGAGAAGCCGTTAGTTCTCTCCAACTCTGACCAAAATCTAAAGAGTAATCTACTCCTGTTCTTCCGCTGGCAAATAAAACCTTGTATTTTGGGTTGTAAATAACGCACGATTTATATCCACCAAATGATTTCTTGGGTTTGTTCCAAGTTACACCACCGTCAAGTGTATAGAAGCATGCGTTCAAGGTATCTTTCGGATTTTTATAATCTCCACCCACTACAATTCCCTCAAGAGAATCTTTGAAATACATTGAAAAAGCTCCTTTACCTTCTCCGTTTTGAATAGGAATCTCAAAATTTGATGTCTTTACCGCATCAAAATCAGATAAATCTACTTTAAACAACCTACTCACAATACCTCCACTAACAAAATAAAACAATCGGTCAGTAATCATTTGAATATTTGTACCACTTGCAGCGTAGCCAGCTTCACCAGACTTCGCTTCTATAGATGGAAAAACTTCTTCATAAGAACTTCCAAAATCTACGCTGAAAAAAACTGAAAATTTATTGTCTATTGGATCTCCCATTAATGCTCCAGTTCCTGATGGAGAGAAATCCATTCCATCTAAAAACACATTCTCCAAAACCGAATACTCATCTGTAGATGTTCTAGAGCCCGGACCTATCTTCACAAATTTCCCCGTAGATCCGCTCATCATCGCAACCACGTTCCCATTTCCCATGATTTCAATATCGCGCAACTCTTCCACTTCATAACCAAAAACTTCAGAAACTTTTTCTTTCTTAAAGTCATACAAATAGATTGCACCATTAGAACAAGCTGCGTACAAAACACTGTCATTTACCTTAATGGATCTACTGTAGGTTGAATCTGGCGAAAGTTGAATGTTTGAAATATCCGCAATTTCAACAGCTTTGATTTGTGCACTAGCACTAAACATACTACCCAATAGGAATAGAAAAAAACCAAGTTTACACATCGAAAGAGTCTTTTAAAGTGTTAAATTTTTGACGTTGTTTTGCTTTGAGAGCATCTAATTTTTCAGGTATCTCTCTTTTCCACCTTTTGTGCGACCACAACCATCTTTCTGGGTTATCTTTAATCACTTTCTCCATCATTTTCACATGAGTTGTTGTTATCTCTCCCCAATCCGTTGCTCTTGGAGTTGTTGTTACTATTTGTAGATACACTTTATATTTTCCTCTTTTTATTTTTTCTGTATGAAAAAAAACAACTGGAAAATTATGTTTTACAGCCAACATTTCTGGTCCATAAATTACTGCCGTAGGCTGATTGAGAAAAGTTGTCCAAAAGCTTTTCAATGAATCTGCAGTAGACTGATCTACCAAAAGCAATGTTGCGAAAGGTTCTTTCGCAGAAATTAAGTTTTGAAAACGAACATCAAAATTTTTCCTGTGTATGACCTGCATACCAAAACGTTCTCTTCTTGCATTTATCTTCTTATCCCAAAAAGGATTCGTTAACGGTTTCCCCACACCCACCGCTTTGTGCTTAAATAATAAATCTTGAGCCGTTAAAAAGTATTCCCAATTGTTGTAATGACCAGAAACTAAAAGAACATTTTGACTGTTTGCGTACAACTTATCCATTACTTCAGGATTAGAAATAACAAAGCGTTTTATCAAATATCGTTTAGAAATAGTTAGGTTTTTTGTAGACTCTGCTAATAAATCAGTCAAATAGCGGTAAAATCCTCGTTCTATTTTTCTTCTTTCTCTTTGTGATTTCTCAGGAAAAGAAAATTCAATGTTTCTTCTTACAACACTTCTCCTATAAGGTATTACTGTGATTAGCAAGAGATAAAATATATCCGTTAAAAAATATAAAACAGGTAATGGTAAGTAAGAAATTGGAATAATTAAGCCGTAATATGCAAGTTTTCCTATCATAATCTTTTGTAAAAATAAAAGAAAGAATAGATAACTTATATACGAAAAGCAGTTTCATATTATTATTTTTGACTGACTTGAAAAATTTACGTAAAATATTAATCCCTATCAGTTGGATATATGGGTGGATAATGGAAATTAGAAACCTCTTGTTCAACACCAAGATAAAATCTATTTACACCTCAAAAGTACCTGTTATTTCTGTTGGAAATTTATCTACCGGTGGAACAGGAAAAACGCCTCACGTAGATTTTCTAACTACCCATTTTAAAAAGAAGTATGCAGTTACCATACTTTCTCGTGGTTATGGAAGAAAAACCAAAGGATTTCTTCTTGCAACGGCACATTCTAACGCAGAAACGATTGGAGATGAACCCCTTTTTTACAAAAACAAACACAAAGAGGATATACAAGTTGTGGTTTGCGAAGATAGAGCTTTAGGTGCTCAAAAAATTGAAAAACAAATAAAGGAGACAGAATTAATCCTACTCGATGATGCTTATCAACATCGGAAAATTCATAGAGATTGTAATATTTTACTTACAGATTTCAACCAATTGTTTACGCGCGATTATGTTTTACCAGCAGGAAATTTAAGAGAGTTTAGAAAGCAAAAATCTCGAGCAGACGTAGTGTTAATAACCAAAACGCCTGAAAACACAACATCTGCAGAAAAGCAAAAAATAATCAAAGAGCTAAAACTAGATGTACCTGCCTATTTTTCGCAAATTACTTACGGACCAATTTTACCTGTAAATAATTTTGAAGAAAATAAATTTGGGTCCGCTAATGACACTCCTACTGGTATTGTTTTAGTAACCGGAATTGCGAACCCTAAACCGCTAGTAGAACAGTTAGAAAAATCATTTGAAATAGACCTCGTTTCTTTTTCTGATCACCACCAATTTACACCAACAGATATAAGCGAAATTCACAGGATTTTTGATATTTTTGCACACGAGAAAAAGGCAATTGTAACAACAGAAAAAGACTTTATGCGTTTGTTACATCCGTCTATAATAAAACGGATACAAAATTACCCTTGGTACTACCAAAGTATTGGAGTTGAAATAGATCAAAAAGAAAGTTTTATAAAAACTGTAGAAAAATATGTTAGCACAAATAAATGAGACCGTTAACTACATAAAATCTAAGATTAAAACCGAACCAGAAATCGGAATTATCTTAGGAACAGGATTGGGTGGTTTGGTAAACGAAATAGAAATTACAGAGGAAATTTCTTACGAAGACATTCCGAACTTCCCTGTGTCTACTGTCGAAAGCCATTCTGGAAAACTAATTTTCGGGAAACTTGGTCAGAAAAAAGTTGTTGCCATGCAAGGACGTTTTCACTTCTACGAAGGATATTCTTTTGAGCAAGTTACTTTTCCGGTAAGAGTAATGAAGTATTTAGGTATTGAAAGACTAGTAGTTTCGAATGCAGCCGGTGGTGTTAATCCCGATTTTGAAGTAGGTGAAATTATGATTATCAACGATCATATCAATGCTTTTCCTGGCAATCCATTGATTGGAAAAAATAACGACGAAATGGGTCCGCGTTTTGTAGACATGTTTGAAGCCTATAATCCAGAAATGATTGCTCTTGGAAAAAAAGTTGCGCAAGAAAATAACATCAACGTTTCTGAAGGTGTTTACTATGGTTTAACCGGACCAATGTTAGAAACTCCTGCAGAGTATAAAATGATTCGTATATTAGGAGCAGATGCAGTAGGAATGTCTACAATTCCTGAAATTACAGCTGCAAGACATATGGATATTCCGTGTTTCGCAATTTCAATTATTACAGATTTAGGCGTTCCGGGCAAGATTAAAAAGGTAGATGTTGCAGAAATAATAGCTGTTGCCGGAAAGCAAGAGCCAAAAATGACAACAATAATTAAAGAATTGATTACGCAAATATAATGGCGAACGAAAAAAGAGATAACTACGAAGTTGTAATTGGATTAGAGGTTCACGCTCAAATGTTAACCAAAACCAAAGCATATTCTAACGATATAAACGAGTATGGCGCGCAACCAAACACCAACATTAGCGCAATTACTTTAGGTCATCCTGGTACGCTACCAATGATGAATAAAAAAACAATAGAATTTGCAATTAAACTTGGTTTAGCTTTAGATTGTGATATTGCACCAAACCAATATTTTGCTAGAAAAAATTATTTCTATCCAGATTTACCTAAAGGTTATCAAATTACGCAAGACAAAACACCAATTTGCACAGGTGGTAAAGTTGTAATTACCTTGCCAGATGGAGACAAAAAAGACATTGGTCTTACGCGTATTCACATGGAGGAAGATGCCGGAAAAAGTATACATGACGTAGATGTTTACGATACGCTAGTAGATTTAAACAGAGCCGGAACTCCTTTATTAGAGATTGTCTCAGAACCCGATCTTCGTTCTTCAGACGAAGCATATGCTTATGTTTCTGAGATACGTAAACTCGTTAGATATTTAGATATTTGTGACGGAAACATGGAAGAAGGATCTTTAAGATGTGATGCCAATATTTCTGTAATGAAAAAAGGCGCTACAACCTACGGTACAAAAGTGGAAGTAAAAAATATGAATTCGATTAGAAACGTTCAACGCGCTATCGAATTTGAAATAGACAGACAAATAGATGCGCTTGAAAATGGCGAAACAATTGTACAAGAAACTCGTTCTTTTGACGCTTTAAATTCTTCTACAATATCTATGCGTTCCAAAGAAGCTGCTAATGATTATCGTTTCTTTCCGGAACCTGATTTACAGCCTATAAAGGTAACTATAGACGATATAGAAGATGTAAAACTGCATATGCCTGAATTACCAGCAACACTTTTTAAAAGATATACGGGAGTTTATGGCCTTTCTCAATACGACGCATACAACCTAACTGACAGTAAACGAATTGCTTTGTTTTACAACGAAATTGTTACACATACAACAAATTATAAAGCTGCAGCCAACTGGGTAATGGGAGATGTAAAATCGTACCTCAACCAAGAAGGAATAGAAATAGAACAATTCCCTATTTCGGCAAAAGGTATTGCTTCACTTATTCAAATTATAGACGAAGGAAAAATTAGCTCGTCTGTTGCTTCTCAAAAAGTATTTCCTGTATTTGTGAAAGAACCTACAACTTCTCCACTAAGTATCGCAGAAAACCTTAATCTAATTCAAGATTCTGATGCAGACAGCATCAAAGGATATATCGCCGAGGTAATCAAACAATTTCCTGACGAAGTATCGCGCTATAAAGCAGGAGAAAAGAAACTTACAGGATTCTTTATGGGACAGTTAATGAAAGTTTCAAAAGGAAAAGCAGACCCAAAAGCATCCAACCAACTAATGAGAGAAATGTTAGAAGCATGATACAAAAAATAACAGCCCTATTTTTATTGAGTACAGTATTGTTTTCTTGTTCTTCAACAGACCAAACAAAAAAAGAAAACAACGCAAAGACAACTCCAACACAGAAGTCTGATACTGTTAACCAAGTTATTAAAGAGGAAAAAGACAATGTAACAGTAAACAATAATTTTACGGTTGCCGGAAAAATAGAAAATGGTATTCATGCCAAACTTAACATAGAAGCCAACACGCAGCAAGGTGCAATCGTTTTAGCTACAACTTATGCAGACGATGAAGGAAACTTTAACATCAAAGGAAGCATAGCTGATATGGGAATTTATCAACTAAGATTGGTAGAAAATGTAAAAACACAGAACGCTGAAAAAGCTGTACCGTTGACACTTGATGTAAACGACTCTGTTTATATAAAAGTAGACTTTGAAAACTTTAACCAAGCTCCTGAATACAGCGGAACACTTTGGGCAGAACAGCTAAACGGATACTTTGCGAAGCTATTCGATTTTATTGAATTTCAAAGAAACTTGCAGAATCCTGAGAAAATGGATCAAACAAAATTGGTAGCGTTAATCGAAAAAAACAAAATTCCATTAGATAACTATTGTAGAAATGCCATTAATAAACATCCAGAAAATCCTGCAAATTTAATTTTGATGAAAGAGCTTTATCCTATAGAATATCTGGGAGGATTTGAAAATTGGGATGGTTCTAATATTAAAGTGTTAAAGAAAATGCAAGATGGATTCAATCGTTCTTATCCGTCCAATCCAATTAGCAGTCAAATTATCATGCAGGTAAATCAACTCGAAAGTGGATACAATGAATTCCTCTCTTTTGAAGGTATGAAAGTTGCTCCTGAAATAAGCATGAAAGATCCTAACGGAAAAACGAGAAAACTTTCTGATTTACGCGGAAAAATAGTTTTAATAGACTTTTGGGCTTCGTGGTGCGGACCATGCCGAAGAGAAAATCCTAATGTTGTAAAAATGTATAATAAATACAAAAATAAAGGATTTGAAATTTTCAGTGTATCGTTAGACAAAGATGCAAATGCTTGGAAACGCGCTATTTCTTCAGACGAATTAATCTGGGATAATCATGTTTCAGATCTACAAGGATGGAACTCCTCCGTGGTAAGCACTTATAAATTTCAAGGAATTCCCTATACTGTGTTAATTGACACCAATGGTGAGATCATTGAAAAAGGATTAAGAGGTGCTGCTTTGGAACGAAAGTTGGAAACACTTTTAAAATAAATTACAATTATGATGAAATTACAAACAACGCTACTGATAACGCTATTAATTTGTGTGCAAACCGCACTTTCTCAAATAGATAGAATTAATCAAAAACCCATTACGATAAATTTAAAAGGTCAAATTTTTAATTTATCCACTGATACATTGAAAATTTCTCAATATTTAGGTAAACAAGGATATAGAGATTGGCATCAAATGATTGCTGACGAAAAAGGAAGTTTTGAAACAACGTGTACACTTCCTAATCAAGGTTATTATGTGATAAGAACCGGAGAGAAACAACATGTTAATGTGGTTTTTCAAGGTGATGAAAACATTGAAATATATGGCGATGGAAAAAATATAGCCTACTTCTGTAATTTTATTGGTTCTGATGTAAGTACAGCAATGAACGAGTTTATTAGAACTTCTAACGAATACTCGCTACAAAAGCAACAAGCCCAAATTTACTTGAATCAAAACCCGGATAAAGCAAAAGAAGTAAATGAGCAATTTGTAACCGTTCAACGTACATTTGACGGATACCGATCAAAATTCATTGCAGACAACAGAAAATCTCCGGCGCTATTACCTGTACTTTCTACTTTTGATCTTCCTAAAGAATTTCTAGATTACGAAGTTGTTGCAAAAGAAATTATTGAAGGCTTCCCAGCTTCTCCTGTTGTTAAAAGTGTTGAGTTACAATTAGAGCAAAATAGAGCACAATACAACGCAACTCAAATACTAGCGCCTGGTAAAGAAGCTCCAGCTTTAGCTTTCGCAGATACTTCAGGAAACATTAGAGCTTTAAACGATTTGCGTGGAAAAGTTGTTCTGATAGACTTTTGGGCTTCTTGGTGCGGACCGTGCCGTAGAGAAAATCCAAATGTTGTTAAGCTATACGACAAGTACAATAAAGACGGATTTGAAATCTACAGTGTTTCCTTAGACAACAATGCAGAAAAATGGAAATATGCTATCCAAAAAGATAATTTAAAGTGGGAAAATCATGTTTCTGACTTAAAAGGCTGGAAAAGTGAAGCCGGAAGAGCATATGGAGTTTCATCAATTCCCTTTACTGTTTTAATCGATCAAGAAGGTAAAATCATACAAACCAACTTAAGGGGTGCTCAGTTAGAGGAAGCTCTTAAATCAATATTTGGTCATTAAAAAATGAGCAATTCAGAGAAAAAGAAAGTGTATTTCGCCTCCGATTTTCATCTAGGAGTTCCGAGTTATGAAAAATCACTAGAGAGAGAAAAGCATATTGTAAAATGGTTAGATACTATTAAACACGATGCGCTAGAAGTTTTCTTGGTGGGAGATATTTTCGATTTCTGGTTTGAATATAAACGTGTTATTCCAAAAGGATTTGTTCGGTTACAGGGTAAAATAGCAGAACTCACAGATGCAGGTATTCCGATAACTGTGCATACAGGTAACCACGATATGTGGATATTCGATTATATCCCGAAAGAACTTGGCGTAACGCTTTACCGAGAACCAATAAAACGAACATTTTATAATTCTTCCTTTTATATCGGTCATGGAGATGGCTTGGGCCCTGGAGACAAAGGCTACAAATTCATAAAAAAAGTATTTTCTAGTCGCTTTTTCCAATGGTGTTTTGCTCGTTTACACCCAAATTTTGGTGTAGGCGTTGCAGATTATTCTTCCCGTAAAAGTCGTGCAAAAACAGGAACAAGTGACGATGAATTCTTAGGTGAAAATGAAGAATGGCTTGTTCTTTATTCTAAAGAGATCTTACAAAAAGAACATTCGGATTATTTTATTTTTGGTCATAGACACTTACCCTTAAAAATAAAAGTAGGCGAAAACAGTACTTATTTCAACCTAGGAGATTGGATTAAGTATTTTACTTATGGTGTTTTTGACGGAGATACATTCGTTTTAAAGCAAAGTAGTCCTGATAATATTCTAGGAACAAACTACAACTTCTAGTTTCTGCAATCTTTTCATACTTCGCACAGTTCGTTATTTTTCAAAAAATAGTTGAACATCCACAAATAATTAATGCAACGCTATTTTTCAGTAAAAGAGAAAAAGGCATCATTAAATCTTAACTATCTTTAGTAAAAAAACAAATGAAAAATTACATCACACCCGCGCTTTTCTCTATAGCTATAATTATTGGAGCTGGCCTACTTGCAAATGCCTACAAAAATAGAAACCACAAGGCAGGAGAAATTGCTGTAACTGGTTTAGGAGAAACTAATTTCGAATCAGACAAAATTGTCTGGAATGCAGAATTTTCTAATGCTAGCTATGAACTCAAGCAGGCTTATAACGACTTAAAGCGGGATAAAAAGAAGATTCTCGATTATTTAGTTTCCAAAGGTGTAAAAAAAGAAGAAATTGTTTTTAAAGCAGCATCTTCAAGACAAAATACAAAATCGAACTATTCAGAAGACGGTAGATATATAGGAGAGTCTTTTACAGGATATACTATCGTTCAACAATTTACGATCTCTTCTAAAGAAGTATCCAAAACGGAAAAAGTATCCAGAGAAATTACAGAATTATTAAACGAAGGTATCCAAATCACTTCTAGTTCTCCACGCTATTACTTTACTAATCTTGATGATTTAAAAATATCTCTTATCTCTCAAGCCACAGAAAATGCACGACTTAGAGCAGAAAGTATGGCAGAAAATGCAGGCTCTGAACTAGGAGACTTAAAAGATGCTAAAATGGGAATTTTTCAAATTCTAGGTCAAGACTCTGGAGAAGATTACTCTTGGGGAGGAACCTACAATACAAGTTCTAAATACAAAACAGCTTCAATCACAATGAAGTTGACCTATGAAATAGACTAACGCTCCTCTCGAAGCGCAACAATAAATTGCTTATACGCTTCAATACTTTTTAAATTATTTTTATACTGCGCTTTATCTAGTGCTATTGAACCACGTTTCTTTTTACACCATCTGAAACGTGGTTTTGTAACATTAAGATGTCTACCGCACATATTAACGCGCAGCTCTCCTTTATATTCGGTTATAAAAAAGAACCATTCTTGTCCTAGTTTTAAGGTTAAACCACACGCAGCACTACTCAAATTAGTCTTTACCGTTCGCTCCTTTACTTTTTCACCTTTTATTGTTTCTTTTACGGAAATAAGCACTGCAACCTGTTGCGTATTCACGAGTGTATCAACGGCCCTAATTTTTCCAATAAAAAGATTTGTCGCTTCATTTACTTCTTGTTTTGTAAGCGCCTCAAGTGGTGCACATCTACAAGCCATAGAAGTATAAGTTACACCTAAAATTGCGAAAAGAAATAATAGTTTTTTCATTAGAATAAATCTTTTAAGGTTTCTAGTCCAATACCTCTCGAACCTTTGAGCATAATCGTATGATTAATAAATGTATTTTGACTAAAGAAAATTCTTGCTTCTGCTTTGCTTTTAAAGAAATTAGGTGAGTTGGGTCTCAATTTCTTATAGATTTCACCCACAAAATAGCAAGAAATAGTTAAGTCGTTCACCAGCTTGATGATACGTTCATGTTCTGCATCGCTTTCTTTACCTAACTCTAACATATCGCCTAAAATAAGTAGCTTTTGCTTTGCTTCTGTCTGATGAAAGCTTTGCACCGCTGCACTTACGCTTGTTGGATTAGCATTATAAGCGTCTAAAATAAGAACGTTGGATCTATCTGTATTCTCTACTTGCGAACGGTTATTGTTTGGTTTATAGTTTGATAATGCGGTATTTATTCCTGAAATCTCAACATCAAAATAAATCCCTACAGCAGCAGCTAACAGCAAATTGTAAAAATTATATTCTCCTATAATTTTTGTTGTGAGTTCATCAGAATGCAATTCATCTTTCGTGTACTTAAAAACAACTTCTGGTTTCAGACGAATTAAATCTCCGCTTACGTTTGCCAACTTACTCTTACCATAAGAAAATGTAGGGCAATTTGTTGGAAGCTGATTCAATATACGCTCATCATCTGCATTGTAAAAGATTACGCCATTATCTTTAGATAAAAACTCAAACAATTCTGTCTTTGTTTTTATAACACCTTCTAAATTCCCGAAACCTTCTAAATGTGCTTTTCCGATATTTGTAATTACACCAAAATTGGGTTTGCAAATCGTAACTAGCTCTTCTATATCGCCGGGTTTGTTGGCACCCATTTCAATGATGGCAAGCTCATGATCTTCATTTAACTCTAACAATGTAAGCGGAACACCAATGTGATTGTTTAAATTTCCTTTTGTACAAAGTACATTGTATTTCTGAGATAAAACCGTATTTACTAATTCTTTACTTGTTGTTTTACCGTTAGAACCCGTAATCCCAATTATTTTGGTTCCTATTTTTTCTCTGTGCGAAAGCGCTAAGCGTTGTAAGAAAACAAGCGTGTCTTCTACCCAAAATATTGTAATTTGATTCGCTTTGCTTTTATCACTAACAATAACATACTTCGCACCTTGTAAAATTGCTTCTTCTGCGAATGTGTTACCGTCAAAATTTTCCCCTTTCAAGCAAATAAATAAGCTGTCTTTTTTAATTGCTCTTGTATCTGTGCAAACTCCTTTACACAAATAAAATAATTCGAATAAATTTTCCATAGATATAAAAAAACCCTGACAAATACTGTCAGGGTTAACTATTATGTTAATACGTCTTAATTGTTGTAATTCAAACCAACAGGAGATCCAACTCTATCCATCGCACATCTAAACCCGATGAAATCTGTAGCTTGATCTTCGTCTAAGTATCTTCTGTTTCCTCCTACTAACCAGTAAGCTCTATCTTTCCAAGAACCACCTTTGTAAACTCTAGCTTTATCCGAAATCAATGTTGTAGGCCAAGCTGTTCTATTTTCTCCACCTGGTTTAACTACACTACCATCTAATCCATACTCTTCGTACTTGTTTTGGTACATAATTAAATCAGGATCACGAGATGCTTGATTAATGGCATTTTTACGCTCGTCATTTCCAAAATAAATAGAACTTTCTATATCACCATCTAGGTAATCAATGTAATCGTCTCTTCTATAATTTAAACGACCAATATTTTCTTCCTCTGCAACATTTCTGTATTTCAATTTCCCAGGAGTATCAATAATAAAGTCTTTAAAACCATCTCTCAACATAGTGATAATTTCGAAAGCATAATCTTCTCCTCCTGGAGCAGTTCTAAGCTCATCAGCAAAAATACCTTCAAATATTTCTTCCTGTACTTTCAACGCTGCTTCTGTATTGTATTTTTGATTTCTTAAATCAATTGCAGCATCTAATACTTCGTTTATATCTTTTAATATTTTTAACTCAACCTCATCTTTCTTAAAACCTTGAGAAACAAAGTATGGATCTGGAGCATATCCAGAACGAACTGGATTAGCGGATTCGTTATTTTTTGCTATTCCCGTTGAGATTACCGTATCTTTTGGATCATGCTTAGAAGCAGAAACACGCTGGTAGCGAATTCTTTCAAACTCGTTTAAGTATTCCTTCATTCCATGCACATCGTATTCAACTTGTGCATTTTTGATATCAATCGCTCCTTCGTTGTTCAAAAGTTTAGTAGTAAAAACATTTCCTCTAAATGGTCTAAACTCGTCAAAATCTTCAGAAGATAATGGTCTGTAAACATCTAATACCCATTCGGCAACGTTACCAGCCATGTTGTATAAACCATAATCGTTTGGCCAGTAAGCTGTAACTGGTGCAGTAACATCAGCTCCATCATTTAAGTTACCTGCAACTCCCATATAATCTCCTCTACCTCTTACAAAGTTAGCTCTCATTTTCCCTTGAAACTCTTCGCTATCTTGTCGCACCCAATGTCCATCCCAAGGATACTCTCTCCTATCGGTAATCATTTCTGAATTTTCTTCTTGCACGTTACCAATTAAACCGTAGTAAGCAAATTCCCATTCTGCTTCTGTTGGAAGTCTGTAACGCGGTAATAAAATACCATCTTCCATTTTAACGATACGTTCTCCTAAATCTCTACCTTTCTTACCAGTAGCATTTGAAGGATCAAAATCTGGTAAATTTTGTCTGATTTCTTCTTCGTACTGACCAGATAAATAAGCCTCTGTATTGAATGTTAAGTCATCCGTTTGATCCGGATTGAAGTTAAGAATACCTTCACGAATTAAGATATACTCATTTACTCTATCCGTTCTCCACTTGCAATAATCATTCGCTTGCAACCAAGAAACACCAACAACAGGGTAATCTCTGTAAGCCGGATGTCTTAGATAATACTCAACGTACTTATCATTAAATCCTAAAGGAGATCTCCAAACTAGTGTATCTGGCAATGCATTTTTATAGATCATCGGGTATGTTTCATACGCTCTGTCTATCCAATATAAATATTCTAACCAATGAAAATTCGTAACTTCTGTTTGATCCATGTAGAAAGAAGAAACTGTTACTCTTCTCGGACGATTGTCATAGTCAAACATAACATCATCAATCGCTCTACCCATTGTGAAAGTACCTCCTTCAACTAAAACTAAACCTGGTCCAGTTTCTTGATCAACAAAAGGCACTTTTTGAAATCCACCCATTCGCGGATTGTTATAATCCCACCCTGTAGAATTAGAACGTTCTGGTGCGCAAGACGCTATCATTGCTACAGCTGCCACAGCTCCTAGCAAATAACTTATAAATCTCATGTTATTATTCTGCTTTTTCATAATTATCTCCTTGCAAATTTACTATCAATAACGATAATTCAAATTTTAGTTACTTCTTTTCTTAAAAAGATGGACAACTAATTGTTTTAAATGAAACGGGTTTTGTTTTACAATTTACGTTAATCCCTAAAGATACCTCATGGGCACCGCCAGAGGTAGCATTATTTAATTGCGAAACCGTTATATCATAACTATACCCCACTTTAAATTCTCCTGTATTAATACCAACACTCAAAATGAAAGCATCTCTATTTCTTAACCAAGCACCTGCAGTAAACACACTGTATTTAACATAAGTACCAATGTTAAGCTCCATAGCTCCTTGTTGGTATTGATAAATAATATTGGGCATTATAGATGTAACGTTTGCATACTTTGATTTGTTACCTAAAGGTATTTCTGCTCCCATATGTCCTGTCAAACGTATTGGCATTTTACTATCACCAATTATCACAGACTCATTCGGTCTATTTAAGTGATGGGCAGAAAATCCGAAAAAGAAGTTTTTGCTAAACCCAACAAAACCTGCAGAAGCATCAAAAAATCCGCGATTACCACCTCTAGGTAAATCTCCAGTTCCATAAATAAATCCTCTTCTTGGATCTATCATATCTCCAAATGTCAGTTTATCCCAATCCAACGATTTCTGGTTCCAAGTAGCTTTTGCTCCAAAAAGCATAGAGAATTTTCTATTTACCTTTAGATGGTAAGAATATATCAAACTTAAAGTACTGTGGTTAATTGTACCCTGACCTTGTTGATCGTGAGTAGCTATAACTCCAAAACCTCCTGAAATATTTTTAAAATATTGATCGTAGGAAACAGAATAAGTTACAAATTGCCCTGACAATCCTGGCCATTGATTTCTGTAATTCGCAGCAAAACGAGGACATCCATTAGAACCTGCAAATGCAGGATTCAGATAAATTGGATTTGCATAGAACTGAGAAAACTGTGGGTCTTGAGCGTTCAAATCTCCCACAAATAGCAAACTAGCAAACAATAGCAGTGTCTTTATAAAAAGTTTTTTTATCATTCAAATTGGGATTAATCCAGTTAGCATAACGTAATTTAGTTGTCAATGTTACGAAAAAAAAGTAAAATCTTCTACATTTTAATCCAACTTCTTGAAATATTAATTCAATCACTTCGTTAAAACTGTTCCAGAATTGAATAAAGTTCTGATATTTGTTCTAAAAAGGTGTTAATTCGTTTATGACAACATTTAAAGTGATACGGTCGATTATTAGTTTAGTTACGGTTTTTTTTATTGGCAACAGTTCTTTTGCTCAAAGACAAGAACTGATTGCATTAGAGTGGAAAGAAGATATTACCGTTACAACGCTTGACTCCAAGAAGGTTAAAGTTCCACATCTTACCTCTGCAAGTATTGACAGAGATCAATTTCTCTCTATACATCGTTTCAATAAAACTGCAAGATTTTACCATTCTCAACTAGAGAGTTACACCTTTGAAGATGCAACAGCAACAGACCTTGCGTTTATTAAAGAGAATCACTTGAAACTCACGAATGACATTCAATTCAACAGAAAGACAACAGAGAATCGAGAAAAAACGATAGAACTCGTTTATTTTTCGCCCTATTTGAAAGTAGGTAATAAAGTTAAACGTGTTACTCAAGTTGCTATTTCATTTTTTGAAAACATGAATATATCAGCTAAAAGTAGAGACTACGTAGCTAATTCTGTTTTAAGAGATGGTTCTGGATCTTGGTATAAGATTAGCGTGAGCGAATCTGGCATCTATAAAATAGATAAAAGTTTCTTGGAGTCTATCGGAATCAACACTTCTAATTTAAACCCAAATCACATTAATATATATGGTAATGGGTTTGGTTTGCTTCCTGAAAACAATGCTGCGTTCAGACCAGATGATTTGACTAAAAATGCTATAGAAATTATTGGTGGTAACGACAATTCCTTCGACGCAAATGACAAAATTATATTCTACGCGCAAGGTCCGCACAGATGGGAAAGATCTGGAAGTTACGGTTTTACTCAAGTAAAAAACATCTATTCTGAGGTTAGCACGTATTTTATCAACATCAATCCAAATGCAATTCCCAAACGAGTAGAAATGGCTTCCACAACGATTTCTAATCCAACCATTACCATAAATACCTTTGATGACTTCAGCAGACATGAAAGAGATTTGGTAAATATTACAAAAGGCGGACAAAGATGGTTTGGAGAGGAGTTTGATGTTAACCTCACACAAAATTTTTCTTTTGATTTACCTAACATTCCTAACGCTACAGAAATTAAATTGAAGTCGGGTTGGGCACATAAATTTGGAGGATCAAATTCTACTTTTACTATTTCTAATGGCAATACAACCCTATTTTCTACTCTACTTAACACAAATAGTATCGGATTTTTTATTGGAAATCAAATCAATAGCTTTTCCGCCAATTCAAACAACACCAACTTAACGTGTACATTTAATCGGTTAAATCCGGCAGATATTCTTTACCTCGATTTTTTAGAAATAAATGCGGAAAGAGCTTTAATCTATTCTGAAGACCAGATGGATTTTAGACATATTGGTTCCGTCTCTACTGGCGGAATTGCTGAATTTGTAATTAACAATTACAACTCAGGACTACAAACTTGGGAAATTACAGAGCATACAAGTCCAAAAAGAATTGAAGGTTCTTTGAACTCTTCTATTTTTAGCTTTAAAGTTGAAGTCGATTCCCTTAGACAGTTCGTTACGTTTAATCAAAATTACTTGACTCCCCTATTTGTTGAGAAAATCAACCCTCAAAACCTACACGGTTTACCTCAGGCAGACAATATTATAATAACCAACTCACTTTTTATAAATCAAGCCGAACGTTTGGCAAATTTACACCGAGAACAAGGTTTAACCGTTCATGTTGTAACCATAAACCAAGTATACAATGAATTTTCTAGCGGTATGCAAGATGCTACAGCCATTAAAACCTTCGCTAAAATGTTTTTTGATAGAGCCAATGGAAACCCGGCCTTAATGCCAAAATACTTAACTCTTTTTGGCGATGCTACATACGATCCAAAGAACCGCGTAGCAAACAACAACTACATGGTTCCAACTTATCATTTTAGAAGACCCTCAAACACTTCTATTAATACCATAAACAATTTGCCGAGTGATGATTATTTTGGACTTCTAGGAGATAATGAAAGTATTGCAAATGGAGATGACTTAGATATTGGCGTTGGAAGAATACTGGCAACCACAGCGCAGCAAGCTACAGAAGTAGTAAACAAAATTGAACACTACATGAAAAATGGTTCTTCACTTTTTAGCGGTTCAAACGCTGCAAATTGCGACAGTCAAGGTTTTTCTTCTACTCAAGGCGCTTGGAGGATGAAATATTCAATTATTGCCGATGATAGAGATGATCCGATTGACACTTTTATACCTACTGACGCAGAACCTGCTTATGAATATGTCAAGGAAAATCATTTTGAAATGAACGCCAATAAAATCTATTTAGATGCTTATCAACAGCAAGTTACCGCTGGCGGACAAAGATATCCAGACGCAACTGAAGAGATTAATCGAAACATTGAAAATGGAAATATTTTAATGACTTATGTTGGACACGGAGGAGAATCTGGAGCTGCTCAAGAAAGAGTTATTGGAATTAATCAAATAAACGAGTGGACAAACATTGACAACATGCCTTTATTTGTTTCTGCAACGTGTGAATTTACAAAATACGACGATAATGATAGAATTTCTGCCGGAGAATGGATGCATCTCAATCCTAACGGAGGTGCTATCGCTTTAATGACAACAACCAGATCTGTTTATTTTGGAGTGAATACAGTCACAAATAAAAAACTATTTGAAAATGTGTTCACACGCGAAACCGATGGAAGTCCGCTAGCATTTGGCGAAATTATAAGAAGAACTAAAAATGAAGTAAGCGGTTCTTCCAATAAAAGAAGTTTCACACTTATTGGAGATCCTGCACTGAAAATTGCTTTACCTACTCAAAAAGTAGTTCTGGATTCTATCAATAATTTTGCAACAGTAAATTATCAAGATACAATAAAAGCATTGGCAAGAGCAAGAATGACTGGGCATTTAGAAGATCAATTTGGAAATATATTAACCAATGTAAACGGAATTTTAGAACCCAGTATTTACGACAAACCAAAAACTACTTTTACACTTGGGCAAGACGAGGATTTTCCGAGAGAATTCGAAATTCAAAAGAATATACTTTACAGAGGTCGTGTTACAGTGAACAACGGTTACTTCAGCTTTGATTTTATCGCACCAAAAGACATAGATTACAACTTTGGTAAAGGAAAAGCCAGTTTATATGCGTATAACGAAAACACCTCTGCCGGAGGATTTGATTCTCTATTTTACATCGGTGGTATTAGCACAGAAAACTTTAACGACGTTACTGGTCCGGAATTAACACTTACTCTAAACAATGAAAACTTTGCAGACGGTGGTATTACCAATGAAACTCCAATTTTAATTGCAACTTTATTTGATGAGAATGGAATAAATACCGCAGGAAGTGGAATTGGTCATGACATCACCGCTACCATAGATGGGAATACTGCAGATGCCATAATTTTAAATGAATTTTACGAGGCAGATTTAGACACTTATCAAAGTGGAAAGATACGTTATCAACTCCCAACTATTAGTCCTGGAAAACATACATTAACACTTAAAGCGTGGGACGTAATTAACAATTCTGCCGAAATCTCTATCGATTTTATTGTACAAGAAGAAGAGAATATTGTTTTAGATCACGTATTAAACTATCCTAATCCATTTACTACAAAAACAGACTTTTACTTTGAGCACAATCAAGTCTGTAACCGCTTGAAAACGCAAATAGAAATATTTACGGTAACAGGAAGACTAATTCGTACCATTAACGAGGAAGTAAAAACAAGTGGATTTAGAAGTGAAGGAATAACGTGGGACGGTAGAGATGAATTTGGAGATCAACTCGCAAAAGGCGTTTATGTTTATAAAATAACTGTTGAAAATGAATTTGGCGATTCCAGTTCAAAAATTGAAAAATTATATCTTTTGAAATAAGATTACAATAAAAATTACTTTAAAGCGTATATTTGCCTTAGACACTGTATATAAAAGAATAAAATGAACAATAAAATAATCATAATACTTACTATTTTCAGCGTATTCAAGGTTTTGGCACAACCTAATAGTCAAAACACACCAGTTGATGATGATGCTTTGCAGTTGAACACAATAACAACCTCAGTACCTTTTTTACAAATTACACCTGACTCTAGGTCTGGAGCTATGGGAGACGCCGGAACTGCGCTTTCTGCTTCGTCTGCTTCATTGTTTTGGAACACTTCAATGCTTAGCTTTTCGGAAGAGAATAACGAAATTGGAATTTCTTACTCTCCGTGGTTGAGCAGTTTAGCCAATGATATTAGTTTATCTTATCTATCTGGATACAAAAAAATAGACAATAGAAATACAATTGGAGGATCTTTACGTTACTTTAGTTTAGGAGAAATTGTGTTTACAGATGACCAAGGTGATGTAACTAGAAACCATACACCAACTGAGTTTGAAATACTGGGAGGTTATGCCTTTAAACTGAATGAGAGATTTGCTTTAGGTGTAAACGGAAAGTTTGTATTTAGTAACCTTACTGCGGGTATTTCTGTAGGAGGAGCCGAAACAAAAGCAGGAATTGGAGGAGCTGCAGACGTATCTTTTACTTACTATAATCCAGAGGTTAATTATGGAGGTACAAGAGGTAAATATGCTTTTGGTATGACTGTAAATAACATAGGGAATAAAATTTCTTACACCTCTTTAGAAGACAGAGACTTTATGCCTACAAACCTGGAGATCGGTAATGCGTTGACCTTCGACTTTGATAAATACAACTCATTAACTTGGAATACCGACATTTCTAAACTCCTAGTGCCTACTCCAGCTTATTATGAAGTTATAGATGGAGAAACAAAGTTGGTATCTGGTAAAGATCCTAATGTTGGAGTTATTGCTGGAGTTTTACAAAGTTTTTATGATGCGCCAGGAGTTCCAACAAGAGACAATACAGACAATTTAATCATGAATGCAGACGGAAGCTATGAAATCGTAAGTGGTTCTCGTTTTAAAGAGGAGCTTTCTGAAATAATGATAGGAACAGGTTTAGAATATGCATATAAAGACATTTTCTCTGTAAGAACTGGATATTTCTATGAAAACAGAAACAAAGGTGCTCGTCAGCATTTAACCTTTGGAGTTGGATTAAAATACAATGTATTCTTAATCGATTTTTCTTACTTAACAGCACTGGGAACAATCAACAATCCTCTGAATAATACACTGAGATTTTCTCTTCGTTTCCAATTCGGAAACAATTCTTCTAATACAGACAACGTAAAACCTGAATAATGAAAATTAAAATTGGGTTTGGGGTTGATGTTCATCAACTCGCAGAAGGCTATGATTTATTTATCGGTGGAAAACAACTAGAATCAAAACTCGGAGCAGTTGGACATTCAGACGCAGATGTTTTATTACATGCTATTTGTGATGCTTTACTCGGCGCGCTCAATTTAAGAGATATTGGTTTTCACTTTTCTGACACCGATCCAAAATACAAAGGGATTGACTCAAAAATTTTACTAAAAGATACTTTTAGCCTTATCAAACAAAAAGGATATTATTTAGGAAATCTAGATTGTACGGTAATCTTAGAAAAACCAAAAGTGAATCCTCACATAGAAGATATGCAGAAGATTATAGCAACTATTTTAGAAGCAGAAGTTGAAGATATTTCTATAAAAGCGACAACACATGAGAAAGTAGACTCATTCGGAGAACAACGCGCAATTAAAGCGTATGCCGTTTGCTTACTTCAAAAAGATTAACTTACTTCAAAAAGATTAAAAAACTGATTTCTGGTAAAGATTTGCTTTAGAAAAGAAGGATTATTCTCTCTTCAACTCTCCGTTTTTCCATGATTTAATAAACGAATTCCAAGATGCCGGATTTAATAAATTATTCATTGGCATTTGTCCTTGCGTATATAAACGTGTATGTCTTTGTTGTGCCTCCCAACTATAACTTAGAGAAGCATCTCCAGGAAGTTTAGCAGCAGCAAAGGCTAAACTTTCTCCAGACAATTGTCGCTGCGCCTTTCTTAAAGCATCGTTATACGGTTCCATTTCTACGAAAGCTTTAGCAAACTGCTCTCTAGAAGGCCAAGGATACACTTTAACTTCTGGCAACAGAATAGTATCTGGTGTCATAATATGTATCATACTGTAACGATCAGAAGTAAGAGAATCTGGAACTATGTAAGAAGATGTTTTAAAACCAAAAGAACTAAAAACAATTGTATCTCCGGGACGAGTAACAAAACTAAAATAACCGTAGTAATCCGAAATAGTTCCTTTCCCTGTTGTTTTGTCAAAAACCGTAGAATAGGAAACATTATCTAAGCTGTCTACTGAAACAATTACACCACTTAATTGAACGAGCTTCGGGTCTTTTTTATCGTTCTGTGCAAACGATAGAAAAAACGAAAACAAGACTAAAAATAAGGAAGAAATATATTTCATGAATAAACTTTTTTTAAAGATAACAGCTTTCTGCCTTCAATTCAAATATTTAACAATAGTTTACAAGTCTGATGCTAAAAAAGACGTTGCAGCTCTTCTTTTAGAAATTTAATTGTAATTTCTGTAGGTAAATCTCCAACCTCAGCAACAATCTCAAATATTTTACTGCTCAACTCTGTTCCTGTAGCACTCTCGTCCATAGATTTCGCTGCGATATTGATAATCTTGATGGTTTCTTCTTTTGCTTCTTTTACCATTTCCCAAGCTTGAGTTGAAATGAAGATTTGTTGTGCAACATTATGATCGTATTCTTCTCTAATCGATTTTAATAAATCGGCTTGCATGGCTTTTGCTGGTTTTCCTGGAGTATGAAGTCGCATAACTAAATTACCTGGAGATATACGCTCCATAAACAAAACCGCACGCTGATAGGCTTCTACTCTACTTGGTAGTAAATGTTGCTGACGCTCTTTTTTGAGTTCCATTGCTATGTGCTGAACCTGTGTGTCGTTCTGTTTTTTCAGAAATAAATAAACCACAACACAAATCGCTGTTGCGGGTAAAAATCCGACAAAAAAAGTGATTAAAATTTCCATTTTTTAAGAATATTACTGTACGCTGTAAATGTAACAAATAAAAACAATGCTTTACCACAGACAGCTCAGTTAAAGTGCTGAATTTCGTCTTTCAAAATAGACGTGTATTTCTTTTCTAAAATCTTTTGGCGTTTTAAGGATTATGCACGGGTTTTTTATAGCTTTGTGTATTTAAATTAACAGGATATGATTCAATTATCGAACCGTTTACTTAACATGGAAGAATCTGCAACGATTGCCATGTCAAGAAAAAGTAGAGAGCTTAAACAAGCTGGAAAAGACGTAATCTCTTTGAGTTTAGGTGAGCCTGATTTTAATACGCCAGACTTTATTAAAGAAGCTGCCGTTGAAGGAATGAATCAGAATTATACAAAATATACTCCTGTTCCAGGATACGACGATCTAAGACAAGCGATTTGCGATAAATTTGAACGCGACAACGATTTACATTATACAAAAGACCAAATTGTAGTTTCTACAGGAGCAAAGCAATCCATTGCTAATGTAGTAATGTCTGTAATTAACCCTGGAGACGAGGTAATTATTCCAGCTCCATTTTGGGTTTCGTACATTGAGATTGTAAAAGTAGCCGGAGGAATTCCGGTAATCATTTCAGCCGATATTGAATCTGATTTTAAAATTTCTGGAAGTCAATTACAAGCTGCAATCACAGACAAAACAAAACTTATCATATTTAGTACACCTTGTAATCCAACAGGTTCTGTGTACAGTAGAGAAGAATTAAAAGCCCTTGCATCGGTAATTGAAAAATATCCGCATCTTACCGTAATTGCTGATGAAATTTATGAGCACATCAACTTTGTAGGAAAACACGAAAGTCTCGCACAATTTCCAGAAGTTTACAACCAGGTGGTTACAATAAATGGTGTTTCCAAAGCGTGGGCTATGACGGGTTGGAGATTGGGATATATTGGAGCTCCTAAAATTATTGCCGACGCGTGTTCAAAAGTGCAAGGTCAATTTACAAGTGCAACTTGTTCAATTACACAAAGAGCAGCAATTGCAGCTTTGAACGCACAGCCTTCGGTTCTAAACGAAATGAAAGCTGCTTTTAAAAACAGAAGACAACTTGTACTGCATGCTTTGCAAAATATACAGGGCGTTAAGGTAAATGAACCAGAAGGTGCTTTTTACTTTTTTCCAGATATTTCTAGCTTCTTTGGCAAATCACATAACGGCACCAAAATAAACAACGCTTCAGATTTAACCTTATATTTGCTCGATGAAGCTTTGGTAGCTTTGGTCACAGGAGAAGCTTTTGGAGATCCGAATTGTATTCGAATTTCTTATGCAACTTCTGAAGATGTGCTTACTGAAGCCATGAATAGAATAGAAAAAGCACTTAGTAAATTAGTATAATGAACGTAAATAGTCTTTTTAACGCTTTTGAAAATAAATCAATTCTCGTTATTGGAGATGTAATGATAGACGCTTATGTAAATGGAACCGTTTCGCGCGTTAGTCCTGAAGCTCCAGTTCCAATAATCAATTTTTCAAATAAAGAAGAAAGACTTGGTGGCGCAGCAAACGTTGCTCTTAATTTAAAAGCGCTGGGTGCCAATCCTATTTTATGTTCTGTAATTGGGAATGACGAAGCTGCAGGAAATTTTAATGAATTACTTGAAGAGAGATCCTTACCAACTTATGGCATGGTGCAATCTCCAAACCGAAAAACAACGGTTAAAACACGTGTAATTGGAAACAACCAGCATTTACTCAGAATTGATAGTGAAGATACGCACGACATAGATACTGCGGAAGAGGAAAAAATTATCCGTTGTGTAGAGCAAATTATCGCTTCTGAAAAAATAGATGCAATTATTTTCGAAGATTACAACAAAGGATTGCTAACAGAGAAAGTAATTCGCACCTGTATTTCAATGGCGAATGAAAAGAATATAATTACAACGGTAGATCCGAAAAAGAAAAATTTCTTCGCCTACAAAGAGGTAACCCTTTTTAAACCTAATTTAAAAGAGTTAAAAGAAGGTTTAAATGTACTTTTTAACTTCTCAGACAAAAGCGCTTTTGAAAAAGCTACAAGCGAACTGCTCGATACGTTGAATTGTAGTAAACTATTTGTTACGCTATCAGAACACGGCGTTTTTATTCAAGAAAAAGAAAACAAAGAGTATGTACCTGCTCACATCAGAAATATTGCAGATGTAAGTGGAGCCGGAGATACGGTAATTAGTGTAGCTACGCTTTGTTTAACAGCAGGATGCACAAACAAGCAAGTTGCAGAAATAGCAAATCTTGCCGGAGGTTTAGTGTGTGAGTCTGTTGGAGTTGTTTCTATAGATAAAGAAAAATTAAGAGCCGAAGTAACAAAGCTCAATTAACACGAAATGTTTAAAGACTTTAGAGAGCGCACCAATCTTTATATTTACGATTCGAAAGAGAAAGTTTTGAACGTAATGTCCTGGTTACACGTCTTGGTTTCTCTAGCTATGATTGGGGTTTTAATTTATTATTACGGATTTCCTCAAACAACAAACTCTAAGGCAGAATTACTGCAACTTATTCAGTACTCGTTTGGTTTTTACATCTTTAGATATGTAATTAAATTCGTTTACGATTTTAATCCGCGCGACTTTTTAAAACGAACCTGGTTTGAAGCTACATTGCTTTTTCTACTCTTATTAGAAGGTATTAGCTACAACCTTTTTGGAACGATGCTTGTCCCCAATTTTTTTGAAGCAATTGGTTTTGAAGGATTTGCAGATGTTACAAACGTTTTTATTCAGCTCTTCTTTTTGATTTATGTAATCATGGAAGTGTTCAAAAAACGCTCTTTCCGTCCTTGGTTTAAAATACACCCAGGACTACTTTTCACGATTTCAATTGCAACTATTATATTAATTGGCGCAGGTTTATTAATGTTGCCAGAAATGAGTGTTATTCCTGGTGGCATGAGCTTTACTGAT
>JBMYYC010000027.1:0-27041 GCA_049609045.1 Lishizhenia sp. | reverse complement strand
TTTAATACAGAAGTTGAAAAATTAAAACGAAAGTCGGAGATAATTTCAAAAGTTGCTGATGACATTAAGAAAAGAGATGAAGAATTGTACAGGATTGCGCTCTATGCGGATGCATTTCCTGAGGAATTGAGGAAAATGGGTATAGGAGGTTCTAATAAATATGAATACTTAGAATCTACCGAAAACACAGAGGTAATAAAGGCTACAAATCAACTCATTGATGAGGTTAAATCTAAGCTTTATGCTCAATCGATTTCTTTTCAAGAACTATTAACGCTAGCTAAGGATAGAGAAGCTCGTTTGGCTTCATTACCTGCTATACAGCCTGTAAATAATAAAGATTTAACACGCGTAGCTTCTGGCTATGGTTGGCGAGTGGACCCTGTATACAAAACAAGAAAAATGCACTGGGGTATGGATTTTACCGCTGATGTGGGTACAGACGTTTACGCAACTGGCGATGGTAAAATAGTTGAGTGTACTGTGAATTCTTGGGGATATGGTAAAGAAATTGTAATTGATCATGGCTTTGGATACAAAACGCGCTATGCACATTTGAGTAAATTTAAGGTGAAAATAGGAGATAAAGTAAAGCGCGGAGATTTGATTGGATTAGTAGGCTCTTCAGGTAAATCTACAGGGCCACACTTGCATTATGAAGTAGAAAAAAATGGGCAAAAAGTAAATCCTATTTCTTTTTATCATTCCGATTTATCTCCCGAGCAATACGAAAAACTGCTCGAAATGAGTAAGAACTCAAATAAATCTTTCGATTAATAGAAGTTAAACCGCACTTAATTATCTTTTGTTATTTCTATTAACTTGAATTGCAAGCTGTTATTTTATCTAGTATATTCGTAAAAACAATTTGTTATGAAATACTTTTACCTGTTGCTGCTTTATCTTCCTTTGAATTCTTTCGCACAAAAGATATCAATTGATTCTGAAATTCAAACCAGCAATGAATCGCAAAAAGTGGTATCTACAGAAAGTAGTGAAGAGATAGCCAAAAATACACGCGTAAATATAAAGATTGAAGACTCTACTGAAAGAACAGTTACTTTAGTTGCTGTTGGAGATATCATGATGGGTACAAATTTTCCGAGTGAGCGGTATTTACCTCCGAAAGAAGTAAACCTTTTGCAGCCTGTTGAAGCTATTTTACAAAACGCAGATGTAACCTTCGGAAATTTAGAAGGAACTATACTCAATGAAGGTGGAGAGTTAAAAAAGTGTTCTGATTCTTCAAAATGTTATGCGTTTAGGCAACCAGAATACTTAATTGAAGATATTAAAAATGCGGGTTTTGATTTACTTTCTTTAGCGAACAATCATGTAGGAGATTTTGGAGATACAGGTAAAAAGAACACAACACGTATACTAAAGGAGAAAGGAATTACTTTTGCTGGTATGGATTCTTGTCCGTGGGATACAATTACTATTAATGGAATTACTTATGGCTTTTCGGCATTTTCTCCGAACAGGGGAACGCTTCAAATCACAGATTATGAAATGGCTCAAGCCATCGTTTCTAAATTGGACTCTATTTCGGATATTGTTGTTGTGTCTTTTCATGGAGGTGCAGAAGGAGCTACTAAAACTCATGTAACACGAGCAACGGAGAAATTTTATGGCGAAAACAGAGGAAATGTATATAAATTTTCAAGAGTTGTTATTGATGCAGGTGCTGATGTAGTGCTTGGTCATGGTCCGCACGTTACACGCGCAATAGATGTATATAAGAACCGATTTATAGCTTATTCTATGGGTAATTTCTGTACCTATCATCGTTTTAATCTGAGAGGAGTAAACGGTATGGCTCCTATCTTTAAATTGAACTTAACTACTAACGGAGAATTGGTTGCTGGTGAAATAATTTCTATCAAACAAGAAGGAGAAGGAGGTCCAGTTATTGACGATAAAGCGGGTGCATTTAATGAAGTGAAAAAGTTAACAGCTACTGATATTCCAGAGCTGAAGATAGATTTCTCTGAAAACGGTACTTTTAAGTTAAGAAAATGAAACAACTACTAACACCAATTTTTTGTCTACTACTTACTCCTGCATTTTTGCAAGTTCTCGTTTATGAAGACAATACACAACCTGTTTTTTCTGAGATAGTTTTATACAATCAAATGCAAACAGATAGTTTAGCATGTTTTGGTAAGTTGGAGCTAGGTTTAAAAATACAGCCAGAAATTCAAGAGAGAATTAATGCATTTGTGAATAAAGACAAGAGTTTTGTTGAGTCTTACGCTATAAATCCATTCTTATCTTGGGAATTACGAGTGGTAGCAACGTTTACACATCAAGAAACTGGAGAAATAAAACAAGTAGATGGTTTTTACTTTGAAAACTTTAGACAAGATGAGCGAAGTAATGCTTGGAAACAGCTTAAAGAAAACTATAAATTTCGGGTACGGTTTACACCCGAAAAGGTGGGATTGTGGAACACAACTATTTCCGTTTATTTAAAAAACAAAGAAGTGCAAAAAGCTTCAAACTTTTCATTTAATGTGGTGGAAAGTGAGCTACATGGATTTGTGAAAGTTCATGAGAATAAAAAACACTTCAGTTTAGATAACGAAATTATAACGCCTGTTGGAATAAATTTACCATGGCCAGTTGTAGGAAGCAATACAGAATATGATTATCGCGAAGGTCAGCAAGTTTACATGTCTGTCTGGAGAAATTATCACAAAGATTTAAAGGCGTATACCGAAATGCCTGGAAAAAATAAATCGCTCAGAATTTTATTAAGTGAAAGTTCTATGCACATAGAGTTTGAGGAATTAGGCAATTATTATGGGCGTTTAAATTATGCTTGGGAAATTGATAAATTGGTAGAACAATGCGAAATAACCAACACATTAATAGATTTTAATTTGCAGTTGCATAGTCCGCTAATGAAATTTGCATCTTACTATTATTTCATTTACGATTTTGCGAAGAGTCACCCAGCCGATAACTACCCAGTTAGTCCATACGCCAAATTGCTCAATTCAGAAACGCCTAGCGATATGTTTATGGAGGAGATAGCTATGAAATACCTCAAAGAAAAACACCGTTACATTATTGCACGTTGGGGATATTCTACTGCAATTATGTTGTTTGAATTACTCAGCGAACCTTGGCATTTAAATGAAGACGCAGCGCTGAGTGAAACCAATGAAATTATTAATCAATCGATTCCTTACGACGAAGAAAACGGAAATCTAGAGCGAAAAGCCGTACATAAATTTCACAAAGAAATGAGTGCGTATATAAAAGAAGAATTAAAACACGATCAGCATCTACTGGGTGCGGTTGGACACTTACCTTACGCTCCAGAAAGTGTGTATTCTCCAATTGCAAAAAATGTTGCGGTACAAGATAGCTCTTGGCACCTTAATAATATTGATGTTATCTGTATTTCGGCATACGACTCTTCCGCCGATAAATACATTAAGTCCAAAAGCTCAAACAAAGACTTTCGGTTTGATGAAGGAGAGAACTCCGTAGCGCGAAGAATTAACAATTTGCAGAACACCTATCACAAACCTATTTATTTCTCAGAGTTTGGTCCAAGTGGAAAATATGATTTATGTTCAAATTTAAACGGGAGTAAAATCGACTTACTAAAAGCTGGGAGTATTGGTTTGGCTGGTTTCAATACTTGGTATTCTTATTTTTATGGTCCAGATCACATCACAGATGAAAGAGACAGTTGGAAAATAGTAAGTGCGTTAAATCGTTTTTATAATACAAATGAAGCGCAACAACTTTTCTCTGACAGCAACTACATACAAGGAAGAGAAAGAACTGCAGTAAAGACAAATTTTTCTGAAAGTAACAGAGAAAGATTAAAAGAAATGCAGTACCTCGTAACAGCCGATAAAAGTTTAAGTATGGGATATTTACACAACAAAACATTTAACATTGAAACGGCTTTATATATAGACACGAATAATCTAGATAAGCGCATAAACCTCAAGAATTGTGAGCAAAATAAAGTAGCTTACAAGCAACCGCTTTTATTGGATTGGAAAAATGGAAAACTAACCCTAGAAGGGCTGAAAAGGAAATCTAATTATACCTTCTCCTTTTTTGGATATGAAAATTTAGAACTTGTTTCTATCTTATGTTTGAAATCAAATTGGTGGGGAAAAATAAGAGTGGAGCATCCAACTTTAGGAGCAACCTATTTAACGAATCCTATCTACTTATTTTCTGCAAAAGAGGAAGATTGTAAATAGTTATTTTTTGAAAAAGAAGTTAACGTTGTGTTTTCGCAATAAAAACTTTGTAGGTAAATAAGACGATAAAACGCCAAGAGTAGAAACTGCTCCAAGAATTAAAAACGCATCTTTAACGGTAGGAGAAATAGGGAAGTGTTGACCACCCGAATTGGGCATTTCAATAGGATGGAAGTAAACCTGTATGAAACAAATGGCGTAACCAAGCACTAAACCGAGAACGATTCCTTTACCGCTGATTAGAAGTCCTTCGTAAAAGAAAATATTAAAGATAGCCTTCTTTTCTACTCCCATACTATATAACGTTTTAATATCTTTTTTCTTTTCTACATAGAGCATAGTTATGCAGGCAACAAGATTAAAAGAAGATAAGATAAAAACAAAAAGTAAGATGATAAGAACAATTAAACGTTCTGATTTACTTGTTTTAAAAATCAGTTCGTTTTTTTCAAAGTTAGTTTTTACAGAAAAATCTTTGGGTAGAACGTTTTGCAAATTACTTTTAACCGCGTTAATATTTTTTGTAGAATCTACAGATAGATAAACGGCAGTAATATCATCTTTATAGTTTAGAAGCTCAACACCCAAAGACAAAGGCACAAGCACTATTTGGTTGTCTACCTCCCTGTTGTAAGTAATTCTTCCTCCGGCGTTGATTATTTTTTTAGACATGGGCGACTTTCCCGGTCTTAGTTTTCCCTCTCTCAGCGGAACATGAAAAAGTATAGTTTCTTTTGTAAATCTTTGCGGAATATAACCATCTAACTTATCTAACAGTCCTGCTCCAAACAACGCTTGTGGCTGGTTATTGCTAAAGAATTTAGCTTCTCCGTCTACCAAGTGCTTTTTGACGTTGGCCATGGATAAAAAATTCGTATCCACACCAATCAGCTCAGCATTCACATATTTTTTTTGATGTTTTAGTATAACAACTTCTTCTACAGCTTTTGTATAATTTGTGATTCCTTCTACCTTTTCAATTTCTTTAAAATTTAGAAAGTTTTGATTGAACGTTTTCCCTTTATCACTCCGAATAGTAAGGTCTGAATCAAAATCAGTATACAATTTAGTAACCATTTGTTCTATGCCGTTAAAGGCACTGAGTAAAATTACTAGGGCTGCTGTGGAAACAAAAATACCAGCTACACTAATCTTTGAGATGAGGTGGATGATATTTTTTGATTTTTTAGACTTAAAATATCGTTTAGCTATGTAAAAAGGAAGGTTCAAATTTACTTTTTCAAAAGTTGATCAATTTCCATTGCATAATCTAAAGAATCGTCTATTTTGAAATCGAGTTCAGGCATTTTACGCATATTTTTTAATCGTTTACCTAATTCTGACTTAATTTGACCTTTATGCTCTCTAATTTCTGCCAAAACCTCTTCTTTACTAGGGCCTGCAAAAATACTTAAGTAAGTTCTGGCCAGCGATAAATCTGGAGTGATTCGAACAACAGTTACACTTACCATAGCTCCAAGGCAATATTCTCTTGCATTACGTTGTAATACACCTGAAATCTCTTGTTGTATAACTTGTTCTATTTTATTTTGACGTACTGTTCCCATGGTGCAAAAATAACACTAAAGAACGAAGTAAATACTTTTGGTAGAGAAGTATTGCGCCTAAAAAAAACAGTCACACAAAAAACTTCATACTTATGTATATCTTTGTGCGTAGAATATGAATCAGATACAAACCATTTTCAAGGCAAGTTTTCGATACAAAAGTGCTGCAATAGCTACAATTGTTTTCAATTTATTATATGTTATTTTCAACATCATTTCTTTGGTGTTGTTTGTTCCATTTTTGCAACTTATATTTCCTACAGAAGCAGATGAAACTGCAAAGATTTCGGAGCCTATTTTAGGAGAAGGTTTCTCTGGATTTTTTGAATATCTGGGCAATTCATATCAATACTTTATGCAAGAAATGGTGGCAGATAATCCAAAAGGAGCTCTATTATTTGTTTGTTGTAGTGTGCTCGTAGCATTTTTTCTAAAAAACTTTTTTAGATATCTTGCTGTTTACCATCAATCTCAATTGAGAATGGCCGTAGTAAGAGATTACAGAAATGAAATGTTTGCCAAAGCAATGCGTTTGCCAATGTCTTTTTTTACGGAAGAAAGAAAGGGAGATTTAATGTCGCGCATGAATGCAGACGTTAACGAAATTGAAGTTGCTGTTGTAGCCATGTTGGAGCTTATTTTTAGAGATCCGATTGCTATTTTGATTAACGTTGCTGTTTTGGTTTATTGGAGTCCGAGTCTTACACTTTTCTCTTTTATACTTTTGCCTTTATCTGCCTTTGTGATTTCTAGGATTGCCAAAAGTTTAAAGCGTACTGCCAAGAAAGGACAAGAACAACTGGGTGTTTTATTTTCTTTTTTAGACGAATATTTGGGTGGAATTAGAATTGTAAAAGCATTTAACTCTACAGAAGACGCAGTGGAGAAATTCTCAAAAATCAATCTAAAGCATCAGAAATTAGTTACCAAAACCTTTAGAAAAAGAGATTTAAGCTCTCCGCTTAACGAGTTTTTAGGAGCAGCCGTTATGATTGGTATTGTTTGGTTTGGCGGTTCTATGATTTTAGAAGATGGTGCGGAAAGTGCTTTAACAGGAAAAGAATTTTTAGGTTTTATCATTGTCTTCTCTCAATTACTTGTTCCTATACAATCTGTAGCCAAAAACATTGGTAATATGAACAAGGCAAAGGCTTCACAAGACAGAATAGATGAAACGTTGTTGGCAGATGAAAAAATACTAGACCCTAAAAATCCGAGAGAAATTAGTGCTTTAGAAAATAAAATTGAGTTTAAAAATATTGATTTTGCCTACAAAGATGAAAAAGTGATCTCAAATATCTCTTTTACTATTCCGAAAGGGAAAACAGTTGCTTTGGTAGGAGAATCTGGTTCTGGAAAATCTACACTCGCAGATTTATTACCGCGTTTTTACGATGTTACCGAAGGAGAAATTTTATTTGATGGTACCAACATTAATCAATTTACCTTGTTTGATTTGCGTTCACAAATTGGAATTGTGAGTCAAGAATCTATCTTATTCAACGATACAGTAAAAAATAACATTGCTTTTGGAATACCAGAAGCCACAGAGGAAGAAATACTACAAGCTGCTAAAATTGCCAATGCACATTCATTTATTTCTGAGTTAGAAAATGGATATGAAACCAATATTGGAGAGCGTGGTAATAAACTATCTGGCGGACAAAAACAAAGGGTGAGTATAGCAAGAGCCGTTTTAAAAAATCCGCCAGTAATGATTTTAGACGAAGCAACCTCAGCACTTGATACAGAAAGTGAAAAATTGGTACAAGATGCCTTAGACAATCTAATGAAGAACAGAACTTCGTTAGTTATTGCCCACCGTTTATCTACCATAAAAAATGCCGATGAAATTATAGTTCTTAGAAAAGGTGAAATTGCAGAGCGTGGAACCCACGAAGAATTAATTGCACAAGAAGGTCACTATTACAAATTAACCACTTTGCAAGGAGTTTAATTTAAGTCCAACGGCCTTACTTTAAAACGTAAATTTAATCTCATTTTCTTTTTGTAGGATTAACAAATCTTAACAATTTTTAGACGTGAATCTATTGCTGTTATTGACTTGCAGTTTTTGGCATAAATCTTGAAATTAAAGTAATCATAATTTAAAATATATAATTATGATCGCGAAAAAAAATGCCAAGATAGACTTGGAAAAAAACAGATTTGCTTATTTGCAAATTGGATTATTAGTAGCTGGTGGACTCATGCTCACCGCATTTACCTGGAGAAATCCATTAACGGTTGCTGAACAGCTAAAAAGGTCGCAAGACAAAGCGGACATCCCGATAGAAATTGTTCAACATAATCCAGAACAATTAAAAGAGGAACCCGTTGTACAGCACCAACAGAATACGGCTATTACTTTAGATTTATTGGATGAAAATCAAACAGAAGTTCAGAATCAAAACACACAATCTCAAACTGCTGTAAGTTCAACCATAACCTTAGGAAAACCAACGCTTGGCAATAATTTTAACCTGAGTTTAGGAGCAAAACCAGCTGTAGATTTGGGAGCATCTAGGTTTCCGGATGTTGAAGCGCAATTCATTGGAGGGAAAACAGAACTCTTCAAGTTTATCAAAAACAAGGTAGAATATCCTGAAATGGCCCGACAGTTCGGTGTACAAGGAAAAGTTTACGTAGAGTTTATCGTAGAGAAAGACGGAAGTGTAACCAATATAAAGGTTGTGCATAGCGTAGATAAAGATTTAGATCGCGAAGCAAAACGTGTAGTACGCTCTTTTCCGAACTGGATTCCTGGTATAAAAGACGGTGAAAAGGTTAGAACGTATGTTCGCCAGCCCATTAATTTTAGATTAGAGTAAGGAAGAGTTAATTTTGCCTCATACAAAGGAAGTCTGACTTTTACAGGTTAGTCTTCCTTTTTTTGTAATCATTTGTTTAAATTTACATAAAAAAAGATGAAAAGAATAGTTGCAATTTTGATGTTTACAGCCGTTTTATTTGGGTGTAAAAACTATTATATACACCAAGATTTTGGTCAGAAAACGGAAGCACACAAAACAATTGCTATACTTCCGTTTGATGTAATAACGACTGGGAAAAAACCAACTAATTTGACTGATGAACAGTTGAAACAATTAGTGGATGCTGAACGTGTAGCTTTTCAAATTTCATTATATAATCAAATACTAACCAGTACAAACGGAGGAAAGAAACCGATAACAATAGATGTTCAAAATTTTGACATTACCAATGATTTAATTTTAAAAAGTGGAATGACTTTGGAGCAGGCTTCGAAAGAAAATCCTACCAAGATGGCTGATTTATTGGGTGTAGATGCAGTTCAAAAAACGCGCGTTCAAAAAACACGTTATCTTTCAGACTTAGCTTCATTTGGAATTGAATTAGGTCAGGAAATTTTAGACAACATACCTGGTTTAGGAACTGTTACAGACAATATTCCTGGGAATATAAATAGAACCAACGATATTGATGTGTCTAGTTCTATAATTAATAGAAAAGATCAAACAACACTTTACACCTATGCCATTAAACAAGAGATAGATTACAATACAACTTCTACTGAAATGGTAGAATTTATTAATAGAAGAATTGCAAAGACTTTTCCATACAGAGAGGAGAAGTAGTAACTTATTTTTGTATTAGATTTAACTTTCTAGGAAGCGAATACGTTTCTCAGAGAAGTTCGCCCCAGACAGAAGCGGTAGCTTTTTGAAGCTGGCAGATTAGTTTTATTGCAAATACACAGCGACTAAAGAAGCTTTGGATTTGTTTATTAAACTTTCTGCGAGTGAGAAAACTTTAGTGTAAGGCTGGATAAAGGCGCCAAATAAAAAACAAATTATAGCATAAAAAAGGTCTCTCCATACTATGAAGAGACCTTTTTTGTAGAATTATCTTTTTAATCTAAAGAACCTATCATCTTTTTTGGATCTACCCACTGATCGTATTCCTCTGCGGTTAAGTAACCCAGAGCTACGGCTTCTTGTTTTAAAGTTGTTCCATTTTGGTGAGCTGTATTTGCAATTTCTGCAGCTTTATAGTATCCTATTTTAGTATTTAATGCAGTAACCAACATTAATGAGTTGTTAACTAATTCATCTATACGCGCTTGATTTGGCTCAATACCATCCGAACAATTTTCTGCAAAAGAAACGCAAGCATCTCCGATTAAACGGGCAGACTGTAATAGATTGGCAGCCATCATTGGTTTAAAGACATTTAATTCGTAATGTCCTTGCGTACCCCCTACGGTAACAGCAACATCATTACCCATAACTTGAGCACAAACCATGGTTAAAGCTTCGCATTGAGTTGGGTTTACTTTACCTGGCATGATAGAAGAACCAGGTTCGTTAGCAGGAATCATAATTTCACCAATTCCAGATCTTGGTCCGGAAGCCATCATACGAATATCATTTGCAATTTTATTTAGAGAAACTGCAATTTGTTTTAAGGCACCATGTGTTTCTACGATAGCGTCGTGTGCTGCAAGCGCTTCGAATTTATTTTCTGCTGTTATAAATGGTAAGCCTGTAAATTCTGCAATTTTTTTGGCAACTAAAACATCGTAGCCTTTTGGCGTATTTATTCCAGTACCTACGGCTGTTCCTCCTAAAGCCAGTTCTGCTAAGTGTGTTAAGGTATTTTTTAATGCCTTTAAACCGTGATTTAGTTGAGATACGTAACCAGAAAATTCTTGTCCTAAAGTCAAAGGCGTAGCATCCATAAGGTGTGTTCTACCTATTTTAACTACATCTTTAAACGCTTTTGCTTTTTGGTCTAAAGAATCTCTTAAGCGTTCTACTCCGGGTATAGTAGTTTCTAGGATTTGTTTGTAACAAGCAATGTGCATACCTGTAGGAAAAGTATCATTAGAGGATTGCGATTTATTAACATCATCGTTTGGTTGTAATGTTTTTTCACCCTCACCCATTTTATGTCCGGCAATTACATGCGCTCTGTTGGCAATTACTTCATTACAGTTCATATTAGATTGCGTACCAGAACCTGTTTGCCAGATCACTAATGGAAATTGATCATCGTGTTTACCGGCTAAAATTTCATCACATACTTCAGAAATTTGATCTCTTTTCAACTCAGATAGTGCACCTAATTCGGCATTTGCGTGTGCTGCAGCCTTTTTAAGATAAGCAAAACCATAAACTACCTCTAAGGGCATAGTACCAGCTGGTCCAATCTTAAAGTTATTTCTTGAACGTTCTGTTTGAGCTCCCCAGTATTTGTCTGCAGGTACTTTCACCTCGCCCATTGTATCTTTTTCTATTCTGTATTCCATTTTAATAGGATATTTTTTGAATTATAATTGGAAACAAAAATAAGGTTTTGAATTGAAATTATTGTCAGTTAGAATTGAATGGAAACAAAACGCAATGAAAAGAAAGATATGCAAAAAAAGATATTTTTTACAGCTGTAACTCTTAAATAAATATTTATTTCTTAAATTTGTATTGTAATTTAAAAAACACAAAATCATGAGTGTAGTAGGTATTGTAATATTTTTACTTTTAATTGGAATGGCAACGTGGTTGTTGACTTTTTTATTAGGTTTTGCAGTTCCTTATTGGATTACATTAGGAGCTTTTGAGAAATTGCGTCCTAAAAGAGTTTTCGAAGAGGAAGAAGAGAAGTAATAGCTACGGCTACGTAAAGTATTTATGGACGCCTTTTTGGTGTCCATTTTTTTTGAGTTAAAACCTTGAGATGCGAATACAAGGATTCGCTTCGATTTAATCGGAAAACAAAATTAATAAGGTTCTTGAGCGAAAGACTTCTTGATTAGAGAAAAATAAAGCAAGAAAACACTAACTTGGCGCAGATTTTTTTAAGTGATTGTGTGTTCTGTCTAAGTTTAGATGTTTCGAGTTTGTTTTCTTGTGAGAAGCGTTGTATATAAAGGGAATAACTGTTAAATAATCTCCATTATTATTAACGTTATCTATCTCCTGCTTTGTATAAACCACAACATTCTTTTCTATCAACCATAAAAATTCTACTTCCCATCGTTTTAAAACTTTTTGATTGGTTATCCAGCTTTTTTTTCGTCTTTTTATTTGAATCATTCCATTTTTGAGTAGCCAAAATGAGAAAGGACCAATATATCGAATCCTTTTATTTCCTTTCCAACTTTCATTTTCGAAGCTATTACTATCGAATCCATGTTGAAAAAGAGCATCTCTATGAACAGACACTTTTTTGATGTTGTCAGTAAGTATGCCTTCGAGAATTACACAATTTCTAATTAGTCTTTTGTTAGAAAGTTGCTCACTGTAAAAAAGGGCTTCTTTCGTTTCTTTGTGATGAACATTTTGGCATTCTCTACCACAGAACACTTGATCTTTGCGACCGTTAAGTTTAACGTTGCAGACAGAACAAGCTTCCGACTTTCTTTTTCGGTTTACTTGCATGAGGTTTTAGTTATAAAGTTACCTCAAGTTACGAAATAAATTTACGGCAAACAAATAAGTAAAGAATGCAAAAAAATCAACTACTTTAATAATTCAAAAACATTCTCAGGTGGTCTGCCTAAGACGGCCTTATTGTTCGACACCACAATAGGTCTTTCAATAAGCTTAGGATATTGAATCATTACTTTTATCCATTCCTGCTCACTCAACACTTTGCCTTTAAAATTTTCCTTGTACGCACTTTCTCCTTTTCTTACAAGTTGCTCTGCGGGTATACCTAATTTTTCAATTAAACTTTTGAGTTCTTGTTCAGTAACACTCTCCTTAAGATACTCTACAATTTCTAAATCAACATTATGTTTATTTATGATTTCAAGCGTTTGCCTACTTTTTGAGCACCTAGGGTTATGGTAAATTTTCATGCGATTTTTTTTTCAAAAATAAATAATAGAAATTCACAAACAAAATAGCAACATTAGTAAGCACTATTGGTATGCTTCCTAGAAAGATTCCGTAGACCACGAATAAAGCGCATCCAATAGAATTGAGGTAGCGAAGTCGTTTAATATCGCTCATTGTAAAGGCTACTAAAATGAGAAGGCTTCCAAGATAGCCGATAATTTCTGTGGCGTTAATTTCCATATAAACTTCTAACAAGTGTAACTTTAAAGACAACACTTCCATTCTTTTAAAGAAAAGAAGGCTCAAAGCTAACTACAAAGAACCATTAGACCTAAAATATGTTCTTTTTATATAGCGTTTATGGTACAAATCGTTTGGTTAAAAAGAGATTTTAGAGTGTTTGATCATGCTCCATTGAAAACAGCCATTGAGTCTGGAAACCCTATCGTTTTTATATTTCTTTTGGAACCAATGCTCTTAAATCATCCTAAGTACAGCAATAGGCATTTTAAGTTTATGTTAGAGTCTATTGTTGATATGAATAGAGTACTCAAACCCTTTGGCTCAAAAGTTCATATTTTAGAAACAGAAGCCCTCACTTTTTTCAAAACATTAAAACAAGAGATAGATGTATTTCGAATTTTATCTCATCAAGAAACCGGAGTGGGTTCTACTTTTGTTAGAGATTTACAACTAAAAAAGTGGTGTAAACAAGAGAATATTTCTTGGCTGGAGTTTAAACAGCAAGGAGTAAGTAGAGGTCGGAAAACTAGAAATAACTGGAAAATAGAGTGGGATAACTTTATGGAGGCTAAGGTTCAAACGCCAAATTTATCGCGGATGAAAGTAGGACAAATCCCAAAAAGTAGTATTGATAGCTTCTCTGTTAGGTTTGAGTTAAAGGAAGAGCATTCATCTATGCAAGAAGGGGGTAGAACACATGCGGTAGATTTATTGCGTTCCTTTTTAACCACGAGATATACCGGTTATTCTAGAAATATTTCTAAACCGGCAACAAGTCGCTTGCACTGTAGCCGACTCTCCGCGCATATTGCATGGGGAACCATATCTGTGAGAGAAATAGTTCAATCTATTCATAAAAAAGTAAAGTCAAAACCAACGCATAAGAGAGATCTTCAAAACTTTAAATCGCGTTTATATTGGCACTGTCATTTTATTCAGAAATTAGAATCTGAGCCGAGAATAGAATTTGAAAATCACAATCCAGCTTATAACCAAATAAGAAACCAAACCAATCTAGAATATCTAGACAGATTTATACATGGCAAAACAGGAATACCGCTTGTAGATGCTAATATACGCTGTTTAAATGCAACTGGGTATATTAATTTTCGTATGCGTGCGATGTTGGTGTCTCTTTGGACACATCATTTGTTACAACCTTGGCAAGCTATTGCTCCGCATTTGGCAAATATGTTTCTTGATTTTGAGCCTGGAATTCATTATCCGCAACTTCAAATGCAAGCCGGCACAGTAGGTTATCATACAATTAGGACATATAATCCTACTAAACAAGCCTTGGATCACGATCCGGAAGCAAAATTTATAAAAAAATGGGTTCCTGAGTTAACCAGGCTTGCACCACATTTAGCCATTGAACCTTGGAAAATGACCCAAATGGAAGCGTTAATGGAAGATTTCGATTTAGAAAGAGACTATTTCAATCCTATTTGTGATATTGAATCAGATGGAAGAAAGGCGCGAGATCTTATACATGCTGTGAAACAAAAATCACACACACAATACATTGCAAGTCAAATAAGTAAAATACACGTTAATCAAGATGGAGTATAAAAACACACATATTCATTGGTTTAGAAACGATTTACGTTTACACGACCAACCATTTTTGCAAAAAGTGGACAACTGTGAAAACTTGATTTGTATCTACATTTTAAATCCAAAACAGTTCCAATATGTTCACTGGGATGACCGAAAATTAGGTTTTAGAAAGCAAGGCTTAAATCGAATTCAGTTTTTGAGAGAGACGCTCTGTGATTTACAACAGAATTTGCGTAGTAGAGGAAACGACTTACTTGTCAAAGTAGGTAATCCAGCCGAAATTCTTAAAGATCTGAGCTCTAAGAATAATACATCAGTAAGCTTTGAAATAGGTTATGCAACTGAGGAAAAACTGGAGCAAGAAGAAGTGTATAACTCAATAAACGATGAAGATATCCACGCTTATGAAGGTGGATTTTTAATTCACCCAGAAACACTGCCGTTTCCTTTTGATAAATTTCCTAATGGTTTTTCCTCATTTCGGAATAAGATTGAAAAAAAGAGAGACAATACCAACTTTAACACACTTCTAATTCCAGAAAATATTCCTCCTTCACCAGAACGTTTTCCAGAGCTTAAGCCTTCGCAAAGAAAGCTATTGCCCGAAGCTGCATTTAAATTTAGAGGAGGAGAAAGTGCTGGTTTAGAGCGGTTGAATTACTACTTGTTTGAGTCTGAAGAAATTTTGAATTACAAGAGGAAAAGAAATGGTTCGGTGGGTACAGATTACTCCGGAAAATTTAGTGCTTGGCTCGCAAATGGAAGTCTGAGTCCAACTCAAATAATGAAAGAAATTAAACGATTCGAAAATGAAATCAAAGCAAATGACGGAACATACTGGATGTGGTTTGAACTGTTATGGCGCGATTTCTTTCGTTATATCGGGAAGAAAAATGGAGGTAAATTGTTTCATACTTCTGGTTTAAATGGAAAACCATTGAAGTTTAGACAAAACTTAGATGTCTTCTCTAATTGGTGTTCAGGAAATACAACTTCTGCATTTGTTAATGCGCATTTAGTAGAATTGCACCAGACAGGATTTATGAGCAATAGAGGTCGACAAAATGTTGCTAGTTTCCTTTTTCATGATTTAGGAATAGACTGGAGATTTGGTGCAGCTTGGTTTGAACATGCCTTATTGGATTATGATGTATACAGCAATTACGGAAATTGGCTTTATATCGTGGGAGTGGGTAACGACCCCAAAGGAGGCAGAAAATTTGATGTTGAATGGCAACAAGATCGATATGATCCAGAAAGAGATCACGAGAAAGTATGGTTAAGAAATTAGAAAAATTATGACAGAAAATATTACACTTGTATTTCCACATCAATTGTATGAGGAAAATCCATGCTTAGATAAATCGCGAAGGGTTTTTATACTAGAAGATGATTTGTTTTTTAAAAAACAGCCTTTTCACAAGCAAAAGCTAGTACTTCATCGTGCAACTATGAAGTTTTATGCCGACTATCTCCAAAATAAGGGTTTGAGAGTTACTTATATTGAAAGTTCAGATTATCAAGGCGTTGAGAGTTTTTTTAAGAAAAATTTATATGATGAGAATGTAAAACAGATTCACTTTTGTGATCCAGTAGATTTTTTATTATCAAAGCGCATTAAGCGATATGCAGCGCAATTTGATTTGAAAATTGTTCAGTACGAAAATCCAAACTTTCTTACTACGCGCAAGCAAAACGAGGAGATGTTAGGTGAGGAAAGCGAGAATTACTTAATGGCAAGTTATTATCAAAAGCAGAGAAAACGACTGCAGATTTTAGTTGAAAACAATAAGCCATTGCATGGTAAGTGGAGTTTTGATGCCGAAAACAGAAAGGCATTACCTAAAAATTATGTTGCTCCAACTCCATGGACAACCCACAAGAATCAATACATTGAAAAGGCAAAAGAGTATGTTTTAGAAAACTTTCCGAATAATCCAGGCAGTTTTGATCATTTTATTTATCCTGTCAATTTTGAAGACGCAAGAGAATCTTTCAAACATTTTTTAGCGTATAGAATGAGTGGATATGGTCCGTACCAGGATGCCTTAAACTTTGATCAGCCTTTTGTGAATCATGCTTTGCTTTCATGCGCATTAAACATTGGGTTACTGCAGCCAGATTATGTAGTGGAGGAGGTGCTGAACTATTATGATGAGAATCCAGACATTCCGTTTTCAAGTGTAGAAGGTTTTATCCGACAAGTCATCGGTTGGAGAGAGTTTATAAGAGCAATCTATGAACGACACGGAGTGAAACAACGTACGACCAATCAATAGAAATTTGAAAACGACGTTAATTTAGACGAAATCAATGCTTTATTGCCTTTGAAACAAGTACACGAAAAGGTAGAGAAATATGGCTATGCACATCACATAGAAAGGTTAATGCTTTTGGGTAATTTCTTCTTACTCTCAGAAATTAACCCAGATAAAGTGTATGATTATTTTATGACGTATTATATAGATGCTTACGACTGGGTAATGGTTCCTAATGTGTATGGTATGAGCCAACATGCTGATGGAGGATTAATGACTACCAAGCCTTACATATCTTCTTCTAATTATTTGTCTAAGCAAGGATTGAAAAGAGATCCTGAGTGGAGCGAAACTTGGGATGCATTGTACTGGAGATTTTTATTTAAACACAGAGATTTCTTTGAAAAAAATCCGAGAGCCAAAAGAATGACCTGGCACTTAGACAAGATGTCAGACGAAAAACTAAACCACCATTTAGATACTGCGCAGGCTTTTTTAAATAAATTAAAATCCGCATAATTGTAAAAACGGCACATATCGCAAGATGTGGATAAGACGTATCTGTTAAAGGGTGCGTCTTTTTTTTGAAAATAAAATCGTTAAGGTGATAATGTAACCTGCTTAATGCACTTTATATGCCATAGAGCATAATACCAATTGTGAAATAGATAAATAGACCAAGTACATCGTTTACGGTAGTAATGAAAGGACCAGTAGCTAAGGCCGGATCTATTTTATATTTATTAAGTACAAGCGGTACCAAAGTACCAAACATGGCTGCAAACATAATTACTGTAAACAAAGAAATACTTACAGTTAATCCTAATGTGATATCTTCCAATAATAAGGTAACACCAAAGATGATTATAGAGCAAATAAAACCGTTTAGGAGTCCAACTACGGCTTCTTTCCGTACTTTAGAAAAAATAGAGTCAAACTGACTGGAGCCATTGGCTAAAGATTGCACTACAATTGCAGAGGACTGAACACCTACGTTACCGCCCATTGCAGCAATTAAAGGAATAAAAAAAGCAAGTGTAGGTATTTTACTGATTGTACCTTCGAAGCTACCGATAACTTGTGCGCCGAGAACACCTCCTAAAAGCCCGATCAATAGCCACGGTAAGCGTGCGCGAGAGATTCTCCATACTGAACTCGTAGATTCTATTCGTTCAGAAATACCAGAAGCCATCTGAAAATCTTTGTCTGCTTCTTCTTTGATTATATCTACAACATCGTCAATAGTAATTCTACCAACTAATTTTTGCTGTAAGTCTACAACAGGTACAGATACTAAACTATATTTATCAATAACCTTTGCTACTTCTTCTTTATCCATTCCGGTAGGAACAGAAATTAAGTTTTTAGCTTGATATAAATCTTTTATAAGTGTAGTAGGTTTAGCAAAAAGTAAACGTTTTAATGATAGCACACCTACAAAGCGTTCGTCTTTATCTACTACATAAATGGTAAACACTTTTTCTACTTCTTCTGCTTGTTTTCTTAATTCTATCACACAGCGGTTTACTGGCCAGTCCATCTTAGCCGTAATAAATTCGGTTTGCATTAAACCACCGGCTGTGTCTTCGTCGTAATTTAAGAGATCTACAAGTTCTGCAGCATCATCGTTATCCATTTCTGCAATAACTTCTACCTGCTCTTTTTGAGAGAGTTCACCTAAAATATCTACGGCATCATCAGAATCTAGGTTCTCTAGTTGTTCTGCAATTTGTGTTGGAGTTAAAGATTTGATGAAACGCTCGCGCACTTCTTCCTCCAACTCCATTAAAACGTCTGCTTGTAAGTCTTCGTTTAAACGATAATACACAACTTTAGCCTGAGCGTTATTAAGCTCATCTAAAATATCGGCAATATCCGCTTGGTGTAGCTCTAAAATTTTAGCGTCTACTGTTCCATAATCCTCAATGTCAATGGCTTCGCGAATTTCATCGAGATATTCTCTGGTTAACTCAAACTGCATAACGAGCTCAAAGATAGGGTTCTTATCTGTAATGTTCAGATTTATGATACAAAAAATAGTAATTTTAAAATTTAACTAGAACCGCGTTTTTTCTACAAAAGTTTATTTTTCTCTGCTCTTTGGTTTTGTGTAATCTTTAATACAGCCAATCTTATAAGCGTAATTTTCTGCTATGTTTTTTCGATCTAGTTATTTTTTGGGATCAAGACAAATTTATTGAGTACGCATATGCACCGTTCTTTGTGGGAAAGGGATATCTACTTTGTATTCTCTAAAGAGTCTGTCTATTTCAAATCTAATTTCAGATTTATACACTTCGATTGCCCAACTTTGGTCTGCCCAGAAGAAAAGTTCCATTTCTAAAGCATTATCACCAAAATTTCTAAGCATAACAAATACAGGTTTGGTTTTCTTCACTTTTGGATGAGAGAGTGCTGCTTGCTTTAAAAGATCTTTCACCAACTCTGTATTTGAACCGTAAGCTACACCAACACAAATATTAAAGCGCGTTAGCTCCGTTCCAAAGCTCCAGTTTTCTACATTGTCTTGGGTAAGTTTAGAGTTGGGTACTATTAAAACGTTGCCATCTCGGGTTTCAATTTTAGAAGTTCTAACGTTGATTTTAAGCACTTTAGCTACCAAAGGTACACCGGCATTTGGATCTTCTATCTCAATTACATCGCCTACTTTTATTGTTCCTTCAAACAGTAAGATAATACCAGAGATAAAATCTCTAAAGATGTCTTGCATCCCCAAACCAATACCTACTAAAAGCGCACCGGCTCCACCTAAAATTATGGTAACATCGTTGCTAATTATTTTAAGAACAAATATAATTGCGAAAGTGTAAATGATGTATTTTGTAACTTGTATGTAAACATATTCTGTTCCTTCGTCATACCCATCGGTGTCTTTAAAGCGTTTGTTAAAGTAAAGACTGAAAAGATTTACAGCTATTCTAGCAAAAACAAAAATGAGTATGATTAGAATTACGTCTACCACACTTACCTTGATGTTTTCTAGGTTAATTAGTTTGTAGTCTAAAAAGTCTCCTAAGGCAACATCTGTGTTAATATCTCCCAATTTAAAAACTTGAAAGGCACATATAAACGTTACGATTAATAATCCTTGTGTGAGTAGTTTTAAAAAGGCAATTTTTCTGCCTTCTATTCTAATGTTTGTATTCTTTAAAAAGCGTTTAAGGTATTTTTTTATCAGTTTATTGATTAGAAAACCGATGCCAAAAATAGCTATCCAAAGCAATATCATGTAAATGTTTGCATTGTACGGACCCAATTTAAATGTCCAATCGAATATAGAGAATACGGTCATAATACTGTTCTACCTAATTTACCTGCAAAGGCTGTTTTTACTTTTTCTAGTGCCATTTGTTCTGCCAACAAATCTACAATATTTTCTTCGCTGTAGCTTTCATGTTCAGGAGATAGTTGTACTCTTATTTCATCTATGCGCTCTTCTAACTTGGCCATTTTAAACGCGTAAAGTGCTCCAAAAACAGCTTGTTTTAGTTTGTCTAGTTCTCCACTAATATCTATGTTGTGGGTATCAAACCAATGTCTGCTCAATTCAAATGGAGAACTTTCAATATCGGTTACAACTTTAACAATATCTTGGTTTTGATGTTGTATAAACGTTTTTGAACCGTACAATATATTCTCTGCTACGCCTTCTTTAAAAATGGTGTAAATGGCATTCAGCGTTTCGTCTGTAAAAGAGAGTTCGTCTCTTTCCATTTCATGAACTATTAATTCTATTACAGAGGTTTCAACCTTTTCAACCTCATCCAATTCATTTTTGATTACGGTTTCAATTGCCCGTACACCAAACTTCATAAGTATGCGAATTACATCAAATTCATAGGCATAATATTTATTTTCAAGCTTTTTAGAAGGTGTTAAAACTTCTCCTGCTGTTTGATATTCTTCGGGTATATCAAATGGCGCCTCAAAAAAGTCTGCTGGCGGAAAATCGGGTGGAGTAGGTGTGCTTTCGGTTTTTTGTGTGCTTTTTTGAGAAGGCTGCGGCTGCGTTGAAGTATTTTGCGGTTTGCGTGTTTCAAACTTGGGTTTATTCAAGTTTGCATTTCTAATCTTGTTTAATTCTATTAATAAGGTTTGCTCGGGTATATCAAATCTAACGGCCGTATTCTGAAGATATACTTGTCGCGTTATACTGTCTGGAATTAAACCAATAGAAGAAACAATGTCTTTTATTAGTTTTGCTTTTTTTATCGGATCTCCACCAGTTTCTCTTAGTAAAATATCGGTTTTAAAAGACACAAAATCTTGTTTGCTATCTTCTATGTACTGCATTAGTTCTGAAGAACTTACTTTTTTTGCATAGCTGTCGGGATCGTCTCCATCTGGGAAAAGTACAACTTGTACGTTTAATCCTTCTTCTAAAATTAAGTCTATTCCTCTAAAAGATGCTTTTATCCCCGCTGCATCACCATCATACAAAATGGTTATGGTGTTGGTATAGCGTTTTATTAATCTTATCTGACCGGTTGTAAGCGATGTTCCTGAAGAAGCAACTACGTTTTCTACACCCGATTGGTGCATAGAAATTACATCTGTGTAGCCTTCTACAAGAAAACAATTGTCGTATTTAATGATGGCCGACTTAGCAAAATACAATCCGTAAAGTATTTCACTTTTATTGTAAATTATACTTTCTGGCGAATTAAAGTATTTGGCAATTTTTTTGTCGGACTTTAACGTTCTACCACCAAAACCAAGTGTTTTTCCAGAAACGCTATGAATAGGAAACATTACTCTTCCTCTAAAAAAGTCGAAGTTTCTACCGTCTTTTGTTTTAGTTAAGCCAACTTGTTCGAGATATTTTAGCTGAAACCCTTTTTCTAATGCCGTTTCTGTTAGTCCTTTACTGTTTTGTGGACAATAACCCAATTGAAATTTCTCAATAATATCTTCTCTTAAACCTCTTTGCAAGAAATAAGACAGTGCAATTGCTTTTCCTTCGTCTGTTTTATGTAATTGTTCAACAAAAAAGTCTTTCGCAAAATTATTTACAATGTGTAAACTTTCTCTTTCTGTAAGTTGCGCTTGCTCTTCTGGTGTGAGAGGTTTATCCTCAGGAATTTCAATATTATACTTATCAGCTAACCATTTTAGAGCCTCTGGATACGAAAAATGCTCATGTTCCATTAAGAAAGTAACTACTGTACCTCCTTTGCTTGTACTAAAACATTTAAATATTTGTTTAGCCGGAGAAACTATAAACGAAGGTGTTTTTTCGTCTGTAAACGGACTCAAACCCTTGAGAGAAGAACCTGCTTTTTTAAGGTGTACAAACTCTCCAATTACTTCTTCTATACGAGAAGTAGTCATTATTTCATCAATAATATGTGGAGGTATTCTTCCCAATTTTTGGCGGTTACTTATACTGTTCAGTCTTTACTAATGCACCTTGCTGGTCGTAGAATTTCCATTCTTTAATTTTTTCATCCATACTATACTCGCCTTTATAATGCAATGCACCGTTTGGATGATAGACAATTGTGTGACCGTGTTTTTTTCCATGGAAATAAGTGGTAGCCGAACCTGTTGATCCGTCATTCTTAAAATAATACCACGTTTCGTGTCTTTTCCCGTCTTTATCCAGTCTTCCAGTCAATTTTTTTACTTTTCTTCCGGGATAGTACTCAGTTACTACACCATTATCTGTTGTATCTGTAAGAGAGATAACTGTATTTACTTTAATTTCTGGCTTAGTATTTTTGTTGCTATTGGAAGTGCATGCAGCAAGGCAACAAAGCAAAATAGTGATGGAAATAAAAATTGTTTTCATTATTTTTCTCTTGTTATTGTATATTCTACAAGTCCTAAGATAGCATTTTTTGCTTCAGATTCTGGTATATGACTTAAACATTTGAGTGCTTCATCTCTTAGTTCAAGCATTTTTTTATACGCATATTCAATTCCGCCATTTTCTATAACAAGCGCAATGGCTCTTTTAACTTTTTTCGGGTTTTCGTTATGACGCCTAACGATGTTTATGAGTTCGTTTCTTGTTTTTCTATCAGAATTGTTTACTACATAAATTAATGGCAAAGTCATTTTTCTTTCGCGAATGTCTATACCTGTTGGTTTACCTATTTTACCCGGAGTACCGTAGTCAAAAATATCATCTTTAATTTGAAAAGCTAAACCAATTAACTCTCCAAATTTACGCATGTTTTCAGCTTCATCTTCTCTTTGAACGCTAACAGCACCGGCCTCGCAACAAGAAGAAATTAAACTGGCTGTTTTTTGTCTGATTACTTCAAAATATACATCTTCTGTAATATCTAATTTTCTTGCTTTTTCTATTTGAAGTAGCTCACCTTCGCTCATTTCTCTTACAGCTCTGGCAACAATTTCTAAGCTTCTAAATTTTTTATTTTCGATAGAAAGTAAAAGAACCCTAGAAAGCATATAATCGCCAACTAAAACGGCAATTTTGTTTTTCCAAAGTGCATTAATAGAGAAAAATCCTCTTCTTTCATTCGCGTCGTCTACTACATCGTCGTGTACGAGTGTTGCAGTATGTAAAAGCTCTATTAAAGAAGCTGAATTATAGGTGTCATCTCCAATTTTTCCTAACATTTTAGCGGTTAAGAAAATAAACATCGGGCGCATTTGCTTCCCTTTTCGTTTAATGATGTAGTGTGTTATTTTGTCTAATAAAGGCACTTTAGACTTCATCGTAGTTCTAAAACGAACTTCGAACTCTTTCATTTCGGCTTCTATCGGCGCTTTTATTTCTTTAACAGACATCATTGTTAGGCAAAGATACTATTTTTATGATGTAGCTTTAGCAAACTAATCTTAGTTTAATTTGAATTGTATTTATGTGACGGCAAGTATCATTCACACGTTTGAATTTTTCTAAAGATTAATTAAAGTCTGTTAGTTTTAAAATTCCCCTCATAAATAAAGATAGTATGATTCAGAACACTTCAATTGCTTACCAGCTCGGGGACGGGTTAGAGTTTTATGAAACTTAAGAAGTTAATGTTTATTTTTCCATTTATAATATGCTTTAAATGAAATTAGCAATAATACTTTTTGTGATTTTAAAAACAGTTATTTGTAGCGCCCAAATACTGGAAGAAGCTGAATTTGAAGACGGATCAACAATTAGCTTTACCTATAGTGAAGACCCCTATAACGTTCCAAAATATCAATTTGAACTAAGCCCTTTTGGACCTGGGGCGTTCAACATAGGCTACAAAGCGCAAGCTTATTATAATTTTAATACAAAGTCATCGATAAGATCTAAATTTATTGGTGTTTATTATGTGCCAAATTTTGAAATTGGAGAGAAAAATCAAATCTTTTTTACTACTGCTCTTGAAACATCTCTCTTTAAAATAGAGAAAAATAGATTAAAACCTTTGACTTTAAAAATTGAAGGCAATTCTCGTTCTTCAACTTCGTGGAGAATCCAAAAATACAGAAGAAAGCTTAAAGACTTTCGTATGGTTTCTGGTCTTGGATTTATGTCTGATTGGAGTACAACATATATAGGTGGCGATAGATACCTCGGTCCGTTAACATCCTATACTTCCAACCTAGGCGTTGTTTGGCATAGAACAGAAAGTCATTTCTTAAAGTCTGAGACTCTTAAAAAGGTAGTGTCAGGAGCTCAGATACAAAGACTGTTTTTTAACCTATATTACGGTTTTAATTTTGAATATAGTATTATTGGTGAAGATGAAATCACTTCTCATAGTAGTTCAATTAAAACATCAGAATTTGAAACTATATTGAAGCCTTTGGGGTGGAGTTTCGGCGGTGAATATTCCACTAATTTTAATAATTCTCGAATGTCAGCTTCAATTGGATTTGAGATGTGTTTTGCTCCATCTTACAGTTTAAAAATAGGTTCTAAAGAGAGTAATATTCAGACTGCTTTTGCAAAAGTTTTTCTTGGTTTAGGCTTTGGAAATAAGCCTTGGAGAAATATTTACTGATTTTTAGTAATTGCATACCTAAGCTCAATTGTAAATACATAAAGGCATTCATTACCATAGCTATAGCACTCTTTTCATCATTTTATATAACCTTATAGTTGCGCTTGCACCTTACCTAGGTCTAATTTTCTTTTCTGAAAAAAGTAAAATCTACGCAGCTCACTAACCTTGTTTCAAAAGTTACTCGCAAAAGCAAAGCGAAATGGCTACCATTTCGCTTTTTTTGCTTCTCATTTAATGGATTATTTCAGTAATCTTGAACTCTTGATTATTTCGATTGATCAATCTTCTTAACCATCGTTAAAATAGTCGCTAATGCAACGGTTTCTCCAGTTTCATCATACACATCTACTAAGAACTTCACAATTCCTTTAGCTACATCATCTTCAGAGCGTTTTTCTTGATCTACTTTCTCTTTCACTGTAAATTTCACACCAATTGTTGCTCCAGGATAAACAGGTTTTGTAAAACGTGCTTCGTCTATTCCATAGTTTAATAAAACCGGACCTTTCTTCGCATCAACAAATAAACCAGCAGCTTTAGATAAAATGAAATATCCGTGTGCAACTCTGCCTTCAAAAATAGTTCCGTCTAAAGATGTTTCATCCATGTGGGCATAGAAATTATCTCCAGAAACATTGGCAAAGTTTACAATATCTGTTGTGGTTACTGTGTGCTTCGCTGTAAATACGGTATCGCCTATTTTTAAATCTTCAAAATGCTGACGGAAAACATGTGGATTTGCTTCTGGTTGAGCAGCTCCTACTTGAAATTGTTGTGTAATTTCTGAAATTGTGGTTGGGTGACCTTGAATTGCAGTTCTTTGTAAATAGTGTAAAATTCCACGTTTACCACCCATTTCTTCTCCACCACCTGCGCGTCCTGGTCCGCCATGCGTTAACAATGGCATAGGAGAACCGTGCCCAGTTGATTCTTTCGCACAATCTTGATTGAGAACTAAAATTCTACCGTTCATGTGAGCAGCTTCTACTACAAATTCTCTTGCCAGTTTATCGTCTGCTGTAACAATAGATGTTACTAAAGAACCTTTACCTAACTTCGTAAGCTCTACAGCTTCGTCTAAATCTTTGTATGGCATTAAGGTAGAAACTGGTCCAAATGCTTCAATATTATGAACATCTGTGTTTTGGAACGGATTCTCATTCAACATTAAAATAGGAGAAAAGAAAGCTCCTTTGCTCTTATCAGCTCCTAAAACATCAAATGTATCTAAATCTCCGTACACAATAGATTGAGATTTTTGTAATAACTCTACATTTTCTCTCACTTTTTGAGCTTGAACAGCATTCACCAAAGCACCCATTCTAACTCCTTCAACTGAAGGGTCTCCGATTGTGGTTTTTGCCAAACGCGCAGCAATTGCTTTTTGTGCATCTTCCAAAAATTCTTCAGGTACCATTACACGTCTAACAGCCGTACATTTTTGGCCGGCTTTTACAGTAATTTCTCGGCTCACTTCTTTCACAAAAAGATCAAATTCTACAGTTCCTGGCGCAGCATCTTTTCCTAGGATACAAGCGTTTAAAGAATCAGCTTCCATATTAAAAGGAACAGATTCTTCTAAAATACGTGGGTCTGCTTTAATTTTCTTTCCTGTAGATGCCGAACCTGTAAAGGTTACAACGTCTTGATGAGTAACATTATCAATAATTCCTCTACCTAAACCAGCTACCAATTGTAAACTTCCTTCTGGTAAAATGTTAGATGCAATAATATCTTTAACCATCAATTCTGTTAGAAAAGAAGTGTATTCTGAAGGTTTAACCACAGTTGGTACTCCGGCCATAAGGTTTACGGCAATTTTTTCTAACATTCCCCAAATAGGAAAGTTAAATGCGTTTATATGAATGGCAACACCTTGCTTTGGTACCATTATATGATGACCAATAAACGTTCCGTTTTTAGAAAGTGGAGCAGCAGTTCCGTCTACGTAATAAGGTAAGTCTGGAAATTGTTTTCTAAGTGAGGCATTCGCAAATAAGTTTCCAATACCTCCTTCTATATCTATCCAAGAATCAACACGAGTAGCTCCCGTTGCTGCACTTAGTGTGTAATAACTTTCTTTTTTTGTGAGTAAATGCAGTGCTAATGCTTTTAACATTCTACCGCGCTCTTGAAAAGTCATTTTGCGCAATACCTTGCCTCCTTTATTTCTACCGTAATCTAGAATTGAAGCATAATCAAGACCAGCTGAAGATACTTCTGCAAATTTTTCTCCTGTTATCGCATTAAAAATTTCTGTTTCAACACCCTCTCCGGCTACCCACTTTCCTTCTACATAATTCTTTATTGTACGCATTGCTTTTTATTTTGGTACTGGCGAAGATAAACATCTTGTAGCTATTTCACTCATTTC
>JBMYYC010000026.1:0-27154 GCA_049609045.1 Lishizhenia sp. | reverse complement strand
AGTTTTATCCATCCAAACGCTACCGTTACAGGAAATGTAATTATTGGCGAGAATGTATACGTTGGTCCGGGTGCTGCAATTCGTGGAGATTGGGGTAAGATAATAATAGAAGATGGTTGTAATGTGCAAGAGAATTGTACGATACACATGTTTCCAGGAACTACCACTTTATTGAAAGAAGGTGCGCATATTGGTCACGGTGCAATTATTCATGGAGGCACAATAGGTAAGAACTGTTTGATTGGTATGAATGCTGTTGTAATGGACGACGTGATTATTGAAGACGAATGTATTGTAGGTGCTTTATGCTTTGTGCCTGGTAAAATGCATGTTGCCAAAAGAAGTTTACTTGTTGGTAATCCGGCAAAAAAAATAAAAGATGTTTCTGATGAAATGATTGCTTGGAAATCGAAAGGAACCGCATTGTACCAATCTTTACCAAAAGAGTGTTTTGAAACCTTGAAACCTTGCGCTCCGTTACGTGCTGTTGAAGAAGGTAGACCGAGTCAAGAAGCACTTTTTAAAACATGGGAAAAGATTAAAAACAACGGATAGATATTTCTTTTTCGGTCTAAATTATTTTATGTCTTTTTGAATAAATTCAATGATTAAAAATTGAGTATATTTGCAAATTGAAAATAGACAATATGAGTACTTCAGCATTAGACATTAAGATAGAGAGAACAACAACATCAAAATTGTCATCTATAGATTGGGATAACTTACCATTTGGTAAAGTTTTTTCTGATCACATGTTGGTTATGGATTACAAAGATGGAAAATGGGGAACACCAACTATCCAATCTTTCGAAAACTTAAGTTTACATCCTGCAACTTCAGCAATTCATTATGGTCAGTCTATTTTTGAAGGCCTCAAAGCATACAGGAAAGACGATGGAGAAATAGCTATTTTCAGACCTGATATGAACGCGAAACGTTTTGTAGAGTCTTGCGAAAGAATGTGTATGCCTATTATACCTGAAGACGTTTTTGTAGATTTAGTGAGTGCTTTAGTTAAAGAAGACAGTGAATGGTGTCCGCAGAAAGAAGGTTACTCTTTATACATACGTCCGTTCCTTTTTGGAACAGATGATTATATAGGAATTAAACCCTCAGACACGTATAAATTTATCATTTTCACTTGTCCGGTTGGAGCGTATTACTCTGAACCACTTAATGTGAAAATAGAAGAGAAATATACACGTGCATCTGAAGGTGGAGTTGGAAGAGCAAAAACAGCAGGGAATTACGCTGCATCTCTTTATCCTGCAAAACTAGGAAAAGAAGCCGGGTATCACCAATTGGTTTGGACAGACGGTAAAGAACATAAATATATAGAAGAATCGGGTACGATGAACATCATGTTTGTTATTGATGGCAAATTAGTAACTCCTTCAGAAGACTCTGATACTATTCTACGTGGTATTACCAAAAGAACTGTGGTTCAAGTTGCTCAGTCTTGGGGTATGGAAGTTGAAGAAAGAAAAATTACGGTTGAAGAAATCATAACTGCAATTAAAGAAGGTAGGTTAACGGAGGCTTTTGGAGCTGGAACTGCTGCAACTATAGCACAAATTAAAATGATTGGCTTTAGAAATGAACAGTTTGAGCTACCGGCAGTTGAAGAGAGAGAGTTTTCAAATAAAGTATACAACTTTTTAGAGCAAGTGAAACGCGGAAAGGTGGAAGATCCAAACAATTGGGTACACAGCGTTTAATCAAATTGTATAAGATATATTTTAAAGACCTGATGATGATTCAGGTCTTTTTTTTGTCAATGCTTTATTAGATGTCTTCATTTTTTCGGGTTATAAATCTTGATTACCTTTGAATAGTATGAATGAGAAAAGGGCCAGATATATAGAAGTTGTAAATGCTTCAGAAAATAATTTAAAGGGTATTTCATTAAAAATTCCGCATAATAAAATAATTGCGGTAACCGGTGTTTCAGGATCGGGCAAGTCATCTCTCGCATTTAATAGTATTGCTCAAATTGGCCAAAAAAGATATTTAGAAACCTTTTCTGAGTATACAAAAGCATATTTAGGAAAAATTGGTCAGCCTAAAATTGAAGCGCTGCATGGAATAACTCCAGTTGTTGCCGTTTCTCAAAAAACTTCAAACGCAAATAGCAGATCAACCGTAGGAACGTTGATAGATATTTTTGATTATTTCAAAATTCTTTATGCACGACTGTCACAAAATAATCTATCAAAGTCTCACTTTTCGTTTAACACTGAAGAAGGTGCTTGTTCTAAGTGTGTGGGATTAGGATTAGAAGAATTTATTTCTGTAGACAAGTTAATAGCAAACCCGAATTTAACATTAAGAGAAGGTGCTTTGGTGCCTACTTTACCAAATGGTTATATTGTCTATTCTCAGGTTACAGTAGATGTACTGAATACTGTTTGTGAAGCACACGGATTTTCGGTTGATATTCCTTGGAATAAATTAACCTCATCTCAAAAGGAGGTGATATTAAATGGAAGTATAGAATTAAAAGTACCTTATGGAAAGCACAGCTTAGAATCTCGCTTGAAATGGACAGGAATAAAAGCCAAGCCAAGAGAAGAAGGTTTTTATAAAGGAATGTTGCCTACTATGACAGATATCTTAAAAAGAGATAGGAATAAGAATATTTTACGTTTTGTAGATGCGAAAGAATGCTCTGTTTGTGAAGGAAAAAGGTATAAAAAAGAAATTTTATTACAAGAGCTCAACGGAATCACTTGGAAAGAAATCTTAACCTGTGATTTTCAAGATTTTCTTGAGTTATTGGATCGCTTTAATTGGAAGGAAGACCAAATTAAAGTTGCAGCAGCTTTTACAAAGAAAATAAAATCAATTGTAAAGATTGCTGTAGATTTAGGACTTGGACACCTTTCCTTTGATAGATCATCAGAAACGCTTTCTGGAGGAGAGCTTCAAAGAATTCGACTATTAAATCAAGTAAGTGCTGATTTAAGTGATTTAACTTATGTTTTTGATGAGCCTTCTATAGGTTTGCATCCGGCACAAAATGAGGCTTTAATCTCTGTGTTTCAAGTATTAAAAAATAGAGGAAATACGGTTGTTGTTGTAGAGCATGATTTAAAAACGATAGCACATGCAGACTGGATTATAGAAATTGGTCCGTTAGCCGGAGAGAAAGGAGGAGAGTTACTCTTCAACGGATCTTTTGATGCTTTCATTAAGCAAAACCCGAGTAAAGTTAATAGTCATACACTGTCTGCTTTACTAGAAACAGAAACAATACGTAAACAGCACATCAAACATCCAACATTTATACAATTAGATGGATGTAAATTAAACAACTTAAAGAATATTGATGCCCAGTTTATAAAACAAGGTTTAACTTGTGTTGCGGGTGTTTCAGGAGCAGGGAAAACTTCGTTGGTAAATCAATTGCTGGTTCCTGAGGTAAAGAAAGGGTTAAAAGCAACAAAATCTTCTTTAGTAAAGAATGCAGAAGATATTAAAAAAGTTATTGTTGTAGACCAAAAGCCAATTGGAAGAACATCAAGAAGTAATCCTGCAACCTATACTGGGTTAGCAGATAAAATAAGAGATCTATTTAGTAAAACAGAAGCAGCTAAAAAAGCCGGATTTAAAAAGTCTAATTTCTCATTTAACACAAAAGGAGGAAGATGTGAAAAGTGCTTGGGAAGCGGTGTGATTGAAATTGGAATGCATTTTCTTAGTAACGTTCTTTCTCCTTGTGAAGAATGTAATGGAAATCGATTTAACAAGGAAGTACTAGAAATTAACTATAAAGGATATACCATTTCAGATGTGTACGTTTTGTCTGTATCTCAGGCATTAGAACTTTTTTCAGAAGAAAAATCGATTTACTCTTTTTTAGCTTTGTTAGATGAAATTGGGTTGGGGTATATTCAACTCGGACAAGCGAGTACAACACTTTCTGGTGGAGAAGCACAACGTATTAAGTTAGTGAGTGAATTGCATAAGCAATCTACTCCAAATGCTTTGTATGTGTTAGATGAACCAAGTATTGGCTTGCATCCGTTTGACTTAAAAAAAGTAATACTTATTCTAAAAAAAATAGTTGAAAAAGGAAATTCTATCGTTTGCATCACACACAATACGCTTTTATTAAAACAAGCAGATTATATTTTAGAATTAGGTCCGGAAGCAGGCAATAAAGGCGGAGAAATTATAGGCACTGGCCACCCAAGTGTTTTTAAAGTCAATAAAAAATCTAAAATTGCACCCTTTTTATTTGAAGCCAATTACAGCAAGAAAGAGAATAACCAAATCAACGATAATTCGAAAATAGAATTTCATGGGATTTCAACACACAATTTAAAGAATGTCTCTCTTTCTTTTCCAAAGTATAAGTTAAATGTGGTAGTAGGAGTTTCTGGCTCAGGAAAAAGTTCATTTGCTGTGAATACCTTATTCTCTGAAGCACAAACTAGATATGCAGAAAACCTTTCAAACCATTTAAGAGGAAAATTGAAATTAGGTAATGAAGCTATTTTTGAAGAGGTGAAAGGATTAACGAGTGCAGTGAAAATTGATAGAAAAACACCTCGAAAATCAAATTTTTCTACAGTTGGCACATCTTCGGGTATTTATGATGCTTTACGACTCTTATTTGCAAGAATGGCAACATTGAAGCAGTTCGATTTTAGTGTTAGAGATTTTTCTTTTAATCAAAAAGCTGGTGCTTGCTTATCGTGTGATGGAAAAGGATTTGAATTAAAGTTTGATGTTCACAAAGTAATAAAACAAGAGCATGAAGTTTTGAGTGTGGAAGAAGGACTTTTCGGAATGCATAAAGCAACGCGTTTCTACGCAGAGAAATCGGGGCAATATTACGCCGTTTTGAAGCAGGCTGCGCTAGAAAAAAAGATAGATTTATCATTGCCTTGGAAAGAGCTAGAACAAGAGCAAAAAGAATTTATCCTCAATGGAGATATAACAAAAGAATATGAGGTAACCTGGAAAACCAAAGAAGAAGAACAAATACTAAAATCACCATGGTTAGGTTTTGTTAATTATGTAGAGAAAGAATATTTGCGCAGAATTTTGAATAAAAATATTGAAGATTTATTAGACGCACTCTCTCCAAACAAATGCGCTACTTGTAATGGAGATCGATTAAGAGAACCTCAACGGTCATTCCGTTTTCAAGGAAAATCTATAGGCGATTTATCGAAATTAAGTATTGTTGACTTTAGATTGTTCTTTGCTCAATTAGAGTTAAAAAAAGAGTTAGAGCAAGGTGTGCTAGATAAAATAAGAATTCATCTTATGCCTTTGCTAGATAGGATTATCAACTTAGGTGTTGGGTATTTATCTATTGATAGAGCTACGCATACTTTATCTGGCGGAGAGTTTCAGCGTATAAACTTAGCAGGTCAACTCGCCAACAAATTGAGCGGAGTTACGTATGTAATAGACGAACCATTAGTTGGCTTGCATCCAAAAAACTACGCTTCTTTATTTACGCTTTTCGATGATTTGATAAAACAAAAGAACACCCTTCTCGTTGTTGAACACAATCCTGCGTTAATCAGAAGAGCAGATTTTATAATTGAATTTGGCAAAGCAGCTGGTGTACATGGTGGCAATCTCATCCATCAAGGAACGCTGGAAGAATTGAAAGCAAATAAAGCATCTATTTACAGGCAGTATTTAGATACAGAATATCCGCTACTTACTAAGCGCAGTAACAGTAACGTTTTTGGGATTAAGAACTTAGATAAATATAATTTACCAAGCCTTTCTGCTAGTTTTAATACTGCTAAAATTAATGCTTTAACTGGTTTTTCTGGCTCAGGTAAATCAACATTAATTAAAGCGCTTTACAATGGAGAAAAAGAAGCTTTTGGATTAGATAAATTTCAAGCGATTCACTATACTTCCCAAGACAGTTGGCTTACTCATGCTTCTCAAACTCCAGTTTCTTTATTGGGTGTTTTAGAAGATATTCAAAAGGTTTTTGCTCAAACAGATACAGCGAAAATAAAAAAGTATAAAAAGAATAATTTTTCATTCAACCATAAACTAGGAAGGTGTTCTAATTGCAAAGGCAAAGGGTATTTAACCACTTCTATGGATTTTGTGCAAGATGTTGAATCTGTATGTACGCGTTGTAATGGACTCCGTTTTAAAGATGAGGTCTTAGAAGTGATTTTTCAAGATAAAAATTGTGCAGAAGTGTTGAAACTATCCTTCCATGAGGCAATTGAATTTTTTAAAGACTTCCCTAAAATTACTACTAAAATTTCTTCCGTTATCTCCATCGGATTGGGCTATTTAAATTTAGGTCAACCACTCAACAAAATGTCGTCCGGAGAAAAACAACGTTTAAAATTAGCCTTGCAGATTAATTTAAAGGTTAAAAACACACTCTTTTTACTAGACGAACCTTCTGCAGGATTGCATCCAAAAGATATTGCGCAATTAATAAACGTTTTCGAAATCTTGAAAGAAAATGGCAATACGATAGTTTTTGTAGAGCATAATCAACAGTTAATAGCAAGCGCAGATACCATAATAAATTTGAGTAAATAACTGCTTGATGAAGTGTAAAATATTAATTTTTGATTTTATCTTTTCATACTCTGGTTTAAAAAGTGTTTCTTTATCCTTGCGTTAAATTCGATATATGCATTGGAATAAATTTACTTTTTTGAAAAATGGAGAAAGCACTCAAGCTGAGTTGCTTCATTTTTTAGAAGAGTGGAATTCCAATAAAGATTATATTGTACAATACACCTCTGGTTCTACGGGTAAGCCAAAAGAAATACGGGTAAAGAAAGACGTTATGATAGCGTCTGCTCTTGCAACCAACAACTACTTTGATTTAACAGAAAAAAGTAAAGCATTACTTTGTATTTCTCCCAAATACATTGGCGGTAAAATGATGATAGTAAGAGCAATTGTTGCAAATATGGAGTTGTTAGTAGCAGAAATTTCTTCTCGTTGTTTAGCGTATTTAGAACAACCAATTGATTTTTGCGCAATGGTTCCAATGCAGGCAGAGGAACAATTACACCTATCTCAGTTTGAGCTGATAAAAACGCTTATTCTGGGCGGAGCTCCTGTAAGCGAGTTGTTAGAAGATAGATTAAAATTAAAATCTACCAAGAGTTACGCTACTTTCGGTATGACAGAAACAGTATCGCATGTAGCAGTGCGAAAATTAGATGGAAAGAATAAACCGTATAATGCGGTTGGAGATAGTTTTTTTGCACAGAACAATCAAAATTGTTTAGTAATAAATTCGCCTCATTTAGGCATTGCTAAATTACTTACAAATGATGTTGTAAATCTCGTTAATTCGAGCGCGTTTTACTGGAAAGGGAGAGCAGATTTTGTAATCAACTCTGGAGGTGTAAAAATACATCCAGAAGAGGTAGAAAGAAAAATTAAAAACAAAAGAATTAAAGAAAATATTATTGTTTTTGGTTGGGCAGATTCAAAACTAGGCAGCAAGGTTCAGTTAGTTGTAGAAGGAGAGGATATAGATTTCTCACAAGAGTGGAAAAGTGATCTACATCCTTACGAAATACCGAAAAACATCTATTTTTTGAATAGATTTGAATATACAGCTTCAGGTAAAATAGATAGAAGTGCAACAATAGCTAAAATTAATTTTGAAGGATAAGTATTTTAAAATATTAGGCTTATCAAACAATGCTTCTGCTAAAGAAATTAAAAAGGCTTACAGAAAACTAGTTTTTAAATATCATCCAGATAAAGATGCGAGCGATTTTGCACAGGAACAATTTTTGAAGATTCAAGAAGCCTATGAGATTCTAACCGATCAAAAAAAGATTCCAACCTCTTCTCGTAAATCATACCAATCTGCAAAACCATATTCGCACCAAAATAATCAAAGAGCCAAGGCAAAAAAACAGAACACTGCCGATGCTGAAAAAGCACAACGTTTTAAACGTGCTCAAGAGAGATTTGAAAGACAGAAAGCAAGAAAAGCAAGAGAAAACGAACGGTATTATAAGTTAATTTCTGAAGGAAAACTTTGGCGAATTTTCCGAAGTATTGTTTGGGTAAGCTCACTTTTGGCAGTCTTTTTTATTGTTGATGCCTTCTTGAAAACAAAGAAAGATAAAGTTAGAATTGAATGGGTAAGCAAACAGAATGGTTATCGTGGTTTTTCTGGAATGGAATTAGTGGAAGTTAGAACAATGAATAATGGTGATTTTTGGGTAAGTAATGAATTGTCTCACCATTTATCTCGTTTAGATAATGTTTATATAGAGAAAACAGCTTGGATGAATGGTGCAAAGAATTTAGTCATTATTAATAAAGATGGCAGCACGCTAAAATTTAAGATAGATTTTACGGCAGATAATTATTTATTATTCGTGATTTGCGTGTTACTTCTTCCTTTATTTACACTATTGATTAAGTCAAAAACAATTTTTTATAGTTTTCTATTCCACTTTTGTCTTTACTTCTACGGTGCAGCTTTGGTAGTTTTCTTGTGTTCAAATGATAGGTGGATACACCTCGTTACGTTTGGATACCTTTAAAACATTTTTTTTACTCTATCCATTGCACGTTTGTCGTCTTTTTCTTTGAGAGTTTGACGTTTATCATGTAATTTTTTACCTTCTGCTACGGCAATTTCTAGTTTGGCTCTTCCGTTTTCATCAATAAACATGCGTAAAGGAACAATGGTATATCCTTTAATTTCAGTTTTCTTTTTCAGTTTATCAATCTCTTTTCTGTTGAGAAGTAACTTTCTATCTGCTTTTGGAGAATGTTGGTAGAAACTCGCATTAGAATATTCAGCAATGTGCATGTTTCTAATAAAAACTTCATCATTTTCTAGTACACAAAATGCTTCTAGAATACTAGCTTTTCCTAAGCGTATACTTTTGATTTCAGTTGCGCCCAGCTGTATTCCGGCCGTAAATTTATCTAGTATATGAAACTCAAACTTAGCGCGCTTGTTTTTAATATTGATGTTGTTTTGTGCCATTTTTTAGACGGATAAGCTTGTTTTTTTATTAAGCAGAACAAATTGTTGAACACCAAAGTAAAACAAAATGATGGTAAGAATCATAAGAATATGACTCAAATCTTCTTTGTTAAACCAAATATGAGGATTTAATCGCAATAAAAAGATGAAGATAGAAGGTATTAATACAATTACGGCATATACAATGTACTTGAATTCGCTTCTTCCTCTCTTCCAATAAATAAATCCAACAATACCACAATAGAATAAGTAAGAAATTACAGCGTCAACAGTTATGAAGATAAAACTATTGAATAATAGTGCTAATGCTCCGAAAGAAATACACTTTGCAACAAGAATGTAGTGGAGTAGATTTCTTCTTTTTAAACTGAAAATTGAAGTGCTTATCATGGCTTTTCCGGCAAAATAACTTGCGAAAACACCAAGGGTCCAACAAGGAAATTTGCCGTAAATACCGAAATAGTGAAAGAATAAATGACCCAAACCACCGAATAGAACACTAAAACCAAAAAATAGATAAAAACGTTTCCAATTTAATTCAAATAAAGTCTGCGGTTTCTTAATCTTCTTATAAAGTATTAAGCAGGTTAGGGCTATCATCCAATTCGTAACCAGTGCCATTGGTTCTTGAAGTTGTAAATTCCCAATAGTAAAACGAATAATGCTCTCTGCACAATTTGCAGTTGCCTCATAGCACTTCGGACCGATGTTGAAATTCATGGCGCAAAAATACGCTTAACTTTCTTTTTTACAACAGTAAGCGTCAATCTGTACTTTTTTTTCGAATGATTTTCTTTTGTTTTAGAATACCTCTTAACTTTGCTTTAATGGATATTCCGTCGAAATTTATTGAAGAAGCAGTTGAGCAGCTGGCTTCATTGCCTAGTATTGGTAAACGAAGTGCTTTGCGCTTAGTTTTAAATATTCTTAAAAGATCTCCTGAGGATGTGGATAAATTTGCTCAAGCGTTTATTCAAATGAAAAAGGAAGTAAAAACATGCTCTTCTTGCGGAAATATTTCTGATAAAACATTGTGCGCTATTTGTAATAATCCAAACAGGTTAAAAACCCAAGTTTGCGTGGTTGAAGACATTAGAGATGTTATGGCTATTGAGGCAACTTCTAGCTATAAAGGTGTTTACCATGTTTTAGGTGGAATTATTTCTCCTATGGATGGCGTTGGTCCTAACGATTTAAATATAGGTTCGCTACTTAGAAAGGCCGAAAACAAAGAGATTGAAGAGGTGATTTTTGCATTAAATGCAACGATGGAAGGTGATACCACAAACTTTTTTCTTTACAAAAAACTACAACCTTTTAATGTAACGGTTACTACATTATCCAGGGGTGTAGCCGTAGGGTCAGAGTTACACTACGCAGATGAACTCACGCTGGGTAGGTCAATTCAACAAAGATTACCATTTGAATCTACTTTTTCATCTAAGTAATTTAACTATTTAACTTATAATATACGTATTCTATCGATAATATGTATTTTTGTCAAAACTTTAAGATATGTTAAAAGAATTCAAAGAATTTATTTCGAAAGGAAATGTGGTTGAGTTAGCTGTTGGTTTAATTATGGCTACTTATTTTGGTAAGATTGTAAAGTCTTTAGTTGATGACATCATTATGCCCGTGGTTGGAAACTTGATGGGTGGTGTAGACATCTCTCAAAAGAAAATGGTGTTGACAGAAGCTTCAGAAGCAATTGTAGACGGAGAAGTGGTAATTCAAGAAGCAGTAAACGAAGTTACTTTAAACTATGGTATGTTTATCAACCATATACTAACTTTTGTTATTGTTGCTTTTTCAGTTTTCTTAGTTGTAAAAGGGTATAACAATATGAAAAAGAAAATGGAGAAAAAGAAAGAAGAAGTACCAGCAACTCCTCCAGCACCTTCAAAAGAAGAGGTATTGTTAACGGAGATCAGAGATGCTCTAAGAAAATAAATTAATTTACATAAAGTTTGAGCCTCGTTCTTTTTAGATCGAGGCTTTTTCTTACAACGAAATTCGGAAATGGGTTTGTGCCAAGTTTATTGCTCTTTTACTAGCTTCTGTAAGACTATATTTTAAGGTGCGAGTAAGGATGTTTTGAACCTCTGACTTGAATTTATATTCTTCAGTTGGAAGGAAGAAATTCTCGTTATTTATCGTTATCTGATAGCCTGAATTTTCGAAGTCCCAAGTAATAGAAAGTTTAAATTTTTCATTTTCAATTTTTGTATCTTCTTCTTTTAGATTTATATATTTCACTTCTCCACCAAAGTATTTTGAATAACTATCAACCAAATACTCTGTTCCCTCAAAATTGGTTTTGTCTAATAGGTCATAAAAACAATAATTTAAACCAGCATAATTTAAAATTAAAACGGGCGAGTTGTGATTGAGTATGGCAAAATGACTCCGGTTTACCTTATTCAATCGTTCCGTATTTATACTCACAGCCAACAGGAAAATGATGAAGCAAGACATGTAGAATAACTTTGTTTTTCGTGCTTTTACAGCCAAATGCATCAAGATTAATCCAAAAAATGCTGTAAAAACGTCTAATATACTTAGTTCAAACCCTTTTGCCAAGGCTCCAGGAAGCGAGTAAATCATTTCTATAAATTTAATGAGTAGCCAAAAGGAACAAAACACGATGAAGCCTAAAAGTTGGTTTGCCAATGGAATAAAACTTACAGAAAGATAGGCTACGCCTCCAGCCATACAAATAAATGAAAGAATAATTAATCCAATATTTGTTAGAATAAAGTAGTTTGGAAATTGATGGAAATAATAGAGTGTTAAAGGAATAGTTCCTATCTGTGCCGCAAAACAAACAGCTAAACCTTCCCAAATTTTCTGAATTTTACTATATCTAAACTGAAACAGTCTGGCAATAGGAAGGTAGAAAAGAGAAATACTAAACATCGCTACATACGATAATTGAAAACCAATATCAAATAAATATCGTGGGTTTATTAAAAGCATAATTAGTGCAGAAAAAGAAATGATGTTTAGACTTATCATGGATTTTCCTTGAAGTTGTCCAAAGGCAAGGAGACTAAACATTAAGGTTGCTCTAATTACTGATGGAGATAAGCCTGTTAGACAGGCATAGAGCCACAAGGCAATAATTGCGAAGATGAGATAAAGTTTTTTCTTTCTAAGGAACGGAATTTGTTTGAAAAAGGACTCTAGTATCAAAAGTAAAATTCCAACGTGTAAGCCAGAAACGGCTAAAACATGCATTGCTCCGGCGGTATTAAATTCATTTCTAGTATCTCTGTCTAATAAAGCCTTATCTCCAAGCAAGAGCGCGGAAGCTACGGCATGTATTTTTTTATTACATACTTTTTTTAGTTGAGCGCTGAGATAATCTCTAAAGTCTTCAAAATTTGCAAGTAAACTGAACGGTTTTTCTGTTATCTGATAGTTTTCTTTCGAGGCAAACATCAGTAGCGTTATTCCTTTATTTTCCCAAAACCACTTTGCGTCAAACTCGCCAGGATTGTTGTAGTTCTCTATTTTTTCTATAGTGGTATTAAAAAGGACTTTATTCCCAATTTTCAACTCTTGAAGTGTGTCATTTTCGTAATAAAGTAAGGCGTATTCATCTACCTTAATTTGTTCGTTCTTTTTATATTCAGCGTTTAGCCGAATCAATGCGCGAGAAAACTTTTTATTACTTTTATTTACCGAGACAACTTCTGCTTGTAGCGTTCTAATTCTCCTGCTCTCCATATTTTTAAGTTTGTGAGGCAGATTTTCTCTCAAGGTCTTACTATAATTAAAGCCTGAAAATGATAGGATTATTAGGTAAATAAGTAGGCTGAGTATTTTTAAACGCCAAAATTTAAGTCTGTCAACAGTTTTGCTTAGGATGAAGTAAGTAATCAGAAATAATAAAAACAGTAAAAGCCATACACTTGGTTCTAAAGGCAGTGTGCGAGCAATTGAATAACCTGAGCAGATTAAAAGTAAAACAACTATCGTTTTAGATAAAGATAATAGCATTTGGTTGACTGTAGTTCGTACCCAAGTTACGGTTTTTGTTTGAAATAAAATAATTGCGAAAAAGAGTGTTGAAATTTCAAGGCTTCAATTTGTAGAAATAGATATTCTTTTCAATCGTATTATGAAATACTTTTAAGGGTAAGTATTGAAAAGGTCAACGAATTAACAGATGTTATTTAAATTTCTTTTCAATCAAAAGAATTAAGGTTACTTTTGCTTTCTCATTTTAGAAATTAGATTATGATAAAAGTTACTCTACCCGACGGAACGGTGAGAGAATACGATAAAGGTACCACCGCATTAGATGTTGCTAAAAGTATCTCAGAAGGCTTGGCTAGAAATGTACTTGCAGCGCGTATAGATGGCAATGTGGTAGATGCTTTTCTTCCTTTGAATAAAGATGTAAATCTTTCTTTGTTGACATGGAACGACGATGAAGGGAAGTCTACACTCTGGCATTCTTCTGCACATTTAATGGCAGAGGCACTAGAGTTTTTCTATCCAGGTATCAAGCTTGCTATTGGTCCGCCAATTGCAAATGGTTTTTATTATGATATAGATTTTGAAGCGCATACAATCAAAGAAGAAGACCTTCCTAAGATTGAAGCAAAAATGAAAGAGTTGGCAAAACAAAAGTTGACTTTTGAAAGAAAAGAAATTTCCAAAGAAGAAGCGATAGCTTATTTCAAAGAAAAAGAAGATCCATATAAATTAGAGTTGTTAGAAGGTTTAGAAGATGGTAGTATCACTTTCTACACCCAAGGTAATTTCACGGATTTATGTAGAGGTCCGCATATTCCTAATACAGGTTTCATTAAAGCTGTAAAATTAACTTCTATAGCAGGAGCGTACTGGCGTGGAGATGAGAAGAATAAACAACTCACACGAATTTATGGTATTACATTCCCAAAAGCGAAAGAGTTAACAGAGTACTTAGAAAGGGTAGAGGAAGCTAAAAAACGCGATCATAGAAAATTGGGAAAAGCATTAGATTTATTTACTTTTTCACAACGTGTTGGTCAAGGTTTACCACTTTGGCTACCAAAAGGAGCAGCGCTCAGAGAAAGATTAGAAAATTTTCTTAAAAAAGCACAGAAAAAAGGAGGGTACGATCAAGTAATTACTCCGCATATTGGGAGTAAAGAATTGTATGTGTGCTCTGGTCACTACGCAAAATATGGTAAAGATTCTTTTCAGCCGATTAATACTCCAGATGAGGATGAAGAGTTTTTGTTGAAGCCTATGAATTGTCCACATCACTGTGAGATATTCAAGGCACGACCAAGGTCTTACAGAGATTTACCAATTCGTTTCGCTGAGTTTGGAACGGTGTATAGATATGAGCAGTCTGGCGAATTACACGGTTTAACACGTGTGAGAGGTTTTACGCAAGATGATGCGCATATTTTCTGTATGCAAGACCAAGTAAAAGACGAGTTTAAGAAGGTAATAGATTTAGTACTTTATATATTCAAAACATTAAAATTTGAGAATTTTAAAGCACAAATTTCTTTAAGAGATCCTGAAACACCAGAAAAGTATATTGGAGAGGATGCCAATTGGGAATTGGCAGAACAGGCGATTATTGAGGCTGCTGCAGAAAAAGAGTTGCCTACGGTAGTAGAATATGGTGAAGCAGCGTTTTATGGACCTAAATTAGATTTTATGGTTCAAGATGCGCTAGGTAGAGAATGGCAACTCGGAACCATTCAGGTTGATTACAACTTGCCAGAACGCTTTGAATTAGAATATACAGGAGCTGATAATCAAAAACACAGACCTGTAATGATACATAGAGCACCATTTGGTTCTATGGAAAGATTTGTTGCTGTTTTACTAGAACATTGTGCTGGAGATTTCCCACTTTGGTTAACCACAGAGCAGTTTGCGATACTACCTTTGAGTGAAAAATACAACGAGTATGCAGAAAAAGTTTCTGGTTTACTAAATAATTACGATATTCGCGGATTCGTTGACGCTCGTAATGAGAAAGTTGGAAAGAAAATCAGAGAAGCAGAGTTATCTAAGATACCTTTTATGCTGGTTGTAGGAGAGAAAGAAGCGGAGACGAATCAAATTGCAGTACGCCAGAGAGGTCAAGGAGATCTTGGTTCTATGGGTATAGATCAGTTTGTAGAACTGGTAAATAAATTAACAGAAGAAGAATTAACAACCAATAATTAAAAAACGGTAGTTAAGTATAAAAAGAGTAAATGAGAAAAGGACCAAAAAGAAAATTTCAACCAAGAAGACAAGAAGATCCGCACAGAATTAATGAGCGAATCAGAGTACCAAAAGTGCGATTAGTGGGAGAAGGAGAAGAGCCAAGAGTGCTTTCTACTTCTGAAGCAATTAAAATTGCCGAAGCTGAAGGATTGGATTTGGTAGAAATTTCTCCTAAGGCAGATCCGCCAGTTTGTAAAATTTTGGATTACAAAAAGTTCTTGTACAACCAAAAGAAAAAACAAAAAGAGCTGAAAGCAAAACAGTCTAAAGTTGTAATTAAAGAAATTCGTTTCGGACCAAATACAGATGATCACGACTTTAACTTTAAACTTGCGCATGCTAAGAAATTCTTAGAAGAAGGAAGTAAAGTGAAAGCTTACGTATTTTTTAGAGGTAGAACAATTGTATTTAAAGACAGAGGAGAAATCCTTTTGTTAAAATTTGCTCAAGAGTTAGCAGAACACGGTATCCTAGAACAAATGCCGAAATTAGAAGGTAAGCGTATGACAATTATGCTTAACCCAAAGAAGAAATAAGAACTTTATATAGAGAGAGGTAACTTTAAAAGAAAAGAGAAGATGCCAAAAATGAAAACAAAATCTAGTGCTAAGAAGAGATTCAAAGTAACTGGAACTGGGAAACTGAAAAGAAAACACGCTTTCAAAAGCCACATTCTTACTAAGAAAACCAAAAAGCAAAAACGTAACTTGACGCACGCAGGATTAGTGGATAAAGCTGACGAAGCAAACATCAAGCAACAGTTAAACATGAAGTAATCTTATCCTAACGGATAGAAGAAGATTACTGGTTAAATTTAAAAACCCGGTAATGAGTAACCAAGCTTTCTGAAATAGCGAAGCACTTAGTACCAAAAAAATTAATTATTATGCCAAGAAGTGTAAATCACGTAGCATCAAGAGCAAAACGTAAAAACGTTATGAAACTTGCGAAAGGATACTACGGAAGAAGAAAAAACGTTTGGACAGTAGCAAAAAATGCTGTTGAAAAAGGATTACTTTACGCCTATGAAGGTCGTAAGCAAAAGAAAAGAAATTTCCGTTCATTATGGATTACTCGTATCAATGCGGGTGCTCGTATGCACGGAATGAGCTATTCTCAGTTTATGGGCTTAGTGAATAAATCAGAGTTAGAGTTAAACCGTAAGGTTCTAGCAGATTTAGCCATGAATCACCCAGAAGCATTCAAAGCAGTGGTAGACGCTGTAAAGAAGTAGAAATTTAACATACTCTCTCTATTAAGTGAAATTCCAGCCGTAAGGTTGGAATTTTTTGTTTTTCACATTAATTTTCGTGGAAACTATTTGTGCTATGAAAATCTTTGCTACGTTGCTTGTTGTAACTTTTATTTTTGTTAGACCTATACAATCTCAAACCCCAGGTGCTGTTGGTAACACCAATCTAACAGCTTGGTTTAATACAGATAATCTAAGTTTAGGAAATTTATCTACGTGGAGTACAGCCTATCCTAGTAGTCCAGCAATCAGTATTTCAGATAACTCAAGTCCTTATCCAGTTGTTACAAATAATCCTTCAAATTATAATAATACTATAAGTTTTGCTGGGAATACCGCGACTACACTTAAAGGGTTTCAGAGTTCAGGCAGCTTAAATTTATTGGATAATCGTATATCAAGCAGTGAAGGTACGATGTTTTGTTCTTATTTATTACCCAGTTCAAATTCAAATGGGCATATGGTACTTTATAATGAGGCTGTTGGTGATGGAATTCAGATGCGTAATTTTGGAAGCTCTGGAAGGTTAGCTATTGGTAAATACAACTCTTCAAATGCCTGTAGGAATTGGACGGAATCTTTTAAGCCCTCAATAATTGCGTATCGTGGAAATAGAACGGGAACGATGAAGTTATTAAATTTAGATGCTGAAGTATCTAATTCATCATCTTCAGCGTCGTCAGGAGCATATGGGTTGACAATCGGCTATAATCCGAGTAGCAGTTCTTCTTCTTACATCGGATATATAAATGAAATTATTTTCTTTGACCGGGATTTGTCGGATAATGAAATGACACGAGTGAATTCATATCTTGCTATAAAATTTGGTGCAACTTTAGATAATAGTAACGGTGGAACTAATGGAGATTATCTCTCTTCTAATAGCACAACGTTGTGGGATGCGAGTGATCAGCCAGACTATCACAATGATGTTATTGGGATAGGAAGAGACGATAACCAAGGGTTGAATCAGAAACAATCACATAGCTTCGACGATTCATTACGCTTGTATATTGATAATTTAGAGACGAGCAATAATGATAATTCAGGAGTGTTTTCAGCAAGTAACACCTTTATTCTTATAGGTAGAAATACAGGAGAAGTTTGGGGTAACACTGACAGCTATAATGAGTTGCCTAATGTCTCAGGTTGTCCAATTTTTTCTCGAGTAGAAAGAGAATGGAAAGTTCAGAATACCAATTTTACAGATGTATTTAGCATAGATATTGCTCTAGATGCTAGTGCTAATCTTAATAATATAAATCCAAATGATATAAGATTTATAGTAGATAGCGATGGTGATTTCTCTACAACGAACGGGTCTACATTTACAAATTGTTTTTACAATGGAGATGCTGCAGGAACTTCTATTACTTACAGTTCAGGAAGGTTGATTATTTCAAACTTATCAACAAGTCATTTTCCAGTTAATTCGACAGCGTATTTCACTATTGGCTCTACTACTGCAAATACACCTTTACCAGTTGAATTTTTAAATTTAGAAACGAATTGTTTCGATAATGATATTGTTTTTAATTGGACTGTGGGAAGTGAAAGTAATAACGCTCAATTTTTATTACAAGCTATACAAGAAGATGGTGATGTAATAGAATTGTCCCGCATAGATTCTTACGGAAACTCGTCAAGTTTAGCCAATTACTCTGTTCAATACAAGAATACTTCTCATTATAAGTTGTTCCAAGTTTCATCTGTAGATTATAATGGTTTTGAACGCGTATTAGATAAGGTGTATATCGATTGTGAAAACCTAGATCCAATTTTAATAGTACCAAACCCAGTTGTCGATAACTGGAGCTTCAAATCAGAGTTTAACGGTGTGTTTTATATAAAAGATTACACCGGTGCAGTTGTAGAAAAGAAGCGCTTTTTTAAAGGAAATAACTTAATTGATGGATCGTATTTGAGTAAAGGTGTTTATTTCATAGACTTTTACTTTTCTAATGGAAGTACTACACGTTCTAAATTAGTAAAACTTTAAAACGATTTACTGATATAATGCTTACATAATAGAGCATTAGTGTATAATCATTTTAGAATAGATGCTTAAAGTTTGTTAAATTTGTAGCTCAAATTTATCATTTTCATGTCGCTGAAAAATTGGGTGCTTATTCTAATGTGTTTCTTTGTAACCGTTGCTTTTGGGCAAAAGAATTATCATACGAAATATGTAGAACAAGAGCCTGTTTTAGACGGTTTTTTAAATGAAGAAATATGGTCTATTTTACCTCCTGCAAAAGACTTTGTCGTTAATTATCCAGATTTTGGCTCAAAGAGTAATTTTGACTCTGAATGTTATGTCACATACGGAGCGGAAGCATTATTTATTGGTGGTAGATTATACGATAAAGAGCCAGATAGTGTAAGCTTTACATTGTCGCAACGAGATGATACAGGAAATGCAGATTGGTTCGGAATAACGTTAGATACTTACGGTAAAAAACAAAACGCATTTGTTTTTATTGTTACCGCTGCCGGAGTGGAAATAGACGGAGTTTTGAATGAAGACGATTTTGACCCGAGTTGGAACGCAGTTTGGAAGTCTCGCGTCCAGAAAAGAGTTTTTGGTTGGAGTTTCGAGATGCGTATTCCTTATTCTGCTATCCGTTTTCCCAAACAGGATATCCAAAATTGGAAAATTAATTTTAAAAGATCAGTTAGAAGAAATAGACAAGAGTCGTATTGGAACCCGGTAAATCCAGAAGGTTTTGGCGAGTTGCAACAAATTGGGAATTTAAAAGGAGTAAGCGGAATTTCTCCACCTTTGAGACTTTCATTTTCTCCCTATTTAACTTCTTATGTAGAAAAATCTTCTGCAAATGATAAGTTCACAACCCGATTAAATGGAGGTATGGATGTGAAATACGGAATTTCTGAAGCGTTTACTTTGGATATGACGTTGATTCCGGATTTTGGACAAAGAAGAAGTGATGATTTGGTTCTTAATCTTACTCCATTTGAGGTTCAATTCAATGAGAATAGACAGTTTTTTACGGAAGGAACAGAACTTTTTAATATTGGAAATGTGTTTTATTCTAGAAGAATAGGCGGTAGACCATATTATCAAACAAACGTTTTTGAAGATGTAAAGAATGGAGAACGTGTTACAGATTTTAGTGGTGAAAGTCCATTAATTAATGCAACAAAGGTTTCCGGAAGAACAAGGTCTAACTTAGGAATAGGTGTTTTTAATGCAGTTGAAGGTCAGTCTTACGCCACAATTACAGATACGCTTACAGGAGATAATCGACAAGTATTGGCAAACCCTTATACGAATTACAACGTACTTGCGCTTTCTCAAAACTTAAAAAATAATAGTACAGTTAATTTTTTAAATACAAGTGTATTAAGGTCTGGAGGAGCGAGAGATGCAAACGTTAGTGTATTACAAACTAAAATTTTCTCGAAAGACAGAAATTACTTATATACCACAGGTTTAAGATTGAGTAATGTAGTAGAGAATGGGGGGAATACTGTTGGGCATACTGCTTTTGCAGAAGTAAGTAAAGTGCAAGGTGTTTGGAGGTATTCAGGCTATTATTATGAAGAAAGCGATACGTTTGAACCAAATGATTTAGGCTTTTTACAGAACAACAATTCAAGAGAGATTGGCGCAAGTATGCGTTGGAATGATTTTAAACCAAAAGGAAGGTTTTTAAGAAAATGGATAGAGTCAAGTATGAATTTTAGTCAACTTTATTTCCCTGTTCTTTTTGATCAATTTGTTGTAGACGCGCAAGTTGCAGGTACGTTTAAGAACTTCTTAACTGCAGGTGTAAATGTCTTTGCTGCTCCCTTTGGTCAAATGAATCATTTCGAATCGCGCAGCTTTGGAAATCCTATTTTTTATGAGCCAGTATATGGTGCGGGGTGGTTTTACAGCAGTGATTATTCAAAAAAGTATGCCTTAGATGTAAGAGGTGGAGCTGCTTTTTATACGAACACTAAACGTAAAGATCAAAATATTTACGTAAGCCCGAGAATGAGAGTTTCTGACAAGTTTTTTATGGTACTGCGCGCTTCGTTTGAAAATTATTATAATGATTTTGGTTATGTTTCTGTTAGTGATAACGAATATACCAATGAGATTATTTTAGGTACTAGGAATAGACAGGTTGTGAACAATACAATTAGTGCAGAGTATTTATTTACGAATAGAATGGGAGTTGACTTGCAGTTGAGGCATTATTGGCAGAATGTGGAGTATGTAAACTTTCATGCTTTAGGTGATGATGCGTTAAGAAAGAATACCGAGTATTCTGGAAGAAACTTAGATGGTACGGCAATTCATGACATAGCATTTAACGTATTTTCGATTGATGTTAATTATACATGGGTTTTTATTCCTGGTAGTGAATTACGCATAGTGTATAAGAACAATATTTTAACTTCGAAATCTTCTGTAGATTCAAATTATTTTGATTCCTTAAGCTATTTGTTTAGCTCAGAGCAAGTGAACTCTTTGTCTTTGCGCTTTCTTATTTTTGTTGATGCGCTTTATTTCAAATCAGACGAGACAAAAAGGCTGTAAGAGAGCATAAAAAAAGCACACCTTAAAGATGTGCTTTCTTAATTATTCAATATACTTTTTATACTATTTGTTTAGCATTACTGGCATTACTAACATGAGTATATCTTCTGCGTCATTTTCTAGTTCTGCTGGTAATAATATTCCTGCACGATTTGGTTCGCTCATTTCAATTTTTATCTCTTTGCTTGAGATATTATTTAACATTTCCATTAAAAATCTTGAGTTGAAACCTATCTCCATGTCTTCTCCACTAAAACTACATGTCAACCTTTCATTTGCTTCATTTGCAAAGTCTAAATCTTCTGCAGAAATAGAGAGTTCAGAACCAACCATTTTTAATTTTACTTGGTGAGTAGTTTTGTTAGCGAATATAGAAACACGCTTGATAGAACCTAAAAGTTCTAATCTGTCTACAGTTAATACATTCGGGTTTTCTTTAGGGATAACGGCCTCGTAGTTTGGATATTTTCCGTCAATTAATCTACAGGTTAATGTAATGTCATTAAATTCAAAAATGGCGTTGCTTTCGTTGTACATAACCTTAACTTGCTCTTCTCCTTTAATGTTAGACTTAAGTAAGTTCAAAGGTTTCTTTGGAAGTATAAAACTTGAGCTTCCAGATGCTTGTGCGTCCGATCTTTTGTAGCGTACTAATTTATGTGCATCGGTTGCAACAAATATGATGTCAGATCCAGAGAACTGACAAAATACTCCGCTCATTACGGGTCTTAAATCATCATTTCCAGTGGCAAATAATGTTTTGTTTATTGCTTCCGAAACAAGTTCTCCAGCTATCGTAATGTTGTCTGAGTTTTCTAGCTGTGGAGATTTTGGAAAATCATCACCGCTATAACCTACCATTTTAGATTTACCGTTACTGTAACTTATTTCTATACCGTAATTGGTATCGTCAATTAAAAAGGTTAAAGGTTGTTCTGGCAAGTTTTTAAGAATATCTAGCAATATTTTTGCTGGCATACAGATTTTTCCAGAATCGTTGGCTTCAACGTTGGTAGACGTTTGCATTGTTGTTTCTAAATCCGATGCTGAAATATTTAGATTATTGTCACTTATCTCAAATAGAAAGTTATCTAAAATTGGAAGCGTATTACTCGTGCTAAGCACACCACTTATACTTTGGAGATTTTTTAATAATCCTGTACTTGATATAACGAAATTCATTTTCTGCTTGTTATCTTTTGTGTTGACTTACAAATATAAGGTCTGAAACCCGAAGTTTTAACCTGTTTTTTAATTAGTTGTTAACTGTTTTATTGACAAAAAAGTCTTTTCCGTCAATAATTGGACCCATTACAAAATATTGTACCTTAACGAGTCTATCATCTTGTGTAAATGCCCAAACGTATTCAGGATCATAAACAATGTTGTTTGGAGTGCTTTTACTTCTGTCAACATTTTTATAAAAATTCATTGAGAGTGAAGTACCATCTTTTTTATCGATGTTCATTTCAATGTAAGGATTCGAATTTCTTATTGAATCTACTTGTTGTTGTGTAAATTCATAATTTGGCTTATTAAAATGAATGTTTTCAAAACTATTGGTGAAAAAAGTGAGTTTCTCTTGGTTTACATTTTCAATGGGCATTGTATTCTGAGTTGCTACAAATCCACTGCCATTTCTTGTGATTTCATAACTGTCTTCGTTGTCTATATTGTTCTTTATAGATACTTTTTTTATTTCAGCTTGTGTTGCAGAAAATAAGTCTGTACATGCCCAGATTTTAGGGTCTACGAAAAAACGAGGTTCTAATATCCCATTTAAACCTTGCATACCCATAATTACAGGTTGATCACTTTTTACTTCAGGTGTTTCAACAAGCATGTAAGTTCCAAGATGATCTGGAGTGCTGTGTCCAACGTACCATATTTTTTTCATCTCGCCTTGTTCGTAAACAGTAACTTTTTTTGCCTTGGCAGCCATTAAGTTAGTCACATTTGTTTTGGCTGCATCGTTAACATAACCTGAAAAGGTGACTTTTTTAAAGGTTTCTAAAATCGTTTTAACTGGATTTTGTTGAACGCAACCGCCATTTTTATCTGTCCACACATCTCCTTTTTTAAGCAGCGTGAAGGAAGCCTGAAAATAAGGGTCGTAGATTTCAATTTTGTCAATATTTTCAACGTTTTTTATTTCAAAATCAATAAGTTCTGTGTTGTCACTTTTTTTACTTTTTTCTTGAAGATTGTAGGCGTAATACCCTAAACCAATCACTAATGCTAATCCTATTAGTAAGCCTATCGTTTTTTTCATTTTCTTGCAAATTTTCGTATTCGTATAAATATTAATGTGAGTGCCAGTAAAATAACGCTCAATATGGGTGCGATTAGGTTAATTACCTTGTAAAATCCGGCTTGCTCTGTAACTTTAATTTTATCCGTAGGATGTAAGTCTATTGTTCTACTTCTAACAGCTAAAAGTGCACTTTCTCCGAGCATGTAATCTAAGGTGTTTTGTATGATGTCAAAATTTCCTTTAGAGCCACCAAGTAATACTTCATCAAACTCTCCAATTCGCTCATTCGGATAACGAGGAATGTATTTGTATCTATTTTCTTCTATCACTTCTACAGAGTCAAAGTATTTATTTTGAAAAAAGTCTCCACTAGAGAATACACAGAGTTTTCCAGGTTTGATACTCTTTTCATAAAATTTTGCATCGCTATTATTTTTGTAGGCGTCAACCAATCTATTTTTAAATGCAGATTCAAAATTTCCTTCTACCATAGCACCAACCATTTGTCTGTTGTTTGGATTGTTAATGTCGTCCTGAAACTTAGGTTGTTCTCCAAAAGCTCTAAACATTCCTAAAGAGACCAAAGGTGCAATACCGAATGATTTTGAATTATTACTAGTTGTAAGTAGAACAGATGGTGTAATTTCATTGTCTGTTTGAACAAACTGTAAACTAGAAGCATAAAATAGCATGATGGGGTCTAACTGACTTCCAATTGGGTGTTCCGTTCCTTGTCCTTTGATATAAAAATAATAAGGTATTGGCTGAGAACGTGGTGAAACAATAAACGCTCCGTATTGTCCATCAACTAAAAGGTCATCGTTTATTTTTATACCATAATCATACGTCAGTTTTTCTATATCTGTCTTTTTTCTTATAGAATTCACTTGGCCATACTTTCTCAATGTATCTCTGTTGATGTATAACGGATTGTAAGTAAGTAACAGATTTCCTCCTTGCATTAAATACTGATCAATAACAAATTTATCTTTGTCAGAGAAACTGTTTTGAGGATCCGCAATGATTAGTCCGTCTAAATTATCTAAAGCATTAATTCTTCCATTTATAGCAACATCTTTAATGATGTAAGTTTCTTCGAGAATGTTGCGCATGGCTGCTGTATTCTGTGGTTTTAATTCTCGATGTCCGCTTAAGAAACCGATTGTTTTTTTAGTTCTACGAGTAGCTTTATCTATCGCCTCCATTAACTTGTATTCTACATTGGTAATGGCGCGTTGTACTTTATTCTCAAAATTTTGATCCAAGTAGAGTTGACCTCCTTCCATAAATCGGACATAACCAGATATAGCTCCTTTGTAACTTACCACAGCTCCTGGAAATAAGAAGATTTGTTGATTTTTTCCCTCGCTTCTGTAGTTTAGAGTTATTGGTCGTATTCCTTTTCCTTTAGCAATAAGTTGTTCGCTAAGTTCTTTGAAGTCTGCCTCTGTTCCTGTATTCGGGTTGATAAATTCGTACTCTACTCTTTTTCCGGCGTAGTATTTAAATTCGTCTAACTTGCCTTTGATGGCATTCTTTAATCGAGTTGCTTCTGCCGGAAGTTCTTCGCCTTCTAAATATATTTTAAAAAGAATACGTTCGCTTAAAAGAGAGTCACTACTCAAAAAATCTTGAGTAGATGCCGTTAAAGAGTATCGTTGGTCTTCAGTAAAATCTGCTCTAAAGTCAGATAAGTTTGCAATAATATTTACGATAATTACCAGAGATAAGGCAATAACAACAGTAATTACATAGTAAAACTTAGCGGTTATTTTTTTTGTTTCCATAATTATTTGCGTAAAGATTTAAGAACAGCATGTGTTGCAAAGAGAAAGAAAAGAATTAGAGATAAAAAGTATACCAAATCGCTAAGTACAAGAACTCCTTTCTTTATAGAGGAATAATGTGCTTCCATTCCTATACTTTTAATGATAGAATCTAGTCCTGCAAAAGTTGCATAGCTACCTAATAAAGAGAATCCATTGAATAAAAACCAACAGAGAAACATAGCAATAATAAAAGCTACAATTTGATTCTTAGTTATTGAGGAACTGAAAATTCCAATGGCAACAAATGATGCTCCTAATAAAATTAAACCTAAATAGGAAGTAATAGCAGCACCATCATCTATTACACCAACCGGATCACCTAAGTAGTGCACAGAAATGTAATAGGTGAGTGTAGGCAGCAAACAGATAATTACTAAAGTTACTCCTGCAAAGTATTTTGCTAAAAGAATTTTTAAGTCAGAAATTGGACGCGTGTAAAGGAGTTCAATGGTACCTGTTCGCTTTTCTTCTGCGAAAGAACGCATCGTAACTGCCGGTATTAAAATGAGTAATATTAAAGGAGCTAAATTAAAAAATGGGATTAAGTCTGAAATACCACCTTCAAGCAGGTTGTAGTTGTCAGAAATAATCCATAAAAATAGCCATGTGGTTACTAAGAAAATAGTAATAAAGATATAGCCCAAAATTGAACTTAAAAAGCTTTTTATTTCTTTAAGGTATAACGCGCGCATGTTTAAATTTTATTCAAATGTACTGTTTATCTAACGTAGCATTCTAGCTTTAGTACAAACTTTTAAATATTTGATGTTTAATAAACATCAAAAAAAGTGAAAAAAGACAAAAGTTTACATGTCTAAGTTGAATCCGTCGAAATACAAATCGGTAGACCATGCTTCGGCTTTTGCAGAAAACCAAGGCTTTATTTTTTTCCAAGTCTTTTGGAAAGTGTCGGAAATACGATAATTCTCCAACGCTTCATTATCTTCCCAATCCGAGTAGGTGAATACGATGTTCGGATTATTTTGATCTTGAATTAGTCGCATACCATTACAGCCTTCAAATGTTGCTACTTTGGTTTTGATAGAATCGAAAAATGTAAGGAATTCGTCTATTTGCTTTTCTTGAAATGTAAGTTTAACTATGCGTATCATTAAAATAAAGATTCTAAGGTTGTTTTGGATCCACGCGGTGTAAACTCAATGCGTATAACATCTCCTACAAATAGGCCAAAAAGTGAATTTGCTCCACCGCCATTGCTAGGTGTTCCTTTATTTATAGCTATCTCTAAGAGATTGTTGTCGTTAAAAAGCGCTACACGCTCTCCTGCCGGCACTTCGTTGTAACCTGCAGATATTTGATCGATATAATATTCTTTTTTCCTAAAATAAATGGTGAAAGGTACGTTTCTACCCATTCGCTGAAATTCAGACAATGTGATGTTCGTAATGAGGTTTCCGTAATGATCTATATGTATTACGTTTCCTTTTAATACATTGGATTCTATAACAGGATTGGTAACAAAAGCACGTTTTACAGATTCTTTCAGGCTCCCAATTGTATCAGGGTCTGCATGGTTTGCAAGTGCGCATGCTGCTGGTGCAAGTATGTTTTTCGTAGGAAACTTCATTAAGTTTGGGTTCGACAGAACATCGTCAATCGTCCATATTTTATCTGGTTTGTTTGTACCAAGTATAAGGTTGAAAATTCCATTATCTGTAGCTACAAAAAACTGCTTTTTGTAGAGCATGAAACTAGGTAGTGCTCCTGCGTTACTATCTCCAAAATTAATTATAGGTTCGCTGTCTACTCCAATTAGATGTACTGTTCCGTCTTCAAAGTCAGACATACAACTTTTAATAAACAAAGAAGCCTGTGCAATATTAAAAGGTTTTACGTTGTGCGATATATCGATTAATTGTACATTTTTTGACATAGCTAAAATCGCTCCTTTGAGAGAAGCAACATAGTGGTCGTTTAGCCCCATATCTGTCGTCAATGTAATTATATTCATTTATCAGAACGTAAACATCAATTAATACTAGAAAAATTATAATTTTGAAGTCAAAATTAAGGTTATTTTTTAGAAAACTCGTATCTG